>JAKARS010000013.1 GCA_021828375.1 Nitrospirota bacterium
CTAGGCGCGGTGCCAATGTTCTGACATGTGGGGGAGGGGGTGTTTTCCTTAGAGTCGTGGGAAACGGTGAACGTCCTCGTCTTTTTTCCCGGCGCTCCTTCTGCTAGACTCTATTCCATGGAAACCCTTTCCCTTCAAGTGCTTGTCGACAGTCTTCGCCGTCTCCTCTCTCTCTCAACCCGCGAGCTTGCCCAACGATCGGGGATCACTGCCTCGTCCAATCTCCGCGAGTGGGTCCGGGGGCTTCCCTCGCGCCTCTCCCCCCCACGACAAGAGAAGGTGCTTTCTGTGGTGGGTCTTGACAGGGAAAAGGGAGGTCTCCGTCCGGGACTTCACCGTTGGACCCTCAATGAGGAAACCTCGGGTCTCGTCCGTCCGGTTCTTGGGACACTGGGAGCTCTTCCGTCAGCAATGACACTGGTCCGCACCGGACCGGGGCTCTTTTCCGGCCAACTCCTGGTTCTCTCCCGGGAGGATGTCAGAATTCTCCTCATGCTTCAGGAGAAGTCCCTCACCGATCCGGAGCGGCTTGCCAGAAGCCTTGCGGGAGAGGCCGTACCTCTTCGGGAGATTCTTCTTTCTCCCTCAGAAATGTCTCGACTTCTCGACCCCGAAATCTCTTTGGAATCTTTCGACAGTCTTCTTCCGCCCGTTCACGTCTCCTCGGGAGAGTGGACCTTTGAGCGTCTCTTTGAACGGCTTTGGGCGGACGGCATTGATCCTGCCGAGGCGGCCCGCCGTCTCGGCTTCTGAAGGGTTTCCTTCTCTTTCCCTTTTTCTCTTCCGTTCCTCCTTTCGGAGCATGGCCGACCTTGACATTCATTCCCTCCCGGTCAGGATCCCGCTCCCCGACCGCCTTTGACCGGTCTTCCTTTTTCTACTTCCAACCTTCGGTGTCTGTAGGGAATTTCTGAGGAGGGAATTTTTTTCCCTCTTTTGAGGGAAGAAAGTTCCGACTTGGTCTATCGCGATAATTAAAATATCTTAAATAAAAGAAAAACAACATCATGGCATGCATATTGCTTAAGGGTGTGACAAGGAGGATGTGTCATGAGACGAGCCGAATTTGCTCTCGTGTCGGGTGCCCAGGGCCAGGAACAGATGATGGATGTTCTGTCGAGCAATCTGGCGAATGTGAATACCCCCGGGTTTCGGAAGGACCGTGTGATGTTCCGGTCCTATCTGCCTCACCGGGAGTATCTTCATCGCACGCCTCCCGACCGCCCGGGGTTCAATCTGACCCCTTATGGGACCTTCCCGACCCCTTGGGGGATGGCGGGCTCCGATATCCCCCATTCGGGGGTCGATCGAATCTATGTGCGCTATGAGGAAGGGGAGTTCCAGAGTACCGGCAACCCCTTGGATGTGGCCCTGTCAGGGAAGGGATTCCTCACGGTTCGGACTCCGGGAGGGACCCTTCTGACGAGAAATGGCCACCTCACTGTCGACAGTCAGGGACGGTTGACGACTCATGAGGGACATCCTCTGCTCGGAGTCGACGGGAAGGAGATCCATCTCCCCTCAGGGGTTGACCCGATCCGCATCGATTCGGCAGGGAAGATCTTTTCGGGAGAGAAAATGGTGGGTCAGCTCGCCATCAGCGCTCCGGCCGGTCCGGTGGAGCACCTGACCAAGGTGGGAGACGGCCTTTTCTTTTCGCCCGACGGTCTCGCCAAAGGAGAGGCCGTCGTCAAAAACGGAGGGGTGGAGGGATCCAATGTGAAGGGAACGTCGGAGATGGTCCGGATGATCCAGGGAATGCGGACCTATCAGACCGATCTCCAGGCCCTGCACACATTGAATGATCTGACGAACCGGACCGTCAACGACATGACGGTGATCGCCTGAATCACTGACTCTAAGGGAGGATCTATGTTTCGGTCACTCTGGAATGCGGCATCCGGTATGGAATCGCAGCAGGCCAATCTCGACGTCATCACCAATAATCTCGCGAACGTCAATACCACGGGATACAAGCGGCAGCGGGCGAATTTTCAGGATCTGATGTACCAGACGATGGTTCCGCCGGGAGAGGCCTCCTCTCTCGAAGGGAATCAGGTTCCCACGGGGCTTCAGGTGGGCATGGGAAGTCGGCTGGCATCGGTCCAGAAGGTCTTTCTCCAGGGATCTCTCCGGACAACAAACAATCCGCTCGATGTCGCGATCCAGGGAAACGGATTTTTTACCGTGAAGCTGCCCGACGGGCGGCAGGCCTATACCCGTGACGGAACCTTCAATATCGACAGCCATGGCCGGATTGTGACGCCGGAAGGGCTGACAACCGATCCCCAGATCGTGGTTCCCAAGACCGCCAAGTCGATTCATGTGGCCCCGGATGGCGAGGTGACCGCCACCGTGGCGGGCCAGAGCGCCCCGGTGAAGTTAGGACAGCTTGTCCTGGCCCAGTTCATCAATCCTTCGGGACTCTCCTCCCGGGGGAACAACCTCTTTATGGAGACGTCCGCCTCGGGCAGACCCACCCTGTCGAACCCCGGAGTCAATGGCGCCGGGCGCCTCCAGTCAGGCTTTCTCGAGGCCTCGAACGTCAATGTCGCGGAGGAGCTGGTGAACATGGTCATCGGCCAGCGGGCCTACCAGATGGATGCATCGAGCATCAGGACGGTGAACCGCATGCTGGGCTATACCGCGACTCTCTAGGAGGATGTCATGAAACGTGGTGGTCTTGTGCTTGGGATTCTCTCCGGGGTGGCCGTGGTGCTGCTCTTTTCCTCGATGCCGGGGGGCGATCGCTTCGATGTCCGGGCGGGGGCATTGCCCCTTTATGCAAAAAATTCCTCGGGGGAGATTGTCTTCAGCCGCGAGGCGATCCTGGCGCGCATTCGCCAGGACCTGGGGCTTTCTCCCCTCTCCTCGATCCGGGTCGCCAATCTTCCCGGAACACTCAAGGGGCCCCAGGGGGGGCGTCTCTCGGCGGTCCTGACCCGGGAGGCCGACGAGGGATCGGGGCACTATCTCTATCTTCTGGATCTTGTGACCGATGGTGTGGCCCGGGAGTCCTTTTATCTCAAGGTGAGGGTGGGGGAGGATTCGGGAGCCATGAAACAAGCGGCCTCGCCTGGACAGGAATTCGAGTCGAAAAATGAGGTGCAGGGCTCGGAAACCTTGGTCAAGGCGGGAGATAGCGTCCATGTGACGGCTCGGGGCGACGGCTTTCTCATTCGCTTCTCCGGGATTGCCCAGAGCGATGGAGGCGTAGGTGATGCGGTCCCGGTGGTCAATCCTGAATCGGGAGTCAGCATGTCGGGACAGGTGACGGGCCGTGATGCGGTGATGGTTGTGTTGGGGGGAGGCCGCTCGTGAGCTCCCATTATCGGCCTCAAGGCCGCCCGGGGAAGGTTTTTCTGGGCATTCTGACGGCCCTTCTCCTGGGCGGTTGCATGATTCAGAAGGCTCCGGTGAGCCATGTCCGCTTCTCCGACAGTGCGCCCCATCCCCTTCCGCCGTTGCAGAGAGAAAAGTTTTTCGATGGATCGCTCTACGCGCCGGGGGCTCTGGGAGATCTGGCCAGCGATGATGTGGCCTCTCGGGTCGGAGATCCCATCGTGGTTCGCTTCGGGCCGAAGAACGGGTATCCCGGTGTTCCCCAGAGTCGGACGACCCGGCTGGCGGGAGAGGTGATCCGGATCGAGTCCTCGGGCCGACTTCTCGTGTCCGCCCAGAGGACCATTCGGGATGGATCCTCGCTGCGGCGGATCGTTCTGGTGGGTCGGGTCTCCCGAACGTCGATTGAAAGCTCCAACGAAGTTCCGGTCTCGGAGATCTCCATGCTTCGCTTCCGCTCCGACGCCGAGTCCGGCGGGGGGCCGAAGAAGAACTTTTCCGCTCCGCCCACCCTGGGCAAGGCGGCGGCCGGAGCGGCCAAGAAGATTGCCAAATCGGCGCTTGCCCAACCTGGAAAAGGAACCACGCCATGAAGGTCTTTGCCGTAGGCATTGTTTCAGCGCTCGTTGGCGTTGGCATGTTAATTGCTTCTCATGATGCGGCGGCCGAGAGGATCGGTGATCTGGCTCGGGTTCAGGGAATGACAGACAACCCTCTTGTGGGATACGGCCTGGTGGTCGGCCTTCCCGGAACGGGCGACACGAAGCAGAGCCCTTTTACCCGTCGCTCCCTTGTCTCGGCGATCTCCCGGCTTGGAGTGAATGCCAGGGATCTGGAGGCGGGGATCCGGGGGCACAATGTGGCGGCGGTGATGGTGACGGCTCGACTGTCCCCTTTTATGAGAAAGGGGGGGCGCTTCACCGTTCGGGTCGCCTCCGTGGGGGATGCAACCTCGCTGGTGGGGGGGACCCTTCTTCTGACCTCCCTGCGGGCCCCTAACGGAGAGGTGTACGCCACGGCCCAGGGCCCGGTGGATGCCAGTGCGCCAGGGCGCATCGGGGAACGGGTCCAGAAGGCGGACCCCCCGGAAGGCCGAAGAACAAGCGGCATGGTCGACCAGGGCGGGCTCGTCGTCAAGGGAGTCCCTGTGGCCTTCAACGGTCGACACCATCTCTGGATCAGCCTTGATCGGGCAAACTTCACGACCGCAGCCCGGATTGCCCGGGCCATCAATGCCGCCACCGGAGGACGTCCGGCCGTGGCTGAGGATGGTCGGAGCGTCCAGGTGAGCATTCCGGACGAGGCCCGGGGGAATGTGGTGGGCTATATGGCCCGAATCCTGAATCTCCGGGTGACCCCTGACAGGATTCCGCTCGTCGTGATCAATGAGCAGACGGGAACGATCGTCATCGGGAGGGGAGTCAGGGTCTCGGAGTGTGCGGTGAGCCATCGCGACCTCTCGGTGGTGGTCAAGGGGAAGAGGGTGGTTCCCCCGGCCAAGGACAGAAGCGTTCCCCTGACCTATCTGGCCCGGAGCGTGACGCTCAGGTCTCTGGTCTCGGCCCTGTCGGCACTGGGGACCCGGACGGAAGACATGATCGCCATCCTCGAGGCCCTCAAGGCCTCGGGGGCCCTGGAAGCCGAAATTCGGGTAGTGGGCTAGGAGGTTGGGATGAAGGAGATCGAGCTTGCCAGAACATCGCTCAATCGCCGGGAGCCATTCTCCCCGCAGAAGGGCCCGGAAGGACCCCTCGACAAGGCGGCCCGGAGATTCGAGTCCATGGTGGTCGAGGGAATGGTTCGGGAGATGTGGAAGACGATTCCCGTCTCGCGTGAGGAGGGGCGATCCGCCGGGCTCTCTCTCGCTCAGGAGCTCTATCAGAAGGAGCTCTCGAAGGAACTGGTTGCAGCAGGCGGGTTCGGTCTGGCCCGTCAGATTGTCGAGGATGCCCGCAAGGGCCTCGCGATGCCGAAGGAGCCGGGAGGCTCCCCTGTCCGGCCGGCCATTGTGTCGGTCACAGTATGAGGAGGTGAATCATGAGTGGTATGGTCATCAACACCAATGCGGCGTCTCTTGGAGCCCAGTACAACCTGAACGAAACCCAGAACCGCATCAACCAGACGATCAACCGGCTCTCGTCCGGCTACCGGGTGAACACGCCCGCCGACGATCCCGCCGGCTATTCCATCGGCCAGGTCATGACCGCCTACATGAAGTCGGTTCAGCAGGCGGTCAGGAATGCCAATGACGGGGCGAACCTGATCCAGACCATCGGCGGCGGTCTCCTCACCGACAACGAGATCCTCATCAAGATGAGGGCCCTGGCCATCCAGGCGGCCAATGGAACTTACAACGACACCGATCTGTCGACCCTGCAGAACGAATACCAGAACCTCCAGAGCGAGATCAACCGTATCGCCAAGGTGGCCAACTTCAATGGCCGCAAGGTTCTCGACGGAAGTCTCGAGGGTGGTCTGACCTTCCAGATCGACGTGGGAACCGAAGGAGAAAACCGACTCGTCATCTCCGTTCCCTCCATCAGCACCGATGTTCTTGGCCTCTATCAGGGCAGCACGCTTGTGATGCCCCTGGGGATGACGTCGATCATCAACGGCCAGATGGCCCTCTCGGCGGTTTCGGCCATTGACGGCGCCCTCGACGAGCTGAACCGGATCCAGGGAACGCTCGGTGCCTTCCAGCAGAGAATGACCTGGACGATCCGGAATCTGAATACGGCCCTCGTCAACATCGCGGCCACGAAGTCCCAGATCAAGGATGCAAACTTTGCCAAAGAGACTGCGCGATTTGTTCGGGACCGGATCCTCCAGCAGTCGGGAACGGCGGTCCTGGCCCAGGCCAACCAGATCCCCCAGGCGGCGATCAAGCTGATTCCCTAAGGGAGAAACCCCGATGGATTTGTGGGATTAACCTTGCTAAAGTCTTGATGATAAACTGCCGATAGGAGACTTGAAGGTGTGTGCCCACACCAGAGGGAGGTACGTCGATGAGCGACACGAAAATCACATCCTCGAGTCCATCCCCCCTGCCTGATCGGCCGGCGGGAGTCTCGGGCAAGAAAAAGACCGAAGCGGCTGGAGCGACGGGGGCGAAAAGTCCGGAGGCGGTGACCCGCCTTGTGGAGTCCGATGTCCTGGAGATTTCCGGTCCGGCAAGACAGGTGGCCAAGCTGCGAGAGGAGATCGCGAGAGTGCCTGACGTGCGGGAAGAACGGATCGCCGATATCAAGGCCAGGATCAAATCCGGAACCTATGGCGTTCCTTCGCGCGAAGTGGCCCGGAAGATGATCGAGTGGGGCCGCGACCATGGCGGATCCTCTCCATCGTCGACCTAGACACGGCGCCAGCGGAGCAGAAAACAGACCAGGAAAGAGATCGGACCTGCCGGTGGCAGAGTCCGGAAAGGGTGGCATTGGTGGACATCTCTGATAGAAGTCCGGACATGGAAAGAGCGCGGATGGTCGATCCCTCCCGGCTGCGGGAGGAGGCCCTGGCCGTTGTCGGCCAGCTTGTTCCCGTTCTTGAGCGTGAGAGGGATCTTCTGGTTTCCGGCGACTGGGAGGGGCTGGATGCCCTCACGGAATCCAAGGAGTCCTTGGGCCGCTCCTTAGGCGAACTCCTGTCAGAGCTATCCCCCGAAGAACGGGCCCAGGTGGGAGAAGAGGAGGGCTCCGCCCTGAGAGGGGCCCTTCTTCATCTTTCCGAGTTGACGGCTGTCAACCTGGCGATCGCCCGAGAATCTTCCCAGATCGTGGGCCAGCTCCTTCGGGAGATCAGCCTCGACAACGAAGGGGGAGGGACCTACGGGGCCAGCGGATCGGTCGATCCTGCTCGCCGAACCTCTCCTGCCCTGGTTTCGACCCGGGGATGACACCCCGCCGATCCTTAACGGAGGGACGACGATGTCTGGCATCATAGGGGTCATGAATATCGGTCAGACAGGGATCGAGGCCAACGAGGCCGCCCTGAAGACCGCTGGCCACAACCTGTCGAACGTGAACACGCCGGGATATTCCCGGGAACGTGTGATGTTCGAACAGCACGTCCCCGACATGGGCCACCCCGGAATGATGGGGGCGGGGGTCGATGCCGCCCGCATCCGTCGCGTCGTCAACCACTTTCTCGAGAACCAGTCGACGCGCCAGAAGACGACCTTGGGATTCTGGGAATCCTCCCGGATCTCCCTGGGGGAGATCGACTCCTATTACTATCATGCCCAATCCGAAGGGCTTTCCCGGGACCTCTCCCGCTTCTTCAACCACTGGGAAACGGTGGCCAACCATCCGGCCGACCGTGCCGCGCGCTCCACCCTCATCACCTACGGCCACAACCTGGGGCAGGATTTCCACCAGATGACCGCCCTTTATGCCGAGTCCCGCAATCGTCTGGGCCACCAGATCGAGGATCAGGTGACGAAGATCAATGCCCGCATCGCCCGCATTGCGGTCCTCAATCATTCGATTCTCGCCGCCCGTGGGCGAGGGGAGGACCCCAACACCTTTCTCGACGAGAGAGCCCGGATTGCCGGCGAAGTCTCCCGTCTGACCAACGCCCACTTCTTTCATGACAAGGACGGCTCCCTGAACCTCCATATCGGCGGTCAGGCGGCCTTTTCCGAGCAGGAGGTGGGGCACATGGCCGCGATCTTCGACCCCGTACACGACCGCTACCGCATCACCTTTGCGCCTCCCTCCCATTCGGGACCCCCGATCGATATCACCGACAGGGTCAAGGGGGGGGTGTTGGGTGGCTACATCGATGTGCGCGATCACAAGATCAAATCCCTGCAGCATCATCTCGACCTTCTGGCCTTCCAGGTCGCCAATAGCGTCAATTCCATCCATGCCCGAGGATACGGCCTCTCCGGACAGACCGGAGTCAACTTCTTCAAGCCCACCGTGGAGGTCGTCCGGACGGCAGGAGAAGGTTCCGGCGGGGTCGTGGCCAATGTCGAGGACGCCTCGGCCGTTCTTCCCAGAATTCTTGTGGAGAGCGATGCGGCGGGAGTCCGGGTCTATTCGGCCAAAGATCATGTCCTCATCGGCAGCGGGGTCGTCAAGGACGGTGTGGCCACCGTTACGGCCGGGGGCTATGCCCTCCGGGTGATGGCTCCGAAGAAGGGCTCCGAGTCCTACACGGTCTCTGGCGGAACCCACGTGGCCGGGACGGCCCTGCACCTGGACGTCACCAACCTCTCATCGGACGATGTGGCCGTCGCCGCCTCTCCGGTGGCCCCCGGAAACAACGAGGGGGACAATGCCAACGCCCACCAGATCTTTTATCTCTCCCAGAAGCACTTGCGCTTCCCTGGGGAAGACGAGCCGGCGTCGATTTATGAATACTATGCCTCAGGGGTGGCCAAGATCGGGGCCTGGGCGCGTCAGGCGCGATTGAACGACAAGGCCCAGGTCGCGATCTCCCAGAGTCTGGAAACCCAGCGGCTGACCGTCTCCGGGGTGTCGATCGCCAACGAATCGGCCAAGATCATCCGTTTCGAGAAGGCCTATCAGGCCTCGGCCAACCTCATCCAAATGGTGAACCGGCTTCTCGACACGCTGGTCCGCCTTCCCAACAGCGGATAGCGGAGGATGACCATGATCCGGGTGACAGGATTGATGACCGATCAGTCTCTGATGGCCAACCATGATCGGGCCACGGAAAATCTCTATGAGTCGGAGAAGCAGGTCTCTTCCGGGCTTCGTGCCGATACGCCGGGCGATGCTCCCGAGGCCATGAGCGAGGTTCTCCGGGTCAACCGCTCCCTGGCCGTCACCGGACAGATCATCCAGAATGCCCGGGAGGGAGCCACCCGCATCGCCCTGATGGAGAGCATCCTGACCCAGATCGACAACATCATGATCCGGGCGAAGGGATTGGCCATTCGTCAGGCCAACGGGACGATGGATTCCCAGGACCGGAGGATCGCCGCCGAAGAGGCGGAGAGGCTCCTTGAGCAGACGGTCGCCCTGGCCAACACCCGGGGGGGGGAACAATACCTCTTTGGCGGGACCAATATCAGTGTTCCTCCTTTTCTGCTTTCCGATCCCCAAAAGGAAGAGCCCTTTGTCGTTTCCTACCAGGGAAACCACAAAAGCTCGACGATCCAGCAGGGGTTTACGCCCTCTTTCCGGCAGGCGGGGCTTCTCAAGACGACGATGGCCGGCGACATGCTGTTGGGGGATTCCAAAAGGGCCCCTAACGCCAACATGGCCTTCCCGGCCTTCCGGCGCTTCATCCTGGGTCTCAAGAACAACGACGACAAGGCCATCCAGGCCGCCATTGGCGAGTTTGACCTGGCCCTCAGGAAGGTCTCGGAACGCTCCGCCGTTCTCGGAACCTATGAACGGGCCCTTCGCAGCACCATTTCCCGGCTGGAGAAATACCGGACCGACCTTAAGGTTCTCCGGAGCCAGACCGAGGATGTGGATATCCCCCGGGCGGCCTCCCGGATGGCGCTTTCACAAAATCTCCTCGAGGTGAGCGCCAAGGCCAGCCGCAACATTCTCCAGAATGTCCAGAACGTGCTGTTCCACTAGAAACGTACGCCCAGGGAAGGGAGGACGCCATTCTTATCCTGACGAGAAAAAGCGGGGAAGGGATCAGTATCGGACCCTCGGTGCGGGTTGTCGTCCTTGAGGTGAAGGGAAGCTCCGTTCGCTTGGGGATCGAGGCGCCGGAAGGCGTCCGGGTCCACCGGGACGAAGTCCTTCGTCGCATCGAGGAGGAAAACCGCCATGCCATGGAGAACCCCCGGGAGAGTGTCTCCGGAGGGGTTTCCCAGAAAACCGGGACAACGGGCAAGGGCGGGGAGTCCATGGTGACATTCAGGACGGTTCGTTTTGGCGAGATCCCCGTCGCCGAGTCGGGGGTGATCCGTTTTCCCGATGGCCTTCCGGGATTCCCGGGAGCCCATCGCTTCCTCCTTCTCGAGACGGGAGAGGCCCAGGTCTTCTATTGGCTCCAGTCCCTCGACGATCCGGCGCTGGCTTTTGTGGTCATGGATCCGGCCCTGCTCGTTCCCGACTATATGGCTCGGCTCGTCCTTCCCGAATGGGACCGGGAGTTTTTCGCTCCCCTTCCGTCAACCTCCCTCACCGCCATGGTGATCGTCACCTTTTCCGGGGAGACGGCCACGGCCAACCTCCTCGCTCCGCTCCTTGTTCGGGACGAAGAAAGGCTCGGCCGGCAGGTGATCCTGGCCGAGTCGGAGGAGTGGCTTCGCCAGCCGGTTTTTCTTCCGAAAAAAAACTCGGAGGCCCCCTAAAGTTTTTTTGGCCCCCTGCCGATGAGGTCCTTGAGGCGGAGAGGATCGCCTCCCCGGTCACGTCGCCGGGCAAAAAAAGGACAAGGCCAGGGATAAGGCCGAATCAACCAAGGAGGGAACGATGAGCGGTTTGATCATCAATGACAACATTGCGTCGTTGAATGCGCAGTACAACCTGAACGAAACCCAGCGTGCACTGGCGAAGCACATCAACCGGCTCTCCTCCGGGTACCGCGTGAACAGCCCCGCGGACGACCCGGCCGGCTACGCGATCTCCCAGCGTATGGGCGGACAGGTCAAGGCCTATGCAGCGGCCATCCGGAATGCCAATGACGGATCGAGCCTCCTGCAGACGACGAACGGGGCTCTTCAGACCGACAACACCATCATCCTGAAGATGCGGCAGCTGGCCATCGACGCGGCCAACAGCACCTATTCGCCGAAGGACCTCAAGGTGCTCAACCAGGAGTACCAGCACCTCAAGTCGGAAATCACCCGTATCTCCAAGGTGACCGACTTCAACGGCATGAAGCTCCTCGACGGAAGCCATGAGGACTTCAAGTTCCAGGTGGGTATCTACACCACGTTCAGCGACCGCCTGCACGTCAAAATGGGCAAGGTCGATGCCAATGCCCTCGGGATCGACGGGACGGACATCCTCAACCGCAACGATGCCAAGCATTCGGTGGACCAGCTCGACAAGGCGCTGGACAGGATCAACGAACTTCAGGGCAACATCGGTGCCATCCAGGACCGGATGGAGTGGACGATCCGGAACCTGAACACCGCCACCACAAACGTTCAGGCCAGCCGTGCCGGAATCCGCGACGTGGATTTCGCCGGAGAGACCGCCAAGTTCACCAAGCGGCAGATTCTGTCGCAGTCGGGGGCGGCGGTTCTGGCTCAGTCGAACCTGATTCCACAGGCAGCCATCAAGCTGCTCCCTTAGCCAGGCCCGCCCGTCGGGCCTAGGGATCGGCCGGCGGAGACGTCGGCCGGCCCTATTTTTAGCGTCCCCCAGGGGGCGCCTCTGGTACGGCCATGAACCAGGATTCCTCCGGCTGTCCCGGGGAGAGGGGGAGGACCCCTCCCGCCGAGGCGACCTGGGGATGGAGGTGAGTGTTGAGCGGTATTTCCGGGTCGATTCCCGGCAGCGATGGAGGAGCCTCTTCCGCTCCTCGCCGCATGCGGATCACCAACATGTCCGCCCTCTCTCAAGGGCTGGATACGGAAAAGCTTGTCAACGCAAACCTGGAGGCGGCTGCCATCCCGCTTGAGCAGATGCAGCAACACCAGGCAGATCTCGACGCCAAGTCTGCCATCTGGCGCCAGGTGCAGCAAAAGCTCGACGGCTTTCTCAAGTCGGCCGGCAATCTGCATCTCCGTCAGGACTTCAGTGCCTTCAAGAGTATCGTTCCTCCCCATTCTGCCTTTACCGTGACCCCGGGCCCGGGGGCCTCCCTGGGCTCCTACAGCGTTTCCGTCTCCTCCCTGGCCCGCCCGGGGGTCCTCGTCAGCTCGGGAGTTGCCGACAAGGACAAGACCTCCGTTCTGAACATCCCCCCCGACGGGGCCTTTTCCCATGCGACCCTGACATTTCTGATCGGGGACCACCTGGTGGGTGGCAAGATCAGATCCGTCCGGATCGACCAGAGTACCGGCTTTACCCTGGAAAGTCTGGCGGGGGCCATCAACGATGCCCACATCGGGATCCATGCCATGGTGATGCGCACCGGGGCTCCGGGAGCTCCCTATTCCCTGTCCCTTTCCTCCACCAAAAACGGAATGAACTTTCGGGTCATGGAGCAGGAGGGACTCGACTTTACCTTCAAGACGGTCCAGAAGGCGTCGCTGGCGCACCTGACGGTCAACGGTGTCCCGGTTCAGTCGGAGTCGAACGATGTGGCC
Source organism: Nitrospirota bacterium (assembly GCA_021828375.1). Classification (GTDB taxonomy): domain Bacteria; phylum Nitrospirota; class Leptospirillia; order Leptospirillales; family Leptospirillaceae; genus UBA4572. The sequence goes on from JAKARS010000013.1 coordinate 12,533, forward strand.
GACGCCATTCCCGGCTCCGTCATCCATCTTCGCCAGACCACGGGGCCGACCCCGACAACGGCCTCGATCATCCACAACACCAAGACGATCAAGACGAATGTGGGGGCCTTCGTCAAGAGTTACAACAGTCTTCTTGATTTTTTCGACAAGGAGACCCGGGTGAATCCGGCCACCGGACAGGGAGGCCCCCTGCTGGGAGCTTACTCCGTCGTGGATTTGCGCAATCGCCTGGGAACGTTTCTGACGAGGCCCCTTCCGGAAAAGATCCACGGAAAGTTCAGGACCCTGGCCGATGTGGGGATCACCTTCCAAAGAAATGGCCATCTGTCTTTTGATTCCGGAAAGTTCGACAAGGCTCTGGCCTCGAACTACGATGATGTGGTCCATCTCATGACCGGCCAGGGGGCCACTCCGGGAATTGTGGCGGGGGTTCACGACCTTCTCATGGAATTTGCCAACCCGGCCAGCGGCCCCTTGGCGGGGGAGATCTCGGACATCAACGATCAAGAGAGGACGAACGTCCGGGAGATGACCCGAAAGCAGGACGAGCTGGCCAATCTCAAGGATCAGCTTGAGGAGAAATATTCCGGGCTTCAGGGGCTGCTGGGAGGGTTGAACCAGAAGCAGGCTTATGTTCAGCAGCAAATCGCCCGAGGAGTGCTCTAGGGGAGGGGGCCTCCCTCCCGACGATCCTCCTATGACAAGGATGTGAGATGAACGCTTACGCCGCCGCAACCTATCGGGAAACCCTCGAGAGAACCCTCCCTCCGGCAGATCTTCTGATCCGTCTGTACGAGGGGTCGGTCCGTCTTGTGGACATGATGAAAGAGGCCATGGTAAATGGCGACATCCCGCGCCGCTCCGATGCCGTCAATCGGTTGACGGGGATCTTTTCGGAGCTGGCGTCGGCGGTCGACGGCCAGGAGCCCAAGGAGCTTTCTGACTCCCTTGTCTCTCTCTATCTCTTCCTCATCCAGGAGGTGACCTTGGCCAATGTGGCCGGCGAGGTCGAGCGTCTGGGCCCTGTCAGGGAGATTCTGGTGGATCTTCTGTCGACATGGAAGGCTGCCGCCTCCTCTTCTCGGGGAGGGTCGCTTCCCTCCTCCCCGGCCAATGCCTTTCCCGAGGGAGGGGTTCCGAGACGAACCCTGTCGGTGCGCGGATGAGCCTCCCCGGTGCCAGTCTTCCCGGACCTTCGGAGACTCTTTCGGTGAAGGGAGCGGGGTCGGAGACAAAAGGCCCCTCCAACACCTCTTCAGAGGGGCCTTCCAGCAGTGCGGACATTGCCAGGGCGGCAGAGGACTTCTTCTTCGAGGTGGGCTCCCTTCTGGAATTTCTCCATCCCGAGGGAGCGGAAGGAAGCGCTCCTCTCTCCCTTGCCCGGGTCGAGGAGATGGATCTTCGTCCCCTTCTCCTGGCGCAGGCCGCGGTTGACCGAATCGGGGCCTGCGCCCTGGCCACCCTTCCTCTCCCGGATCTGCTTCTTCTCTCCCACCGCCTCGACCGTCTCACCTCTGCCCTCGCCCCCTTCGCAGCCTCAGGGGGCCCTCTTGCCTCCCGAATCGCCGCCATTACCGGCCAGGGCCCTCACGGAGCCTATCGCAAGGCGGGCCGTGATTCCGGGCCGCTCTTTGAGCGCAAGATTCTTGGTCGGGCGTAATCCTCTCGACCATTCTCTCCCGACGTCAATGTTCTGACGGGAAGAAATCTCCTGCCATTCTCAGAAACCGGGAAAAAATCTCCCATTCTTTTCTTCTCGTCCGATCCTTCATCTGAATTTCTCTGAAATTTCTTTGCCCACAGTGTCTTTTCTTCGTGGTTCCCCCTTGTTTCTGCAGGCTGGCATGGATCGTGCTTTATGCAGGGCAAGGAGGTTGCCATGAACATCCTGATGATGTACACGTCCATGCCCCATACGACCGGTGCCTACCTGGAAAAGGCTCTCAGAAAGGTCGCCACCGTCAAAACCTGCGGACCCACCATCGCCGACTGGACGATAAGGGCCTGGGACCTGGACGCCATCGCCGACCGGATCACTCCCCACGATATCGATTTGAAGGAGGGAACGCTCGAGGAGGTCAAAAAAGGGCTGGGAGGTTTTCGGCCGGACTGGCTCCTCTTCGTGGAGAGCGGCGTCTGGTTCGAGATGCCCATCCTCTCGGACCCCTCTCTCCCCAAGGCCTGCTATCTCATCGATACCCATCTCCAGGCGGCGGACCATCTCCAGATCGCCAGCCGCTTCGACGTCGTCTTTCTGGCCCAGAAGGCCTATGTTGACATCTTCCGCGAACGCCTGGGAAAGCCGGTCTTTTGGCTTCCTCTGGCCTGTGATCCGGAGATCCATCGCCCCCATGAAGTTCCGGAAGTCTTCGATATTGCGATCTGCACCTCTCCCGGGAAGACGGACAGGCGTTCACGGCGTCTTGCCCGGCTGGGCATCCGCTTCAATGTGGGGGTTCGTCGGCTTTTCTTCGAGGAGATGGCCCGGTTTTTGTCCTCGTCCCGCCTGCTCTTCAATTCGGCCGTCAAGGACGACCTGAACATGAGGGTTTTCGAGAGTCTGGCCATCGGCAAATGTCTGCTGACAGACTCCGTTCCGGGACTGGCCGACCTGTTTGTTCCCGATGTCGATCTGGTGGTTTACGAAGATGCGGACCTGGTCGACCGGGTCCGCTTCCTTCTTGACCACCCTGAGGTTGCCGATCGCATCGGAGCCCAAGGACGAAAGAAGGTTCTTTCGCATCACACCTACCATCACCGGGCCCGATCGATCGTCCGGATCCTTTCAGAAGGTGCTTCCTTCAAACCACAAGGAGTCGACCATGTTGCGCATTCTTACGTTTAACTGGCATGAAGGATACATCTCCCTTTTGGGCAAGCTCCCGATCACCTTCGACATCGTCGAGAGGACAAAGGGCGGATACGAACGATGGATGACCGAGTTTCGTCCCTGTCCACGAGGATCCCGGATCGTCGACTTCAAGACGGCCATGGGCCATCTGGCCCGGGAGGAGTACGATGCCATCATTTGCCACGACATGAGCGACCTGCTGCTCACGCGCAAGTCTCCGGTTCCTCAGTTCATGGTCTTTCACAACCGACTCGACACCATGATTGCCTTGGGGAAAAATTCCATCGATCCTCGGGAGTACCGAAAGGCCCTGTCTGAGCTGATGTCCCAGGTGAGCGACCTCACGCCGGTCTTCATCTCCGCCTCAAAGAAAGAGTCCTGGGGATTTGCCGGTCCGGTGATCTTGCCGGGAATCGATCCGGCCGAATGGGGAGGCTATGACGGGTCGCTCGACCGGGCTCTCCGGATCGGGAACTTCATTGAGGAGCGGGACCTCATGTTGGGAGCCACCCTGTCAGGTCAGGTTCTCGACGGCATTCCCCACACCACTCTGGGGCTGAACCCCCGGATTCCCGGAGCGCATCCCTCCCGGAATCTTGAGGATCTGAAGGAGCAGATGCGCCATCATCGCCTCCTTCTCCACACGACGGTCGAACCCTGGGAAGACGGATACAATTTCTCCCTTCTCGAGGCCATGGCCACCGGGATGCCGATCGTGGCGCTGACGCATTCCGGCTCGCCCGTGAAGGAGGGCGTCAACGGCTTCCAGGCGGAGCGTGTCGAGGATCTGAAGGATCATGTGAAGACACTTCTCGGCAATCGGGCGTTGGCCCAGGAGATGGGAGCCGCCTCCCGGGAGATCGTGGCACGGGAGTTCCCTCTTGATCGCTTCCTGGAAAGCTGGGAGCGGCTCATCAACCAGAAGGTCGCTGTCTGGAAGCCCAAGCAGGTCTATCGGAAGGAACGGGGAGAGGTCATTGACCGAATCCCCGCCGGCGCGAATCGCATCCTCGACATCGGATGCGGCGCGGGATCCATGGGACGAGGAATCCGGACGCGATGGGGGAATGTCACCCTGGTGGGGATCGAGAAGGATGCCGCCCGGGGATTTGAGGCCAAGGCGTTCTATGACCGGGTGATTGTGGCCGATGCGGCGACGTGGGAGCCGGACTTCACGGAGGAGAGCTTCGATGCCATCGTCATGGCCGATGTTCTCGAGCATGTGGAAGATCCTGTCAGTCTTCTGAGAAAGTATGTCCCCTACCTTTCTCCTCAAGGCGTTCTTGTCCTCTCGGTCCCCAACATCCGCTACCACGAGATCCTCGGAGGGCTGGCCCAGGGACGGTTCGACTATCAGGAGCAGGGAATCCTCGACCGCAGCCATCTCCGCTTCTTTACCCGCAAGACCCTGGTGGAGCTTCTCGAGCAGACCGGTCTTCAGATCGAAACTCTGGGAGCCAATGTTTCCAGCGAGTTCTCGAAGATGGCCGAGGAACTCGCCCGTCGGGGAGAGTCGCGGACCGATATTGACCTTGGAAGTATCGTTCTTCGGGATCAGTCCACGGAGGAGATCCGGGACCTTTTTGTCATGCAGTATCTGGTCACAGCCCGGCGACGGGTCTTCGGGATCATCGAGAAGGTCGACGACATGATTGGCTCGGGGATTTCCGAGGGCGTGGAAGAGCTCCTTTTTTCGGCCCTGGCGGATCCGGGGCTGACCCGCGAGGAGCGGGGAGAGGTCGAGATCAAACTCGGCGAAATCCTCTCTCGCAAGGGGGATCTCCCGGGAGCTCGCCACGCCTTCGAGCGGGCGATTCCCATGGTTGCCGACGAACGGGCCTATCAGGGGCGGGCGGTGGTGGCCCTTCTGATGGGCGACTTTGCCGACTCCCTCGCCGACTTCAAGCGTGCCTTCGAGAAAAATCCCCGCTCTCAAGCCGCCCTTTCCGGCTTCGGGATGGTGTGCCAGGAGCTTCGAAACTATGAAGAGGCGGTCTACTATTACGACCAGTCCTTGGGAATCGATCTCGACCAGGAAGAGGTGCTGCGGCTTTTGGTGGATGTGGCGCGCGCCATCGGGAGACCCGAGTCGGCGATTGGACGGGTTCGGGAGTTTCTGCTCCGACATCCCTTCAAGAACGGGTTCCGGGCGCTCTATGCCACGCTTCTCGAGGAGTCCGGGCAACACGAAGAGGCCTTTCATGTGGCCCGGGAGATCCTCGCGCGGGATCCGAAGAATAGTGTGGCCCTTGGCATTGTCGAACGGACGGAGTCCGCAGTTCCTGCTCTGGCCCTCAAGGCCTAGCTTCGGAGGCGATCGTGGGAGCGAAGGTTCTGGTCGTTCAGGAGGCTCGTCTCGGAGACCTCATCCAGAGTGAACCCCTGATCGAGCGACTCCGAAAAAAAGGGGAGACCCCCATGCTCCTGGTTCGTCCTGGAGTCGTGGAGGCGGCGAAGGCCCTGGCGCTGGCTCCGGAGGTTGTCTCCTGGCCTGATTTTGGAAATCCGGCCGTGCCGCTTTCCCTCTTCGAGCGGATTTCGGGGGCCCGGGATTTTGTCCGGAAGATGCGCCGGGAGAGACTGTCCCGGGTCATCGTCCTCAACCACCATGGAACGGGAGCCGCTCTGGCCAAGCTTCTGGAGATCCCTGTCTCGGGCTTTGACCACCTCTTCGATCGGGGGGATGGCACGGTCGAGCCCCTCTCCGGGTGGCCGGCCTATCTGGTGGCCTCATCGCGGGGCGTCCGGGCCCTCAATCGCATCCATCTCTCCGACATGTGGCAGGGATTTGCCGGACCCGGAACCTTTGCTCCCCGCCCCGCGTCCGCTCTTGGGAGAGCCTCCGGTCCGACGGTGGTGGTTCTGGGAGGGCGAAGCCCCTTCCGGAGGCTGGCTCCGGAAGCACTGTCCCGGCTGGTTGCCGCATTGCTCCGGATAGACGGCCACCCTGTCATTCTTTCCGGGGGCTCCGAAGACCGGAAATTGGGGGAGGCCCTCGAAAAGGAATGCGGCTCTCGGGTGAAAAATACCGCCGGACTCACCGGCGTGTCCGAGCTTGTCTCTCTGGTTGCCGAGGCGGGAGTGGTTCTCTCGCCCGATACGGCGACGCTCCATCTGGCCGCATCGTTGGGGGTGCCCACTGTCGGGCTTTTCTTTGCCAGCGCTCTTCCCTTCGAGACCGGAGCCTATCGGGAGGGGGCTCTCTCGGTCGTGTCGGGGATGTCCTGTTATCCCTGCGCCGGGGAGGGATCGTCCTGCGCGTCGCTTTCCTGCCGGAATGATCCCTCCCCTGAGGTTCTGGCCCAGATTGTGGCGGGAATCCGCCGGGGCGAGGCTCCCTCCGGGATTGCCGCCCGACTGTCGGGATTTCTGACGGGGAGCCAGCTCTTTGTTGCCCGGGAGACTCCCTCGGGGTTGTTGCAGGAGGCCATCACTCCCATTCCCTTCTCGAAGGAACACGTCCTGGCCCTCCTCTTCCGTCGCTTTGTGATGCGTTATCTCAATCCGGAGACCCCTCTTCCCACCCTCTCCCAAGAGATGTCCCTCTCGGGCATGAGTCTTGCTAAAAATGTCTTGCAAGGGAATCGGGGGTCGGGGATCTCCGTCAAGGGGGAGGGGCCGATGAAGGATGAGGAAATCGATCCTCTCTGGTTTGTCCGTCTCGAGCGGGGAATTGAGCTCTATCTGGGTCTCCGGGAACGATCCCTTCACGCGGGAGAGCGGGAACGAATGGTGGAGAGGTTGGCGGTGGACTACCCGGCGATCTGGCCACTCCTGCACTTCCTGGAGCGAGTGGAGGGAGGTCGGGGGGATCTCCCCGGACTTCTTCGCGCCGGAGCGGCCCTTTCCTGGGAGGCCATGAGCGCCGGTCGAATTCTGGGAAGCGGATCGGAGCGGGAGCGTCCCGAAAAGGAGGAGCGTTATGTGGCAGTTCGATGAAAACGTATTCCGCAACAATCTCGATGTCTTTGGCCAGGGAGCTCTGCGGGAGGTTCTTGTCCGCCCCGACCGGAGCCGGGAACGGTGGGAGATCGTTGCCTCCAAGGAAGGATCCCCCACCCTTCTCTGGGATGGGGCGAGTCTCCACAGCCGATACGATCCTGTGGCGGAAGGCGGGCGCTGGGCCGAAGAGATTGTCGGCAAACTTCCTGAGGATGCCCGGGGGATCCTGGTCCTGGGGCTGGGGCTTGGATATCATGTCGAGGCTCTGCTTGCCCGGACCCCCCTTCCCGTCGTTGTTTTTGAGCCCTCTCCCGATATCCTTCGAGCCTCTTTCCGTCTTCTCCCCTGGCACCGCCGGTCGGGGCAGATCCGATTTGTCACAGATCCGGGGAGCCTTCGAGGTCAGGTGGAGGGGTGGTTCATGGCCTCCCATGCTCCGTCGGAGAAGGTTCGCCCCGATGCCTACCGGTCTGTCAGGAATCTTGCGGGAGCGTTCTCCGGAGCGTCCGACTACTCCCTGCGGGTGCTGGTCGTCTCTCCTGTTGCGGGAGGCTCCTATCCCATCGCCCACGGAGTGGTTCGGGCCCTCGCCGGGATGGGGCACCGGGCCACTCTTTTTGATGCCGGAGAATTTGCCGGCTCCCTTCGGGCCATTGGCGCCCAAAGCCGGATCGACATGCACCGGGCCCAGCTTCGGGGGCTCTTCCAGAACTTCATGGCCGAGATGATCCTCGCCCGCGTCTATCAGGAGAAGCCCGATCTCATCGTGGGACTCGCCCAGTCGCCTCTCTCCACAGAGCTTCTGGAACGGCTTCGCGGGATGAACATCCCCGTGGCCTATTGGTTTGTCGAGGACTTCCGGATTGCCACCTATTGGGAAAGGGTGGCCCCGCTGGTCACCTCCTTTGCCGTGATCCAGAAGGGGGAGTGGCTTCCCCGCCTGGAAGCCCGGGGACTCACCAACGTTCTCTATCTCCCCACGGCGGCCGACCGGACAATCTTTCGGCCCGAGCCCGGAGAAGGGGAAGATCCGGTAAGATTTTCGGCCCCGCTGGCTTTTATGGGAGCGGGGTATTACAACCGTCAGCACTTTCTCCGGCATCTTGCGGATCTGGGGCTGGGGATCTGGGGAGCCGACTGGGAGAGCACCGATCCCCTGGGCCCCTATCTCCGATCCCCCGGTCGACGGATCGAGCCCGGCGAAGCGGCCCAAATCTATAGAAACTCCATGGTGAATCTGAATCTCCACTCCTCGGTCTATCACAGAGGTGTCAATCCCGACGGGGATTTTGTCAACCCTCGCACCTTTGAAATTGCCGCCTGCGGAGGTTTTCAGCTGGTCGACCGGAGATCGCATCTCCCCGAGCTTCTTGTTCCGGAGGAGGAGGTGGCCGTCTTTGAGGACGAAGAGAGCTGTCGCAAACTGGTGCGACACTACCAGTCCAACCCGGCGGAAAGGGCGGCCATGGCCCAGGCGGGACTCAGGCGAACACTGCGTGATCACACCCTCGAACGGCGGATGGAGATGTGGCTGGACCATCTCTACGCGCAGGGATTCCGCCCGAAGGGGGCGGAGTTTCCAGGACGCCAGAGTGTCCCGGAGCTTGTCGCGGCGGCCGATGGGGATCCTGAACTTTCCGGTTTTTTCGATAGGTTCCGATGCTACGGTTCGGTGGATCTCGATGATCTGGAACGGGGAATTCGTCCTCAGGAGGCGCCCCTCTCCGAGACGGAGGCTGCGGTGCTTCTTTTGCGGGAGTTTGCCCGGGAGGTCGAGGCATGAGCGCAGGGAAAGGGGATCACTCCATTGTTTGGCAAGGGGCAGGAGCGGGAATGCGGATTCTCATCGTTGCCATGACACGCATGGGGGACCTCTTCCAGATGGCTCCCATGGTGGCCTCCCTCCGGGAGCGCCATAAAGGGTGCCGTATCGCGCTGGTGGCCTACCGGGAGTTCGGAGAGGCGGCCGCTGGCTTGGACCTTTTCGATGAGCTCTATCTCGTCGATGCCCTGGCCCTTCGAAAGATGATCTACGACGACACGGTCTCCCTTCGGGACAAGATCCGGAAGGTCAAGGAAATGTGCGCCGACTGGAGCGGGGCCGCCGTCGACCTTCTGATCAATCTGACTCCGAACCGGATCGGTGCGGTCCTGGGTTATCTCGTCGGAGCCCGGGAGGTCCGGGGGGTGACGCTGACACGGGACGGATTTCGCGCCTTTCTCGATCCCGCCATCGCATACTTTGGCCAGATGGTCCAGAACCGCCCCTACAACGACACCAACCTCGTGGACCTCTTTCTTCGGGTCGGGCAGGTCCCTCCGCCCCAGCGCCTTGTTCTCGCAGAGAAGATGGGGGGGCAGGACTCCGGTCTTCTCCCGGAAGGGCGAACGTGGATCGCCGTTCAGACCGGCGCCTCGGTGGAGATCAAGCGCTGGCCAGAACACGCTTTTGTACGGATGATTGCCCATCTCCTCTCCCGGGAGCCCGATTGGGGGGTCGTCCTGATCGGGGCGGGAGCGGAGGAGATGTCCCGAAATCGGCGCATTGTGGCCGCTCTCGAAGACCGTTGGTCCGCGGGACGGATTCTGAACCTTACGGGTCAGACAAGCGTGTCGGAGTTGGCGGGAGTCCTCCGGCGAGTCGCCCGCCTTGTCTCGAACGATACCGGGGCGATGCATGTGGCAGCGGCGATGGGAACTCCGGTCGTCGCCCTTTCATTTGCCAATCTTTACTACCACGAGACAGCCCCCTACGGCGAGGGCCATGTGGTGATCCAAAGCCGAAGGCCCTGCGCTCCCTGCGGTCTCGATGCCGTCTGCCTGAACCCTCTCTGTCGCGAAGAGATCGATCCGGAGTGGGTGGCCCGTCTGGTGGTGGCCCTGGGCGCGGGAGAGAGGAGTGGCGCGGGAGGGGAAGGGAACGAAGAACGCCAGAAGGTTCAAAGAGAATCGCTTTTGCCCTTTCTTTCCGAAAATCCCCCCGGTCCGCAGATCCTTGTGGCCCGTTCGGAGTTCGATGGCCGCCGCAGGCTCCTGTATCGCCCTCTCACACGCTACCCGATGGGGGTCGAGGATCTCTTTCGGGCTCTCTATCGCCAGATCTGGTCGATGGAGTCCGGGGCGCTTGTCGACTGGGAGGGCCAGAGGCGCATCCTGGTCGAGGATTTTGATCCATCGGGGCTTCCCCGATCAGCCTGGGAAGAGGTGCGCTCCCAGGCCCTTGAGCTGGGGGGGATGTTCCGGGAGGGAGAGAGCCTATGCTTCTCCATCTCCCAGTCCTTGTCGGAAGGAGGGATCGGGGAGTCGGACAAGGAGGCCCTTTCCCGGACGGCTGCCTCCCTTGAGGAGCTTGACCGAAAAATTCGCGAAAAGGGCTGGGTGGCCCCTCCGCTGGGGCCAGTGACCACCCTTTTCGGGATCGAGAAGGAGGCGGTGGCCATCGATGACCCCCTCCGTCTCATTGAAATGGTTGAATCGATCGGGAAAGTCTATCGCCAGGGTGTTCTTCGGGTCGACCGACTGATTCGTCTGGCTGACCGCTGGTTTTCGGAAAATGGCTCTCCCGCGGAAAAGAGAGAGCAGGACGTCAGGGCCAAGGGGCTCCGCCCAAGGGCGGAGCGAGCCTTGCATGGGTAAACCCGGCAAGAACGCCGATAAAAAGGAGTCAGGGATGGAAGAGACAAGACAGACAAAAAATGGTCAGATTCTGATGGACGGAAATCCGGTTTCCTGGGGCTGGAACGAGGGAGAGTCCTTGGCCGATGTCCTCGACAGGGTCATCGGAGACATGTCCAAGGAGCGGACGATCGTGGCGGTGAAGCTCAATGGGAGTCCTGCCAGTCGCGCCCAGGTTGCCGCCTGCGCCGGAGGGGATTTTCTCCTTGAGATCGAAACGGAGGCGCTCTCGCTTCTTCTTGAGGAGGTGCTCTCCGACCTCACTCACCACATCGATAGCCTTCTGGTGGTTTTTGGAGAGATCGGTGCAAATCTCCGCCGGGGAAGCCTGGCCGCCGTCTTCGGATCTGCCGAAAGAAAGGAAGAGACGGGCGGTGTCTACATGCAAGGACTTGAAGGAATCGTGGCAACACAGGTTCTTGTCGAAGAGGTCGGTCGTATCGAGCGACAGGCGGGCCACGACACCTTTCGCCTTTGCTTTATCGAGGAAAATGATCGTATCGACTCGATCCTTTCTGGCATGCTCGGTGCCCAGGAAAATCAGGACTGGATTCTTCTTGCCGATCTCGTGGAGTATGAGATTCTTCCCATCCTCCAGCGAGGCCGGGGCAAGGCAGCAGAGGCCTTGGCCCGGCAGATCGATGTTCTTCGCGGAGAAAATCGGGTCGTTGCCTAGCTGACATCCTCTTTGATCCTTAAAGAGGACAACTGTTTAGCCACTCCCTTGACGGAGGTCGTTTTCGTGATAAAATAAAAGTGAGCTAATAGGGACGTGCGAAGTCTGCTTGTGGTATCAGGAGGTTCCTGATGAGCATCTCACCGCTAAGGAGTTCGGAAATCATGACAGGTCAGGGGGGAGGGTCGTATGGGCCGCTCTCTGCCGCTGCCACGATTTCGCCTTTGCGACCGCCGGTTCAAGGAGGCGCTGGCTCCTCCACGGGAGATCTTTTGCAAGTGCCACTTCTCGCCACGCCCAAACACTCACGATCCCCGGTCTCTGTTCTGTCAAGCGTCTCTCCCCTGCCTGAAGGGCCACGTTCCCCGCACCTGACCACGGAAACCACCTCTGATTCGGGAGTCGTCTCACGGGTCCTTGCCGGCATTGATGCCGTGGGCTCAGCCCCAGCCGAGGTCTCCGTCTACTCCCAGCCGATGGGGCGGAGTATTGTGACCGATGTGGTTGTCCACCAGACAGACCAGGGTGATGGCACAAAGAAGGTCGGAAACCACTGGCAGAGCGCTCCCGCTCCGGCTCCCCCTGTCTCTGACGGAATAGGAAATGCCGGACTGCGGGTGGGGGCCTATGAAGAGAGTCGAAATGCCGCCCGGGAGGCCTATATGATGTTTCAGGGGATGAAGCTGAATCAGACCGCCTGAAGCGGCAAAGGCTGTAGAAGGCCGGTCTCGATGGGCCCAATCGTAAAAATGGTGCGTGAATGATTTCGTGAGGGGTCGATGGCCTTCGGTGTGAATAATGTGACAAACCTCGATCAGCCTGTAGGTCGGGTTGAGCCTCGTTCCCGTGTTGAGGAGCGGACGGCGGTCCAGAAGCGTGAAGAGTCTTCTCGTCAGGATGAGGAGCGCGCCAGGACCCGGGAGGAGACCACACAAAAAGAGGAGTCTGCTCGGGCAACTCCCAGACGTCGGGTTGATTTTTTTGCCTGAAGAGTCCAGTCATTCTCAAGGAGATTCCCTTTCTCATCCTCCCCTGAATGTGGAGGACCGGCTTCCTCTCCTCTTCCTCCCCGACAACCATGACGGAATGTCTCACCCCCTTTCCTCCCCGTCCTTTCGGAGACGTCCCCTTATCGCCTTTCCCCGTGCCGCGTCTTTGCCCGAATCCGAGGTTCCCTGGATCGGACTCTTTCAATCGCTTGACATGCGACTTGGTCGTATCCTTGACAGTCTGGGCCGTCTTTCCCGGGGTGAGCCGATTTTGCTTCCCGAGGTCCTTCCGGTGAGACTCTCCGAAGCCGCTGCCACCTTTCCCTCCCGGCTCTCTCCCGCGCCAGGAAGCTTCGGCCGCCTCCTGCTGGAGCTTCCCACTCTTCCGGTCTTTGAGATCGACTCTCCTGTGACGGTGGTGTCCTGCCAGCCCCAATCGAACGGAGAAAACCTCGTCACGACCCTCTGGAAGGGTCTTGAAGGAGAGATGAGGGAAAATCTTCTTCAATACCTCATCCTCCGCCAGCGGGAAATCTTGGCCTTCCGATCCCACGTCACTCCTTTCTGACCGTTCCGCCCCGTGCGTTTTGAGATTTTCCAGGACACTCCCCTGGGTCTTCCCCGGCACCAGCCAATAAGAGTCTTCTTTTCGCGGTTTCTTTCGTCAGATGAAGAAGACCTCCTCCCGGACTCTTAAGGGATGAGGCCTCCTCCGTGCCGCTTCTCGTGGCGGTCACGAACGATGACCTCGTCGCCCGGGGAGAGGGGGCCCATGACTTGGGTGTGAATTCCGTCGGTGGCTCCGACCGTGACGGGAACGGGGGCGACGGACCACGACGATGCGTCTTTTTTGAGCAGAAAAAGATAGGTGACGTTCTTGGCCCGGAGAATTGTCTTGTCCTTCAGGTCGTGGGAGGGGGGGCGGTAGACGAGGGCTCCATTGGGAACGATCAGGGCATCGGGAATCTCTCCGGTATGGATCGTGACGGTGGCGGTCATGCCGGGCTTGAGGGCCGTGTCGGGGTTGGGGACGGTGGACAGGACATCGTAGGTCACGACATGGGACACCGTCCGGGGGTGATCCCGGACCACGGTCACCGAGCCAGTGAAGAGCCGTTCGGGGTAGGCCGGGACACGAAAGGTCACGGCCTGTCCCGAACGAATAGATCCGATATCGGCTTCGGAAACCCGGGTGTCAAGGCGCATCATGCGAAGATCATGGGCGATGGTGAAGAGTCGGGGGGTCTTGAAGGCCGATGTCACGGTCTGTCCGATCTGGACCTTGCGGGAGATGACCACGCCGTCGATGGGGGAGCGGATGGTTGTGTAGGAAAGATCGGTTCGGGCCAGGTTCAGTGCGGCTTCCAGCTGCCGCTTCGACGCGGCATCCATCATGAGCTGAGCCTGGTCGGAGTCATAGGTGCTCTTCGCAATGATGTGGTGGGCAAGAAGATCCTTGTCCCGAGAGAGCTGGATCCGGTCGAGAGCGATCTTTGTCGAGATTTTGGAGAGATTGGACTCGGCCTGGGCGACCTGGGCTTGGTAGATGGCCGGATCAATCTGGGCCAGGACCTCTCCCTTGCTGACATGGGAGTTGAAGTCGACGTTGATCTTCATGATGATGCCGCTGACCTGGGCCCCGACATGAACGGTGTTCAGGGCCTTGAGGCGTCCCGTGGCCGTCACCGTTTTCTTGAGAACGCCGCGAACGACCGTCCGTGTCACAAAGGGGGGCGTCTTTTCCGGGTGGCGGTGTCGGAGGAAGAGGAGGCTGGCCACTGCGAGGAGGCTCAAGGGAATCCAGACAACAGGTTTTTTCAGAACGGATTTCATGATTGTCTCCAGATCAATGATCCAAAAGCCAAAGGGTCGGAAAGAGGCTCTCTGACTTTAGTATACCGGGAACGAAAGCGATGCATTCGGATCATTCATACCGTAAGGCCTCCATGGGGTCGAGTCGGGAGGCCCGCCAGGCGGGATAGAGACCGAACAGGATGCCCAGGAGAGTGGCTCCTGCCACTGTCAGGAGAAGGCCTTCCCAGGGAATGGGCGTGGGCCATCCGACGGCCAGATGGATCCCGGCAAGAAAAAGAACGCCTCCCGCGCCTCCTGCCATGGCTCCAAAAAAAGAGAGGGCGGCGGCTTCGGAGAGAAACTGGACGAGAATGTCTCGAGGCCGAGCTCCAATCGCCATCCGGATCCCGATCTCCCTGGTCCGTTCCCGGACCGAGACCAACATGATGTTCAGGATGCCGACACCTCCCACGATCAGGGAGATGGAGGCGATCAGGGCCAGGAGGACGGTCAGGATAAGGGAGAGGCGCCCGGCCGTTTTGGCAATGTCGCTCATGGCCTGGATCTCAAAGTCGGGCCGCCCGTCGGGGGGGATGTGATGGCGAAGGCGGAGGATCCCGTCGATCTCCCGTCGGGCGGCTCCGATGCGGTCGGGGGAGGTGGCTGCGGCGAGGATGACTCCGACATAGGTGACGCCCATGATCTGGCTTTGAAGGGTGGTCAGGGGAACCACCACCATGTCGTCCTGGTTCATCCCCATGGGGGATTGCCCCTTGGAGGAGAGAATCCCGATGACCCGGAAGGGGGCATGGTTGATCTGGACGAACTTTCCGATGGGGTCGGAGAGTCCGAAGAGTCGGGAGGCCACAATGCGTCCGAGGACGGCCACCCTGGCCATTCCGCGTTCCTCCTGATCTCCGAAGAATCCTCCCCGGGCCAGGCGCCAGTCTCTCACGGGAAGATAGCTGGGCTCCGCGCCCAGGATGACCGTCGACCAGTTGGCATGGGGGCTTTGGACCTGGGCGGCGGTACGCAGGGCGCCCGAGGCGTTCCAGATGTCGGGACATTGGCTCCGGATGGCTTGAGCATCTTCCGCCGTCAAGGTGGTGTCGGTGCCCCCTCCGACCTGGGCTCCGGAGTCGGTGACGCTTCCGGGGATCACGACAAGAAGGTTCGGACCGAGGTTTGCAATGCTTTGCAGGACAAGGGCCTTGGCGCCTGAGGCGATGCCAGTGAGGACCACAACCGAAAGAACGCCAATGAGGATGCCGAGCGAGGTCAGAATCGACCGGTAGGGGTTTTTGAGAAGGGAGCGGATTCCCAAGAGCACAAGTGTCACGGAGAGCCTTCCAGTCTTCCGTCCCGGACGCGAACGGTACGGCTCAGGTGTTGCGCGATTTCCATATCGTGAGTCACCAGGACAAGCGTTGTCTTGAATCGATCGCGGAGGGAGAGCAGAAGGTCAAGAATGGTAGCGGCGGACCGGCTGTCGAGGTTGCCGGTGGGCTCGTCGGCAAGCATCAGGCCCGGAGAGCCGGCCATGGCCCGGGCGATGGCGACCCGCTGTTGTTGCCCCCCCGATAGCTGGGAGGAGGTGTGTCGCTCCCGATCACCCATGCCGACGGAGGCCAGGAGTTCCCGGGCACGATCTTGGCGCTCCCGAGCGGGCATTCCCCGGTAAAGAAGAGGCATTTCAACATTTTCGAGAGCCGAGGTCCGGGGGATCAGCTGGAAGTTCTGGAAGACGAATCCGATGGAGCGATTGCGAAGGACGGCTCGTTCGGTGGGGGTGAGAGCATCGACCCGACGGTCTCCGAAGTAAAGCTCGCCGCTGGTGGGCCGGTCGAGGAGGCCCATGAGGTGGAGAAGTGTGGATTTTCCCGATCCAGAGCTCCCAACGATCGCAACGGACTCCCCCCCCTTGATGGCCAGGGAAATGCCGCGTAGGGCCGGGAGTTCTTCTCCGGAAACGGAATAGATCTTGGTGACGGCCTCGAGCCGGAGAGAGATCCCGGGGCCGTCGCTGTTAATCATGGGCGGGACGGTTCCGTTTTAGCGGGTTTTCTTAACGAGATGGCTCTTTTTCGAGTTATAAAGGCGGATGGACTCCTCGATCACCTTTTTGGCTTCCGCATTGCCGAGAACATCACTGACGGTCACCTGCTTGTTCTCAAGGGTCTTGTAGTCCTTGAGGAACTGGGTGAGCTCGCGGACGCGGTGGGGAATGATGTCTTCGATATGGCGGTACTGACCCCACTCGGGATCTTTGATGAGGACGGCGACAATCTTGTCATCCTTTTCTCCCCCGTCTTCCATATTGATCAGGCCGATGGGCCGAATGGAGACGATTGAGTTGGACTGGAGAGGTTCCGATGAGAGCACAAAGACGTCGAGGGGATCGTTGTCTTCGCAGTAGGTTTGGGGAATGAGGCCATAGTTGGCCGGATAATAGACGGCACTGTGAAGGATCCGGTCCACGCGGATGAGGCCGGTCTCCTTGTCGAGCTCGTACTTGACCCGGGAGCGGGCGGGGATTTCGATAAGGGCCTGGATTTCGTGGGGGGCATTATCGCCCAAGGACAGGTCGTGCCAGGGATTAAACATGCAGTCCTCCGATGTTGGCTGCGGATGGGGTCAAAAATCTCGACAAGGGGTCATGGTCCGACGGAAAAAGTATAACACTCTCGCCCGAGACGGGGAAAGGGGCAGAAGGGGAGAAGGAAAAGCGTCATCGAGGCATTGCAA
>JAKARS010000003.1:0-42955 GCA_021828375.1 Nitrospirota bacterium
TCCAAGAAGCACATTCCTCATGCCATGTCCAGGGAGACCGGGAGAGGCGGGCAGACGCCCGACACACCTTCCGGATCTGGGCTGGTCCAGGCCTTGATCTGATCTGTGATCAGGCGGGTTTATGGCCAGTTCAAGAGTGGTGAAGGTCCGGAGAGAGCGGGGGACCGCCGGATTCCGGGAGGGCAGGGCTCAAGACGGAACGGTCAGGAACTCCACAATGCCCGAAATATCTTAGCAGAGCCCCGTCGTTGGTTCAAGGAACGCCGTGGCGGCAGTTTGAGACATCCTCCCGGGATGATTTTGCTTTAAGTTGTTCTTTGGAAGGAGATTACAAGAAAGTCAAGGGAGTATTTCCGGCAGGGACCTTCAGAAACGATGGGGGGCGGCAGGAGGGGGCCCCCCGCACCCCGGAGGTATCGCGGTCGATGGGTCAGGAGTCGTGGCGCTTCGTGGGACAGGTGTTGATTCCCAAAAGGGCATAGAGACCGCAGAACCCAAAGATCCCTGTGGCCAACGGGAGAAGCCCTATCCAGCCCCACGGTGTCTTGGGGCCCACATAGACGAGCGAGATGAGCACCACTCCCAGCAGAACCCGGACCACCCGGTCAAGGGTTCCTTCATTGACTTTCATGGATTCCTCCTTAATTTGTCCGGAGACAGAGAACGCTCTCCGAAAGACTCCCTGAAAAGGGGAGAAGCAAGGGGACGAGAGATCCTCTCCCGCCTTCTTCTCTCTTTGATTATACTCCCCCGGCCTCCCTCCGCAAGGGAGCGGGAGAGAAGGTGGGAAAAGCGGGGCAGAGATCTGTGCAGGGGCATTTCCCGCAGAGGGGCCGACGGGCCAGGCAGACCCGTCGCCCGTGCAGGAGAAGACGGGACGCGGCGATGCCCCAGTCCTTCTCCGGAATGAGTTTGGAAAGATCCCGCTCAACTCTCTCCGGATCATCGGACTCGGTCAGCCCAAGCCTCTTTGAGACTCTCCCCACATGGGTGTCAACGAAGATGGCCGGCCGGGAAAAGCCGTGGAAGAGAACGACACTGGCTGTCTTTCGTCCGACGCCGGGAAGGGTCACGAGCTCTTCCATGGTTCCGGGGACGACCCCCTGGTATCGGGTGGCGAGAACCCGGGCGAGCTCCTTCACATGTTGGGCCTTCCTGCGGAAAAATCCGGTGGGGCGGAGAAGTGTTTCGAGCTCGGAAAGGCTGGCCTCTGCCAGTGCGGCCGGGGTGGAAAATCGTGCAAAGAGCTTGGGAGTGACACGATTGACCGTCAGGTCGGTGGTCTGGGCGGAAAGAACCGTGGCGACAAGGAGTTCGAAGGGGTTGCGGAAGGCGAGCTCGATCCGGGGGTCCGGGATCGTCGACTCCAGCCGGGAGAGGATGTTTTTGAGACGGTCTTTTTTTTGTGTCAGGGATTCTTCTTTCAATGTCCGTCGTCCCAGGGGTGTTTTTCCGGGGAGGACTGGCAGAGCTCCACCATGGTGAGAACCCATTCAGCATGGCTCCAGGTCAGGGGGGAGGCCGAACGGACCTCCAGTGTCCGGGGGTGATACTGCTCCGCCAGCATCCCCGAGCCCGCGGCCCTTTCCACGACCCAGTCGAGGAGGGCGCGGACAGTCTCCGAGTGCAGAGGATCGGGAACGGTCCGAATCAGCCATCGCGCCTTCCAGAGGGTCGCGATAATCCAGGGATTTCCTGGATGCGCGGGATTTTCCCGATAGTAGGAGTCGTTGGCATACCGGATGACCCCTCCTTCGGGAAGGGTGAGTCGGCGAAAGAGATGCTCCATGGCCGGCGCCAGCCGGGTGTCCTGGGGAGAGAAGATGTCGAGCCAGAAGAGCGCCGACAGGCTGGAGTCCGGGACGGGGTCAGGGCTGAGGGAGCCGTTGGCTTCGAGCTTGAGCCCCCGAAGGAATGTTTGGGGCCCGGGATCGAAGAGCCGTTCGGCCAGAGACTCTTTCATGGATCCGGCAATTTTCTCGAACTCCTGGGCAAAGGAGGTGTCTCCGAATCTTCGGGCCATGCGGGAGGCCGAAAAAAGTCCCGCAATGACCGTGGCCACGGTGAAGGTCCAGATTCCCGCCCGTTCCTCCCACAAGTCGTAGGAGGGGCAAGGAAGGCCGCTGGCGGAGCTCCGGAAGCCTGCAAGAAAGTGGGCGGAGGGGAGGACGAAGGAGCGGTAGAGCCCGTAGAGGGAGTCGATGTCGCGGTATCGTTCGATATGGCGCTCGAAGGCCCAGATGGACAAGGCTGTCTCGTCCTCCTGAATCGGGAACTCAGGGGTCCCGGGAACCCCTGACGGATGCCAGGAGGAGCCGGGAGAGAGGGAGGGGTGATATTTGTGGAGCAGGAAGCCCTCCCGGGAGAGAAGCCCCGGGAGAAGATCGTAGAAGCGACGGGTCAGATCGCCGAATCCGGCCATGTCGAGGGCGTGGGCGATGATGGCTCCGTCCCGGGGCCAGAGGTAGGAGTAGGTGTCCCGGGACAGGGAGAGGGAGTCCGAGTCCACGGCGGCCACGATCGCCCCGTTGGCGCTCATGTGGTTTTTCAGGATGAAGAGGCTGTGCCGCATCAGTTTGAGATAGCTTTCCGGAAGACGGTTGGCACAGGTCACCGGAGTGTCGAGCCAGAAGTCATAGAAGCTTCGGCATCGGGAGAGGGAGAGGGACGGGGGGGAGGCGACCACCCGGGACAGCAAATCGGTGGCCCGCCCATAAGAGGAGGCGGCCACAAGAACGGAGGTCCTTTCCACGACGCCTCCCGGAGGCACGTTCAGCCAAATGGCATAGACCGAGTCCACCGCTCCCTGGGCGATGGGGTTGCCTCCCAGCTCTCCGTCCTCGGCATCGCGCCAGGTCCCTTCGCGATGGGCATGGCGGGTTCCGCAGGCGTAGCCATCGATCCGGGGCCTGTCGCCGTCAAGGGTCGTCATGAGGAAGTAAAAGTGGTCCTTGTAGTGAAGCATCGCGCCATGGTCCGAAAGGAACGAAGCCGTATTCCCGATGTCGGAGTTGGCAATGTCCATGTCGAAGTGAAAAAAGACCCGGAGCGGGATTTCCGTCTCCGAGGCGTTCTCGACCCGGAGATGGCGATAGAGAATGTCGTCGTTGGTGTCGACCCAGTCTGTCAGAAGAAACGAGAGGGAGGGCAGGGAGCGGAGCACAATCCGGGTGCGGACAACGGGCGCCCGGGATTCGTATTCCCGCGAGAGAACATGTTCGGGGGTGATCCACTCGAATCCGGCAACCGAGGAGAGGCCGATTCGGCAGATGCGGCCCCCCACATGGCTCTCCTTTCCGACATGGGGATAGGTCAGCTCCCGGATGGAGCCCGAGGGATCGAAGGAGACAAAGAGTCGTCCGTTTGTAAGGGGATGTTCCCTGGCCAATGGTTCTCCTGATTGGAGGTGGAGGGAGAGAATGTGACTGCAGGATCTGATCCTACCTGACGGGAGACCGGCACGCAACAATGAACATCAGGAGTGCCTCCCGGAAGAAGAGTCTGATAGAATGACAAAGGGGAGGCATTCTCCCTGTGTGGCATGACCGGAACACTTTGGATCCGCTCATCCGTTCATCCGTCCTGAAAAAGACGCAAACTTATAGAAAGAGAGGTTTCTTCATGGCCATTGTCCATTGCGCCCGATGCGGAGCTGATGCTGAAGGTCTTCCTGAACCCCCCTTCCCGTCCCCCTTCGGCAAGGAGGTTCAGGAAAAGATCTGCGGTGCCTGCTGGGCGGCATGGGAGGATATGCGAGTCAAGGTGATCAACGAGTACCGGATCAACCTGGGACTGGCGGAACACCGGACGATGCTTGTCAATATCACCCGGGAATTCCTCAACCTTCCGGCCCCCGAAAAGAAGGCCTGAAGGCAGTCCTTCGTCCCGTCCCGGTCTATCCGGTGGAGGCGATTCGGCCGCCGCGAGCAAGCCGGTCCATGTGGCGGCCGGCGCCCTCTCCATAAGGAAGATAAATGGTCGTGGGGTGGCCTCTCTCATAGACAAGTCGGCGCGCCAGCGCATCGGAGACTCCCATGTAAAGCTGGAACTCAAACATCCGGGACTGGATCTCCGAAAGCCGGTGGGCCTCCTCGATCAGCTCCGGGTCGTGGGTCGCAATGGCGAAGAAGTTCGAGTCACGGAAGAGGATCTCCAGGAGGAGACGGTAGCGTCCGTTGAGATCATCCATCCCCTCTGGCCCCTCTGGCGCGTTTTCCGATCCGCCTTCCCCTTCGGGCAGCCCCTTGACGAGGCGGACCCTGCCTCGGGAAGCCGTGACGGTCGCGAGGTCCGAGAGCGCCCGGGGGAGCCGGGCCGAGAGGGTGATCCCCAGGTGGGGAAAGCGGGGGCGCAGCCCCAGGTAGAGGTCGAGAGCGGCTCCGGCCGTCTCGGGATCTTCCGCCTCGAGCCAGACGCCGTAGCCATATTCTTCGGCTCGCACCACGAGGGGAGAGAGCCGTTCCATGGCTCGGGCCCACCCTGACTCGATGTCAAAATCCTTCGGGTCGAGGGAAAGTCCCCCACGAATCAGCTTCATCCCCATGGCCTTGATCAGCCCTTCGACCTCTTCCGTGGCCAGATCGGCCCGTTGCGACTCGGAGAGGTTTCCTTCCCGAGGGAAGTGGGGAGCCAGCAGTGTTCCCAGCCCCTCCTTGTTCAGATGCCGGGCACGTTCGAGAGCCTCATCCCGAGTTTTGCCTGCCAGATAGTTTTCCATGACGTCCCCTTTCGGTCTCGAAATTCGTCGGCGTGTGGTCCGATTCCATTCGGCGAACTGCAATCGTCCTCTGCCTCTATTGTGCCTGTGCTCATTGTCCGAAGTCGATGAGCGCGCGCATCTCCTCAAGAGACAATGCGTCGCCTCCCCCGGTCAGGGACTCCTCCCCGTCGAGAAGACGGGAAAAGATATCCCGCTTGACCTTTTTCAAATCCTGGACCCTCTCCTCGACCGTCCCTCGGACAAGAAATCGATAAATGAAGACCGATCGGGTTTGGCCGATCCGATGGGAGCGGTCGGAGGCCTGGGCCTCGACCTGGGGATTCCACCAGGGGTCATAGTGAAAGACGTAGTCGGCCTTTGTGAGAGTGAGCCCCACCCCTCCGGCCTTGAGGCTTGAAAGGAAGACCCGGGGGGAGTCGGGGGCATCGCTCTGGAAGAGGGCCACTCTCGTCTGTCGTTCGGGGATGGGGGTCGAGCCGTCGAGGCGGACCGTCGAAATCCCCAGAGAGGGAAGGGCCTCCTCGAAGAGGTCGAGCATGCCGGTGAACTGGCTGAAGAGGAGGATCTTGTGTCCCTCCTCGACGCCTTCGGCAATCTTGTCGAGGGCCAGAAGGAACTTGGAGGAGTGCCCCCTTTTTCCCCGAAGCTCGGGGGGGAGGAGCCCCGGATGGCAGGCCTGCTGTCTGAGGCGCAGAAGGAGCGTGAGATAGGCCATCCGCAGGGGGGCTCCCTCGACCTCACCCATCTGTTCGATCTGACGGCGAGCCTCGCTCTTGATCTCGTGGACATGGAGGAGTTCGTCCTCGGTGGGATCGACCCAGATCTCCACCTCCATCTTGGGGGGGAGATCTCTCAGAACCATCTCCTTGGTTCGACGGAGAATCAGGGGAGAGACGAGATTCCGGAGGAGGGTGATTCTCCTGTTTCGCTCCTCTCCCGAGGTCTCCTCCCTCAGGAATCGCCGTTCAAACTGGCTCCGGGAGCCAAGAAGACCTGGCATAAGAAGGGCAAAGAGACCCCAAAGGTCGGTCAGATGGTTTTCGACCGGTGTTCCGGTGACGGCTATCCTGATGCGCGCCGGGATCTGCGACAGGGACTTGTGGATCAGTGAGTCCGGGTTTTTGACCTGGTGGGCTTCGTCCATGACAAGCGAGGCAAAGGGGGGGCCTTGGGCAAGCTGGGGATCGTTTCTGAGGGTCCCGTAAGTCGTCAGGATGAGGTCGGGGGGGGAGGCCAGGGCCTGGAATCGCTTCCAGCGATCGGGACCGGCATGAAGGTGAAGGAGAGTCCCGGGGCAAAAACGCTGGGCCTCGTGGGCCCAGTTATAAAGGAGCGAGGCCGGAAGTGCCACAAGCGGAGGCCGATCTTCGGGAGAAAAACGGCCCGTCAGCTTTTGCATCAGAAGAAAACCCAGGACGCTGATGGTCTTCCCCAGCCCCATCTCGTCGGCCAGGATCCCCGAGAGATTCTCCCGGGCGAGAGAGTGAAGAAAGGAAACCGCCTCCTTCTGATAGGGGCGGAGAGAGGCGGAAAAGATCTGGGAGAGGCGTTCGAAGTCGTCCCCGGGCACCGGCGTCGGCGCAAAGGGGGAGAGATCCATCGTCGGCGACGGGGCAAAGGGAAGGTCCGGTCGGAGAAGGTGGAGCATTGACACATAATAGCGGGAGGCTTGGGTCTGGCCGTTCCCGTCGAGGGGGAAAAGTTGTCGGATCTCCTCCTCCTGCCGGCGCTCCGGACCTTCGAGGTAGACCGAGGGGCCGTGGGGGAGAGGGAGGAGGGGGGAGTCCTCCTCCCCCTTTTTGCGTCCGGGCAGGGGATAGGCTCCCGTTGTTGTCAGGAGTCGGGCTGTGACACGTATCTGGTCGTCCCCTTCCGCGAAAAGGTCCAGAGTCAGGGAGACGGGGCCTCCGATGATCTCGTCCCCGAAGAGCTCGCCCCGGTCGATCGTGAATCCCGCCGCCTCCAGCGCCGGAAGCGTTCGATCGAGGACCGGGGCCACATCGGCCCGCTGCACCGGAATTCTCTCTCCGCTGTGGGAGAGCCGGGCGATCTTTTCAAAGACATTCCGGAAGTACAGTTCCCTCTCCCGATCCCGGGAGATCAGCCGGACCCTGTTGCCGTCGCTGTCTGAAAGATAGTCCCCCAGGCGATGCCGATCGGGGCCGAAAAGGGGCAGGGAGATCCGGTCGGAGTACCGAATTTCCGGACGCAGGGAAAGCCCTCCCTCGCTCAACCCTTCGATGCGAACGACGGGGGGGGCCGTCTTTCCGGAGCGATAGTCCGGTGCCATCTCGGGAGGATTGAAGGCGAGGAGGGCCGAGATGTCCGCTCCCTGACGTTCCGGATCGAGAAGGGGCATCCATTCGGCCGGGGTCAGGGAGTCTCCCCTCAAGGCGCGATCCACAAGACGCATGGTGGGTGCGGAAAGGGGAGGATCGGGAACAAAAAACCGGATCTTCCCTTCTCCGCAGACGATGGCGGTCTCCCCGAAGGAGAAAAAAAGATGGCTTTTGAGGGAAAGCGGTCCTTCTGGGGAGTCGATGGCCGCATGAAGACGAAGTCGGTCTCCCGGATCTCCGGCCCACTCCCCTGTCATTCGAAGGTGGGGAGGAGGCGAGGGGGGAAGGACCCGGTAAGGGGAGCGGGTGCGGGCCGAGAGAACCGGGAGGCCGTCCCTGAGAAGGGCCAAAAGGGCGTCCGCCCCCCCCCTTCGGGGGCGAAATCCCCGGAGCGTGTGTTCCGGCCTCTGGGCAGTGAACGGGACGAATGCGGCGGCAAAGAGGGCCGTGACGGGCGGAAGGGACTCCCCCTCCCTGACCTGTTGGGTCAGCTGTGCGAACTCCTCCGGCGAGAGGAGGTCTCCGCTGTCCTTGAGGGCCACAAAAAGGGGGGCCTCCCGATGTCCCGTCAGGACAAGGGCCGTGATCCGTGGGGAGGAGCGTCGGGAGGGCCGGACAAGTCGGGACGGCGATGGGGGGGAGGGAGGCCCCGATTCTCCGGGAGTCCCGGTGGCTCGGGGAGCTTTTTCTCTCAGGATTTCGAGGGTGGCAATCGCGTGGGGACAGGGGAGATCCGCCTCGATTCCGCACAGGGGACAGGTGCAAAGAAGATCCTTCGGCGACTGCCAAAGGATGATCTTTGCAGGAGCCGATCCGTCGGAGAGGGTGAAGATGACGGCGATCCGGTCGGAGCTCATTCCTTCGGGGGGAATCTCGACGGTGGCCCGGGGGATCAGTCGGCGGGCCGCCGAAAGCTCAAGAGGGGAGAATCTCCGGGATAAAAGGGGGTGATTCATGGGGGCCGACGTTCCCTAGCGGGAGGCGTTGATCTCCGAGATCAGGAGAACCGCAGAAAAGAGGAATCCCACAACAAAGGCTCCCCCGATCAGGAGAAGGGCCCGTGTCGTATCCTTCTTGCGGGATTCGGGGCTTCTGACCGAGGCCGTGAGGTGGTCGGCAGAAATGAGGGTCCGCCCGAGAAGGCCGTCGACCACGCAAAAGGAGGCCATGGCCTGGATCAGGGAGAGGGCCGTCCCCGTGGCGAGGAGGACCATTCCGGCGGCATAGAGGGCCGGATGGGAAAAGACAAGTCGCCACTTTTCGTTGTAGATGACGACGAAGACAAGTCCTGCGAAGGCCCCGGCTCCCCGGATCCATCGCCCTTTCCGGTCGATGTTGCAGACCCCGGGAATGTAGGTGTCGGTGCTCTGGGCGGGTCTTTCGGAAGATCTCTGTCCAAACTCTTCATCTTTCATCGAGGGGGTCCTTTCCCGGAAGGCAGGGGGCGGTATCGTCCGGAAGAAGAGGGCGAATGAGGCCGACGACGCGTCCCCGGATCCGCTGGATCAAGTCCTTTTTTCTCAGTTCATGGCGATTGGCCGTCTCTCCGGGGAGAGTCAGGGCAAAGAGTCCATACTTTTTGGAGACAATTCCCAAGGTCAGTGTCCCCTGAAGGGGGTCTTCGACAACAACGATGTCTCCCGCGGCAGGCGCCCATTCCGGAGATTGTTCGACAAAGAGGATGTCCCGGCGGTCAATTTTCTTGTCGGGGAAGCGGACATCGGTGTCGAGGCGAAAGGCAAAATCGGGAGAGGCCCCCAAAAGGGTGCATGAAACAGGCACGGTTGTCTCCGGAAGCTCCCCGGAGTTCTTCCCCCTGATCAGGGGAATCTCTCTTGCGGGTGAAGGGATCCCCTTTTCCAGAAGATCCTCGGCGGCCCGGGTGAGGCGGATGGATCGTGCCTGGCCCGGCTCTCTTGTAATGTACCCCTTCCGGACGAGCGCTTCAATGTGCCCCAGCCCTCGCCGGCTGCTTCCGCGAGATCCCATGTGGAGGGAGAGTTCCATGATGGTGGGGGGGCGGTGCGTATGCCGGATCGTTGCGGCAATAAACTCGAGGGCTTCTCGTTGTTTTTCCGTGAGCGGGCGCACGGGGGGAGCCTAGAAGCCGAATTCGGAGAGGAGCTGGTCCACCGCACCCTGATCAATATCTCCGGTTGCTCCGACCCCTTTCAATGTCTCTGTCGGGGAGGCGGCCGATTTTGTGTCGGAGCCCTTTGGCGAAGCCCCTTCGACGGGTGTCGCGACGGGTTCGTCGGGGGACTCTTTCGGGGAAGCCTGGTTAGTCTCGATAAGAATCTGGACGAGACGGGACTCCAGGTCCCGAAGATGTCCCCCGATGAGCTTGATGTTTTGCCCCACGAGATCCTGAAAGGCCATGGCTTCGAATCCATGCATGATCCTCTCGTCGGCAGAGGAGAGGATCTCTTCGATTTTTGCCTTCTGGTCGGACTTCTTTGACTGGCCGTCGGCAAGAATCTTCCGGATCGCCTCGTGTTCCTCCAGGAGGGACTCCAGGGTATTCATCAGCTTATGGGCGGCATCTTCCGTCATCTGGCTGATGATCTCGAGACCGTGGGAGGTCTCCGGGAGCTTGCCTTCCATGAATCGAAGGGAGTCCACCAGAGAGGCGGAAAGGGAGAGGACGCGCTGAATGTCTCTGGCTGTTTGTCCCACTTGCTGAATCAGTGTCGCGGAGGAGTCTCGTCCATCGCCCGGGTTCTGTGGGGGGACGCTTGCGGGGGCTGATGGGGAGGCTGTCCAGCCATGGGCTTCCCGAAAGACGGGGACATCAAGAACCCATGCGTCAGTCCCTTCGATTGTTCGAAGACGGGAGAGAAAGGAGAGCTCGGGGTGTGGGGATCCTTCCCCGGTGCTGTCGAAGATGCGGAGGATCCGTCCAACCCGAGGAACGGCTATGATCGCTTCCCGGCAGGAAGAGAGGGAGATTCCCTTCAGATGGCCAAGGTGTTCAGGGATCGGAAGATCGAACCATTCCTGCGGATGGCAGAGCATGGCCATCTTCTCCGCAGGAAAGTCTTTAATGGACTCGATCTTCCTGATTTCCGTCATGCGGATTCCCAGGTCGATGCCCTTGGCCAGGGGAAATGTCATGATCTGCATCGAATTCTTCCTTCCCCCGTTTGAATGGTTGGTGATGGGAGATCCTTTGCGCTGGTCCGCCCTGCGGAACCTGATCCTTTCTGCGACGAACCCGGGAGGGCTCCTTATTAAGGGCCCTCTTCGGGTTCGGTGAACATTTCCCGTTAGGTTAGCATATTTTGGGGGGAGACTTCATCAGGGTTTGCCAAGGCGGTCGAGCTGCATGAGAACCTCCATGCTGGCCTTGTCCATGGCCTGGAGCGACTCCACGGCACGGTCGAGGTTCCCAGAAACGAAATGGGTGAGCGCCTCGAGGCCGTATTTGTGGACCGCTTCATGAGGGGCTTCAAGCTCACGGAACCCGGACTTTCCCGAAAGCTTCCGCCCGTCTCCGTCATAGTACCACTTGCCGAGACGGCAGTTGCGATGGCTGGCAAAGCTTTCGGGCTTCTTGTCGGAAAGTCCGAAGAGGACGAGGTAGACCTCGAACTTGAATACAAGGTGGTCCATCTTGACGACTTCAATGAATCCGCCGAGAGCCGAGCTTTCGATCGTGCTTTCCATGTGGCGGAAGGAGGAGACCATTCCCTCCATGCTCTGAGAGGCTCCGGCTCCCGCTGCGGAAAGGATTCCGGACTGTTCGGAGAGGGCGTCCATCGCGACCTTGGCGGATTGGGTGGCGTTCTGGATGGCGGTGACCAGAGAGGAGATCTCCTGTGTGGCCGTGGAGGTGCGGGAGGCCAGCTTCCTGACTTCGTCGGCGACGACGGCAAAGCCGCGACCCTGCTCCCCGGCCCGGGCAGACTCGATGGCGGCATTGAGGGCCAGAAGGTTGGTCTGATCGGCAATCTCCCGGATGGCGTTGACGATGGCTCCGATCTGCCCGGCCCGCTCCGAGAGCCCCTCGACCTCCCGGGCCGCCGTCTGGGAGGCCTGGGAGAGTCGGGTCATGTTTTCCGAGATCCCGTTCACCGTTTGGGAGGCCTGAAGGGCCACACGGTCCGTTTCCGCCATGGTGGCCTTTTCCGTGGACAGAACCTCGGAAAGGGAGACAAGCGAGCTTCGAACGCTGAAGATCGACTCTCCGAAGTCTTTGACGTGGGAGAGAATCCGTCGGGTGAACTCCACCGTCGCCCGTGTCCGCTCCACCTCCTGGCGGGCCATCTCGGCCTCGCGCTCGGCCTGGGAGGCGCGAGCGGCCAGCTCGGAATTCATGGGGCTGTCTCCGGAGCGTATCAGCGGTTCAGAAGACTGTTCCCGAGCCGGTGCCGGATGTCTGTTGAAGAGACCCATTGTCTTCATCCTTTCTCGATGGTTTTTTTCTGGACAACGCCATGAAATCCGCCTTGCCAGCGATAGAGTCTTGCCAAAAAACCTGATCAGGTTGAGCGTGGGACGGCACGCTCTCCCCTTGGAATCTCTTCGGTGTCCGGGCCGATCCTCTTGAGCTCTAGTGCGGGGACAATCTCTGGATTGTCCCCTTTTGGCAGGAGAGGAAGGAGAGGGAGTGAACCTTGATCATATAGGAGTTTTCTCCCGCCTTCAGTCGGACCTCTCCCTCGATCGGGCACATGGTGGTCGGAGCTGACCTCAGGTGGTAGGCTCCGGGGGAAAGGTCGTAGGAAAACCGACCGTCGGTGCGTGTCAGAAACTCAATCTCGGTTCCCGGGCGACTCTTGTCCGAGAGAAAAAGGGCGGCCCGGGAGACCGGGTGGCCTTTCCAGAGCATGACTCCCTCAAAGCGGGCTTTCGAGGGGGGAGGAGAGGGAGTGTGGGAGACTGATTGACAGGAGAGGGGCAAGAGAAGAAGGGCTCCTGCAAGCATTCGGAAAAGGGACGGGGAGGGTCGAAGGGAGTGTCGGTTCGTCAGCATCAGGGATCTCCATTGTAAAGGTGTTGGGCATGAAGGAGCGACTGGGCCTCCCGATGCCGGGTCTCCCGCAGCGAGAGGGGAATCTCAGGGTGTGTTTTCGCCAGATGGTCGATCCAGTTTCCCGCCCTTCGGATCTTGATCTCGAGAAAGTCTTCGCCGGGCCGGTTTTCATGGGGTGCCCGGTTGAAATAGTCCACAAAGGAGGCGCGGACATCGACTCCGGATCCCCTGAGAAGCGCGAGTGTTTCCGGGAAGAGTTCTTCCATGTTGCCGCCAAACTCCCAGATTTCCTGGCGATACAGATGTTGGCTATAGGGAGAGGGGCGTTCTCCGGAAAGATCCCGGGCGAGATCGCGGTAGCCTTCACGGACCCGATCCCGGTCGGCGGATGAGAGGGGGGGGCCGGAAGGGAGTGCCGGGGGAAGGGGAAAGCCTCCCGGCTTGGCATGATGTCTGACAATGTCACGAAAACGGGCGAATTCCTTTGCGGCCTGTCGGCTCCCCTTGTTGTCGACCTCGAGGGCCACTCCCTGAAGTGCGGGAAGGGGAAGCCGGGAGAGTGCCGCCTCGAGAAGGTCAAAAAGGGCCTCCGGCAATGGGCTGGAGTGATCATCGACGGGCCAGGAGTGGCCGTCGAGAGAAAGGAATTGCAGGCCTCCGGCATGGATCTCGACGACCCTTTCCAGGGGAAATCCTCGAAGCCAGGCAAGAATGGAGGGAGTGTCGACGGGGCACCCTGAAGCGGCAAGATAGGTCAGGCAATGTCCGAGGTCAAGACCGATGGCAAGTGGCGTTCCCTGGGTGAGGGTCCTGAAAAAATCTCCGAGATCCATCTCTCCCGGAGGATGGGGGGGAAAGGGGGGAGTCTCGACCAGAAGAAGTCGTCCCTCCATGGCCTGTGAGAGAGTCAGTGCCCCCTCCCGGGCGACCCGGGCCCCTTCGGGGGTCAGAAGGGGGGGGGCATAGAGACCAAAGTCAAACCCTTCCATGGATTTCTGGGCACATTCGTGGATCATCCAGGGGGACCGGAGAGCCTCCATGTGGCGACAGGCCCGCCGCTCCTCCTCCCTGAAATCCGGATCGGTCGAATAGCTTGGCTGGGTATACCACAGGCAATCCCCATGATAGGTCAGGGGAAGGGTCGGAGGAAGCTGCCCCCGGAGCTCCCGAAGGTCGACGGTCCTCCCCCGGAAGATCTCGAGATAGTCCGGGGGCGATTCTTCCAGATGCGCGATGAGCTCGGCAACGGGAGGAAAGTAGAGATCGGTGGAGAGTCCTGCAAGGGGCCGGTCGCCGGGGGCGATCAAGGGCACGACATCAGTCTCCGGAGTCAGGGGCATGACGGAGGTCTCATCCTGGGGAGGTGCCGGGGGGCCCATAAATCCCCCGGGCTTCTCCCCAGTGACCCCGCTTTCCTGACCATGATATCAGATCACTGGAACAAGTGTCGCGGGGGAGGGATTCTTGCGAGCCCTCCCTTGACGCCTCCGGGGCGGCTTCGTATACTTTTAATTAATTGGTCAATTAATTAAGGGGTGAATATGGCGAGTCCAGCCGATGGGAAAAAAGAGGGGAAGGTGATCCATGAGGGAAGCTCCGACCCTCTGGAAAAGTCATCCCAACGAAAGCGGGAGATCCTCGAGGCCGCCATGGTGTGTTTTTCCGAGGAGGGTTATTTTCAGACCACCAACCGGAAGATTGCCCGCAAGGCGGGAATTACGGAGGGGCTGATCTACCATTACTTCCCCTGCAAGAAGGCCCTTCTTCAGGAAATCATCGAGGAGAAGTTCCGCCATGACCGCTCCCCGGCGCAGCGGTGCTACACCCGCTGGGAGGCGAGATTCGAGATCTCCCCCCCGACCCGGGAGACCTTCCGGGACTTTCTTTTCGATCTCGGCCGGGCCACCTTTGAAGGCCTGGACAAGGATCGGGATGTCCTTCGCATCCTCCTGTCGGAATATCGACTCCTCGATGAAGGCCAGGAGCCCCTGTTCCCCCGCCTTGTGATGGAACGTTCGATGAACCGCTTTTCCCGCCTTCTCGCGCTGTATCTTGCGGCAGAAAGCCTTCCGGACTCCTCCACGGCGATGAAGGACTCGTTTTTCATCGGTCCGATCGTCTCCATCTTCCTTTTTCAGGATCTCCTTCAGGGCAACAAGGTCCGCACTCTCGACCGGGAGCTTTTTCTGTCGACTCTCGTCGATCACTTCATGGCCGGGATCGCTGCGATGCCGGTGGGAAAACAGGATAAAAAATCAGGGAAGGATTCTTCAAGATGAGAAAAATGCGTCAGGCGCTCGTGGGGATCCTGCTTCTTCTCCTGGCAGGGGGAGGGGTTGTTCTCGAGGCGGTCCATGCCCGGGCCGACTCCGTCATGCACCGGTATGTCGGAGTGGAGACCTGCGAGGTTTGCCACTCGGCCAAGAGAATCGGCGACCAGTTCGATGCCTGGGCCGGAAGTCCCCATGCCCGCGCCTATGCCGACCTGACGACCTCCCAGGCTCGCGCCATTGCCGATCGCCTTCATGTGGCCGATCCCACCCGCGATGGACGCTGCCTCTCCTGCCATGTGACCGCGTATGGCAAACCTCTTCCGGAAGTTCTCTCGACCTTCCGAAGAACAGATGGGGTCCAGTGCGAATCCTGTCACGGTCCCGGCGAGGATTATGCCCACTTTTCGGTCATGATTTCCCCGAAAAAATCAAAAAGGGCAGGAGTCGTCATTCCTGACGAGGCGACCTGCAAGACCTGTCACAACCCGAGTTCTCCCACCTATAAAGGGTTCGACTACCATGCGGCCCTACGGATGATTGCCCATCCTGTTCCAGAAGAAACAAAGCGGGAAACTCTTGAAATGGGAGACGAAAAATGAGCGGTGTTCAGGCAGGGAAGCCCCCTGAGGCCGATTCAGGCCGAAGCAGGAAGCGAGGGATCCTCATCGGCGTGGCGGGGCTTCTGGCTACGGCCGTCATCGCCCTTCTCTACATGAGATACAACGAGTTTTATGTCTCGACCGAGGACTCCATGGTGGACGGGGACATTGTCATGGTCTCCGCGAATGCCCGAGGGAGGGTCATGACCCTCCCCGTCAATATGGGCGATCCCGTTCACAAGGGAGATCTTCTGGCCCGTATCGATACCACGGGTTTCGGGGCCCTTGAGTCCATCGGGCAGCGCAATGTCTCTGCCTTTGGCGACCTGGCCCGGACAAAGGCCCAGGAGGTCTCGCTCTCGGTGCGTCTGGCGAATGCCCGAAGGGATCTGGCCCGGGGGGAGGCCCTGAGAAAGGGCGGCTTCATTACGGATTCCGATCTCGACCATCTCCGGACGGTGGTGGACGATCTCAATGCCCAGCTTGCGGAGATCCGGAAGCTGGCCTTCGTCAACCGCACCGCGTTGGAGACCACCGAGTCCCACCCCCTCAACTACACCATCCATTCCCCCCTCGACGGACAGGTGGCGGAACGTATCGTCCAGGTGGGACAGGTCGTCTCCCGGGGGCAGGCCGTCGTCTCTCTAGTCGACCCGAAGGACACCTGGGTGACGGCCAAGGTCAAGGAGACCCGGATGGGCCATGTGCGGGTGGGGCAGAAGGTCGACATCACCATCGACGCCTATCCCGGACGGAAGTTCCATGGACATGTCTTCCAGATCCTTCCGACCTCGGCGGCGGCCATCTCCCTTCTCCCCCCGGAGAATGCCTCCGGCACCTTCGTCAAGGTGACCCAGCGGGTTCCGGTGAGGATCTCCATTGACGATGCCAAGGATGTCGTCCTGCGTCCGGGGCTTTCAACGGAAATCCGTATCCACATCCGGGACGGTTCTCCGTGGTGACCCCCGAGTCCGGAAGCCTGATGGGGCACTCCCCCCACTATCGCTGGTGGGCCCTGGGAGTGGTCATGCTCTCTCTCTTCCTTCCGGTTCTCGATACGACCATTGTGAATGTGGCCCTCCCCTACATGATCGGGAGCCTCGATACCAACCAGGACGAAGTCCGGTGGGTCATCACCGCCTATTCCATGGCCTTTGCGGTGAGTACGCTGGCGAGTGCCTGGCTGCGGACCGTCTTCGGGATCAAGAACCTCTACCTTGGCTCCATCGTGCTCTTTGTGGCGTCCTCCTTTTTTGCCGGGATCTCGCCCAACCTGAACCTGATGATTGTTTTCCGGGTCCTTCAGGCGGTGGGGGGAGGGATCATGATGCCCTTGGGCTTCACGATCATCACGGAGGCCTTCCCGGCTCCGGAGCGCCCCAAGGCCTTTGGCTTCTTCGGCATCGTGGTGGTGCTGGCTCCCACCATCGGTCCGATCCTGGGGGGCTGGCTCGTCGACAACATGAACTGGCGGGATGTCTTTTTCATCAACGTTCCCTTTGGATTTCTGAGCTTCTTCTTTACGGTGTTCATTCTGAAGAAGGACCGCAGCCACACGGTCGTTCCCTTCGATTATGCGGGATTCATCTCCCTGGGGACGGCCCTTTCCTTCCTGCTTGTCGGACTCACCGAAGGGGAGCGCTGGGGCTGGACGGCCTTTTTTGTCTACGAATGCTGGGCCGTGACCTCCGTCGCCTTCTGGATCTATGTCATCACCGCCTTTACGGTGAAGCATCCCCTGATCGATCTTTCCATCTTCCGGGATCTGGACTTTGTGCTCATCATGGTGGCCAACTTCTTTCGGGCCATCGGCCTTTTCGGTCGAATGTTCCTGCTCCCCCTCTTTGTCCAGACCTTCAATGCCTTCACGGCCACCGATGCCGGTCTCGTTCTCCTTCCCTCCTCCCTCATGGCCGGGATTGCCATGCCGGTTCTTGGAGCCGTCTCCGCCAAGGGGTCCGACAGCTTCAAGAGGGGGCTCCTGGTGGCAGGATTTCTGATGCTGGCCTTCTCCCAGTTTCTGTACGCCTTTCTCATGGGAGTTCCGTCGATAGGCCAGATTATCGTGGCGCAGCTTGTCTTCGGTCTCTCGATGGGGATGCTCAACGCGCTTCTCTCCTCAATCCCCCAGACCCTGGTGGCTCCCCGCCACATCGGTCTGGCCTCGAGCCTCCAGAGCAACATGCTTCAGATCGGAGGGGCGCTGGGGGTGGCGGTCCTGGGAAATATCCTCGACCATCAGGAGGCGGATTTCTACTCCCAGTACCAGTCGAATGTGACCCACCACGCCTATTTTTACCAGAAGGTCGTCGCGTTTCTCTCCCAGTCGGCTCAGCATGGCCTTCCCACGGCCGATCCGGCCGCACGGACCGGGGCCATGGTGATCGGCCTTGCCCAGACGCAGGCGGCCATCTCTGCCTACAATGAGACCTTTATCGTTGCGGGCCTCATGGCCCTTCTGGGGATTCCGATGATCCTTCTCATGAAGAAGCTATCTCATCGCCACGATCCGTCCCAGGGATCCCTTTCCGGAAAACCCGAAGTTGTGCATGGAGGATTCGAGTGAGACGTTCGTTTGTGTCTGCCCCCTGTGTCATCGCCTTTTTGGCCCTGTTGCTCCCGTCGGCCCATGCCGGTCAGTTTTCCGATCCGGAAACGGCCACGGATATGACGGTCATCGCCCCCGGCGGACAGTCCATCACCTTGGGCAATGCCGTCAGAGAGGCCCTTCTTCGTCGCCCGACCCTCAAGGCGGCGGAACAGAGCGTCCTTCTCTCCAAGGCCCAGATGGGGGCCTCCCGTTCGGGGTACTTGCCCACTCTTCAAGCCTCCTATTCCGACACGGTGGGAAACAGCATCTTCGGGTACTTTCTCATCCCGGGGTATGAATATGCGAACTACAACCTTCTGACGGTGGCCCTGACCCAGACCGTCTGGGACTTCGGCCGGGTCCATTCCCAGATGCGGCAGAGCCGGCATCAGCTGGGCGCGGCCGAGGCCCTGAACCGCCGGGAGGCCCAGACGGTGATCCGGGACGTGGAAGCGGCCTATTACGATCTTCTGAAGGCCCAGCATCGGGTTCTTTCGGCCCGCCAGAGCGTCGTGGATGCCTCGTCCCACCTGGCCGAGGCCCGGGCCCGACTCTCGGCCGGGGTGGGGCTCAGGCTCGATGTGACCCAGGCCAAGGTCAATCTCGAATCGGCCCGCCTCGACCTCATTCACGAGGAGACCCTCCGCCGGAAGGCCCAGGTGGATCTTGGGCGGGCGATCGGGTTTCGAAAAAAACGTCCCTTCGTGGCCGTCTCTCCCGCAGAGCCGGAAAGGATTCCTTCCTTTCCCGATGGCCCGGCTCTCGACCGCCTGATCACCTCCCATCCCGAGATCCTGGCCGATACCGAAAATGTCCGACAGAAGAAGGCGGCCCTCGATGCGGCCAAGGATCAGAACTATCCGACGATCACCGGCAATGCCCAGTATTACCTGGCCCAGATCTCCGTTCCCCTCTTCGGCTCCCCCACCACCCCCTTTTCGACTGTCAACGTGGGAGGGGTCCTGAATATCCCGATTTTCTCGGGGGGATTGATGACAAGCCAGATTCATGAAGCCCGGGCCGACATGCGGCGGACGATGCACCAGGCGGAAGACGACCGCCTTCGGATCCTGGCTCTGATCCGGGATGCGGCCCTCGATGTGCAGGAAAATCAGGAACGCCTTCGGGAGTCGGAGACGGCCCTGGAAAATGCCGAAGAAAACGACCGCCAGGTCGAGGCGGCCTACCGGGCCGGAACGGCCCATTCCGTCGATGCCATCGACGCGGAGACGGCCCTTCGCCGGGCGCGGGTCGACGTGGATTCCGCCCGTTTCGACCTGATGAGCTCCATTGTGGCCTATCGCTACGCGCTGGGCACGCTCACCTCACCGGGCGCTCCCTGATGGAGTCCGATGCGGTTGAACTCTTTGCCGACGGGGCCTGCTCCGGAAATCCCGGGCCGGGAGGATGGGGCGTCCTTCTTCGCTGTCGCGGCCATGTTCGGGAGATCTCCGGAGGGGAACCCCAGACGACGAACAATCGCATGGAGCTTTCCGGGGTCATCGCCGGTCTTTCGGCCTTAAAAAAACCCTGCCGGGTCATGGTGACCACCGACAGCCAGTATGTGAAGAACGGGATGACGACCTGGATCCGGTCCTGGAAGAAGAATGGTTTCCGGACCTCGTCGGGACAGCCGGTCAAGAATGAGGATCTCTGGAGGGAGCTCGATCGCCTGGCGGCCCTTCACGAGATCACCTGGCACTGGGTGCGGGGCCATGACGGACATCCCGAGAACGAGAGGGTGGATCTTCTGGCCCGGGAGGCCATTTCGTCGGTCAGAAAGGGGAATCCCTCGAAAGGGTCATGATGAATGCCGAGAGGGTGAGACGATCGCCTGGAGGGATCGTGAGGAAGGAACGAATGGGCCGGAAATGACGGTCTGGAGGGCCGTTCTGAGGATCGTCCGTTTGAGGAAAGAAAAAGAGGGCCAAGGTCATCGACCTTGGCCCTCTTTTTTTAGTTCTTCTTGTCGTGGTGCTTTTTGTGGTGCTTCATGTGGTGGTGCCGCTTGTGGTGCTTCATGTGGTGAGGATAGCAACGATGGTGGCGCTTCCAGTAGCGGGTGTGGTGATTGCAGCGATGGTGCTTCCAGTGGCGCTTGTGGTGGGCCTTCTTGTGGGCCTTGTGCTTGGCCGGTGCCGGGGTTGTTGCCGGAGCCGTTGCCGCCGCGGGGGCTGACGCATCGGCCGCAAAGGAGACGGGAGCCGCGACCAGGGAAAGGGAAAAGACCACGGCTGCGAGAGAGCCGACAATGGATGCCAGTTTTTTCATTGAAACTCCTTGAAAAGGGGTGGGGTATGAGATCACACGGCTAGCAATAAGCTACCAAAGCTTGCGAGGATTCGCAAGGGGCGAAGAATGCGGTCAGCATTTTTTATCGAAACCGTGGATTTGGTTCGGTGGAAGGGATGTTGGGAGAGTGTCCGCCTCCTCTCCTGAAAACGAAAAAAGGGAGGTCTTGAACCTCCCTTTTGAAGAGATCCCGAACGGGGAGAGCTTAAAAGTTGAACCCCGCCGTGATGGGAATGTACCAGAGGCCATTTTGTGAGGCAGTGTGGGGAAGTGCGTCCATGAGATAGGCGAACTTGGCCTCCACGAAGACATAGTCAAAGTTCATCCCGAGGCCCACATCTCCATAGCCGGACCAGGCGTTGCTTTGCCCCTTGGCGGAGAGGGCGGGCCCGTTCGTGTTGGGGAGGGAGAGTTCGTAGGCGGCCCCGGCATCGACCACGGCGTAGAGATAGTAGTCGGCACTCCCGTAAAGCTTCGCCTCGAATCCCCCGGTAAGCGGGGCCGATTCCAGGGCGCTCGTGTTTGCCCCCGCGCCCTGGAAGAAGTTTCCCTGGACCTCAAGCCGGAAGGCGATGGTGTCGTTGAACCAGTAGGCCACTCCCAAACCGGCTCCGTAGCCGTTGTCCATGAGGTTGTTCCACGTGGGGGTGGAGGTGTTGGAGTAGATGCTGCCCGTATTGGGGCTCACCAGGTCGTAGTTTCCGAAGACCATGAGGTCCCAGACGCCGGGGCCCGAGGTGACGGCCCAGGACCGGGCCGGGAAAAGGGCTCCGGCGAAGACAAGCACCGCCGTCAGAAGTAGGGCCGAAAGGCCTCCGACCAATTTTTTTGCGGGAACCATTGTCCCCTCCTTGTATTGAGTTGTCATTTTGATCCCATGAAACCTGCCGACGAATCACTCTTCGGTCATCCGGAAAAAAAGTTTAGCTGGAGACCACTCCATTCAGACGGTGAGCATACGAGCCCCCCGCAGGGGATCCTTCGACTTCGTCAAGCGGCTACCTTGGGGCGTGACGATCGACGATGCTCTGGGCAAGGCGAAGGGCCTCCACAAGGGAGCCGGGCTGGGCCAGACCCTTGCCGACGATGTTGTAGGCGGTTCCATGGTCCACCGAGGTCCGGAGGATGGGAAGGCCGATGGTGACGTTGACCGCCTTCCCGAATCCCATGAGCTTGAGGGGGATCAGCCCCTGGTCGTGATACTGGGCGACCACGATGGCAAAATCCCCGCGGGAGGTCCGATGGAAAAGCGTGTCGGCCGGAATGGGACCTTCCACGTCGAGCCCTTCGGCCCGCGCCTCCATGACCGCCGGGAAGATGATCCGTTCTTCCTCGTCGCCAAAGAGAGAGGATTCTCCGGCATGGGGGTTCAGGGCGGCCACGGCGATCTTCGTCTCGGCGACGCCCAGAAGCCGGAGGGCCTCCGCGGCCAGGCGGATGGTGTCGAGCTCCCGTTCTTTCGTGAGCTGTCCGGCCACCTCCCGAAGGGCGATGTGGATCGTCACCAGGATCACCCGAAGAGGTCCTCCCACCAGCATCATTCCTACCCGGGGGCTCCCGCAGAGGTCGGCGATCAGCTCGGTGTGGCCGGGGTAGTTGTACCCCGCGGCCCGAAGGGCGACCTTCGTCAGCGGAGCCGTGGTCATGGCGGCGATTCGCCGCTCCCGGGCCAGGTCGACGGCCATCTTGACGCAGGCATAGGCCCATCGTCCCGAGGCGACGGAGGGCTGTCCGGGCGTGACGGGATCGATGGTTCCCGTTCCCGGAGGGACGAGGACGGAGAGGATGTTGGGATCCCCCGAGACCTCTTCGGGGGAGGAGACCCCCGAGACGATCAGGCCGGGATTGTAGGTGTGGGCCGTCGATGAAATCAGGTCAAGGTCTCCGATGACCATCTTGCGGGTATGGGCGATGTCCTTGGCGGTCCATCCTTTTACGATGATTTCAGGGCCGATGCCGGCCGGATCTCCCATGGTGATGGCGAAGGGGGCCTCGGGGTTGATCCTGTCAAGGGATACGGGACGCATGCAAATCCTCCTTCTCGGGTTCGATGTGAACGACGACGTCGACGACGGCCGGATAGCTCTTTCGGATGGCCAGCTCGATCCGGTCCGCAATCTCATGAGATTCCCGAACGGTCATCTCCCCCGGGACATCGACGGTCAGATCCATTGTAATACGATTTTTCGATCCGCGCGCACGGATGGTGTGGCATCGTGTGACTCCCGTCACCTTTCCGACGAGGTCGAGAATGTCATCGGGGGGAAGCGGAGAGGTGTCGGACAGGACGAGGGCCCCTTCCCGGAGAAGGTGATATCCGGCATAGCCGATAAAGCCGGCGATCAGGACCCCCACGAGGGGATCGGCTTCGGAGAGTCCCCGGGAGGAGAGAAAAAGACCCACAAGGACCGATCCGGAGGCGAGAAGGTCGGATTTGATGTGAGCGGCATCGGCGCCGACGATTCCGTCCCCGGTAAGTCGGAGAACGCGCCTTTCTCCCAGGTAGAGGAGTGTCTGGAGAAGGATCGAGGCCCCCATGACGAGGCCGGCGGAGAGGGTGGCATGGGGGTGAAGATGGAGGACGAACTCCTCGTAGCTGTGGGTGAGGACCTCATAACCCGTGAAGAAGAGGAGAAGCCCGACGGCCGCCTGGGTGAGGGATTCGTATTTGAAGTGGCCATAGGGGTGGTCGCTGTCCGGAGGGCGGTTCGCGGCAAAGGAGCCCAAAAGACAGAGGAGATCGGAGGCCGAGTCGAGGAGGGCATGGTAGCCGTCGGCCAGCATGCCCACCGAGTGGATCCGGTGCCCCCAGAGAATCTTCAGGAGGGCCAGGGACATGTTGACCCCGAAGGCCACAAGGAGAATCCCGAGGGGGGTGGTGGGAAGAATGCGGGCTGCGAGCCCGGGGGAGGGGCTCATTTCTTGCGGGACCGGGAGGGCTTGGCCGGGGGACGGCGGGCCAGATGTTCCCGAAGAGCCTGGCCGGTATAGGAGGTCGGATGGTCCATGACCTCCTTGGGGGAGCCGCAGACGATCACCTGCCCTCCCCGGTCACCCCCTTCGGGCCCCAGATCGATGAGGTGATCGGCATTGGCGATGACATCGATGTTGTGTTCGATCACGACCACGGTGTTGCCGGCATCGACGAGGGCGTCGAGGGTGTCGAGGAGTTTCTGGATGTCGGCGAAATGGAGGCCCGTGGTCGGCTCGTCGAGGATGTAGAGGGTGCTTCCGGTGGCTCTCCGGGAGAGCTCCCGGGAGAGCTTGACCCTCTGGGCCTCCCCTCCCGAGAGGGTCGTCGCCGATTGGCCCAGATGGATGTAGCCCAACCCCACCTCCTTCAGCGTGTCGAGCTTGCCGGCGATCGACGGGATGGCCGCAAAAAAGTCCCGGGCCTCGTCAACCGACATTTCCAGGACCTCCGCGATGTTTTTTCCGCGGTAGCGGATCTCCAGGGTCTCCCGGTTGTAGCGGGCTCCGT
The DNA here is from genome assembly GCA_021828375.1 of Nitrospirota bacterium. Classification (GTDB taxonomy): domain Bacteria; phylum Nitrospirota; class Leptospirillia; order Leptospirillales; family Leptospirillaceae; genus UBA4572. The sequence goes on from JAKARS010000003.1 coordinate 23,270, forward strand.
GGCAGAGGTCGCACACCACATAGACATCCGGAAGGAAGTGCATCTCGATCTTGAGCACCCCATCTCCCTGGCAGGCTTCGCAGCGCCCCCCCTTCACATTGAAGCTGAAGCGTCCGGGATCGTATCCCCGGGCCCGGGACTCCGGAACCTGGGAGTAGAGCTCCCGGACCGGAGTGAAGAGACCCGTGTAGGTGGCGGGGTTGGAGCGGGGGGTCCGACCGATGGGGGTCTGGTCGATATGGACGACCTTGTCGATCCGGTCCACGCCCCGGATCTCCCGGCATTGTCCCGGCCGCTCCCGGCTCCCGTAGAAGAGCCGGGCCAGGCGGTTGTAAAGGACATCGAGGACGAGAGTGCTCTTTCCCGACCCGGAGACCCCGGTCACCACGGTCAGGAGTCCCAGGGGGATCTCCACATCCCCCCCCTTCAGGTTGTGCTCGGTGGCCCCGACCACCGTGAGGGATCCCCTGGCGGAGCGGGGAGGGGACCTTCGGACAATCCTTTTTTCTCCGGAGAGGTAGTGTCCGGTGATCGAGGCCGGATTTTCCGTAATCTCCCGAGGGGTTCCCTGGGCCAGGATCTCTCCGCCATAGCGTCCGGCGCCCGGGCCCATATCGATCACATGGTCGGCGCGGGAGATGGTCTCTTCGTCGTGTTCGACGACGATCACCGAATTTCCCAGGTCGCGAAGGTGAAAGAGCGTTTCGAGGAGCTTCTTGTTGTCCCGGGGATGGAGGCCGATGGAAGGTTCGTCGAGGATGTAGAGGACTCCTGTGAGCCCGGCTCCGATCTGGGTGGCCAGCCGGATCCGTTGGGACTCCCCCCCCGACAGGGTCTGGGCGGAGCGAGAGAGGGTCAGGTAGTCCACGCCCACTTCGGCAAGGAAGTTCAGGCGGCTGCGGATCTCCCTCAGGACCTTTTTGGCGATCTGCTCCTCTTTGGGGGTGAGGTGCAGGGTTTCGATGGTTCGAAGGGACTCCCGGACCGACAGCTCCGAAAACTGATGGATGTTGAGGCCTCCGACCGTCACGGCAAGGCTCTCGGGCTTGAGCCGGGCTCCATGGCAGGAGGGGCAGGGTTTTTCGGAGAGCACGGATTCGAGCTCGGCCCGGGCCCAGGCCCCCATCTGCCCTCGCTTGTGGATCTCTCCCAAGAGGGGAACAAGCCCGTCGAAGCGGGTCTTCTTTGCCGTCCGGACAGAGGTGTGGGGCTCTTCTCCCGGGGGTGTTCCGTGGAGAAGCTCGTCGAAAAATGTCGGCTCCATCCGGGCGAAGGGCGTGACGGGGGAGACTCCCCGCTCCTCCATGAAGCGGAGAACCCGGGTGCGGAGGGCTCCCATATTCCGGCTTTCCAGAAGTTTGATGCCCCCTTCGGAGAGGGAGAGGTCGGCATGGGGGATCAGGAGCGCCGGGTCCACCTCCATGAGCGCTCCGATCCCCAGGCATTCGGGGCAGGCCCCGTAGGGGGAGTTGAAGCTGAAGAGCTTGGGGGCGAGCTCCGGGAGGCTGATGTTGCAGACGGTGCAGGCCTCGGCCTCCGACAGGATGATTTCCTCGGGAGTGCCCCCTCCTTTCTCCCGTCGGCCTTCCGGCAAGTAGAGGATGACGCGTCCCTGCCCTTCCCGAAGGCCCGTTTCAAGGCTGTCGGCCAGCCTCTGGCCCAGGTCGGGGCGGACCGAGAGACGGTCGATGACGATCTCAAGGGTGTGGGCTCGTTTCTTGTCGACCTCGGGAACCTCCTCGAGGTCGTAGATCTCCTGGTCGAGCCGGACGCGGGTAAACCCCTCCCGGGCGATCCGGGCCAGCTCCTTTCGGAACTCCCCCTTCCGCCCGCTGATGGTGGGGGCCAGAATCATGAACCGGGTCCCTTCCGGCAGGGACTGGATCTGATCCACCATCTGCGACACGGTCTGCGGCGTGACGGGCCGCCCGCAGACGGGACAGTGGGGGTGGCCGGCCCGGGCGTAAAGAAGGCGGAGATAATCGTGGATTTCCGTGACCGTCCCGACGGTGGAGCGGGGATTCCGGGAGGTGACCTTCTGGTCGATGGCGATTGCCGGAGAGAGACCGTCGATGGAGTCCACGTCCGGTTTGTCCATCATCTCCAGAAATTGCCGGACGTAGGCGGAGAGAGATTCCACATAGCGGCGCTGGCCTTCCGCATAGAGGGTGTCGAAGGCCAGCGAGCTTTTTCCCGAGCCGGAGAGGCCCGTGATGACCACCAGGCAGTGCCGTGGAATGTCGAGGTCGAGGTTCTTGAGATTGTGCTGTCGGACGCCTCTCAGGGAGATGACTCCCTCGGCCGGAGGAGGGCTTTCCTTTGCCTTGCGGACCATCAGAAGGCCCCCGGGATCTTGGCCGCCGTCGTCCCCGGCGGCACCGAGACGTCGAGATCGCGCCGCTTCACGTGAGCCAGAATCCTGAAGCCCTCCAGTCGAATCGAGAGCCGTGTGCCGTTTTGCTCCATGAAGAGAAGACGGGTCAGGATCCCGGTTCCCTTTTTCAGGGTCAGGGTGGCCTGGGCGAGATGGGGGTCGGGGTGGCGGGGGATGAGGACCAGGGAGAGCGGCGCGCCCGGAGCCACGTCGCCTCCTTCGATGGGCTTGACGAAAAACCATCGGGTGATCTGGGGGATCGAGGCCAGCAAAATGGCGGGCGTTTCCGGGATCCGGTGTTTCCTGATGGTGCGCAGGAGAACCTGGCGGTTCTGGGGAACATAAAGGGCCATATGGTTTCCGTCAAGGCTCAGCCATTGTCCCGGGGGATTGCTGTATCGCAGAAGCATCACCCCCGGGGCCCGATAGACCAGCGTCCCTTCGGACTGCGTCTTCTTGGCGCCCGGGGCGGCGAGTGTCTGGACAAAACGGGCGCGAAATCCTTCCCCCGACTTGACCCGGTTCACCAGAAGCGAGAGCTCCCCGCCTGAAGAGAGACTCTCTCCGGCAGAGGCCGGCGACGGGCACAAAACCCCCAAGGACAGGGAAAGGGTGAGGAGCAGGAACGGAAGCGAACGGAGACATCTATTCATGGGGGGCGGATCCTTTCAGGAGGGGGCGGGGCCGGCTCGTTCCGTCGGAGGGGCCGATGATCCCCTCCTCTTCCATGCGGTCGATCAGCCGGGCCGCCCTGTTGTAACCGATTCTCAGGTGGCGCTGGATCAGGGAGGTGGAGGCCTTTTTCTGGCGAACGACCACGGCCAGGGCCTCCTGATAGAGACCTTCTTCTTCGGGGTCGTTCTCTCCGGCGCTCTCGCCTCCGGATTCTCCGCCGGATCCCCCTCCTCCGGAGAGGATCTTGGCCTCTTCCGGCAGGGGTGGCGGGGGAGGGATTCTCCGCCAGAAGGCCACAATGCGGCCGACCTCGTCTTCGGAAATGTAGGAGCCATGAAGGCGCCGGACCACATCGGAGCCGGGAGGCTTGATCAGCATGTCTCCCGCTCCCAGGAGAAACTCCGCTCCCCCGGTGTCCAGGATGACCCGGGAGTCGATCTGGCTCCCCACCTGGAAGGCGATCTTGGTGGGGATGTTGGTCTTGATGAGGCCGGTGACCACCTGCGCGGACGGCCGTTGCGTGGCGAGGACGAGGTGAATCCCGGCGGCCCGGGCCATCTGGGCCAGGCGAATGATGGGGGGTTCGACCTCTTTTTTCTGGGCCAGCATGAGATCGGCCAGCTCGTCGATGACCACCACGATATAGGGGAAGATTTTCTCCGGAGGGACGACCTTGCGGTATTCGGCAATGTTCTTGACTCCCTCGTCCTTCATGAGGTCATAGCGTCGAAGCATCTCGGTGACCAGGGCCCGCAGACGGCTCACGGCGACCGCCGGCTCGGTGACCACCGGGCCGAGCAGGTGGGGAATGCCCTCGTAGGGGGCCATCTCCAGGCGCTTGGGATCGATCATGAGAAGACGGACATTCTCCGGGCCGTTTTTCATGAGAAGACTTGAAATCAGTCCGTTCAGGCAGACGGATTTCCCCGTTCCCGTGGCTCCGGCCACGAGAAGATGCGGCATCCGGGCCAGGTCCGCGGCATAGGGCTCTCCGGCGACGGTTTTTCCGATGGCCAGGGCCAGGGGGGAGGGGATGGAGCGAAAGGAGAGGCTTTCATAGATCTCCCGGAAGGAGACCGGAGAGCGTCTGGGATTGGGGACTTCGATCCCCACCGTGGATTTTTCCGGGACGGGGACCTGGATCCTGACTTGGGGCACCTTGAGGGTCAGCGCCAGCTCGTTGGCTAGTCCGGTGATCCGATTGACCTTGGTGCCCGGGGCCGGAGAAAACTCGAAAAGGGTGATGACCGGGCCGGTCTGGGCCCCGGCCATCCGTCCGGAAACCTGATAGACCCGGAAGAATTCCGCCAGGGTCTTCTGGGTCTCCCGGATGAAGTCGGTGGAATCCTCCCGCTCTTCCCGGGGAGGATCGAGAAAGGAGAGCGGGGGTGTTGTGGCATCGGGGGGGATGTCGAGAATGATTCCGGCCCGTGGAAGCGGTCGAGGGGGAGCCGGGTCGGAAGGGATCGGCCGGGGTTCGGGTGCGGCAGGCAGGAGAGGCTCCTGCTCCTCGATCATCCCTTCTTCGGGTGTCGGAGGGGGCGCCGTCTTGGCTCGTTCCTGGGGAAGGGAGCTGTCCCGGTCGGTCATGGGCCCAGTCCGTCGGATGCGGTGGAGAAGGGCCATGAGCGAGAGGGGAAGATGCCGGAGGAGAAGCGCGCTTCCTGCCAGGGCAAACGTTCCGAAGAGGAGAAGGACGCCGGCCCGGTTGAGCAAGGGAAGGGCGACCGTCAGGACGGCCTCGCCGGCACTTCCACCGGGGGGATAGGGGGCCGGGAGGGGGTGGCGGACAAGGAGGGCAAGAAGGGGGCCCAAGGCGACAAACAAAAGGGAGGCGCCCAGGGCAAAGGCGAGGGAGAAGGGCTTCCGCCGGAGTCTTCTGTAGGCCTCTGCCGCCAAAGGAAGCGGAAGGAGGAGGGATGGAAGCCCCAGAAGGCTATAGGCCAGATCGGCAATGCTCGCTCCCGTCATCCCGAAAAGATTGTGGGCGTGAGAGCGGCTGCCTCCGGTGAGGAGTGAGGGATCATCGGGGGAGGCGGTGAGAAGGGCCCCTCCAATAAAAATGGCGAGGGCTCCCAGGAAAAGGGGGGCCAGGAGAAAATGGCGATCCCTGCCAGAGGGGCCGGAGGCGGCATCCCGGTGGAGGACTGCAGGATCGCTCACGGGATCAGCTCTCGAGGATGACGGGAAGAATCATGGGGTCGCGGTGGAACTGTTTCTTGAAGAACTTCCTGAGGTGGTTATGGATCCGGGTCTTGAGGGCGGGGATTTCGCTTCGGATCTCCGGCTCTGCCGCATCGAAGGCCAACTGAACCTGGGCGCGAACGAGTCCATCGAGCTCGGCCGATCGTTCCTGGGGGGCAACCCCCCGGGAGAAGACCTCGGGGCCGACGACAATTTCTCCGTTCTGACGAGAGAGCCCCAGGATGACCGTCACCATCCCGTCGGAGGCGAGGCGCTTCCGGTCCCGAATCACCCCTTCTCCAATTTCCCCCACATTCTTTCCGTCGATCAGGGTTCGACCCGCCGTCACCCGGCCGCTGACATGGGCTCCCTCCCGGTCGATCTCGAGGACATCCCCATTTTCGATCTGGTGGATTCGTTCGAGGGGAATCCCCATTTTTCGGGCGGTTCGGGCATGGGCCGAGAGGTGGCGGAACTCGCCATGAATCGGCACGAAGTGGCGGGGGCGAAGCATTCGGATCATCAGTTTCTGGTCTTCCGCGCTGGCATGGCCGGAGACGTGAATGTCCGAAATGGCCCGGAAGTGGACCATCGCCCCTTTTCGAAGAAGAAGGTTGATGATCCGGTCGATGGCCCGCTCGTTCCCCGGAATGACGCGGGAAGAGAGCAGAACCGTATCGCCGGCTCCGATGGAGATATGCTTGTGGTCGCTCACGGCCATCCGGAAGAGACCGCTCATGGGCTCGCCCTGGCTTCCGGTCGTCAGGATGGCCACCTTTTCCGGCGGGAGGGAGGAGACCGCGTCGATCTTGATCACCTTGTCGGCCGGAACATGGAGGTGGCCAAGCTCCGAGGCCACCCGATAGTTCGTCTCCATGGAGCGGCCGTTAAAGGCGATGGAGCGGCCGTGCCGGATGGCCACGTCGGCGACCTGCTGAAGGCGGTGGATGTTGGAGGAGAAGGTCGAGACGATCACCCGCCCGGGGGCATCCCTGATGAATCGGTCAAGGTTTTCTCCCACGAGCTTTTCCGAGAGGGACAGTCCCTCTTTCTCCGAATTTGTGCTGTCGGAAAGGAGGGCTACAATGCCTTCTTCCCCGAGGGCGCAGAAGCGATGGATGTCGATATGGAGGTCGTCGATGGGCGTCAGGTCGATCTTGAAATCCCCCGTATGGAGAACCGTTCCGGAGGAGGTCCGAATGGCGAAGGCGACTCCGTCGGCGATCGAGTGGGTGATCCGGATGGGCTCGACCCCGAACGGCCCCATCAGATACTCCTGGCGAGGTGTCAGGGTGATGAGCTTCGGCATCTCTTCGGGCTTTCTCGTCTGGCGGAGCTTGGATTCCAGAAGGCCGAGAGTGAGAGGGGTTCCGAGAACGGGAACGTCGAACTCCCTGAGAAAATAGGGAACGGCTCCGATATGGTCCTCGTGGCCGTGGGTCAGGAAGAGTCCCAGGATCCTGTCCCGGTTTTCCATGAGGTAGGAGAAGTCCGGGATGATCAGATCGATTCCCAGAAGATCGTCTTCGGGAAAGAGCACCCCGCAGTCCACCACGATGATGCGTCCCTCGGTCTCATAGACGGTCATGTTCATGCCCACCTCTCCCAGACCTCCCAAAGGGATGATCTTGAGCGAGGAGCCCGAAGGGAGGGTCTCCGGGGAGGCCAATGAGGGTGTGGTGTCTGCGGAAGGGAAGCCCGTCGGTGCGGGGTCGGTCTCAGTCAAAAAAGTCTCCTTTGTCGTAAGGTCATCCCTTTATCTTAGCAAAAATTTCCGGGCTGTGTTCCCGGAGGGTGCGAGCCAGGGAGAGCCAGTCTTCGGGGGAAAGATTTTCAGGACGGCAGTCGGGCCCCGGAGGAAGAGCCTCGATCAGAGGAGCGACCGCCTCCATTATTTCGGGGGAGAGTCCCTGTTTCAAGGCATTTCTCAGCGTCTTTCGGCGATAGGCGAAGGCGGCCCGGGCCAGGTGAAAGGCGCCCGGAAGAGAGGGGGCGGTGCGGGTCTCGGCCGGGACGAAGGAGAGGACGCTCGACTGGACCTTGGGGGGAGGGTTGAAGGAGCCGGGACGGATATCGAAGAGGTGTCGCGGGGTGGAGAGGAGCCGGGCCGCCACAGAGAGGGAGCCGTAGTCCTTGCTCCCGGGCGGAGCCGTGATGCGCTCGGCGACTTCTTTTTGGAACATCAGGACGGCCATCAGGGGAGGCGGTGTCCCTCCAATGATCTTGAGAAGAAGCGGCACCGAAATGTTGTAGGGAAGGTTGGAGATGACAAGGTAGGGAGATCCTTCCACCACAAGAGCCTCTTCCAGGGCGTCGCCTCTCCTGATCTCGATCTTTTCTCCAAATTCCCGCAGGGTTTCCTCGAGATGCGGGATCAGTCGTTCATCTTTCTCCACAAGGATCAGGCGGGGAGAGCGCCGGGCCAGATGGCGCGTCAGGATCATCCGGCCCGGTCCGATCTCAAGGGTCGGAGTCGATCCCAGAAGCTCCGGCGGAAGGGAATCCACAATGCGCTGGGCGATCCGGTCGTCGGTCAGAAAATGTTGTCCCAGGTATCGAGCGGGGGAGGGAAGGGGCTCCCGGTTCCCTTTGGGTCGGATCATGGGGTAAAATGCAACCTCGCAATAGATTATTTCCGGGTGATCGCGGCCGGCCTCTTCCTGTCCTGTCACCGGGTCAGGGAAGGTCGGACAGGATTCTCCAGAGACAGGGAGATTCATGGCCTTTTCGGCACCATACCAGGATGGTCCTGGTTTTTTCGACGAGAGCAGGGAGGGAGACCGGTGGGCGTTCCGGTGGTTTGTCCTCGTCTCTTTCCTGTTTCACGCCTTGGCCCTGACCATCTTTCTCAAGGATCCGGCCTTCCATCAGGCGGTGGAAAACCTCATCGCCGCCGCCCCCAAGAAGCTGACGCCGGCGGAGCTCCGCAAGAAAGCCCTTGAGAAAAAGCCGGTCTTCATCGATCTTGTCGACCCGTCGAAGGTGCCGCTGAAGCAGCAGTCGATGGCCCCGGAGCTTCCCAAGGGCTTCTCGATCAACGGAAAGCCCAAGGGGGTCGAGCACCATACCGAGACGGCCCGCCCGGTTCCTCGCATGGTTCCCCGTCGCCCTGTCCCCCCGGAGCTGATGGCCCGGACGGAGGCCCCTCGGGAGGCCCCCAAGGCGGACAACTCCCCGGGATTCCGGCAGGTGAAGAAATCGGTTCGCCACGAAAAGGAAAACCATGCCAAGGCGCTCCGGGGGAGGGTGACCCCCAAGCCTGACGAGAAGTCTGCCCAGCCGAAGAAAACGGTGCAGAAGCCGGAGAAGCCGGTGGTGAGCCATCCGCTCACCAAGGAGCAGATCCGGAAGATCCTGGCCCAGGAGTCCCTGGGAAATCCTCTGACCCAGCACCTCGACCTTGAAAAGACGGCCCCGGCCTACAGCGACAGGCAGTCGGAGCTCGACAGGATCGCGGCCAATCTCGAGGACGAGACCTATTCGAGCTACATCCGCCGAATCCAGGAGCGGTTCGAGACGATCGGAGAGTATCCTCCCGATGCCGCCGCCCGGGGAACGACCGGCCGGGCCCTCGTCACCTTCACGATCAATGCCGACGGGACACTGGCCGGAGCCGACCTGACCCAGAGTTCGGGAAGTGCGGCCCTCGACGAGGAATCCTTGAGGATTGTGCGCGTTGCGGCCCCCTATATTCCCCTTCCCGACTCCTTTCACAAAAAGAGTCTGACTCTGACGTGGGCCTTCATCTTCTATAATGGCGGATTTCATGTCGTTCAGTAAATTGGCCCGGAAAACTTTCCTCCTTCTCTTTTCCTTTCTGATGGTCTTTCTGGGAGTCCGTCCCGTCGTCTCGCTGGCCTCGTCCCACGACAGCCTCGACCGATACATGAGGCTCCTTGCCTTTCTCTCCTCCGAGCCGCCCTTTCCCTCTCTCTCCCCTCATTTCAAAAAGTCCCGGATCGGCCATCTTGAACTTGCAAAAGTCGATCCGAAGGGTCTTCCGGAACCGCTTCGGAGGCGGGCCCTCTTTCTCAAGGCGTGGATGATCTCCCCGGACGTTCCTCTGACGGAAAAGGGGTTGGCGCCCGCGATGCGGGCCTATCCGGATTTGGCCCCGCTTCTTCTGTGGCATCTGGCCCATAGTCGGGATGTGGCCGCTTCCGTCAGGAAGACCCTCCTCCGCCTTGAGGCCTCCCGGGAAAACACTGTCTTTGCTCCCTTGAGAAGAGGCGAAGTGGGGGGGGACCGGGCCCGGCGTCTTCTCCGGAAGGCGCTTTCGGAACAGGGGGAGCCGCGCCAGGAGATCCTTCGGCGTCTCATCGCCACCCATCCCCTGAGCCCTGAAAGCGCCCTGGCCCTCCCCCTGATGCGTCCCGAGGTCCCCGGAGGAGAGCTCCTTCTGCCTCGCTGGGTCACCCTTCAGTCCATGGGGGCCAATGATCTGGTCCTTCGGGAAACCAAAAGCTATCTGGCGACCTCGCCGACCTTTCCCTACCGGGATCGGGCGCTCTATCTCGAGGCCCGGGCCCGGGCCTTGACCGGAGACTCACAGAAGGCGCGGGCCTTGATCGACAACGCTCTTGCCACCTCCCCCCGGCTTTCCCTGCGCTCTGAGCTTGCGGTGCTTCGGTGCCGGCTTGAGATCTCCAAGGACCCCGATCAGGGGCTCTCCTGCCTTGACTCCCTGCAGAAGAGGTATCCCAAGGCGGCCTTTATCCCCTCCCTGGTCGCCTTGGCCCTTCGCCAGGACATCGTCGCTCCCCGGCGGGAGATTCCGTCTGTCCTCCGTCTTCCTCAAGATTTCTGGGACGGTCGGGACGGCCAGGATGCCGCCTGGCTCTATGGCCTCGATCAGGCTCTTCGGGGCCACAGGAACGCCGCCCTTGTGCAATGGTCAACCCTTTCCTCCTATCTCCGGGTCCATGCTCCGGAAAGGATCGGACTGCTGGCCCGGGCCCGCTACTTCCGGGGGCGTCTGGAGGACTCCCTCGGCCATCCGGCCCGGGCGAGAGAGCTGTTCCGAAAGACGATCAATGAAGGGGACGGAAGCGCCTATCCCCTTTGGGCGGCCATCGCCTGCCGCAGTGAGTGCGGAGCCTTTCATCTTCCGGCCCACCACCCCACGCGTCCCCGTCGCTCTCCCCTTCGGGTGAGGAGGGCCATGGAGGATCTCTTTCAGATGGGGCTTTTCGGCCCGGCGGTGGTCTTGGAGAGGCTCTCCCGGAACTCCTCTCTCGACCGGGACCAGATCCTTCGCTACGGGGACCTCGATATGGCCATTTCCCGGAGACGCCAGCTCCTGCTGGCCGACCGGATCTTTCCGGCAGGAGGGACCGGAATGCGACTGCCCACGGGGGAGTGGATGACGGCGGCCATTCTGTCCGGGTTCAACCGTTCCGGTGTCCCGACTCTATGGGCCCTGTCCATCGCCCGACAGGAGAGCCGTTTCCGCGAGCGATCCCTTTCGGTGGACGGCGCCCTTGGGGTGATGCAGCTGATGCCGCAGACGGCGCTGACGGTCGTCCGGGGGCAAGGATGGGACTCCTTCCCGGTGAGGATTGATAAAAATCTCGGGGAGGTTCGCCATCCCGGGGTCAACAGCCTGATCGGAGGTCTTTATCTCAAGCGGCTCCTGATGTCCGTTCCCGGCCACCCCGAGAGGGCAATTGCCGGATATAATGCCGGGCTCCATGCCGTGCTTTCCTGGCGTCAGCTCTCCAAGGCTGACTGGGATTTCTTTACCGAGGCGATCCCCTATCAGGAAACCCGGAGATATGTCCGGGAGGTCCTCTGGAACTATGCCTACCTCGAGCGCCACCTGAAAGGCGTCCGGAAGGGGGCCCCTTGAGCGGGAACCGGATCCCGGGACTGCGTCTGGGAAACCCCGAGGACGAGGCGATCCGGATCAGGGTCGAGCAGGGGATCCGGCACCTGTCGGATTTGTCGTTGCGCCATGCACAATCGCTCGAAAGGCTTCGCGCCGAACTTCGGGAAAAGAACCGCGAGATCTCTGAGCTCAGAAGGTCTGTGGCCACCCTTCGCCGGGAGAGGGAGCGACTTCGCGAGATCTTTCTCTCTCTCGAGAAGAAACTGCTGGCGCTCACACCTTCCGGGCCAGAGGAAAAAAAATGAGGGGGCCGGAGGAAGGGGATTTTCGCGCTCCCGGCCATGAGGTCTTCTTGTCGGGAGTCAGATGAGTCAGCCGGGGCCCAAGAAGATCGAGCACATCCAGGTCAAGGTCCTGAACGTCCTTCTCGATGTCCGGGGAAGCTTCGATCCGCGACGGATGGAACGGGCGGGGAGGCAGCTTGACGCGGAGCTCAGAGGCCGAGTGGCCCACCAGACGGGGGATCTTCCCGACCAGAACGCCCTGTCTCTGGTTCTTCTGGCGGCGATCGAAAAGATCTATGCCATTGATCAGGCCCGGGAGGAAATCGCAAGGCTCGAGTTCGAGATAGAGGTTTGGCGAAAGTGGGGAGCGGAATGGGCCTCGTCCCCGCTCTTTACAAAGGGCGAGGGAAAGGAATAGGCTATGACCATGGCCTGGGGTGTTCGAGGTCCGGTCAAGTTTGATACCTACAAGCATTTGAGAGGGAGCGTGAGCAGGATTGTGGTGTGCATGCCGGTCCCGAAAGGATCCGGAAGCCTAAGCATCCTCGAGCGCCAATACGTGGAAAACGGGTATCTCAAATGGCGATCGGCACGGCATCCTGGACCTTTTTTTAACCTTTACCTCTCCTTCGCGTCCCCTTCTCCCTTTGTCTTTTCTTTCCTCTCACGTCGTTCCTTTTCCTTTTTTGTGCTTATGAAGTTCTTCGGTCTCTCGTTGCAAAAGGTCAAAGGGTGACTCGCTCCCTCTTTGAGCGAGGGCCGGGGCCCGTCCCCCTCCCTTACCGGATGCGCCCGTCTTCCCTGGAAGATCTTGTGGGACAGGAGGCTCTTCTGGGTCCCCAGGGACTGTTCCGCCGCTTCCTTGCCGAGGGGCGCTGGCCTTCCATGGTTCTCTTCGGTCCGCCGGGGACGGGAAAAAGCGGCTTCGTCGAGCTCCTCCCCCGACTTCTTTCTGACCACACCTTTGCCCAACTCAATGCCACGACGGCGGGGGTTGCCGACCTCCGGCCGGAGCTTGCGCGGGGAGAGCTCCGGCGTCGGGAAGGGGGACAGCATGTGGTGGTGGTCGACGAGATCCACACCTGGTCGAAGAGCCAGCAGGAAGTTCTCCTGTCGGGAGTGGAAACCGGGCAGATCATCCTGCTGGGGCTCTCCAATACGACTCCCTATGCGGCACTGATTCCCCCCCTGGCCTCTCGCCTTCTCCTGTTTCCCTTTCAGCCCCTCGACGAAAACGCCCTGTCGACGCTTCTCGATCGGGGGCTTCACCGTCTTGCCCGGGAGACCCACGCTCCTCCCCTTCCACTGGATCCGGCGGCCCGGTCCCTGCTTGTCCGCTATTCTGGGGGAGACGGACGACGGCTTCTGCTGGCGCTCGAGTCGGCTGTCTTGCTGGCATCGGGGCAGGGGAGGGAAGGCTCCCGGGTGCGGGAGGAGGATGTCCTGGCAATCCTGTCCCGGGCCGGACAGGTCTACGGGGACAAGGACAGCCATTACGACACCATCTCTGCCTTCATCAAGAGTGTGCGGAACTACGATCCCGATGCGGCCCTGCACTGGCTTGCCCGAATGATCGAGGGGGGGGAGGATCCCCTCTATATCGCCCGTCGGCTTGTCATCCTCGCCGCGGAGGATGTGGGGTTGGCGGATCCGCAGGCATTGACGCAGGCCGTTTCGTGCTTCCATGCGGTGCGTGAGGTGGGGCTCCCTGAAGGACGGATCCCGCTGGCGATGACGACGGTCTTTCTTGCGCTCTCGCCCAAGAGCATCTCGGCCTATCAGGCCATTGACAGGGCCCTCGCCGATGTCCGGGGGGGCTTTTTGCCTCCGGTCCCTCTCCACCTTCGGGACCGGACCTCCAAAAGGGCCTTTTCCCGTGACGAGGCGGCAACACCACTCGATTATCTCTACCCTCCGGACCAGCCGGGGGGAGTCTCCCCTCAGAGCCATCTTCCGGAGGGAGAGAGCCGACGTTACTACCTTCCCAATGATCGGGGGCGCGAACGGGAGCTCAAGGAGCGATATGAGGCGGCTCGCCGCCTCCGGGAGGGGAGAAGTCCTGACGAGAGCTCGCCGTTGGGCTCTTGAGACCGCTCCCACTTTTCGTTCCCCATTTTTCCACGGGAACTCCGATCCTTAAGTTCTTCATATCAAATAACTTGTTTGAATTTTAAAGACTTGGCCCTCCAGATCGTGTATAATGAAGTGTTCCACTGCAAGCAGTTTGTTCTTGGTGCCCGCGGAGGCCTCTCTTGAATGAACGGAGGCCTCCGCGGGGAGCCTTCGATGGCACCATTCGGGGAATCATCCAACAGGAAAATGCGAGGTTCTTATGGGATATGGACTCTGTCTTTTGTTGGCGGTGGCGGGCGCCGGTGTTGGCCTGTGGTCCGGCATTCAGATCGGGACGAAACGGCGTACCGCGGCCATGTTGCAAGAAGAGAGCCGGTTGTCCGAAGAGCGGTCCCGAATCGAGGAGCGCAAGCAAAATGCCCTGAAGGAAGCCGCGATCGAGGCCCGGGAAGAGGCTCTCAGGCTGAGGATCCAGGCCGAAGAGGAAATCTCCCGGAAAAAGGAAACGCTCCTGTCCGCCGAACAGGCGCTCAAGGTCCGGGAGGGAGAGATTGAGCAGTCCACCCGTCAGATTGCGGAAGCCCGGGAAAAAAATGAGCGGGAAAGACAGCGGCTTGCCTCCCGGGAACAGGCGCTCTCGGCCCGGGAACATGAACTTCGGACCCTGGAGGCCAGCGAGCTCAAGCGTCTCGAAGAGATCTCCTCCTTGACGGTTGAAGAGGCCCGGGAGAGACTCCTCCAGAGTGCCGAGTCCTCCATCCGCCAGGAGGTGGGACGGCTGGCCCAGAAACTGGAACAGGAAGTTCGCGACCAGGCCGTGCGAAAGGCCCGGGAGACGATGACCATGGCCATCCAGCGCTATGCCAACGAACATGTGGCGGAGATCAGCGTCTCCGTGGTTCCCATTCCCTCGGATGATGTCAAAGGCCGCGTGATCGGACGGGAAGGACGGAATATCCGGGCCTTTCAGGCGGCAACCGGCGTGGATCTGATCATCGATGATACGCCCGATGCCATCATCATCTCGGGGTTCGACCCCCTGCGGCGGGAGGTGGCTCGCCTCGCTCTCGAGCAGCTCCTGTCCGATGGCCGGATTCATCCGGCACGGATTGAGGAAATCGTCGAAAAGGTCAAGCGCGATCTTGACGTCTCTCTCAAGGAAGAGGCCGAGAAGATCGCCTTCGAGCTGGGGATCACCGACATCCACCCCGAAATCCTCAAGCTTCTGGGCCGCCTCAAGTTCCGGACAAGCTATGGGCAGAACAACCTGCTCCATGCCCGGGAGGTGGCCTTCCTTTGTCAGATGATGGCTCACGACCTGGGTCTTGACGCCAGAATCGCCAAGAGGGCGGGCCTCCTGCACGATATCGGCAAGTCGCTCTCTCACGAGGGGGAGGGTTCCCACCCGTCGTTGGGGGGCGAGGCCGCAAAAAAATATGGAGAACCGCCCCAGGTGGTCAATGCCATCATGTCCCACCACGGAGATATCGAGCCCTCCTGTCTCGAGTCGGTCCTCGTGGCCGCGGCCGACGCCATTTCGGCGGCACGGCCAGGAGCCCGGAGAGAGAGCATCGATGTCTATGTGAAGCGTCTCGAGAAGCTTGAAACGATCGCAACCTCCTTCAGGGGGGTCGAAAAGGCCTATGCCATTCAGGCCGGCCGAGAAATTCGGATTATCGTCAACCAGGATCAGGTCACGGATACGGATCTTCAGGAAATCTCCCGGGGCATTGCCCAGAAGATCGAGGCCGAGCTGACCTATCCGGGACAGATCAAGGTGACCGTCATCCGGGAGAACCGGATCGTCGAGTATGCCCGCTGACCTTCCTTCCGACCCTTGTCCCGATCTTCCGGTCAACGGTTCGGGTGAGATCCGGCTGCTCTTTGTGGGAGACGTCTTTGGACGTCCCGGGCGAAAGGCCCTGGAATCGGGACTCTCGCTCCTCTCCCGCGACGCCCCGCTTCAGGGCCTCTTTGTCAACGGAGAAAATCTGGCCGGCGGCCGAGGAATCACTCCGCGCAAGGCGGAGGAGTGCTTCCGGATGGGGGTCTCCGCCATCACGACCGGCAACCATCTCTTCGACCAGAAGGAGGCGGTGGCCCTTTTTGCGTCCGAATCCAGGATCCTGCGGCCGGAAAATTACTCTCCGGGATGTCCCGGAAGCGGACATCGGATCTATACCCTTCCGGGAGGTTTTCGGGTGGGGCTGGGAAACTTGGCCGGTCGGGCCTTCATGGGGCCGGCCGATTGTCCCTTTGCGGCTGCGGACCGCATCCTTGAGGACTTTTCCCGTGCCGCCGATCCCCCGCATTTTATCGCCATCGATATCCATGCCGAGGCGACGGGGGAAAAGCAGGCCTTGGCCTTCCATCTCGACGGGAGGGCCGACCTTCTCTACGGGACCCACACCCATGTGCAGACAAACGATCTGACCCGCTACCCCGGGGGGCTCTGGTTCGTGGGTGATGTGGGCATGACCGGCCCCCGCTGGTCGATCGTCGGGGCCGATCCCGTTCCCGCCCTTTCCCGTTACCGGACCCAGGTCCCTCTGCCCTTTCGCGTCGGGGAGGGAGAGACCCTGTTTTGCGCCCTGCTCCTGACGGTGTCTTTTCCGGAAGCGGGGCATCGGGCCCAGGTCCTTTCTGCCCGTCTCCTCCGGGAGGTCTGTCCGGGGGCGGGGGCGTCTGACCCGGAGAGGGTCTAGTGGATCGGGAGATCCTTCCGGACAACGAGGTTGTCTACACTGTGGCCGAGCTTGCCGGTTCTGTCCGTCAAGGGATCGACCGGCTGTTTCCCGGGCCGGTCTCCCTCACGGGTGAGCTTTCGAATGTGAAGCTCTCCCAGCCCTCGGGCCATTACTACTTTTCCGTTCGGGATGCCGTGGCCAGCCTCCGGGGCGTGATGTTTCGCTCCGCCGCCCGGAGCCTTTCCTTTCAGCCGGCGGAGGGGCGCAAGGTTCTTCTTCGGGGTCGCCTCTCCTACTACGAAGCCCGGGGAGAGGTCCAGATCGTTGTCGACCGGATGGGCCCGGCAGGCCTTGGCCTGTTCTTTCAGGAGTTTGCGAGGGTTCGGGATCTTCTGGCCAAGGAGGGCGCCCTTTCGCCCGAACGGAAGCGTCCCCTTCCCCTCTTTCCCCGAAAGGTGGCTCTGATCACCTCTCCCCAGGGAGCGGCCGTCTGGGATTTTCTTCGAATCTGCGACCAGCAGAATCGTCTCGTTCCCGTCGTCGTCATCCCGGCAAGGGTCCAGGGATCCGAGGCGGCGACGGATCTTCTCCGCGCCTTTTCTGAGGTCGCCCATCTGACTGGCGTCGATGTCGTGGTCCTGACTCGAGGGGGAGGATCGGCGGAAGATCTGATGGTCTACAATCGGGAGGATGTGGCCCGGGCCATCCTTGGCTGTCCCGTTCCGGTGGTCACCGCCATCGGCCATGAGGTCGACGTGAGCGTGGCGGATCTCGTGGCCGATCTTCGGGTGGCGACGCCGACGGAGGCGGCCAAGCGCGTCTTCTTCGATGGTGCGCAGCTTGTGGAAACGGCCATTTTGTCCCGTCGACGGATTCTCGGGGCCTTTTCCTCCCGGCTTAGAGAGGAGCAAGGTCGCCTGCGAGCCTTTCGGGAAGGGGCCGGCCATCTTTCCCGTCGGATCTCCCGTCTCCATCTCGCCCTTGTCAGGGGGCAGGAGGGGTTGCCCCAGCTGATGCAGGGAAAGGTGGGGCGCTTTTCAGGAGACCTTCGGGATCTGTCAGGGCGTCTTGTCCACCCCTCCTCCCAGATCATCCGGCAGAGCCGGAGGCTTTCCGAAAAGGCCGGACACCTTGTCCGCCTTTTTCTTGCTCGCCTGTCGGCTGACCGGACGGCCCTGCTCGACCTGGGGCACCGTCTCGACAGGCCCGACCGGATAGGTGTGGGGATTCTCCGGGAACGGCAGGCCCGCCTGAAAAATGACCTGGCCCTGGCCCTGGGAAATCGCCTGTCCAGGGAGGACCGGACATTGGGCCGCCTCCGGAGCGGGCTTTTCGCCCATGATCCGGGGCGGCCCCTGGCCAGCGGCTTCTTTTTGCTCTCGCGCCCGGAGAGCGGGACCCTGGTTACGGCCTCCAGTCCTCCATCGGTCGGTGAGACGCTTTTGGGCAAAACCCGCCACCTCTCGCTCTCCCTGACGGTGGTCGATGTGCGGGCAGAGTCCGAAGAGAACAATGGACGCAACACCTAATATCCCTAAATGGAGAGACGATGTCGTTACCCGGTGAGGAAAATCGGCCAGAAAAGGCCCGCAAGGGCTCTGCGGCCCAGGAGAGGAAGGACACCGGCAGGGCTCCTTCCGACTCGGAGCCGGTCCGATCTTTCGAGGAGAAGATGAAGCGCCTTGAGGAGATCGTCCGGGTCATGGAGCAGGGGGATCGTCCACTCGAGGAATCATTGACCCTGTTCGAGGAGGGCGTGGCCCTCTCCGACCAGTGTCAGAAGATTCTAGAGGAAGCCGAGAGAAAGGTATCCATTCTCCTGTCCTCATCGAGAGAAAACGGAGGAGGGCCGGTGGAGGCTCCCTTTCGAAGAGAGGGTTAAGGGATCCGGGGAGGACGTCCTCCCGGACAAATCATTTTTCGTCAGTCGAAAGGACCAGTCGGTTGGAAATCACGGCCTATCTTGATATGCAGAAGAAACGTGTGGACAAGGCCCTTGAAGCCCTTTTCGAAAGGGAGCTTTCCCGGGAGTACGGACGCTTGGCCGAAGGGATCCGTTACAGCCTCCTGGCCGGAGGAAAACGGATTCGGCCGGTTCTGGCGCTGGCCGCCATAGACGCCGTGGGAGGAGACGGAGAATCCCTTCTTCCCCTAACCCTGCCACTTGAGCTTGTCCATACCTATTCCCTAGTTCACGACGATCTTCCCGCGATGGACAACGACGATCTTCGTCGGGGCCGGCCGACCAATCATGTGGTCTATGGGGAGGCGGCGGCGATTTTGGCGGGAGATGCCCTTCTGACCCATGCGTTTACCCTCCTCTCGGATCCTGTGTATGATAGAGTATTGACCGCCTCCCGGAGGATGGAGGTGGTCCATGAGCTCTCCTCTGCCTCCGGGCTCTGCGGAATGGTGGGGGGGCAGTTTCTCGATATCGTTTCGGAGGGGAAGCACCTGACCCTTCCGGAGCTCGAAAATCTCCATCGTCATAAGACCGGGGCACTCCTCAGAGCCTCGGTGCGAATCGGAGGGATCCTCGCGGGGGCCTCCTCCGAATGGGTCGAGGCGTTGACGCGATACGGCGAGGCGGTGGGAATTGCCTTCCAGATTGCGGATGATCTTCTCGATGTTTTGGGAACGGCCGAGGAATTGGGAAAGGCGGCACAAAAAGACGCCGGAAAAAGCAAGAATACTTATCCCGGACTGGTCGGCGTCGACCGGGCCCGGATCCTTGCCGAAGAAAAGTGCAAGGAGGCCCATGAGGCCGTGGCCATCTTCGGATCGAAGGGGGAGCCACTCGCCCGCATTGCCTCCTATATCATAGAAAGAAGGAATTAATGGGGTCCATTCTGGAAAACATTAGCGGTCCGGACGATGTCAAAAGCCTTCCCATGGGGGACCTTCCGGTTCTGGCCAAGGAAATCCGGGAAGAGATGATCCGGGTCCTGTCGGGAATCGGGGGACACTTTGGGGGGGGGCTGGGGGTTGTTGAGCTGACTCTGGCTCTCCATCGCGTTTTTGATACCACGCGGGACAGGATTGTCTGGGATGTGGGACACCAGGCCTACCCTCACAAGATGCTTACGGGCCGACTGGGCGCCCTTCCGACCATCCGGCAGTGGAATGGTCTCTGCGGATTTCCCAAGCGTGAGGAAAGCCCCCACGATGCCTTTTCGGCAGGGCATGCGGGAACGTCAGTCTCCGCGGCCTTGGGAATGGCGGAGGCCCGCGATGTGCTGGGAGACTCTTACCATGTGATTGCCGTCATCGGAGACGGCTCCCTGACCGCGGGGATGGCCATGGAGGCTCTTAATCAGGCCGGGGCGAGAAAGAAAAAGCTTCTGGTGATCCTGAACGACAACAATCTGTCGATCTCGGAAAATGTGGGAGCCCTTTCCTCTTACCTGGCCCGGATCTCGGCGGATCCGGTGATCGATGAGATGAAGCGAAAGACGGGGGCCATCCTGCGGGATATCCCGGTGATCGGGGATCAGGTGGCCCGGTTTGCCCGGGTGGCCCATGGACAGATGGTCGGGATGATCTCTCCTCCGGGCCAGTGGTTCGAAGAGATGGGCCTCTCTT
>JAKARS010000003.1:43055-107153 GCA_021828375.1 Nitrospirota bacterium
GGGGCCATCCTGCGGGATATCCCGGTGATCGGGGATCAGGTGGCCCGGTTTGCCCGGGTGGCCCATGGACAGATGGTCGGGATGATCTCTCCTCCGGGCCAGTGGTTCGAAGAGATGGGCCTCTCTTATGTGGGCCCTCTCGATGGCCACGATCTCCCCCTTCTTGTCGAGACCCTGTCGGCCCTCAAGGACCGCCCCGGCCCCGTCCTCCTCCATGTCCGCACCATCAAGGGGAAGGGGTATGAGCCGGCGGAGAAAAGCCCCATCGCCTTTCATGGCGTCGGACCCTTCGATCCGGAAACGGGGGTCTTCAAGAAGAAGTCCGGCGGTCCTCCGGCTTACACCAAGGTCTTTGGTCAGGCGATGATCGAACTCGCCCGGGAGATTCCCGAGCTCTTTGCGATTACGGCGGCCATGCCCGAAGGGACGGGACTGTCCGATTTTGCCAAGCTTTTTCCCGGCCGTTTTGTCGATGTGGGGATCGCCGAGCAGCATGCCGTCACCCTGGCCGGCGGGATGGCGGCCCAGGGGCTTCGACCGGTGGCCGCGATTTATTCGACCTTTCTCCAGCGGGCCTATGATCAGGTCGTTCACGACATCTGTCTCCAGAATCTCCCGGTTCTCTTTGCACTTGATCGAGGAGGACTGGTGGGCGAGGATGGCCCGACCCATCACGGGGTCTTCGACATCTCCTACCTTCGACATATCCCCAACCTCGTCGTGATGGCGCCCAAGGACGAGAATGAACTTCGCAAGATGCTGTGGACCGCCCTTCATCTTCCGGGACCTGCCGCCATCCGTTACCCTCGGGGAGAGGGCTTGGGCGTTCCCCTTGACTCGGGATTCACTGCCATCCCGGTCGGGAAGGCCGAGATGCTTCGGGATGGCCACGACCTGGTCTTCCTGGCCTATGGCTCGATGGTCTCGGTGGCCATGGAGTCGGCCCGACTCCTTCAGGAAGAGGGAATCGACGCGGGGGTGGTCAACATGCGATTTGCCAAGCCGCTGGATACGGAGCTTCTGACGGAGGTCTGCCGCCAGACACCCCTGCTTGTGACCGTCGAGGAGGGGGTTGTCATGGGAGGGTTCGGGTCGGCCGTCCTGGAGTTCCTCGCCGCCTCCGATCTTCTGTCCCGGGTTCGTGTTCGCCAGGCAGGCATTCCTGACCATTATGTGGAACATGGAGCTCCTGGGATCTTGCGGGATTCGGTGGGCCTGACGGCGCCGAAGCTTGCGGAGCTGGCGCGCAAGAGTCTCCACTCTCCCGTCGCCTGATTTTCGAAACGTGGGGAGAAAAAAGGAGGCGCTGGAGCTCCTTGTTCTCCGAAAGGGGTGGGCGACGACCCGCGAAATGGCGCGGGAACTTGTTCTTCGGGGAGAGATATGCGTCAATGGGATTCCTCGAACAGATCCCTCTGTCCGGACCGAGTTTGACCGGGTCTCCCGAGTCGTGGCCGGGGAGGGCCCCTGCTATGTGGGACGGGGAGGCGACAAGCTTGCCGGCGCGATTGCCTTTTTCTCTCCTCCTGTCCAGGGCGTCCGACTTGCGGATCTCGGGGCGTCGACCGGAGGGTTCACCGACTGCCTGTTGCAGTCGGGCGCGGCCTCCGTTCTTTCCGTTGATGTCGGGAAGGGGCTTCTCGACTCCCGCCTTCGCTCGGATCCTCGTGTGACACTTCTCGAGTCCGTCAATGTTCGCCATCCCGGATCCTGGATTCCTTCGGAAGGCGTCGATGGTGTTGTGGCCGATCTTTCCTTTATCTCCCTTCGCCAGATCCTGCCGCAGATTTGCCTTCTCCTTTCCCGGGGAGGATGGATGATGGCTCTGGTAAAGCCCCAGTTCGAGGCGGCTCCGGAGGAAATCGCACGAGGGGGGATTGTTGTCAGGGAGTCGGTCCGACGGAGAATTTTGCGGGATATTGTCCACTGGATTGGAGAGAATGGGGGATGTGTTCGGGGGGTGATGCCCTCGACGGTCCGGGGAAGAAAAGGAAATCAGGAATATTTTTGCTACGCGCGCTGGAAGGGTCGTCTGTGAATATTGTCATCGGTGGAGGGGCGGGATTCATTGGGGCCCCGCTGGCCCGGGCACTCTCTCGGATGGGGCACAATGTGACCGCAATCGACGACATGTCGACGGGCTACCGTTCGTCCCGGGACGCTCCCGTCCCCCTCGTCAAAGGGTCCCTTGACGATGCGAAGTTTGTGGCCCGGGTCATCGAGCGCACCCTCCCTTCCCTGTACATACACCTGGCGAGCCAGCCCGATGTCCGCTTGTCGTGGGAGAGTCCCTCCTGGGACATCCAGCGGACGGCGGGAGCGATCATGGGGGTATTGGAAGCCAGCCGACTGGCCTCGATCCCCTGGATCCTGCTTGTCTCTTCGGGTGAGGTTCTGGGAAAGGCGGGGGAAAAGGACAGAAGTCCTCTTTCTGAGAGGACCCCGATGGCGCCCTTCTCTCCCTATGGTATTTCCCATGCCTTCGCCGAGTTTTCCCTGGCGTCACTTTCGGATCCCCATGCCACCCGACAGACGGTGGTTCGTCTCTCTCCGGTCTATGGCCCCGGGCAAACGGTGGCGGGCGAAGGGGGACTCATCGGGTCAGCCATCCGGCAGACCCTGCTTCGTAGCTCGGTGAATCCTCCTGCGATTCCCGGCAACGGAGGGCGGGTTCGCGACTATGTCTATATCGATGACGCGGTGGAGGCCCTCCTTCATATTATCAGCCGGGATGCCGAAGGCGTCTTCCATGTGGGGTCGAATGTTCCGGTGAGCGATCGGGAGATCTTTCTCGAAATCGGAAAGATCCTGGGAGACGATGCTCCCGTCAACTACCATTCGAAGACCTTTGCCGACTCGGAATATCGTGTCCTAGGACATGGTCGCCTGACGCAGGAGTCCGACTGGGAGTGTGAGGTCTCCTTCCATGAGGGAATGGCCAGGACGATCAAGTTTTTTTCGGAGGTGATCCAGTGAGGGTCGATCTTGTTATTGTGACACATCCCGATCCCGAAGCGGCGGAGCGGCTCGTGTCGAATCTGGTCTCAAGGCGGCTGATTGCCTGTGGACATCTGTTGCCCCGGGGAACGTCGCTTTTTTTCTGGGACGGATCTCTCCAGCGAGAGGGGGAGGTGACGTTGCTCCTCAAGACGATTCCGGAAAACCGGGAACTCCTTGAAAAGGAGATTCTTCGAGAGCATCCCTATCAGGTTCCGGAGATCCTGTTTTTGGCCGCTGACCATGTGACGGCGGGCTATGCGGCCTGGGTTCGAGAATCCTGCAAGGCGGGGGATGGGAGCTCAACGGGAGAAGGAGGAGTTCGTGGCCCGGCTTAAGAAGACGATTACTGTCACCATTCTTCCGGGAGTCACAGAGAAGTCTCGCCAGTGGACCTTTCCTCGCTGGGCGATTTATCTCTTCTTCACCGGAGTTGTGGCCCTTTTCTCCGGTATTGTCCTGCTCATCTTCTTCTACAGCTATGAAACGAAAAAGTTCATGGCCCTTCAGACGATTCAGGAAGAAACCCGCATTCAGCAGAAGCATCTCGACAACTACCGAAAGAAGCTTGATGCCATTGAGGCCCAGCTCTCCGAGGTGAACAACCTCGATGCACAGATCATGAATATGGTGGCAAAAGGGGCTCCGGACGTTCATCCCCCCTCCCAGGGAGAGGGAGCCGCCTCCTCCGCGCCAACGATGCCAGCCCTTGAAAAGAATGCCCTGAAATCGGAGGGGCCTGCCGCCACCCCGACACTCCTTCCTTTCAACGGGGATGGAGGCGCGGTCCGCTATCATTTGCCGGTGAGGGGGTGGATCGTCTCCTCCTTTGGGCGTCGCACCGGACCCGTGGGGGGAGGTGAAGAGTTTCATCCTGGACTTGATATTGCCAGGGAGGAAGGCACCGTTGTCCATTCGGATGCTCCGGGCGTGGTGGTTCTGACGGACAGGACACCCGACTACGGAAACTATGTCATTGTGTACCATGGTCTTGGCCAATCCTCTCTCTTTGCTCATCTTGACTCCATCGATGTGGTGACGGGACAGGCGGTCGGAAGAGAGACGGAGATCGGGACCATCGGCTTGACCGGTTTGACCACAGCCCCCCATCTTCATTATGAGGTTCGCGAGTTCGGACATCCGGTCAATCCTGAGTCCTACCTCGCCTCAGAGGGTTCTGACGGGAATCCCTGAGTCGAAGTCTGCCAGTCAACAATCTCGAAGCTGTTCTGCTGATCTTACTCTAGAGGAGTCTTTCTCATGTTCAAGTCGCTCGTCCGCTCTCTTTTTTCCAGCCAGAACGAGAAGGAAATCCGGAGAATTTCCCGGATTGTCGATCGGGTGAATTCGCTCGAGCCTTCTGTCGAGACACTCTCGGATGAAGAACTTGCCGGAAAAACCCTGGTCTTTCGGGAGCGGATTGCCAAGGGAGAATCCCTCGATGCGATATTGCCGGAAGCTTTTGCTGTCGTCAGGGAAGCCGGAAGACGGGTGCTGGGGATGAGGCATTTTGATGTCCAGATCATGGGGGGAGCGGTCCTCCATGAGGGGCGTATTGCCGAAATGAAAACCGGAGAAGGAAAGACGCTTGTGGGAACCCTTCCCGTCTATCTCAATGCCCTGGAGGGAAAGGGCGTTCATGTCGTGACCGTGAATGATTACCTGGCGCGGCGCGACTCTGAATGGATGGGGAGGCTTTACCGCTTTCTTGGACTTTCGGTGGGGCTGATCCAGCATGATATGCCGGATGAACTCAGGCAGGAAGCCTATGCCTGCGATATTACCTACGGGACGAACAACGAGTTCGGTTTCGACTATCTCCGTGACAACATGAAGTATGAGCTCGATCAGTTTGCTCAGCGTCCTCTGAACTTTGCCATTGTGGATGAGGTCGACAGCATCCTGATCGACGAGTCGAGGACGCCCCTGATCATTTCCGGTCCTTCCGAAGAGTCCACCGATCTCTACGAGAGGGTCGACCGGATCATTCCCCGCCTGATTCCAGGCCAGCACTTCACCGTCGACTTAAAGCACAAGACGGTCTCCATGACAGAAGAAGGGTCGGATCTTGTCGAGTCTCTTCTCGATGTGGGAAACCTCTATGATCTCAAGAACATCTCCTTTGTCCATCATCTGATTCAGGCCGTGAAGGCCCACCACCTCTATCGCCGGGATGTGGACTATGTGGTCAAAAACGGGGAGGTCATCATCGTCGATGAGTTCACCGGCCGGCTTATGGCGGGGCGACGATGGGGAGAGGGGCTCCACCAGGCGGTGGAGGCCAAGGAGAAGGTGAAGATCCAGATGGAAAACCAGACTCTGGCGACCGTGACCTTCCAGAATTATTTTCGTATGTACCGGAAGCTTTCCGGAATGACCGGGACGGCCGATACCGAAGCCACCGAGTTCCATCGCATCTATTCCCTCGATGTCATTGTCATCCCTCCCCACCGGAAGATGATCCGCGTTGATCTCCCCGACCAGGTTTATCGCACCCAGAAGGAGAAATACGACGCGGTGGTTCTCGATATCATCGAGCGCCACCAGGTCGGGCAGCCGGTCCTTGTGGGGACTGTTTCCATCGAAAAGTCCGAGCTCATCTCCCGGCTCCTCACGGAAAAGAAAATTCCCCATGAGGTCCTCAATGCCAAATTCCATGAGAAAGAGGCCGAGATTGTCGCTCAGGCCGGGCGACTGGGGAAAGTGACAATCGCAACCAATATGGCAGGGCGGGGAACGGACATCCTTTTGGGGGGGAATCCCGAATTTCTTTTTCATGCGGAGCTGAGAAAGCGGGGGGAGGAGGTCTCTCCAGAAGAAAAGAAAGCCCTTCTGTCGACCTTCGAGGAGATGGCCAAAAAGGAGCGCGAAGCTGTGGTGGCCGTGGGGGGCCTTCACATCATTGGAACGGAAAGGCACGAGAGTCGACGAATCGACAACCAGCTCCGGGGTCGGGCGGGCCGACAGGGGGATCCGGGTTCATCCCGATTCTACCTCTCCCTTGAAGACGACCTGATGAAAATCTTTGGGGCAGAGAAGATCAAGGGTCTGATGGAGCGCATGGGCATGGAGGAGGGGGTCCCCATCGAGCATGCCTTTGTCACGAAGGCCATCCAGAACGCCCAGAAGAAGGTTGAAACTTACCACTTCGATATCCGTAAGCAGCTTCTTGAGTACGATGATGTGATGAACCAGCAGCGGCTGGTCTTTTATGAGCTCAGAAAACGGGTGCTCAAGGGTGAGGGGCTTCGGGAGCTTGTTTCGACCTGGGGAAGTCGTTCTCTGGAACGGCTGATCCTTTCAATCATTCCAGAAGACGCCTACCCCGAAAGCTACGATCTTCAGGGGCTGGTGGAAAAAGTCCAGGAAAAAAGCGGTCTCACCCTCACGACTGAAGAGATTCAGGATATGGGAATTGATGCCCTTGTGGCTCATATCCTGTCTCGATTTGAGGGCCATCTTTCCGAAAGGGAAGCGCTCTTTGGTGCGGATGTCTTTTCTTCCATTGTTCGATATGTCTCTCTTCAGGCTCTCGATAACGGATGGAAAGAGCACCTTCTGACCATGGACCGTCTGAAAGAGGGGATTGGCCTCCGCGGGTACGGCCAGAAGGATCCCCTGGTGGAGTACAAGCGGGAAGGGTTCGATCTTTTCGAGCAGTTTATGGAGGAGGTTGAGAACTCCGTTGTCGAGGTGACCGGATCTGTTCGGGAGGTGGCCGAGGCTCCTGAAGAGGAGCCGGATTTTGGGAATCTGGCCTATTCTTACCCCGACGAATCGGGAGAGGTTGTCATGGATCTGGGGGGGGAGTCTTTTTCTCCGAACCCATTTGGCGTTGCCGTTGAACCGGTGTCCGGGGGGACAGCAGGAAGTCCGTCAAAGATTGGGCGGAATGATCCCTGTCCCTGCGGGAGTGGAAAAAAATACAAAAAATGTCATGGGGCTGTGTAGTCAGCTCCTCCGTATACTTAGGGAGGATAATGCCCTGTCATGGTGGCGAAATTCGGTCGTTTTTTAGTTGACAAAGTCCCGGTCCAAAAATAGAATGATAGGACAAATCGAACCGGAGAACGAATAGAAATCCATAGATGTCAAGGTTCCGTTCGCCTGGAACCAGAGGGGGCTCATGTTTTCACTTTCCCATCCCGACCACTACATTCCAATTCTGATTTTCCTTTTGATCGCGATTGGCTTTGGCGCCGTCTCCCTTTTGGTGGGACGCCTCATTCGCCCCCATAACCCCTACCGGGACAAGGATGCTCCCTATGAGTGCGGTGTTCCGCCTATCAACGATGCCCGGGAACGTATTTCGATCCGTTATTATGTCATTGCCATGCTTTTTCTCGTCTTTGACGTTGAGGTTGTCTTTCTCTACCCTTGGGCCGTCGACTTTAGACGTCTTGGCCTCTTCGGTCTTGTCGAAATGTTGATTTTCCTTGTCATCCTGATTGTCGGATATGTCTATGCATGGAAGAAGGAGGCGCTTGAATGGGAGTAGTTCACCATAAAGATGGCGAGCTGTCTGTCGTCACGATGAAGCTGCAGGACGCAGTGAACGACATCGTGAACTGGTCGCGAAAATCGGCTCTTTGGCCGATGACCTTTGGGTTGGCTTGCTGCGCCATTGAAATGATGGGGGCCGTGGCCTCCCGGTTTGATATTGATCGTTTTGGTGCGGGTGTTTTTCGGGCCTCTCCCCGACAGTCTGATCTGATGATCGTTGCTGGCACCCTGACCCGAAAAATGGCGCCTGTGGTGCGGAAGATCTATGACCAGATGCCGGAACCCCGGTATGTCATCGCGATGGGTTCCTGCGCGACAAGCGGTAACATCTATGACAGTTACAGTGTCGTTCAGGGAGTGGATCGACTGATTCCCGTTGATGTCTATGTCCCCGGATGCCCTCCCAGGCCAGAGGCCCTTCTTGATGGCCTGATCAAGCTTCAGGAGAAAATCATGCAGGACAAGCCGGTTTTCCGGAACTAGAGCGAGGAGAAGAGCTAGGATGCATCCTGTCGCAGAGTCCCTTCATCGGAGATTCCCGGAAATTGTGACCGGGTCTCGGGAAGCCTTGGGAGACCTGACGGTCTACCTCAAAGAAAATGGGGCCCTCGAGGTTTTTCGTGTTCTTCATGATGACCCCGAGTTTCGCTACGACTACATCGTTGATGTGACCTCAGTCGATTACCCGATGGACCCTGAGCGCTTCGAGGTTGTTTACATTTTTTACTCTCTTCCTCGTCGCCATCGCATCCTGGTGAAAATTCGCGTTCCTGAAACCCATCCCGTTGTGGATTCGATCGTTTCCATCTGGAAGGGGGCAGAGTTCATGGAGCGTGAGGTGTATGACATGATGGGGATCCAGTTTCGTGGCCATCCGGATCTTAGGCGCATCCTCATGCCCGATGATTATGATGAGGGCTATCCTCTTCGGAAGGATTTTCCTCTTGTGGGAAAAGGATGGCGGGATGACTTTTCCTTTGTCCCCAAATATCACGAAGGTCTTCCCCCCCTCCCCAAGGGATTTTCATAATCCTACGGCGCAGGCAGGGATGACAAATATTGCATTCATGGTGTCGGCTCGGTCTTTTTAAAGGAGAGTCGGCAACGGGTTGGCTGGCAACGCTCGTTGAAGCCGCCCGCACGTTTGGCAGGGAAAGGGGAATCTCTTGGAGTCACTGGAAAAGGAAAAGGTTGCAGCCACGGCGGCAGAGGCCCCGACAGTTCGTCGGGAAATTACGCTCTCCACTCTTCGCCAGGCGGTATTGAATGGCCTTGACTCCTCGATCAAGACAGAGCAGTTCCTCCTCAATATGGGGCCTCAGCACCCCAGTACCCATGGTGTGTTGAGAGTCCTTCTTGACCTTGACGGGGAAAGAATCAAAAAGGCCGTTCCCGACTTGGGATACCTCCATCGCGGGACCGAGAAGATTGCTGAATACCGAACCTATAATCAGATCATTCCGCTCACGGATCGGTTGGATTATGTTTCGGCGATGGCCAACAACTATGCCTTTGTTCGAGCCGTTGAAAAGCTTCTTCAGCTCAAGGTTCCAGAGCGCGCCGAGTATATCCGAACCATCGTGGCCGAGATGCAGCGAATCGTCAATCATCTTTTTTGGCTCGGGACCCAGGCGCTTGATATTGGTGCGATGAGTGTCTTCTTCTATACATTCCGTGAGCGGGAAGTTCTCCTCGACCTATTCGAGAAGATTTGCGGGGCCCGCCTGACAACCAATTATTACCGGGTTGGAGGTGTGGAAGGTGATCTGACGCGTGATGTCGTCGATGCCCTCTATTCCTTTGTGGAAACCTTCGAAGGACATATCAAGGAATACAATACGCTCCTTGAGACCAACCGTATTTGGCTGGCTCGGACCAAGCATATTGCCGTCATTACAGGCGAGGATGCCGTCAATTTTGGTCTGTCCGGCCCCACCTTGCGTGGCTCCGGTGTCGATTATGATCTTCGGAAATACGAGCCCTATGCGGCCTATGATCAGATCGAGTGGAGCGTGCCTGTAGGGCATAACGGCGATATATACGACCGTTATTATATCCGGGTTGAGGAAATGCGTCAGAGTGCCTCGATCATCCGGCAGTGCCTTGACAAGCTCCCCGAGGGCCCCTTCATGACCGACGACCACAAGGTGTCCTTCCCCCCAAAAGGGCGGGTCATGCATAACATGGAGACCCTGATTCATCACTTCCTCCTTGTTGTGGAAGGTTTCAAGACCCCCCCCGGAGACACCTATTGTGGAACGGAGACACCCAAGGGAGAGCTCGGATTTTATATTGTCAGTGACGGCTCGGGAAAACCGTACCGGATGAAGATTCGAGCCCCGTCATTTGTCAGCATGGGAGCCTTTGATCATATGGCAAGGGGCTATATGATCGCAGACATTGTTACCATATTCGGAACTTATGATATCGTTATGGGAGAGTGCGACCGCTGACGAGAGTCATCGCGCTTTTTCATGTGCCGCAGGTTTAATCCCTGTGGTGGATACAGGCTCTGAATATCCGGGGGAGACGCTCCTTTTCTCTTAGGACAGGGCAATATTTCAACCGAAACTGACATTCTTCGGAGATGGCAGAATGGCACACAATGACAATGCTGCGACACTAAATATCACCGATGAAGAGATCGATCATATATGTGAGGAGTTCGGCAACAGGGAAGGTGCTGTTGTTCAGATTCTTCAGACAATCCAGGACAAGTACGGATATGTCCCCGCTGAAGTTCTCGAACGAGTGGGAGAGGATCTGGGTATCCCCCATAGCAAGATGTTCGGGGTTCTGACTTTTTACTCTCAGTTCTACCGGGAGCCTCGAGGAAAATTCATTCTCAAGGTTTGTGTGGGAACAGCCTGTCATGTTCGTGGGGCCGGTCTTCTTGTCGACAAGATAAAGGAAAATCTCCATATCGAAGAGGGCGAAAACACCGAGGATATGATGTTTACCCTCGAGCCCGTTTCCTGCCTCGGATCCTGCGCCCTGGCTCCCATGGCGATGGTCAATGGAAACACCTACGGAAAGCTCTCCGGAGACAAGATGGTCAGTCTTCTCAAGGAATTCAGGGAAGAGTCCGCGGGAGCACCGGAGACGGAGGCCTCTCCGGCCTCCTGATTCACCCTGGAGCCGCACGACTGGAACGGAGCAAGAGTCTCCTGACCCGTAGCGTAGGCCTTGGGTGTACTAGTCGCTGGATTGCAGAATTACGTTACTCTGTTTTCCGGCGTAGATGAAGCGTGAGTGATATCCCATATACAGCATGTTTGTCATGCTGTTTTCTTATAGGTGAGTCGTGGGGTGTTTTTCCCCAGACTCCGAGGAGTCTACCTGATGGCAACGCAGACGGTTGAAGAAATGGCGGCCGGTCTCTTTCGCGATGTGGCAATCCCTACCATCCATATTGGGATGGCAACGTGCGGTCTCGCCGCCGGAGCCCGCTCCATTGAGGAACTGGTCGTAAAAGAGCTGGAAAAGAGAGGGCTTGAAGCCCGAATCATTCCGACAGGCTGCATCGGAATGTGTCACAACGAACCCCTTCTGGACATCACGATGCCCGGAATGTATCGCGTCTCCTATCGGAACGTCAAGGCATTGATTATTCCCCAGATTTTCGATGCTCACTTCGTTAAGGGAGAATTCGCAAAAAAATACGCGGTCTGCCAGATTCCCATCGCAGGCCATAAGCCCTTCGAGGGCCTGCCTCTCATGGCCGAGACAGGCTTTTTCAAGGGCCAGGTGAAGATCGTCTCCAGCCGGTGTGGTCTCATCGATCCCTCAAGTATCGATGACTACATTGCCACCGACGGCTACAAGGCCCTTAGGAAAATGTTGACTGAGATGACCCCGGACATGGTCATTGATGAAATGACAAAGTCGGGACTCAGAGGTCGCGGGGGAGGCGGCTTTTATACCGGCCTCAAGTGGAAACTGACCCGGCAATCTCCTGGGGAAGAAAAGTATGTCGTGTGCAATGCCGATGAAGGCGATCCAGGTGCCTTTATGGATCGTTCGATCCTGGAAGGGGATCCCCATAGTGTCCTCGAAGGCATGCTGGCGGCATCCTTTGCCATCGGAAATGCCAGGAAGGGGTACATCTATTGCCGTGCAGAATACCCTCTGGCAATCAAGCGCCTTCGGAAGGCCATCGACGATGCCAGGGAGCGAAACTTCCTCGGCGACAATATTCTCGGGACAGGTTTTTCCTTTGACATAACGATCAAGGAAGGTGCTGGCGCCTATGTTTGCGGAGAAGAAACAGCCCTGCTCGCCTCCCTGATGGGCGAGCGAGGAATGCCTTGGCCAAAGCCTCCCTTTCCCGCACAGAAAGGCGTCTGGGGAAAGCCGACAGTGATCAATAATGTTGAAACCCTCGGCAATGTGGGACACATTATTCTCAACGGAGGAGACTGGTATGCCTCCTACGGCTCAGAGAAGACAAAAGGAACTAAGACCTTTGCTCTGACTGGATCTGTCAAAAACTCCGGATTGATTGAAGTGCCGGCGGGAACTCCCTTGCGCTCCATTGTCTTTGATATCGGGGGAGGGATGCTTGAGAAGAAAATCCCGTTCAAGGCCGCCCAGCTGGGAGGCCCCTCCGGAGGATGCATTCCCGCCTCCGGGCTTGATACGCCCGTAGATTTTGAAAATGTCATTGCTGCGGGAGCGATCATGGGATCGGGGGGAATCGTCATTATGGACGAAGCCTCCTGTATTGTGGACACAGCAAAGTTCTTCCTCAAGTTTACCCAGGATGAGTCCTGCGGTGAGTGTACTCCGTGTCGTGTGGGCTCGAAAATCATGCTGGAGATCCTCACACGGATTACCGAGGGGAAAGGGCAGGAAGGCGATTTGGATGAACTCATTCGTCTTTCCATGTATGTCAAGTCAAACTCGCTTTGCGGTCTTGGTGCGGCGGCCCCGAATCCGGTCCTCTCGACGATTCGCTATTTCAGGGAAGAGTTTGAGGCCCATATTCGCGATAAACATTGTCCGGGTACCGTCTGTGCCAATTTGATCAAGTATGTCGTCATTGAGGAGGACTGTACCACTTGCGGTCTTTGCGAGCCGGTCTGTCCGACGGGCTCAGTGACCTGGGACAAGGGCGAGGTTGCCCATATCAATCTTGAGACCTGTATTCGCTGCAAGGCTTGTGTCGATGCCTGCAAGTTCAGAGCGATCATTTAGTGGGTGAGGCTGCTTCCATGGTGAAATTGACAGTCAACGGAAAAGAGGTCGACGTTCCCGCTGGAACAACGATCCTTCATGCTGCCTCTGCCGCAGGATTCTCCATTCCGACTTTCTGCTATAACCCCCGTATGGATCCGGCCGGCTCTTGCCGTATCTGTGCGGTGGAACTTGAAGATAGCAAGCGGACAGTTATGGGGTGCATCACGCAGGTAACCGAAGGAATGAAGGTCCTCACCGAGTCATCGAAGGTCCATGAGGCCCGCAAGACCAACCTCGAGCTGCTGCTTCTTCACCATCCTCTTGATTGCCCCGTATGCGACTGTGGAGGGGAGTGTCCCCTTCAGAATATGTCCTTCTCCTATGGAGGCACGGACTCCCGCTTTGAAAGCCATCGAAACGATGAACCCGAAGATATGAAAAGCGAGGTTCTCGTTTTTAATTCAAACCGATGTATCCTCTGTGGAAAATGCGTTCGTATCTGCGACGAAATTCAGGACGTCCATGCAATCGGGTTCATCAATCGAGGGTTCGACACCATCATCGGTCCGCCCTTAGGCAAGAAGCTTGATTGCGAATTCTGTGGAGATTGTCTTGAAGTCTGTCCGACCGGAGCGATCACCGACAGATTTGTTCGCTACCAGTTCCGTCCCTGGCAAATGGAGAAAACAGAGACAACATGCACATCCTGTAGCTCGGGATGCCGCATGGTGGTGGATACGGAAAACGAATCCATCGTAAGAATTTCCTCCCGAGAGGGCTTGGGACCCAATGAGGGATCGATCTGTGTCGTTGGCCGATTTGGCTTTAACGGAGTTCAAAGCAAAAGCCGTCTCGAGGCCCCACATGTCAAAAAAGCCCAGCGCCTTGTTCCTTCGACGTGGGATGAGGTCCTTCCCGAACTCTCGACAAAACTCTCCGCCATCATCTCTCGAGGTGAGGGACGGGTTGCCGGGCTGGCCTCTTCCCGACTTCCCCTGGAAGATGCCTTTCTTTTCCAGCGGTTCATGCGCCAGGTCCTGAAGACAAATTTCCTCGATTCAGAAGCCCGTCAGGGCTTCATGAACATGGCACTTCCGCTTGTCTCTGCCACCGGCTCGCTTCGTCCCATGGTGGATCATGAGGATATTGTGAAGGCAGATCTCATCGTTGTTCTCGGAGCCGATCCAGCGGTTGAGTCTAATATCACCGGCCTTGCCATCAAGAAGGCGGTCAGGAAAAACAGGGCGGCCCTCTATCTTGTCCATGGTCGTGATGTTAGCATCTCCAGCCGTGCCCGTGAGGTTATTCGCCTGGCACCTGGATATGAAGCAGTTTTTCTGCGGACCCTCCGCGAAACACTCTCCTCCGGGACGAACGATCTTTCCTCGGAGGTTCGCGTCCGTCTGGATGGGTGGGGTGTCAATCCTGATGCATTCCTTCGCCTTGTCTCTGACGTCAAATCTTCAAAAAGGACGATCTTCGTCACTGGAAGAAGGTTCCATCGCTCCGATGCTGCATTTGAGGCCTCCCACGAGCTTATTCGTCTGATGGGAGAGCGAGGTCTTTTTGCCTCTGAAGGAAGCGGACTCTTTGTCCTCCCCGAGTCTGGAAACGACCTTGGTGTTCTCATGATGGGTGCCTCTTTCGAATGGCTCCCGGGACTTCTTGAGACAAAAAATTCCGAACAGAGGTCCGTTTGGGAAAACCATTGGAATACAAAGCTTC
Source organism: Nitrospirota bacterium (assembly GCA_021828375.1). GTDB lineage: Bacteria > Nitrospirota > Leptospirillia > Leptospirillales > Leptospirillaceae > UBA4572. The sequence continues at coordinate 57,459 of JAKARS010000003.1, forward strand.
CGTCGGGTGGGGGAGGTTTGAGGGAGATTCTTGGGGGAATCGAATCAGGAGAAATCCGGGCCCTCATTTCATTTGGGGTCGATCCTCTTCGCTTCCTTCCTGATTCTGCCGGCGTACGTAAAATTCTCTCCAAGCTCGAACTGATTGTTGTGGCCGATCTGTTTCAGGGACCTCTTGCCGATATGGCCCATTATGTTCTTCCGGCCGCAAGTTCCTTTGAGCGCACTGGCCATATGGTGAGCGCCGAAGGGTTCGTCCAACCCCTGGCTCCAGCCATGGCCCCTTGGGGCAATGCCCTGAGCGAAGGAAACATGATTCTTCGTCTCGCGGCTCAGATGGGGTGCCCACTTCCGTTTGACTCCATCGAGGCAGTCTCCGCTGAAATTTTCCGTATCTTCCCAGACCTTCGTCCATCAACGCGAAATGCGTCATATTTTCAAGGAAAGACAGGGGAGATCCTTCTTTCGATTCCCCGCTCACAGCCTCCTCACAAGGCCGAAAGAGAGTCCGTCAATTCCCGCATGACAGACTTTTTGAAACAGACTCCTCATCCTATTGCCGCACCAGTTGTGGGTGATGAGGTTACGAAAGGCGAAAACACCTTTGTTATGACCCTTTCAAAGTCCATCAACCACGCCGGAACGCAAACGCTCCTCGACTCAAATCTCATGACCATTGAGGGGGAAGGGTTTCTCCGTGTGCCTCGTCAATGGGCAAGAAAGATGAAGCTCAAGAAGGGAGCCTGTGTCTCGGTTTCAACTTCCCATGGGCGGATTTCCCTTCCGATCGATCCGGTCTCAGGGATGGCCGAGGGCGAGGTTCATTTTCCGTTCCATTTTGCCGATGCCCGTTTCATGGAGCTATTTCCCGGCAAGGTCAGCTTCAATGCGCATTCCGGCGCGCAGTCCGGACAGACGATTGACGTTAAGGTCGAGCCGATCGCCTGACGGAATTCCTTTATCACACGTCAGAAAAGAGTTTTTTATTCCGAGGGAAGGTTGTCTTCCCGAAAAGGGATCTTGTGTGTTGAAAGCTTCCGGAGTTCCGGAAGTCAACAGGAAAGGGTAGGGTTTGGCCAACGACCTCATCGGAGCCCTTGTCGTCATGCTGGGCGTCCTTTTTGTAGTTTTGACGATGATTGCATACCTGACATACCTTGAGCGCAAGGTTCTTGGGTTTATGCAGGACCGCCTTGGTCCGATGGAGGTGGGACCGTGGGGTCTTCTCCAGCCGCTTGCCGATGGCATCAAGCTTCTTTCCAAGGAAGACATCATTCCAAGCGAGGCCAACCGGGCGATCTTTCGGATTGCTCCGGTCATCTCCCTTGTTCCTGCCATCCTCGCATTTTCCGTCATTCCCTTCGGTCATGACTCCTTCTCTCTGTTGGGCGTGACTCTTCACCCCTATATTGCTGATATCAACGTTGGAATCCTTCTTATCCTGGCACTCTCCTCTATCGGAGCTTACGGAATCCTCCTGGGAGGATGGGCCTCGAACAGCAAATACTCAATCTTGGGAGCGCTGCGTTCGGCAGCTCAGGTCATCAGCTATGAGCTGACGGCAGGCATGTCGGTGATCGGAGTTTTGATCCTCTCTGGCTCAATGTCACTGGTCAAGATAGAAGATGCCCAATCAGGCGGATTCTGGCACTGGTATATCTTCCCGCAGATTGTCGCCTTTGTTATCTATGTAATTTCCGGGATTGCCGAAACAAACCGAACCCCTTTCGATCTTCCCGAGGCGGAATCCGAGCTTGTGGCAGGTTTCTTCACCGAGTATTCGGGGATGAGATTTTCTCTTTACTATCTCGCCGAATATGCCAACATGATTATCGTCTCTTCCATTGCGACAATTCTCTTTCTCGGTGGATGGAATCCTCCCATTCCCGCGCTTGGTTTTATTCCCCCTGTCATCTGGTTCCTTCTCAAAGTTTACTTTTTCCTGTTCTTTTTCTTCTGGATTCGTGCAACGCTTCCTCGACTGCGCTATGATCAGCTCATGCGGTTTGGCTGGAAGATCATGCTTCCGGTCTCCTTTGCAAATATCATTGTGACGGGGATAGCGGCTTACTTTTTGGAGCGTTAGCCGAACGACAGCAAAAACATGATCAAGTTTTCGGGATATTCCAGAAGAGGAGTTGGAGATGTTGAAGAAATTTCTTGACACCATATTGTTTACTGAAATAGGACAGGGCTTGAAGCTCACCCTGCGCCATATGTTCATGAAGAAGGTCACCTCCCAGTATCCGAAAGAGAAGCTTGTCCTGGCCGACGGATATCGTGGATTTATCGCTCACAGACGTTACGACGATGGCGTTGAGAGATGTGTCGGCTGTGATCTTTGCGAGGCTATTTGTCCGGCCAAAGCCATTCGTGTAGTTAGCGACATCCATCCGGAAATTCCGGATCGTCGTTACGCCAAGGAGTACACGCTCGATTTTACCCGGTGTATTTTTTGCGGATTTTGTGTTGTGGCATGTCCGGTCAACGCACTTTCCATGACAAAGGAGTTTGCCCACTCCTCCTTTACCCGTAACGGGCTCATCTATTCCAAGGAACAGATGCTGGCGCTCGGAGATCGCGCTGGTGCTGATTCCGACGCTTACCTCAAAGTTCGAAACATGTGGGAAGCGGAAAATTCTGGAAAAGACGAGGGACATTATCACTTCCCCCCCATCTCACTCGGAGGATAGCGGCTTGATCCAGCAACTGCCTTTCTTTTACTTCGGCGGAATGGCGCTCGTTTGCGCCATTCTCGTCGTGACATCCCGGGTAGCGATCTATTCTGCCATGGCTCTTCTCGGTATGTTTGTTCATGTCGCAGGACTTTTTATCATCCTTGAAGCCCCATTTCTCGCCGGGGTCCAGCTCCTCGTCTACGCCGGTGCGATCCTTGTTCTCTACCTTTTCGTCGTGATGCTCCTAAACCTTCAGGGCGGCGGGGCGACGTCTCTTCAAAAGCAAACACCCTGGGCCGTTATTCTCTCTCTTATTGCCGTAGGCGAGCTTGGATATCTTCTGGTAAAGACAAATTTTTATCCGAAGCTTCCTGCGATTCCCCACCCGTCCGTTCCGACTCTCGGCAATACGGAGACAATCGGCATGGTTCTTTATACGCAATATCTTTTTCCCTTTGAAGTGGCCTCGATCGTCCTTCTTATTGCGCTCGTGGGTGCCATTGTGATGGCCCGAGGGCGAGGACGGTTTCGTCAGGAGTAAAGGAGATCCTGTTTCTCCTCGTTCGAACGACTTAATCGCAAGTCTATCCTGGAGTGTCGATGGTTCCTCTGTCGTGGTATGTTGCCCTGTCCGCAATGATGTTCGTGACAGGACTTGTCGGAGTCCTCATCCGGCGAAATATTGTGGTCGTTCTTCTCTGCATCGAAATCATGCTCAATGCCGTGAACATCAATTTCGTTGCCTTTAGCGACTACCTGCATCTGATCGACGGGCAGATCTTCGTCTTTTTCGTGATCACCGTTGCGGCGGCCGAAGTTGCGATTGGACTTGGGATCATCATTTCCCTCTTCCGTTTGCGAGAGTCGGTTAACATGGATGACTACAACCTGCTGAAGCTCTGACCTGCCGAGGGAGTTCCTGTAAATGATGCCGATTCTTCTGATCCCGCTCCTGCCCCTTCTTGGATTCCTGATCGTGGGAATCTTTTGGCCCTTCTTCAAGGGGAAAGGGCACCTTGTGGCCCTTCCTCTGGTCACCCTCTCTTGGGCCATTGCCACGCTAGAGTTCTTCAAGAGCTTTTCGGCCCCTCCAAGCCTGACTCTTGTCTACGACTGGATCCGGTCCGGACATCTCGATGTCGGGATCTCTCTTCAGTATGATCATCTTGCCGCTGTCATGCTCTTCATGGTGACAACCGTTGCGATGCTGGTCCATCTTTATACCATTGGCTACATGCATGGTGACTCGGGATATGATCGCTTTTTTGCCTACATCTCCTTGTTTACCTTCTCGATGATCATGCTGGTCCTTTCCGACAATCTCGTGGAAATGTTCATCTTCTGGGAGGCGGTAGGTCTTTGTTCCTATCTTCTTATTGTTCACTGGTATGAGCGCCGACCGTCTTGGCTTGCCGCAAACAAGGCCTTTATCATGAACCGCGTCGGGGACTTCGGGTTCCTTTTGGGAATTTTTCTCGCCTATACGGTCTTTGGATCTGTTCGATTCGCCGAGATATTTCCGGCCATCGGATCACACCTCCATCAATCGGTCAATCTTGCGGCGGTCTTTCGCGGAAGCTGGAATGTTCCGGTTCTTGATGTCATCGCCCTTTTGCTCTTTCTTGGCGCTGTGGGCAAGTCGGCCCAGATTCCACTTCATCCATGGCTTCCCGATGCCATGGAGGGTCCAACCCCCATTTCCGCCCTCATCCATGCGGCAACGATGGTCACCGCCGGTGTCTTTATGATTGCCCGGATGAATCCCCTTTATAATGCAGCTCCCTTCGCTCTCCATGTCGTCGCCTGGACCGGGGCGATCACGGCCATCGTGGCAGCGACGATCGCGCTGACCCAGCCGGATATCAAAAAGATTGTGGCCTACTCGACCATGAGTCAGCTCGGATACATGGTCATGGTCTGTGGTCTTGGTGGTTATGGGGCAGGGATCTTCCATCTCCTCACCCACGGCGCCTTTAAGGCCCTTCTCTTCTTGGGAGCTGGCTCTGTCATTCACTCATTGTCCGGGGAGCAGGATGTCTTTCGGATGGGAGGTCTTCGTAAGTATGTCGGGCTGACATTTGCCACCATGCTGATTGGATCTTTGGCACTTTCCGGAATTCCCCCATTTGCAGGCTATTACAGCAAGGATCTCATCCTTGTAACGGCTTATCAGCAGGGCCCGCTCGGTCAGATGCTCTGGCTTATCGGCGTTTTGACCGCTGTCCTGACGGCCTTCTACAGCTTCAGACTTCTCTTCCTTGTCTTCGGTGGAAAGGAGCGATTCCACTCCGAGGGCCAAGGACATGCGGTTCATCCCCATGAGAGCCCTTTCACGATGACAATTCCTCTATTGGTCCTTTCCATTGCCACTGTTTTTGCAGGGTGGGCCGGAGAGCATTACGGTATTCTCCAATACCTCTCCCAGGAATTGCCGATTCCCCCCGTCAAAGAGGCCGCAGGCGGTTTTTCTGAAAATGCGCTCAAGGGTCTTTCTGTGGTCGGTGCCCTTTTCGGGATCCTCATTGCCTGGATCCTCTACGGAAAAGAGTCGTCCATCCCTGCGGCCCTCGCCAGGAATCTTTCTTTCTTTTACAAGATATCCTTACACAAGTGGTATTTTGACGAGTTTTATGATGCCGTTTTTGTTCGTCCGTCCTTTGCCATCGGTCGCCTTTTCTGGCAGGAATTGGACAAGGGTGTGATTGATGGGATTGTCAATGGCGTGGCTTACTTTTTCCGGAACAGCGGGGGAAGTCTGCGACGTCTTCAATCCGGCCAGATTCAGAACTATGCCATGGCCATGGCTATTGGTGCCTTTGGTCTCGTGGCGTTCTATCTTTTTTTTAACAGACTGTAGCTCCTGACCTTAAAGTAAGTCGCATTTGAGGGAAGGACCTTGTTCCCGGTCGTCCGGGGGCTGTCCCTTTTTCATGAACAACATCGAAGAGGATGAATCCTGATGACATTTTTGTCCGTGCCTATTTTGACCTTCCTGATCTTCTTTCCGGTGGTCGCCTCCCTTCTTATCCTTCCGTTCTATAAAAAGCCTGGCACGGAGGGAGTGGTCAAGTGGACGGCACTGGGAATCACGGTCATCGAGTTTCTTGTTTCTCTTTCCCTTCTGATCGGAAACAATCCTCATCTCTACCAGATGCAGTTTGTCGAGAATCATTTGTGGATTCCATTTGGGAACATTCACTATGCCTTGGGAATCGATGGAATCAGCCTTGTCCTCGTCATCATGACAACCTTCCTGATGCCGATGACGATCCTCACTTCCTGGGTGGGCATCTCCAAAAATCTCCCTCTTTTCATGATCAATCTCCTTGTCCTTGAAGGGGCGATGATCGGAGTCTTCTGCGCCACCGACTTCGTTCTCTTCTATGTTTTTTGGGAAGCCATGCTTATCCCCATGTACCTGATCATCGGTGTCTGGGGGGGGCCGAATCGAATCTATGCGGCCATCAAGTTCTTTCTCTACACTTTGGCTGGATCTTTACTTCTTCTTGTTGCCATCATTGCCCTTTACTTTGTCGGGGGACACACGTTCGATATTACTCGCCTTTCAGGGCAACACTATGGCATGAATTTCCAGATCCTGGCTTTTCTGGCAATGTTTGTCGCCTTTGCTGTCAAAATCCCCATGTTTCCCTTCCATACATGGCTTCCGGATGCTCACGTGGAGGCTCCGACCGCCGGCTCTGTCATTCTTGCCTCGATCATGCTTAAGATGGGGGCTTACGGATTTCTTCGCTTTTCTCTGCCGATGTTTCCCGATGCCTCGCATTTTTTTGCTCCCATGATCCTCACGCTTTCTGTGATCGCCATTATCTGGGGAGCTTTTATGGCCCTCGCGCAGGAAGACATGAAGAAGCTTATCGCCTATTCATCGGTGAGCCATATGGGAGTGGTGACTCTTGGTATTTTTGTGGCCAATACTCAGGGTATTGAAGGGGCTCTCATGCAGATGCTCAACCATGGCATTACTACTGGAGCGCTCTTTCTCTGCATCGGAGTCCTTTATGACCGCTCCCACTCTCGTCTCCTCTCCGAGTACGGGGGATTGGCAAAACAGATGCCAGTCTACTCCACACTTTTGGTGATTTTTGCCCTTTCTTCCCTGGCTCTTCCCGGGACAAACTCCTTTGTGGGAGAGTTTCTTGTCCTTATCGGATCCTTTAAGACCCATGCCGTGGTCTCCTCCTTGGCAACGACCGGGGTTATCCTCTCGGCCATGTATTTGCTGTATCTCCTTTCCCGGGTTGTCTGGGGAGTCTATACCCCCAAGAGCTACGCCATGCCGGATCTCCGTGCCTATGAGTGGGGATCGCTTATTCCGCTGGTTGTCATGGTGATTGTCATCGGACTTCTTCCAAACCCGGTACTTTCTCTGTTTCATCAAAGTGTTGCCCATCTGGTGGGGCAGATGCAGCCCGCCCCCCTCGCATTGCTTCACAATTAGTCGCTGACGGGTCTTTTCTCAGGTACTCAACCGTTTGAAGGAGCTTTTTTGATGAACTTCTCCCCGGTCAACATCATGGGAACGATGCCAGAGATCTATCTGACGGTCCTAGGATGCCTCCTCTTTTTGATGGAGCCCTTTGTTCCTGCCAAGAAGCGCTCTCTTCTCGGGGTTTTTGCCATCTTCTCTCTTGTTTTTGCCATGATTGCCACCTTTGGCCTAAACGGAAAAGGATTGCCCCTCTATCAGGGCCTCTATATCGTCGATCCCTTTTCAAACTTCTTTAAGACGGTGATTTACCTGGGAACGATCATCACGATCCTTTTCTCCCTTCCCTACCTTGAGAAGGAAGAAATTCACCTTGGTGAGTATTACGGCTTTCTCCTTTTTGCGGCAGTGGGGATGATGATCATGGTCTCGGCGGGAGACCTCATCACCCTCTTTTTGGGAATTGAGCTCATGTCACTGTGTCTCTATGTGTTGGTTGGGCTCAAAAGAAATTCCAACCGTTCAGTGGAGGCTTCCTTCAAGTATTTTCTCCTGGGGGCCTTTGCCGCAGCAATTTTTCTTTATGGGATCTCTCTTCTCTATGGAGCATCAGGGACCGAAACTCTGAGCGGTCTCGCCCAGTTTGTTGCCAACCCCGGTGCTCTTCGTCCGATGGTTCTGGCGGGAATGATTCTGACGATGGTGGGATTTGCCTTCAAAGTTTCAGCGGCGCCTTTTCACATGTGGACTCCCGACGTCTACGAGGGGGCTCCGACCGTTGTCACCGGCTTCATGGCATCGGTGGGCAAGGTCGCGGCTTTTGGCGTCTTCCTTCGGGTCTTTTGGGTGGCCTTTTCTGCCAATCGTGACCACTGGTCCCTCCTGATCATCACCGCGGCAATCCTTTCCATGATTGTCGGCAACATTGTGGCGTTGGTCCAGACCAACATCAAGAGGATGCTGGCCTATTCCTCCATTGGCCATGCGGGCTATGCCGTCATCGCTCTCCTCAATCCCAGCCGGGACAGCCTCTTTGCCCTGATGTTCTATATGTTCGCCTATCTCTTCATGACCCTCGGAGCCTTTGGCATCATCCTGATCCTTCGGCGGAAGGGGATCGAGGCCGAAGAGATCTCTGACTTTGTCGGACTCAACAAAAAGAATCCCATGGCCGCGTTCCTGATGCTGATCTTCATGTTTTCCCTGGCCGGTATTCCACCTTTTGGTGGCTTCCTGGCAAAATTTTATGTCTTCATGGCGGCCGTTCACGCTGGGTACACCTGGCTGGCTGTCGTCGGTGTGCTCCTTAGTGCCGTTGGAGCCTATTACTACATCCGGGTGGTCATGGCGATGTATATGAAGGATCCGGTTGAGCCCGTCGAGTTTACTCCCAATCGCATGGAAGGAATGGCCCTGTTTGTGACGGCGGGGATGACAGTCCTTCTCGGGATTTTTCCGCTTCCGTTTGTTCACTATATTGAGACTTCTCTTGCGATTCTCGTTCCCTGAAGAAAATCCGGAGACCGATTTTCTTCTCTGTCGAGAGTCAATCGGTGTATACTGAAAGAAACGGGGTTATCCGAGGGGAGGTATTCGCATGCTGACAGGTCTTTTTGAACCGGTCCATCTGATTGTCATCCTCCTCATTGTCATGCTGGTCTTCGGGGCAAAGAAGCTCCCGGAAATTGGCTCGGGCATGGGGAAGGCCATTTCCAATTTCAAGCGGTCGATCAAAGACACTCCGGATCCGCCGGAGCCGGATGACAAGCTCGAGTCGAAAAAGTAGGGGATCGGGAATGTCCTATTCCCGGAAAAAGATCTGGAGTCTTCTCTTGGTCGGTCTTCTTTCGGAGGCAGTCGGCTTCGTTCTGATAAAGAGAGGGTTGTCAGAAGTTCCTTCATTTTCGGGCCACTCCCTGCGATCCCTTTCCTTCCTCCTTCCTGTCCTCACATCCCCGCAGGTTCTTGTCGGCACTGCCTTTGAGGCCCTCCATTTCGGTGTTCTCATGGAGCTTCTGTCGGTTTCCGATGTCTCCTATATCATTCCTCTGACCTCCATTGGCTATGTCCTCACCCCTCTTTCGGCCCTCTTTTTCCTTCAGGAGAAGATTCCCACTCTCCGTTGGGCCGGGATTTTTCTTGTGTGCGCAGGGGTGGCGGCGGTCTCTCTCTCCGATCGGTCCGGAAAGGACCATTCTGCCGCTTCTCGATCTGACATGGATGCGGTCTCTTCTTGACCCAGCCACGTCAATCGGCTATTCTTCTAAGGCTAAATTTTTCTTCCCTCCTATGCGCCTGTAGCTCAGTCCGGATAGAGCATCGGATTCCGGTTCCGAGTGTCGGGAGTTCAAATCTCTCCAGGCGCGCCATCTTTCATTCTCGTTCCGCAAGGACTCTTCAATTCCCTTTCCAGCACTTAATCGAGTGGCGAGCCCTACAAGGGTGAAATGACGCAGGAATTTCCTGAGCAATGTCTTGCTTCCCGCCCCCCACTTTTTAAGGGACTCTCTCCCTCTCTTCCCCAACCCCAGTTTCTCACGCTCTCCCCTCCCCACGTCATTCGGTTTCCTTTTGTCTTGACCGGTTCTGCCGGGCAGGCGAAAAGCTCTTTTTCTTTTTTTGCTCTCAGTGGGTTTTTTGGGGCAGTCACCAGTGGCTTAATGTGTGTGCTCCGTCTCCCGTGCCGGAGTTTTGTCCGGAAAGTCGTCTGTCTCCCGGGGCTTCCAGCGATTCTCAGCATTCCCTAAAGGCGTTTTTCGATCCTTTGTCTGAGACTCTGGGCAAACTGACGGGCCCAGGAGCTGTTGAACTGGTGAATATGCTCTCCGGCCACCACAAGCCATTGGTCATAGGATCCTGACGGAGAGGTTTCGTTTCCGTGAATGCGTCCAACAGGAATTTCCAGGAGAGATCGGACGTTGGTTTGTGCCAGTCTTCGAAAGGATTCGGGGAGCTCCGGATCCAGCAAGGATCGGGTCCTTAAGGTTGAGATTTTCAGGAGGGTCTCTCTGGAGTATGCCTCTTCAAACGGCGACACAAGGGTCTTTCCCTGATGTCCCGATGACGCAAGGATGACTCCTCTCTGAGAGTGTGGCGGCAAGGAAAGATAAAAGACTCCGAGGACTCCCGGAAGGGTCTGGAGAAGATCGATCTCGGGACAGGCGTCCTGTGAGGGTTCTATGGGAAGCTCGGCAAGGGTCGCTTCCATATAACGGCCGACTGTTTCAATCTCGGATTCAAGCTCCATCCGGATGTGATCTTCGATGCGTTGGTCGGCGATGGCCAGGATTTTGGTGCGATCCCTGTCGGGAACGAGCCCCCGATGGATCTGGCTGGCGAGAAGCTTGCGGTAGAGGTTCATTCCGGCGACGAGAAGGCTGTTCGAGACACCGGAGAGACAATGGATTTGTCCCACAATTCTTGCGCGGGAGAGGATCGTCTCCCGTTCTGTCCGGGGCGAGAGCAGAAACCTGAGGTGCTCGCACTGACGCAGGGCTAAAGTCCGGCGTCCATCCTCCCCCAGAGGCTCCAAAATGTTGCGGGATTCGGGCAGGCTGTCAAGCTTCCCGTAGAATGCCTCCACGAATCGTTCGACAGCCGGGTCGATGGACTCTGCGTACTTTTCGAGGAGTGCCTTCGCCAGGTCGTCATAGGCGTCGATTTCCCGGGAGGAGGGTCCCGTATCGGGATCGCCCGCGAGGTGCCACCACTTTTCCCGGGCCAACTTCTTTTCCTTGATGTGGCACAGGGCCCGGTCGGCCTCCCGGAGAAGCGTCTCGGGGTCGAGGGCGTCGGAGGGATAGAAGGCCATTCCCAGGCTCAGCCCCATATGGGTCACCCGTCCGGGCAGGATCTCAAAAGGGGTCTCGACGGTTTGTCGAAGCCGGTCGAGAAAGGCATGAAATTCGGGAGTGCTGGGATTGACGATGTCTTCGATCACGAGGGCAAACTCGTCGCCCCCTAGCCGTGCGATGAAATCATGGCTCCGGATGGTGTCGGAAAGTCTTCGGGCCAGCTCCTGCAAAAGGGTGTCGCCGGCGGCATGGCCAAAGGTGTCATTGACGGGCTTGAAGTCGTCCAGATCGAGGATCCCCACGATGAAACCGCCCCCTTGGCGATTCTTGCGGGCCACGAGCCGCAGAAGGTGGTCGTCGAGGGCCGCGCGGTTGAGAAGTCCCGTCAGGGGGTCGTGCTGGACCGAAAAGGTGAGGCGGCTGTTTTGCGCCAGAAGGTCTCGGAATTCGGTGATGTCATTCTGGACTCCGACGAAGTGTGTGATGGCTCCCTCGGCGTTCCTGACGGGAGAGAGGGTGAGCAGATTCCAGAAGGTCGAGCCGTCCTTTCTGTAGTTCAGGATCTGTCCCCGATAGTTCTGTCCAGAGTCGAGGGCCTGCCGGATTTCGTCCACGGTCTCCCGATCACTGCCCTCCCCCTGGAGGAATCGGCAGTCCCGCCCGACGATCTCATCGTGGCGGTAACCCGTAATGGTCGTGAAGGCTTCATTGGTGTAGATGATCCGGCGCTGGCTGTCGGTGATGATGACCCCCTCATGGACGGCCACAAGAGCCCGGGCAAGAAGGGTCTCCCCCTCCCGGGCCTTCTTTCTGAGGGTGATGTCGGAGATGGTCCAGAGGGTATCGAATCCTTCCTGCTCAAAAGGAACCCCAGACATCTCAAGCCACCTCGGTTCTCCGGTTTCGGGAAGGTCGAGAGGGATCTCCAGCGTGAGACGTTCATGGTGTCGGGAGGGGACGAGAATGCGTTCCTCGAGTCCGGGAGGTTCGGCCGGATTTCCCAGGATCTCGAGAATCTCCCGTCCTTCGAAGGGGCCGAAACGGTGGAGGATCTCTTCCATTCGGCTGTTGGAAAAACGGACAACCGATCCTTCGGTCAGGATGATGCCCAAGGAGGAGGCGTCAAGGATGGCGGCATTGAGGGCACTGGTTCGCCTCTCGACCGACTTGAGATCGAGCCGGTCGAGACCGCGGGAGAGGCTCTGGGCCAACTCCTCCAGGACACTTCGGACCGGCTCCTCGAACTCCTGGCGTTCTCCGTAGTAAAGGGCAAAGAGCCCCCAGAGGCGTCCCTTATGGAAAACAGGGAGGACGGCGAGGCTTTCAATGCCGTACCTCCGGGCAGGCTCCTTCCAGGGGGCCGGGCCGGGCGGGGGGGAGAATGACGCTTCGAAGACGGCTCGGCCTTCCCGGAAGGCCCGGCCAGTCGGTCCCTGTCCGTTGGGGGAGTCGAGCTGGACGGAAATGCGGGCTTCCCGAAGAAAGTCGGTCGCTCCCGAGGCGGCCAGGAATTCGATCTCGCCGTGAGGGTCGGGTTGACCGACCCAGGAGAGCACGACTCCGGATTGGGTGATGGCGAGATCGCAAAGATCCATGAGAAGCCGCCTCTCGTCCTCCACCGTCGACAGGATGACATTGGCCCGGGCATGGAGCGCATTGACCGCGGCGAGTCGCTCGAGGGCCCGGGCATGAAGGTGCCGATCGGTGGTGTCGTAGATGGTGGCCACGAGGATCTCTTCGCCCCCGACTCTGGCCGTTGTGGCAAAGAAATCAGCCCAAAGGGCTTCCCCTGTCTTTTTTCGTCCACGGACATCGGTCACCAGAACCCGTCCCTCATGAAAAACTGCCGGGTAGAGGCGCCTTCCGATCCGAAGGAACTCTTCATCGTCGAGGTAGAGGCATCTGACCGATTGTCCCTCGAGCTCCTCGGGGCGCTCGTATCCGAGCATCTCGAGCATGTGGGCGTTCACCGTGACGATGGTCCGGTCCCGGACCAGGAGAATTCCGGAGAGTGCGTTGTCGAGAAGGGCCTTTTTGAGGGCCAGGGCCTCCTGGCGGCTTCGGAGGATCTGGAGTCGTTCGAGCCCCCGGGAGAGGTCCCGGGAAAGCTCCGAGAGAACTTCCTGAAGAGGAGGATCGAAGGCCTTTGGGGCGAGGTGGTAGAGGGTGAGGACGAGACGCTCTTCCGCGCGTCCGGAGATGGGGATGGCCGCCAGGCTCTTGAATCCGAAGCGGCCGATGGCCTCCTGAACCTTGCGGGCAAAGGGCGAAGGATCTTCCGCCAGGGTTTCGTCGAACGCGAGGTGGAAGACCGGCTCCCCGCTCTTCCACGCCAGGTAGGGGGCGCTGGTGATGCCGGTGATCTCCGGACTCGAGGGAATCTGGACCGAGTCGAGCCATCCGGTCTCGCCGTTTGCGGCAAGAATGTGAAAATACCCGTTCTCCCCGGGTCGCCCAATCCAGGCCAGGGCGATGCCTTCAAGGGAAACAGCCAGACGGCAGAGGGCGTCATAGAGGGAGGGCTCGTCAGGGGCGGAGAGAAGGGTCCTGTTTGCCTCAATCAGGAGCCGGTTATACTCGGACAGGGTCTGTCGATCCCGATCGGCGGATTTTCGGCGGCTGATGTCTCGGGCGCAATGGAGAGCATAGGGGAGGCCGTTTTGGATGAAGGGACGGGAGCGGATCTCGACGGGGACAACCGTCCCATCACGTTTTTGATGCCAGCTTTCGACGGTTAAAATCGTGTCGGGAGGGAGCGCAAGGATCTCTCGCATATGCCGGATCAGGTCGTCTCCGTCCCATTCCGGTTGCCACAGAGAGATCGGGCGGTGGAGGAGCTCCTCCACACGATAGCCCAGTGAGTCGGCAAGGGTGGGGAGGGAAAAGATCAGAAGACCTTTTTCGTCGGTGATGTAGGGGGCATCGGTTCCCATCTCGAGAAGAAGAGGGAGCCAGTCCTGAATGTCTCTCTCGTCTTTCGAAGAACCGGTCGAGTCGCTCTCCATGGAGGGGGCCTCCAGGGTGGGGTGCAGGAGAAATCTCATCACCGGATTTTATCAGGATCCCGCACTCTTCAAGGGAAGAAAGGCAATTTTCCCGAAGTCATCAGGGCGAAGATCGATGAAGGCTGATGAAATGGATGATGTATGTTGCGAAGTATACCACACGCTAAAGAGGGGGATCCGGATCACCCGTTCCGCCCCTTGAAATCGCTTCGATCCTCCTCGTAGAATGAAAAAGGTTAATGTTAAAAAATTTTTCAGGGGATTGTTGATGCTCTTTCATGCCGATCGTTCCCAGCGCATTGTTGTCCTTCCGGAGAACCGGTCCTGGATCGAGCGGAAAGAGGGCGGGTCCCTTTGCCCGCTCGAGAGCCTCCCCGGGGTGGTGGAGTCGTCCTTTGTGAGGCTTCCCCCGGGGAGCTCCTTGGATCCGGACTCTCGGGACCTCGAGATTTTCGTTCTTGACGGTCGACTTGAGGTCGGGGGCCGGGTGTGGCCGACCGGAAGCTACCTGCGCATTGCCGGGGAGTCGGGACTTTCGGTTCTTGCCGGCGAACCGTCGCTCCTCTTTCTGAAGGCGGGGACCTTCCCCGAAGAGGACCGGAAAAGTGCCGGCCTTGAGACGGCGGGAGTGCGCTTTTCCCCCGGACTGGTTCCCGGCCTCTCCGTTCTTCCCCTCTTCTCGGGAGGAACCGCCAATACTGCCCTGGTCCGGTGGGAGCCGGGAACGGTCTTTCAGCCCCATCGGCACTTCGGCGGGGAGGAGATTCTGGTGATCTCGGGAACCTTCGAGGATGAGCACGGTTCCTATCCCGCGGGGAGCTGGTACCGGGCACCCCACATGAGCCGCCACCATCCCTTCTCACGGGAGGGGTGCCTGATCTTCGTCAAGACGGGTCATCTGCAGGACGCCAGCGCCGCGTGACGGAGACGAAACGGAAGGGGAGGTTTTGGTGAACCCCGAGATGACCGATCGCGAAGAGATAACTCGGGCCGTTCTGCATTCCAACCGTCTTCTGGTCCGCTCGGTGGGCGCCCCTCTCGATGCCACCTTCGAGTCCCTCTGCTCGATTCTTGTGGAGGAGCTTGGGGCCCGCCTGGTGGTCATCAGCCGTCTCGACCTCGAAGACCTCTCCCTGCGTCCGGTGGCGGCCGAAGGGGCGGCCCGGGAGTATTTTTCGGGCATCGTCCTCTCCGCCTCCAGCGACTCCCCCATGGGGCAGGGGCCGGCAGGACAGGTCATGCGGTCGGGTTCTCCCATGGTCGCCAAGCTTCCCGAGTCGCTCCCTCCCATGATGGGGCTCCACGATCGGGTGCGTCGCTTTGACCTGGGGGGAAGCGCCCTGGCGCCCATCTATACCTCGGAGGGCCTTTGGGGCCTTATCTCCGTCTATCGAAGCTCCCATGCCTCCTTCAGCCCCGACATTCTTCCCCTCCTCCAGAGCTTTGCCCGGGACATTGGCGACTTCCTTGACCGACGCCGGGAGTTCCAGGAGCTCTCCCTCCGCCGCTCCTTCCAGGAGGCAATCGAGTCCTTTCAGGCTCGACTTCTTCGGGGCCTTTCGGTGGGGGAGATCCGGTCGGCCCTTCTCGAATGCGTCGTTGACCGGATGGGTTTTCCGGTGGCCTTTCTTGTGGAGGAAATTCAGGAAGGTGTTCCGTCCCGGACCCCGCATCTCGATGGCTACCGCCTCTCTCACGGGGCCCTCCCCGGGATCCGGGAGGACTTTTCGGACGAGCTGGTGAGCAAGGTTTTCTCTCAGGCCCTGCTTGAGTCTCCTCTTCCCGGAATTCCTGCGGGGGCGACCTTCCTTTTTGCCCCTTCGGACTCCCCCTTGTGGTCGCCCATGCTCCGGAAGGTTCTGGCGGATCTCTCCCTGGGGGGCGGCCTCCTTTTTTCCCTTGAAACACTGGAAGATCCCTCCAAAACGGTCTCTCTTCTGACTGGAGCCCGATCCTCCCATCCCCCCTCCCAGGAGACCGTGGAGCTGCTCTCCCAGCTTGTCAATGGAGCCCGAATGGCAATGGCCCAGAGCCGCGACCGGAGCCGGCTGGATCGCTATGCCAGATTCTATCGGGCCATCGGCGCAATCGGGAAGCTTCTGGCACGCCATCCGGCCCCCCAGGAGCTGTACGATGGAGTCTGTGAGGCCATCACAGAGGCGACGGGGATCGACCTGGCCTTTGTCTCGCTCGTGGAGCCGGGGGACAAGGTCCGGGCGGTCTCGGCCCGGGGAAGAGCCAGAGATTTCATAGACGGGGCCGTTTTTTCCGTCGACCCCCAGGATCCGGGGCGCTGCCTGATCCACAGCCGGACATTGGGAACGAGTGATGTGGTCGAGTTTCCCCTTCTGGAGGAGTGGTTGTGTTCCGATGCGGTGCGCGAGGTGGCCCGTCCCTGGCATCTCCGGAACACCCTGACGGTTTCATTTGCCAAGGATGGCCACCGCATTGGGATCCTTGGACTGATCTCCCGGGAGCAGGGGTTCTTTGACAGGACCCTTGTGGGGCTCCTCTCCGGCATTGCCCAGGACATCTCCTTTTCCCTGGAATTTCTCGATCGCCAGGAGAGGCTCAAGGTCTTGGCCTCCATCGATCCCCTGACCGACCTGCCCAACCGCACGGCCTTTGTGGGGGAGCTCGGTCGCCTGACATCGAGCCAACCGGATCTCGCCCTTTCTGTGGGGATTCTCGACATCGACGGCTTCAAAAACTGGAACGATGCCTTTGGCCATATCGAAGGGGACCGACTTCTCCAGTCAATGGCCCGGGAGCTTCCGGGGATCCTTCCGGAAGGGGCCTTCCTGGCCCGGATGGGGGGCGACGAATTCGGGATCTGCCTTTCCTCTCCCGGATCCATCGATCGCCGGGGCGTGGAGGAGATCTCCCGGAAGATCCTCGGCCTCGGTCTTCGCCTCGACGGGGGACACAATCTGGTCACCGTCAGTCTGGGGTGGGCGATCTTTCCCGATGATGCGCAGACTCCTGCGGAGCTTTTGGCCCGGGCCGACGAGTCGCTCTTTGCCGCCAAGTCCTCGGGAAGGAACCGTTCGACTCTCTTTGGCCCGGAGATTGCCCAGGCCATGGTCTCCCGGGTGGAGACCCGTCGCTCCTTTCCCCTGGCCCTTGAACGCGGGGAGATCCTCTTTTGGCTCCAGCCACAGGTGGATGTGCGGGGTGGCCGGATCGAAGGGGTCGAGATGCTGGTAAGGTGGAAACGGGAAGAGGGGATGGTGTCCCCGGGGATCTTCATTCCCGAGGTTGAGCGGGAGCCGGCCCTGATCAGAAAGCTCGGATGCCATGCCCTGAGCGAAGCCTGCCGGTTGAGGCGCGAGCTCTCTGCCCCGCTTCCCCCTCTCCGGATCTCCCTGAACATTGGGGCCGGCCATTTCCTTCATCCGGCCTTTCTCGACGATGTCGATGCCGCCCTCCGCGGGGAGACGGGGACGGGACTCGTCGTGGAAGTGACCGAGGGAGCCTCTCTCGAAAGCCCCGAGCGGACCGGTCGGATTCGCGAGGAGCTTCGGCGCCGGGGGCTTGAGCTCTCTCTCGACGACTTCGGGACCGGCTTCTCCTCCCTTCATCATGTGGCCGACCTGTTGCCGGATGAAATCAAGCTCGACGGGAGCTTCATGCGAAGCTTCCGGATGCGGACCAACGCCTTTGCCGTGGTCGGTTCGACCCTTCTTCTGACGGATCTCTCCGGGAGCCGCCTTGTGGGCGAGGGGATCGAGCATCGTTCCGATGTCGAGCTCTGGCTTCGGATGGGAGGATCCCTGGTTCAGGGGTACTTCTTTGCCAAGCCCATGTCCCTCGAGGACTTCAAGAGCTTTTATGCGCGCCCGCTTCCCGAGATTGCCCTCCCTCCGGTCTATCCGGTGGAGGAGCTTCCCTTTCTCGAATACGCCTTTCGAACGGCGGGAGAGGCGTCCGGGGATTCCGGAGGGCTTCCGGGCTTGTCCTGTCCCCTCGACAGCTGGTTCGAGGTTCGAGGCGTTCATTATTACCACCTTCCCTCCTGGCACGCGGCCCGGGAAGCTCATCAGGCCTTCCATCGGGGAGGGGGATTGAAGGGAGCGGCGGAAGTGGCCCCTCTTGAAGCTCCCCTCCAGGCTCTCAGGGAAGAGATGGATGCCTATTTGCAGGCCCTTCCCCTTCGTCCCTAGATCCTCCTCCCTCTCCCCGGTCCGGGGAGCATCCGCCTAGGCATATCCGAAAAACAGATCCACCGTCAGCCTCTCCCGGGGAAATCCGAAGGAGGCCGTCAGGATCTCCGAGAGGGAGTCCACCATGGCCGGGGGTCCCGCCAGATAGAGTCTCGCCTCCATCCCCGTCTGTTCCAGGATCTCTTCCATCGCCCGCCGAACCAGCTCCTCCCGAGGCCGTCCGCCGGACTTCGGGCTCCGGGTCTCAACCGGAACCCATGTGGCGATCCCCCCTTCGTCCCACTGTCGACACTCCTCCTGATAGGGGGTCTCTTCGGCGGTCCGGTTGAGCGTCAGAAGAACGGGGGGACGCGACGCTTTTTCGGCAAGGGTGCGTCCGCATTCCCGAAGCATGCTCCGAAAGGGGGTGATCCCGATCCCTCCGGCCAGGAAGATGAGGGGAAAGGCCCACTCTTCGCCCGAGGGAAGAAGAAACTCTCCAAAGGGAGGCGACAGGAAGAATTCATCGCCCGGGCGGGCCCGGACAAGGGCCTCCTTGAAGCGTGAACCCGAGGCCGTCCGGGTGGCGAAGGTGACCAGGGGAAGCTCCGACGGGGCGCTGGCGAGGGAGAGCGTTCGTCCCTCCCCGGGAGCGCCTCCCTCGGAGAGAGAGAGGACGGCGGCCTGTCCGGGGGCGAAGCCATAGGGGAGCCCGGGGAGTTCGAAGGTGGCGGCGAGGGTTTTTTGTGCCACGGTGTCGAGGTGAATCAGTCGAACGGGCAGATCGCTGTTTTCCATGGGGCCTCCCGGGAAAGAAGAGTCAGTGGTGGTGCGATCGATTTGTGGTGTCAGTCAAGAAATAAGGCATACCCCAGAGAGAGAAGGAAGGCACCGGCGAGCCAGAAGAGGGCCGGCAGGACCGACCGGCTGCGCGACAGGACCAGGGCATAGAGACCGTTGATGAGGTTGTTGCTTCCTCCCGCCAGGATGATGCTCCCCTTGATCGTGCCCGCGGTGGCGGCGAAGTGGCTCGAGAGGAGGGAGAGGACAAAGGGAGTGATATCGGTGAACCCCACGGAGACGGCGAGGGCATGAAGTCCTCCCGACCCGAACCGGGCATTGATGATCCGTGTCAGGGTGGAAAAGAGAAGAAAGGCCATGGCGAAGAGAAAGGCCGTCCGCAGCTCGAGCGGATGGGCGACGGGCTCCTCGGGGGGGGAGCCCGGGGCTTCGCTTGCGTTTTTTTGGGGGGAAAAGAGGCGCGCTGTGGCAAAGGCCGCGGCAAGGGAAAGAAGAAAGAGCACCCCGTAGGGAAGGAGGAGGGGCAGGGAGATCTCCCGGGGTCCGAGAAGCAGGACAAGGAGGGCCATGCGGACATACATCATGCTCGAGGCCAGGATGATGGCCGGGGCGATCTCCGGGGAGGAGTGGATCTTGGCGATGCGGGCAAGAACCACGGTGGCCACCGTGCTGGAGTAGAGGCCTCCCAGCGTTCCCGTCAGCAGAATCCCACGCTTGGGAAAGAGATAGGTTCGGGCAAGGTAGGAGAGGTAGGAGACGCCCGAGACCATGACCACGGCCAACCAGACCCGGGTATAGGTGACGGGGAGAATCTCGCCGATGGGGGTGTCGGGAAGGAAGGGAAGAATGACCCCGGCCATGATAAGGAAGATCGCAAGAGTGACCGCCTCCGAGATGGGGACGGAGTCGGAGAGCCGCCGTATCAGGGGGCTCTTGCCGAGGATGAGAAGGATGGCGACCACGAAGACCATCAAAAACCACAGGGGCTCCCTCTGGGCGACGGGGCCGATGGCATAGGCCAGAAGCGCCATGATATGGGGGATGAGGGAGGGGTTCTCGTTCTGGCGCTTCAAGTAGCTGATCCCCAGGAGCGCTCCGAGAACGAAAAATCCGGCAATCAGGGTCTTCTCCGAGGGATCGAGAAGGGCCAGGACATATCCCATGATACCGGAGAGGGTCAGCGTCCGGGTGGTGCCAAATCCCAGGTCCTTTTCCCCGCTCTCCCGCCGAAAGGCGTGAAGCTCCAGTCCGAGGATGAAGCAGAAGAGGAGGGTGAGGGTGAAGCTGGTCAAAAGCGGAGGAATGGAGGGGGGAAGCGTCACAGGAGGTTGGCCCATTCACCGGAGAAGACGTCGGTGCGGGTAATGCCGCCCACCAGCCTCCGGGTGTGCTGGTTGTCGATGACCGGAAGGAACTCCAGGTCCCGCTCGTTCATTCGGGCAATGGCGGTCAGGATCGGATCGTCGACGGTGACCGTGACGACATTGGTGACCATGATCTGGCCGACGGTGGTCTCCGCCCACTTCTCCGGCGGGACCCGGTCGAGGTCGTAGAGGGAGATGATCCCGATCAGCTGGAGGCCCGTCGGACCCTCCTGCGTGACGGGGTAGATCCGGTGGAGATGGCGAAGAACAAAGTGCTCCCGAAACTCGGCCAGTGTCAGGTCTGCGGGGGCGCTGACGATGTTCCTGAGCATGGCGTTCCTGACGGGAAGATGGAAACGGTTCGCGAGATGGATGTCCTCCCGGTCCCTCTGATGGGTGGAAATGGAGGTGGTCCCGCTGACCACGTAACTGACGACCGTGCCGATCAGGCCGGGGATCAGGTAGCCCGAACTGTGGGTGGCCTCGGCAATGAAGACCACGGCTGCGAGAGGGGTCTTGTATCCGGCGGCGAGGAAGGCGGACATTCCCATGACCACGCCGAAGTCGTAAGGCTCGAGCCCCGCCACCTGGGCGACCACCGATCCGGTGGCGGCCCCGAGGGAGAGAAGGGGGAAGAAGGATCCGCCGATTCCCCCGGCGGAAAAGGTGAAGATGACGGCGATGGCCTTGAGGAAGAAGAGCTCCAGGGCCATATCGATGGGAACATTCCCGGTGAGAAGGTGCTGGATGAAGATGTATCCGGGGCCCAGGGGAAGCGCCTCTCCCCAGGCCCGGGTGGCGACATACCCGGTCAGCCCCAGGATCAGGGCTCCGAGGAAGGGGCGCAGTCCGATCCGGTGGCGCGACCCTTCGGAGAACCATCGTTTGGTCTGTCGGTAGATCCGGATAAAGGCCGCCGTGAGAAAGCCGCAGACAACGCCGATCACAATGACCGACAGGAAGTCCTTGAAGTGGAACTGGGCCTTGGCGGCCAGCTGGAAGAGGGGAGCCGTTCCCACGAGGCTCACCATGACGATGTAGGAGGAGACGCTGGAGATCAGCGTCGGGACCAGGGCGTTGGGGGCGATGTCGGAGCGGTAGGGGACCTGGAGGACGAAGATCGCTCCCGTGAAAGGGGCCTTGAACATGGCGGAGAGCCCCGCGGCAGCTCCCGCCAGAAGCATGACCCGTTGCTCTTCGTAGGGGATGCGCAGCCAGCTGAAGGTGCGGTCCACCAGGGAGCTGACGACGCCCCCGATATAGGTGGAGGCCCCTTCGAGACCGGCCGATCCCCCAAATCCCAGGGTGGAAATGTAGGCCGGGATCTTGAAAAGGGCATTCCTGAGGGGAAGCTTGCCCCGGTACTCGTGGTAGCTCTTGATGATCTCTTCCGTACCTCCGGCATTGTCGACCCGACCCGAAGCGAGAATGTAGCGGGCGACCAGGACGCCGGCCATGGGGATGAGAATGACGACGAGGTGGTTTTTGAAGGCGGTGTTGTAGAGGGTGAGAAAGAGAAGGCGATAGACAACGCGTTCGATGAGGTAGACAAGAAATCCGGTGGTCACCCCGATCAGGACCGAGATGAAGAGCGTCCGCCAGAAGATGTTGAGACGGGTCACATGGCCCAAGATCTGGCGGGCATTTACCCGGAATCGGCGCCGTATCTGCATGGCGGGGCTCACTGTCTCCTGCCGGTCATGGCTGCCCGGAAAAAAGTCATAAGAATGTCAACCTGCTCAAAGGATAGCGCCGCCGGGACGGGATTGCAAAAGGATCTCTCCAAAAGGAGGCAGGTCCTCTTTGTCACGGCGATCGAAAAAGACCGGCCGAGAGGGCCCGGAGCTTGTCGAGAGGGGAGAGGGGCTGGATCTTCTCTCCCCCGATGGTGGTGACGATTTTTTTCTCGAGGGAGGGAATCCGTCCGATTCCTCGGAACGACGCCTCCCGGGCTGCCACGACCAGAGGGTGACCCGAGTTCCACACAAAGGTCATCTCGTCGGCCAGGGCGTGGAGGGCCCGGATCACCGGCTGGCGGCGGGATTCGTATTCGAGAAGCTGCTCCCGTGTGGTCAGGGGGCCGCGGAGAAGGGCTTTGGCGAGGATCGGAGCCAGAACCCGTCCATCCTCCATGGCCTGATTCCGTCCCTGGGCCACGTGGGGGTTCATGGCATGGGCCGCATCCCCCATGAGGACGACCCCATCCCGGACCCATTGCTTGAGGTCGACCTTCCAGACGGGAAGGGGAAGATATCGGGCCGGATCGTCGTATCCCTGGGCCTTGGCCACCCGAGAGAATCCCGGGACAAGGGCCTCAAGTCGGGCCAGGAGGGAGGCCGTCCCTTTTGCAAAAAATCTTTCCCGGTCCGAATCCGGGAGCAGCAGGAGAAAGAATCGGCGTCTTTCGGAGACCGAGAAGAAGAAAAAAATGAAGCGGGGACCAAGAAAGTAACGCCCGGTCGCCTCGAGAAGGGCCCGAGGGAGCTCCTCCCCTTCGGGAAGGAGCAGGGATCCTCCAAGGTAGGAGTCCTGGTAGGGGACAATTCGGCCATTGTCCTGGGCCAGCCCCGAGAGCTCCCGGACCCGCGAGTGTCGACCGTCGTCTCCCACAATGACTCGGGCCAAGATGCGTGTGGCCGTCCCGTCGTGTTGACGGGCAGTGACCTCGACTCCCTCACTGTCAATGGAGATCTGTGTCAGCTCCGTTCCGAAACGGAGGAGGATGTTGGGGTGGGAAGAGAGGCTCCGGGCCAGGATCTGGTCCATCTGATGGGGTTCGATGGCGAGGGCAAAGGGGTGGGAGCTCTGTCCCCGGTCATAGTGGGAGCGCATGAGGAGCCGGCCGTTGCCATCAAGAAAGTCGAAGGAGCGATAGAGCGTATGGGGAGCGGACAGGAGCTCGTCCATGAGGGAGAGCTCCGACAGGATCCCCAGCCCCAGGGGCTGGACAAGCTCTCCCCGGTGAACGGGAGAGAGGTCGGGGCGCTTGTCCAGGATCAGGACCCGGAATCCCAGGGGGGCCAGATAGCAGGCCAAGGTGAGAGCGCCAATTCCCGCTCCGGCGATGACGACATCAAAGGCCTCGGTTTTTTGTGGGGTCTCAGGGGTCATAGAAGGCGGCTCCCGGATGGGGGGGGCGATCGGGAAGATAGGCAAGGGGAAGGAGGCGAGCGAGACGCCGCCCCGTCTCCAGGAAGGCCTGGTCGAGGGCCGACTTTCTCCCGAAGCCCCGTCCCGTGGCATCGAGAGGAAGAAAAAGAAGAAGCCCCTGGGAATCCTTCAGCGTCACCGTCATGTGAAGGTGGACGGTGGCGACGGAAAAGTCCGAATGGGAGAGACGGCTTGTGTCGAGAGCGAGGGCTGCGATGGCCAATTCCGCGTGCGGAGCGGGCAGGGGGAGACCCTGGGGGGCCAAGGGGCAGGCAAGCGTTTCTCCCTTGTGGACACAGAGGGTGATGCCGGCTTTCCCCAACGGGTGGACCAATCCCTTTTCTGCCGCCCGGCGGATCTCCTGGTCCGATGCCGTTGGGAGGACAAGCTGAAGGGGAAAGAGCGGGCGTCTGTGGTAGAAGGTGAAGTGGACATCGATAAGGGTCTTGCCCAGAAGTTGCCGGAAAAACGGCCGGTCAAGAGGCGAGCCGGGCTCCGGACGATAGGTTCCCTCAAGGGTTCCCCGGGAGAGGGGAACATGAATTGTCCGGATGAGACAGCGGCCGTCTCCCCGGGATCCGGTGGCGGAGCAGTCGAGGGAGAGACGGGGATGATAGCGGTAAGGAGGCTGCCGAAGCAGAAAAGTCTCCCAGAAGAGGGTGTCAGGGGAGAAGGGGGTCTCGGGAGCCTTGTAGATTCCCGGAAGCGGGGGAAAGACGAGGTGTTCCGGTTTTTCCGGAGGAAGGAGCGTTCCATGAAAGGCGAGCCCCGACACACCGGCCGTGCGGGAGGAAATCCGGGTGCGGGTCCCTTCACGAAGACGGGCGGGGGGATCGGGACTCTCACGAAGAACAAGGGGAACGTGCTCAGGCCGAAGAGAAAGGTCGAGGCCCCGGAGGAGGGCTCGCCAGAGATGGGCGGCGGCGGACCGTTCGCGGTCGACCCGGGGGCGATCTGATTTTGCGAATGATTGAAGCGAGTGGATCTTCCTAGATGTCTCCAGGGCCAGGCGTATGTCCCGAAGGGCCCGGGCGCCATCTCCCTGAGAGATCTCCTTCTGTCCAAGGTCGAGGAGGCGGGAGAGCTTCCTTTCGTTGTCCCGGTCTTTTCTTGCGAGTGTTCGGGTGATCCTCCGAAGATAGGCGGACGGGACGGAAACGAGCAGATAGAGTGAGGTTTTGTGGATATAGGGACGCTCGTGGCTCTGGATGTAGGTGCGGATCCAGCTGTCCGTCACCCGGGGCCCCCCGACCGGATCCTCCCGGAGCCAGCGCGTGGCTTCGGCGGGAGACAGGAGATATCCTTGTTGTGCCAGGGGGGCTCTCATCTTTGCCAGTGCGTGGGCCAGGGCTTTTTTTCGGGCCGTCTCGGGAGACTTTTCCTTGTGAGCGTGGCCGGTGAAGAAGAGTTCGTCGGGAGTGCTTTGGGGAGGATGGAGCACAAAGAGGGGCGGAGTCTCGGGCTCCTGACGAAGAAGCAGGGGGGGCGAAGGTGAGGAAAAGGAAGGAATGAAGGTGCAGGAGCCCGCAAACAAAAGGGAGAGGATGCGGAACCCGGACAGCCGGGAGGCTGTCCGGGAGGGGCGGGAGACTGACAAGGCCGTCTCAGACGGGCTCGGGGTCGTCGAGCCGGTCCTTCTCCTCGGGCCCGTCGGTCCCTGCCGTATAGAAGCGCAGGGGAGAGAGTTTGGAGAGATCGCCCAGGAGGGGGGCGATGAAGGTCCAGGAACGTTCCACTTCGTCATTTCTGGCAAAGAGCGTCGAATCTCCCACGATCGCATCATGAAGAAGTCGCTCATAGGCGTCGGGCGCCTTGTCGCGGTAGGCCGTCTGATAGGAAAAGTCCATCTCCACAGGGTCGATCACCAGGCGTCCTCCCGGACGCTTGATCCCGAAGCGGAGGGCGATGCCTTCGTTGGGCTGGATCCGGATGATGAGCTCGTTGGGAACCGTGCCGGGGCATCCGGCCAGACGGAAAAGCGCGAAGGGAAATTCCTTGAAGACGATGCGGATGGTGGTCTCCCGGCGGGTCATGCGCTTCCCTGCGGTGAGGTAAAAGGGAACTCCGGCCCATCGCCAGTTCTGGACTTCGACCTTGATCCGGGCAAAGGTCGGGGTGTCGGAGGTGGGGGGGATCTTGGGTTCGTTGCGGTATCCGGGAACGGGAACACCATCCACTTCTCCCACCGTATATTGTCCTCGGACGATGACCTTCGGGATCTCTTCTGTCCGGATCGGCTTGAGGGAGCGCAGCACCTTGACCTTTTCGTCCCGGATGGCCTGGGCCTCGAAGGCCACCGGCGGCTCCATGGCGGTCAGGGTCATCAGCTGGAAAAGGTGGTTCTGAACCATGTCCCGGAGGATCCCGGCCTCCTCGAAGTAGTCTCCCCGACCCTCCACGCCGACCGCCTCATGGACGGTGATATGGACGCTCTTGACGTGGACATTGCTCCACAGGGAGCCGAAAGCCGGGTTGGACATGCGAAAGACGACGATGTTCTGGACGGTTTCCTTGCCGAGATAGTGATCGATGCGGAAGACCTGATTTTCCCGGAAGACCTGAAGCACCTCGCGGTTGAGGTCCTGAGCCGAGGCGAGATCACGTCCGAAGGGTTTTTCGATGATGATTCGGGTGAACCCTCCGCCCGTGGCGGTCTCCCCCTCGTTGATCGTCGAAAGCCCGTAGGTGCCGAGATTGCGGATGATGGGCACGAAGTAGCTCGGCGGGGTTGCCAGGTAGTAGAGAACGTTGCCCTGGGTGGGTTTTCGGAATTCGTCGGAAAGAAGGGTGGTGCGGAGGGCATTGTAGCCATTGGGATCGTCAAAGGTCATGGCATGATAGAAAATCCTCTTCTCAAACTCGGGGAAAAGGTCGAGACGTCCAGTATTTCTTGCAAATGTCTGGACCGATTCCCGGATCTCTTCCCGGAATTCGAGGTGGGTTTTCTGACGGCGTGCGACTCCCAGAATCCGGGTTTCCGGGTGAAGGAGTCCATCCACGGCCTGATCGAAGAGTGCCGGAAGAAGTTTTCTATGCGTGAGGTCGCCAGAGGCCCCGAAGATGATGATGGTGAGGGGAGCCGTGGCGCCGTTATTCGTTGGGGCTCCGGAAGCAGCCTCAGAGAGTTCTGGCACAGGGAATCCTTTCGGTAGGGGCGCCTCCCAAAGGGCGCCATGTGGAGGTCCGCAGGAGCCTCAGGCTCTTTTTTTTGAGGCGATTTTGCGTTCGGTGCTTTCTATCAGGCTCTCGAAGGACTTGTTGAAGGATTGGACCCCTTCCGTGATGAGCTGATTGTAGGCGGCCTCAAGGGAGATGCCTAGGCTTGCCAATGCGTCGAGGATGCGGTGGGGGTCCTCAAGGGGAGCTCCTTTGGTGAAGCGGTCAACGGTGCGTGCCACGATCCCGTGGTCGGCAAATGCCCGAAGGGTTTCGAGGGGAACGGTGTTCACCGTGTCGGGCCCGATCAGGTTGTCCACGTACAGAGTATCCGAGTAGGCGGGGTCCTTGGTGCCGGTCGAGGCCCAAAGCGGACGCTGGACGGAGGCTCCGGCCTTGGCCAGTGTTTTGAAGTCAGAGGAGGAAAAAAGGCTCCCGAAAAGCTCATAGACAATCCGGGTATTGGCGATGCCGGCCTTTCCCCGCAGCTCTTTGGCCTTTTGGGAGACGGAAGGGTCGGACGATCCGCCGGAAAGGGCGTCGAGCTTCTTGTCGATCAGGGTATCGAGGCGGCTGATGAAGAGGCTTGCCACGCTGCGGACCCGGGAGGGATCCTTGCCTGCGGCATGGTAGGCCGTGAGGCCGTCGATATAGGCCTGGGCAGACTGTCGGTAGGCGTCCGGAGAAAAGAGAAGGGTGACATTGACGGAGATTCCTTCCGAGATCAGCTGCCGAATGGCGGGAATTCCCTCCGGGGTCCCCGGAATCTTGATCAGAAGATTGGGTCGGTCCACCATCCGGTGGAGGGTTCTGGCTTCGGAAATCGAGGCTTCGGTCTCGTGGGCCAGGAGGGGGTTGACCTCGATCGAGACAAATCCGTCAAGAGTTTTGGAGCTTTCATAAACGGGACGGAAAAAGTCGCAAGCTCGTTGAACATCCCTGACCATGAGGGTCCGAATGATCTCCGAAGCCGAGAGGCCTTGGGCAGAGAGGGAGACGATGTCGGCATCATAGTCCGAGGATCCGTTGATGGCCTTTTCAAAGATCGTGGGATTGGAGGTGATCCCCCGGACCCCCGTCTCGTTGATCAGGCGGTCAAGCTCTCCGGAGTCCATGAGGTGGCGGCTGATGGAGTCGAGCCAAAGGCTCTGCCCTTCGCGAAGAAGGTCGGCGATGCGTCCGGTCGGGGCGTATTTGAGTGAGGACATGGACATCTCCTTGGATGGGACCTGGTCTGTGGCCTAGAGGGCAAGTTCGGGCCAGCATTCTTTAATGCGGGCCATGATTTTGGGAACGGAGAAGCCGAACTCCTCCATGAGGCGTTCGTAGGGAGCCGAAGCGCCGAAGTGGTCAAGCCCCACGGCAATTCCCTTTTCTCCCACATAGCGCCAGGCGGAGAGGGTGCTGCCGGCTTCGGCAAAGAGGCGAAGGGAGGCGCCGCCCAGGACCGAGTCACGATAGGCCTTGTCCTGGCGATCGAAGAGCGTCGTGCAGGGAAGGCTGACGAGGCGCGTCGGAACCGACCGTCCTTCGAGCTCGTCCTGCAGCTTCCAAAGGAGGGAGACCTCGGAGCCGGTTCCCATCAGGGTGACCACGGGAGCCTTGGACGCCTCCCGGAGGATGTACCCCCCCCTGCGAACCCCGGAGAGGACCCGTTCGAAGGGAACGTCCAGAATGGGAAGGGCCTGGCGGGAGAGGATGAGGGAGACGGGCATCGAGTCCTGCTCGGTGATCCAGTCCATGGCCGCAAGGGTTTCATTGGCATCGGCCGGTCTCATCACCGCCATGTTGGGGAGGGCCCGGAGGGAGGTGAGGTGTTCCACCGGCTGGTGGGTCGGCCCGTCCTCTCCCAGTCCGATGCTGTCGTGGGTGAGGACGTACAGGACCGGAAGCCCCATGAGGGCCGAGAGGCGCATGGCTCCCTTCATGTAGTCGGAAAAGACAAGAAACGTCCCTCCGTAGGGGCGAACCCGAGTCAGGGCCATTCCGTTCATGATTCCCCCCATGGCATGCTCCCGGACGCCGAAGTGGAGATTGCGTCCCCCGGGGGTCGCAATCTGGCAGTCGGTTTCCCCCTTGATGAGCGTGTTGTTTGAGGGTGCAAGATCCGCCGATCCGCCGAAGAGAAGGGGCTGCATCCGGGAGGCCTCCTGCAGGACGGTTCCGAAGGCCTGCCGCGTGGCCATGGGCTTGTCGGTGGGGGCGAAGGGGGTGAGACGTCCGGCAAGTCCCGAGGCGTGATTGCCGTTGACCACCGCCGACTCGAAAAGATCGGCTTCCTTGGGGAAGGAGGCCCGATAGCGGGCAAAGGTCTCGTTCCAGGCAGCCTCCAGCCCTGCGCCCTTTTGCCCGATTTCGGCAAAGACCGGACGAACCTCGTCGGGAATGAAAAAGTCGGGGGACGGGGGCCAGCCGAGGCGTTCCCGGGTTTTCTTGACCTCCTCTGCGCCCAGGGGAGACCCGTGAACGTGGGCGGTGTCCTGATAGGTGGGGCTTCCATAGCCGATGTGGGTGCGGATGGCGATCATCTTCGGTTTGTCTTTTTCGTTGGGAAGGGCTTTTTCGGGATCGGTGGCCCAGTCCAGGGCATCGCGGATGGCCGAGGTGCTGTTACCGTCAGAGATCTCGCGAACGGCCCATCCCAAGGCCCGGAAGCGAGCCGGTACGTCTTCGGTGAAGGCGAGGTCGGTGCTTCCATCGATGGAGATGTGGTTCCTGTCATAGAGGCAGATCAGATTGGAGAGCCCCTGGTGGCCCGCAAAGGAGGCCGCCTCATTGGCGACCCCTTCCATCATGTCGCCATCCCCGCAGGTGACAAAGACCCTGGGGTTGAGCAGGGCCATCCCGGGACGGTTGAAGGTCGTGGCGAGGTGGCGAAGGGCCAAGGCCATCCCCACGGCATTCGCGAATCCCTGACCCAAGGGGCCAGTGGTGGTTTCTATCCCCCGGGTATGGTGGTATTCAGGATGGCCAGGTGTCTGGCTTCCCCATTGCCGGAAGGACTTTAGATCCTCCATTGTCAGGCCAAATCCCGTCAGGTGGAGAAGGGAGTAAAGCAATGCCGATGCGTGACCGCCCGAGAGAACGAAGCGATCCCGGGCCACCCAGTCGGGGTTTCTCGGGTTGATCCGGAGATAGTCCCGCCAGAGGACAAAAACGGGAGCGGCAAATCCCATGGGCGTTCCGGGATGTCCCGAGTTGGCCTTTTGAACGATGTCAACGGAGAGCATTCGAAGGGTATTGATCGCCCGGAGTTCTGTCTCTGGAGTCAGGAGGGGGTGAGGCATGGTGGGATCTCCTTCAAGTGTTGGGGGCTGACGGGTTGTCGGGAGCCCCATGTCTGACGTCTGGTGCCAGGGCAGGTCTAAGGAGGGCATCCTCAAGAAAGACCCCTCGGCGGTTCCAGGCGGATTCTCTCAGGCTTTTGGTGTTCTTGTTTTTCACCTCATGCCATCAGAAAAAGTCTGCAACTTCCGAAGAGTTGAAATCAGAATCCCTGAGAAGCTTCTTGCTGTTGGAAGGCCTCTCCCATAGACTATGGGGAATCTTTCTTTAAAAATCAACCAGACTGACGCTTTCTGAGACGTATTGACCGGGGATTCGGGAGTTCGTCTTGGCGAGGATCCGGGAGCCTTTGCGGGGCTGACTGCGGCTCTCTCGTGAGGGGGATCGAGGGGGAAAGCTTTTCCGCTGTCTTTGTCTGGAAAATGATTGCAATTGCTGGAGATCATGGCTCGGATGTTGACCTTTTTGCTTGATTTTGCTAAGAAATCAGAGGAATGATTTCGATTCCAACAATGAAGTGGATGGCGGACGCATTGGGGATGGGGGACGGGGTGTCAGGGCAATCAAATTTTACTGGCGGAAAAAAGATGTCGCCGGCCGAGGGGAGTTCCTCTCCTGCTCCGGCGCTTCTTGAGAAGACCGCTCCGTCGATTGGGCTGGTTGATCGGGTCGATCCCCTTTCGAGAACCCTGGCCCGGGCCGTTTCCTGGCTTGTGGCTTCACAGGATGCTGCAGGGCACTGGGTGGCGCCCCTTGAAGCCGATGCCACGATCCCCTCGGAATATGTGTTTCTCCATGAAATTCTGGGACGGCCGTTGGATCCCGTCCGCCGGGACAAGATTGTCCGGGCGATTCTTTCCGTTCAGGGAAAGGAAGGCGCTTGGCCACTTTTTCACGACGGTGACCCCGATATCAGTGCCACCGTCAAGGCCTATCAGGCGTTGAAGCTGTGCGGATTCGATCCCTCCCATCCGGCTCTTGTCCGTGCCAGGGAGTGGGTCCTCTCCCAGGGGGGCGCCGGCAAGGTCAATGTCTTCACCCGAATTGCCCTGGCCATTTTTGGTCAGTACAGCTGGGAAAAGATTCCGGCGCTTCCCGCCGAAATGGTTCTCCTCCCGGCCTGGTTTCCCTTTTCGATCTATTCAGTCTCCTACTGGTCGAGGGCGGTGATTGTTCCTCTGCTGTTCATTTACCACCACAAGCCCCTTGTCCGACTCTCTCCCGAGAGGGGCATCTCGGAGCTCTTTGATCCCGCCCGACCTGACGGGGAGTCCTTTGCCCCTTCCCCGGAGTTCTTTTCCCTGAGAAACCTTTTTCTCCTCCTTGACAAGGGGCTCCAGGTCTGGAACCGACATCCTCCCGACTTCCTTCGAAAGAAAGCCCTGTCGTTTGCCATGGAGTGGATGGTTCCCCGTCTCAAGGGAGAGGGGGGGCTGGGAGCGATCTATCCGGCCATGGCCAACAGTGCGGTGGCCCTTTCCCTCGAGGGATACGATCTCGATCACCCCCTGATGCAGCGTGTTCTTGGCTCCATCGATGATTTGCTCATTGAGGGGGAGAAGGAGATTTTGGTCCAGCCGTGTGTCTCTCCCGTCTGGGACACAGCCTTGGCCATGGGCGCCCTGATTGAGGCCGGGATCTCCCCGGACTCCCCCACGGTTGACCGGGCCATGGAATGGTTTTGTGCCCGGGAGGTCAGGACCCGGGGGGACTGGGCCGTTCGCGTCCCCGATTGTGAGCCGGGTGGCTGGGCCTTCCAGTTCGAAAACGATTACTATCCTGATGTGGACGACACCGCCATGGTCCTCATGGGAATGGCCAAGATTCTTCCGGCCCGACCCGACTTGGCCGCTCGAATGGAAGGCGTCTTCCGGCGCGCAACACTGTGGGTGATGGCCATGCAGGGAACGGACGGCGGCTGGGGGGCCTTTGACCGGGACAACGACCTTCTCTTTCTCAACCATATCCCCTTTGCCGATCATGGGGCCCTGCTCGACCCCAGTACGGCTGACCTCACCGGCCGGGTGCTGGAGCTCCTGGGATCCTTGGGATACGGGCCTGATTTCCCTCCGGCCGCCCGGGCGATCCGCTATCTCAGGCGGGAGCAGGAAGAGGACGGCTCCTGGTTCGGACGGTGGGGTGTCAACTATATCTATGGAACATGGTCGGTCATTGCGGGGCTTAAAAGTATCGGCGTTCCCATGTCTGAGCCTTGGGTCATGCGTTCCATGGAGTTTCTGATGGCTCGCCAGAATCCGGACGGTGGTTGGGGAGAGGATTGTCTCTCCTATGCCTCGCGAGACTACGCGGGACGGGGGGCTTCGACGCCCTCACAGACGGCCTGGGCCTTGATCGCGCTTCTTCATGGAGGACATGCGGGTCACATGGCCGTCAGGCAGGGAGTCGAATTTCTGCTCCGGCAGATGACACCTGACGGAACCTGGGACGAGGAGCTCTTTACGGGGACGGGATTCCCCCGGGTCTTCTACCTGCGCTACCACATGTATCGCCATTATTTTCCGCTCTGGGCCCTGGCCCTTTACCGGAACATGACCGAGAGAGGAAGAGCTCTGGGGCACGAACGGGTGGATTTCTGGAAGACGGCTCCCTACGCGCCGATCGCCCGAAGTGTCTGACGGGGGACAGGGCGCTTGCCCACTCCTCGTCGTGACGGCACTGGAAGACGAAGCTCGGGCCTTCACCCATAAGCTGAAAGGTCGCGTCATCCCCCGGAGTGGCCATGGGACGCTCAGTCCCTCTGTTCCGCCTCCACGCTCTCTTTTTGAGGTGGTGTGGGTCGGTCCCGGAAAATCCGGAATGGGGGTTCTTTCCGCTCTTCTGTCTTCAGGGAGATATTCTCGTGTTCTCTTTACCGGTCTGGCGGGAGCTCTAGCCCCTGACCTGTTCCCGGGGACGATCGTTGTGGCCGAGGAGGTTCTCTCCTCTTCGGGGGAGACATTTTTGCCGTTGCAAGACTTTTTTCTGAGTTTTTTTCGCCCCATGTTTGAGGGGTGGGGCAAAGGATCGATCCGCTTCGGGAGGATCCTTTCAGCCGAGGCTCTCGTCGGAGCCCCCCGGGAAAAAAAAAGGCTGGCGTCCGAGACGGGAGCCATGGCTGTTGACATGGAAAGCGCCGGATGGCTTGATGCGGCTTCCCGTGCCGGGATCCCGGCGACTGTCGTCCGGGTTGTCTCCGATGGGGCAGATGACGCCCTTCCTCCGGAGATCCTCTCTTTTGTCACACCGGAAGGGGCGGTCTCCTTCGGGGGGATTCTCCGCGCTCTCCTGGTCCGTCCCACGCTTCTTTATGAACTGCTTCTTTTGGGTTCAAGCATTCGTCAGGGCCGCCAAGCCCTTTCTCGCCTGGGTCAAGAGGTTTCTTCAGCCCTTCGGGAGGAGGGGCATTGAGTGTTCGGAGGCTCCGGAAGGGAGGAACGGACTCCCGGATCCGACGAGTGTTTTCTCTGTGGCGGGTGGTTTTCGTTCTTCTTGCCTGCGGGAGCCCCCCCCTTTTCTCCTTTGCCGCCCCGCCGCCGATGGCCCCCATCGCCCCGGTGCAGACGACCCTTGGCCCGCAGGGACTCAGCTTTCCCCAACTTCCCATTGGTGCTCCCCCTCCCTTCAGCTACAGCACTCCCTTCGACAATACCGTTGTCGTCCCCGTTCCGGCCATCGGCGACTCCTACAACTCGGGGCTGACCTATGGGACGATCGTTCCGATCCTGTATGCCAAGCCCTCCGGTCGAATCACCTCGATCTTCGCTCCGTCCGTCATGTACAACTCCTATATGGGCCTTGAAACGGGCTTTCGGTATTACCGGTTCTACAAGGGGAATCTGAAGCGCTGGCATGTCGTCGGCATCCAGTCGAACTCGATCATGAACTTCTACGAGTTTCACTACCGGGACCTTTCCCTTGACCGGGGACGCTTTATTATCGATACCCGTGTGAAGAGCTTTAAAAACCCGACCGCCCGGTTCTATGGCCTCGGTCCGACCTCGAACTTCTCCGACCAGTCGAACTACACCCTGTCCACCACATCGGCTCACGGAACCTTCGGAATGAATTTTGACGACATGAAGATCCGGGCCTGGATCATGGAGCGATATCGCTCCTATGGTGCCTCTCCGGGGCAGGTTTCGGGAATGGAATATACCGGACTTCTGTTTCCCGATGCTCCGGGGTTCGCCTCGGGAGCGCAGATCCTGACGCATCGGGCCGATGTCACCTACGACACCCGTGACAACCATCTCATTCCCTCTGCCGGAACCTATGCCCGGGCCTTCGCAGAGCTCGACAACAACATGACTCCCGGACAAAACAGCGTCTTTGACCGCTTTGATGTCGAGTACAAGACCTGGATCCCTCATGGAGACCAAGACCAGGATGTCCTGGCCATCCGGGCCATGATCAACCTCATGAACGGACCGAATATCCCGTTCTATGCCATGAGCATGCTGGGGGGGGCCTTCACGCTTGAGGGATACGGGACCGGACGTTTCTACGACTATGATGCCACCCTGTTCAATATCGAGGAGCGTATCGCGGCCTTCGACATGAATCTCTTCAATGTCCAGTCGGAGTTCCAGGTGGCGCCTTTTTTAGGGGTGGGGGAGGTTTACCGAGACATGTCTCAGGCCACGAACTTCGGATACTATGCGGTCAACCCGGGAGTCGGGCTTCGGGCCCTGGTCAAACCTGACGTCGTCGGGCGTGTCGATATCGGCTATTCGACCGAAGCAGGGGCCGTCACCTATGTCGGAATTGGTTTTCCTTTCTGACGGAGTCTTGCGGCAAGCCGTCGGGCCTCCCGAACGGCAGAACGGTCCTCTTCGGTCTGAACACGGGAAAAGGTGGGCGGGAGTCTGTCTGAGAGGAGGCAGAGGGGAAGTGTCGCCGGAAGGAGAAAGGTGTCGATTCCTCCTCCCCCCAGTGTCTCAATGAAGAGAGAAACTCCGGAGAGGTTGTGATGATAGTGGACGGCCGCTCCGGGGCGGTCATAGAGGCACTCTGCCAGCGAGTGGCTCACCAGGGATCCCCGATGCTCCAGGTCTCCGGACGGGGACGGAACATAACGGCGGATCCGGTATCCCGACTCATGAAAGACTCCCCTGTAGCGGGTCACATGAAGATGGTCCTCCCGGTCGAACCAGGCCACTTCGTCCCCTCGGGAGAGATGGCGCCCCGAGACAAATCTCGGATCGCTCCACTCAAAGCCCATGGAGCGCAGTGCGGCTTCGGCATAAGGATGGCGGGGCGCATCCGGTCTTCCCACCTTTTTGGGCGGGTAGGTGTCCGGAAGGGAGATTCGGGTTTTGTCGAGGATGGACTGATCATTGACCGGAACAGGGGCGGTCCTGCACGAGGCCAGAAGAAAAAGGCCAAGGGTGAGGGTGGTTACGGAGAAAATCCCTCGGAAGGAGAGGCTGCCCCTGCGGGGTGCGCTCCGATGCCTGGGCAAATGAAGGCGCGTGAATCGATGATGTCCTGTCGGTTCGATGGCGGGAAGTCCTCGGGGTGGTTGCGGATGCACAAACTTTCAGGCCATCCTGCCATGGCCTCCGGGAGCTGTCAACCTCCTTGGGAGCTTTCGGTCGGCAGGGGCTTTTTCTGAATTTCGGCAAGGGGTGCCGGTCTTTACGGTCTCTTTTTCCCATGATATCATAGTTCCATGGATTCCCCCCCTTTCCCCTCTCTTTCCCTTGTGACCGGAGCCACCGGATTCGTGGGCTCCTGGGTTGCCGATCTCCTTGTCTCTGAGGGGACTCCCGTTCGGTGCCTTCATCGCGCCTCCTCGAATACGTCCAACCTCCCCCCGCGAGGACCGCGAGTCTCGTGGGTCGAGGGAGATCTTCTCGACCCAGACTCCCTCGACCGGGCCATGGAGGGGGTTCATACCCTTTACCATGTGGCGGCCGACTATCGTCTCTGGACTCCGAAAAAGGGAGAGATCCTTCACTCCAATGTGACGGGAACGAGGAATATCCTTGAGGCGGCCTTGCGGGCCGGGGTCTCCCGGGTCGTTTACTGCAGCAGCGTGGCGGCCCTGGGAACCCGGGACGATGGCCGCCCCATCGACGAGACCATGGAGGTCGACCGCTCCTCGCTGGTGGGGGAGTATAAGCTCTCCAAGTACGAGGCCGAACAGGTGGCGCTCTCCTATGCGAACCGCCTCTCGATTGTGGTCGTCAACCCCTCGGCTCCCATCGGGGGGCGGGACATCAAGCCGACACCCACCGGACGGATCGTCCTTGATTATCTGAAGGGGCGCATGAAGGCGGCCATTCATACCGGTCTCAATGTCGTCCCGGTCAAGGATGTGGCCCGGGGGCATCTGCTGGCGGCAAAAAAAGGGGCAGTGGGAGAGAAGTATATCCTGGGAGGGCAGAACATGACCCTCCTGGAGCTTTTTCGCCACCTGGAGGCAATCACGGGAATCCCGGCGCCCCAAGTGACCATTCCCCGGGAGATGATCCTTCCCTTGGCCTGGGTCTCCGAAGGAGTGTCGCGGGTGACGGGCCGGGAACCTCTTGTTCCGCTCGAGGGGGTGCGCATGGCCAAGAAATTGATGTATTATAATGGAAGCCGGGCGATTCGGGAGCTGGGTCTTGTCCCGACTCCCGTGGAGGAGGCCTTTCGTGATGCCGTGCAATATTATCTCTCCTCCGGCTACCTTGAGCCGCGCTTGGCGGACAGACTCTCCCGCACCTTCTCGGAGAGGCTCGCCCAAGCGCAGGGATGACCCCTCAAGGGCGATCCCGAATGTCAGGGATCTTTGACCACCGACGACGCGTGTTTTCATATAATCGATAAAGGAGCTCCCTATGGAAATCTTTCTGACGGAATACGCCGGTGTGTGTGTGGGCGTGAAGCGGGCAATCAAGATGGCCCACAAGACGGCCGAAGAGGCCAATGGTCCCATCTTTGTCCTTCACGAGATCGTCCACAATACTCACGTGGTCAACGATCTGGCCAACAGGGGAGTCCATTCGGTGGACGATGTGGCGGAGGTCAGCGAGGGAACCCTGATCATCAGCGCCCATGGGGTTGCTCCCAGTGTGATTGCCGATGCGAAAAGCCGTCAGCTCGAGGTGGTCGATACGACCTGTCCCTTGGTGTCGAAGATCCATCGGATCGTCAAGGCTCTGGCAGACAAGAACTACACCATTCTCCTCCTGGGCGAGAAGAGCCACGATGAGGTCATGGGAGTTCAGGGCCACGCCAAGGACCATATCCACATCTTCCATCGCAAGGAGGAGATTCCCGGACTTCCGATGACGGATGGACCTGTTGCACTCGTCTCCCAGACCACCCAGTCGATCAAGTATTTTGACGAGATCCTCGCCCTTCTCGTTGAGCGATATCCCCAGCTGGAGGTTCACAATACGATTTGCGACGCCACGGAGAAGAGGCAGACGTCGGCCCTTGCCATCGCCGGCAACATGGATGTCATGATCACCGTGGGCTCCATGAGTTCGGCCAATTCCCGTCGTCTCCAGGAGGTGGCCGGGGGGCTTTGTCCCGCCTCCTATCTGGTGGACAAGGCCTCCGACGTTCAGGCGGAATGGTTTGCAGGGCAAGAGCGTGTGGGCGTGACTGCCGGGGCCTCCACTCCCGACTATCTGATCGAAGGGGTGATCGACCGTCTCATGGAAATCTCCCGGGAGCGTGGCATGGAACCGACCGTCGTGCGGAGTGAATCCTCCGAAGAAGAGTTCATCGAGGTTCACTGAAGACGCGTCGGAGCATTGCGTCGCCGGAACCCTTTCATTATGTCTTGAAGCCATTCACTCTCCCGAGGAGGTCCCGCCGATTGCGGGCGGGATTCCTGCGGATATATTGAGGATCTCTCTATGACGACTCACTCGCCACTTCGCACTCTCTTTCTGAATCCCCCGTCCTTCGATGACTTTGACGGAGGAGCCGGGGCCCGATATCAGGCGACCCGGGAGGTGCGCTCCTTCTGGTACCCGACGTGGCTGACCTATCCGGCCGGGATGCTCGACAATTCCAGGGTGGTGGATGCTCCGGCCCAGAACATGGGTCGCGACGAGACGCTTGCGCTGGCCGACTCCTTCGACATGGTGGTCCTTTATACCAGTACCCCCTCCCTCAAGAACGACATCATGACGGCGCAGGGGCTCAAGGCCCGAAACCCTCGCATGCTTGTGGGGTTTGTTGGACCCCACCCATCGGTCCTTCCCGAGCTCACCATGAAGGCCGATCCTGTGATCGATTTTGTCGTGCGCGAAGAGTTTGACTATGCCATTCCGGAAATTGCCCGGGGAGCGAAGCTCGAGGACGTGGCCGGGATCCATTTCCGACGGGATGGGCAGATCATCGGCAACCCCGATCGTCCCGTCATCGAAAACCTTGACGTTCTTCCCTTTGCCTCGCAGGTCTATGCCAGGGACCTCAAGATTTCAGACTACGAGATTCCGTGGATGCGGTTTCCCTATATCTCGATCTACACAGGGCGGGGATGTGGAAGCAAATGCACCTTCTGCCTCTGGCCCCAGACCTTCTCCGGCAACGTCTATCGTGTGCGCTCCGTGGAGAATGTCCTGCAGGAAGTGGCCTACATCAAGAAGACCTTTCCTCAGATCAAGGAGCTCTTCTTCGATGACGATACCCTGACGGAGTATCGCGACCGGACCCGGGAACTGTCCCAGGGCCTCAAGTCCTTCGGCCTTTCCTGGGGATGCAACTCCAAGGCGAATGTGGACTACGACACCCTCAAGATCATGCGGGACTCGGGATGCCGGGTCATGGTGGTCGGTTATGAGTCGGGGAACCAGACGATCCTCAACAATGTCAAGAAGGGAATCCGCGTGGAGCAGGCGGAGAAGTTCACCCGCGATGCCCATCAGCTTGGCATGACCATTCATGGCACCTTCATGGTGGGTCTCCCCGGCGAGACCCCGGAGACCATCGACGAGACGATCTCCTTTGCCAGCCGCCTCAACATCGAGACCCTGCAGGTCTCTCTGGCCTCTCCCTACCCCGGGACCCATTTTTACGAGTATGCGCGGGAAAATGGATATCTCGTCGACTCCGAGATGGTGACCGACGACGGCTTCCAGGCCGTAAATGTGACCTATCCCGGCATCAGCTCCCGGGAGATTTTCATGGCCGTTCCCAAATTCTACAAGAAGTACTACTTCCGCCCCCGCTATATCCTGAAGGTCTTCCGCCGCGCCATCTTTGATCTTTCCGAGATCAGGAAGATTGCCCGGGAGGCCCGCGAATTCTTCCGCTTTATGGCCAAGAGGCGGGATGCCGAAAAGGCTCATCAGCTTCCGTGACGACCTGCCAACTTTTCCTTCTCAGATGACGTCTGGAGAGCTCTTTGATCTGGCCGGTGGGTTCGGCCTTTTGGGGGGATTTCTGGGCGTCGTTTTCGATGGGGCCGCCCTCTTTGGGGCCGACCGTCTTCTTCGGAGCCGTCAGGATATCTGGATGCCCGACGGGGCCCTCCCTCCCGTCGTCATGATCAAGCCGGTTCGCGGCCTTGACCATGGAGCCCGTGACAACTACCTTTCCTTTATTCATCAGGACTACCCCTCCTTTCGCATTCTCTTTACCGTCGATTCGCCGGACGATCCCGCCGCCTCTCTGATCCGGGATCTCGAAAGGGAATGGCCCGACAAGGTCAAACTTGTCGTTGTCTCGGAGAGAACCGGCCAGAACCGCAAGATGAACAAGGTTGCGGCAGTGGCCCGGGAGATTCTTTCCTCTTCTCCTTACATTCTTGTCAATGACAGCGATATCCGGGTTCCCCCCTCCTATCTCCGAGAGATCATGCGGCCCATGCTGGCCGATCCCAAGGTCGGTGCCGTCACCTGCATGCAGCGGGGGATGCCCGAGGGAGGCTTCCCGTCCCGGCTGGCGGCCCTCATGCTCAACAGCGAGGCCATTCCTCAGGGGCTCGTCGCCTATGCGCTTTTGCCTCTGACCTATCTCTACGGCCCCACGATGCTCTTTTCGGCCGAGGCCCTTCGCTCCATCGGGGGCTTCGATGCCATGAAGGACTACCTGGCCGACGACTATCATCTGGGTCGCCTCATCCATGAGAAGGGGTACCGGATCGTTCTTTCCCATCTCATGGTGGATGCTCGGATCCGGGACGAATCCCTCTCGGGGGTCATTGCCCACGAGGTTCGGTGGGCCCGAACCTATTCCTCCCTTCGCCCCCTGGGCTACTCTCTCTCCATTTTTTCGAAACCCTTCCTTTTTTGCCTTCTGGCCGTTCTGTTGGGAGGGATCGGCGGAAGCCCTGCCATGGCCTTCGGCGCCGTGGGGCTTTATGTTCTTCACCTGGCCCTTTCCTCCTATCTTCTTCGGGAAATCGTGGGCCAGCCCCTCTCCCATAAGGATCTCTCCCTGTGGATTTCCCGGGAGATCCTCTCCCTTTATGCCTATCTCATGAGTTTCGGTCGGTCCATCCTCTGGCGGGGCTATCGTTATCGGATCCTGCCGGGCGGAGCCCTTCGTCCTCTCGATCCCAAGAGTACGACGGAAGCCGCGACTCACTGATGTTTTCCTATGGCGCCCTCCTGGCTCTCTTCTTGTTGGCCCTCCTGTTGGAAGATGCCGGATTCATTCTTCTCTCCCGGGGGATGAAGGCCACCCGAACAGATCCAAAGGGGGGAAGCCGTCTTCGGGCAATCCTCAGGCATCCGGAGGTTCTTCTTGGCGTCTTTCTCCAGGCAGTCTACTATCTTCTGCTCTTGGGGATCCTCCGAGATTTGCCGGTCAGCCAGGTGGTTCCGATGACAGGTCTGGGGTACGTCCTGACGGCGCTCATGGCCCGCTTCATCCTCCGGGAGAGGATCCCCCTCCTACGATGGGGAGGGATCACCCTCATCACGGCGGGGGTGGTCTTCATCGCCCGATCGGGAGGATAGGGAAGCCATGGGGCTTCT
Organism: Nitrospirota bacterium; assembly: GCA_021828375.1. Classification (GTDB taxonomy): domain Bacteria; phylum Nitrospirota; class Leptospirillia; order Leptospirillales; family Leptospirillaceae; genus UBA4572. Next base: position 98,208 of record JAKARS010000003.1, read on the forward strand.
CCTCTCCACGCTCCTCTTTCGTTGGTATGTCTTCTTTTTCTGGGGCGTCGGACTCGTCGCCCTCTCCCGGGCCACAGGGATGTTGGGGGGAGTCTTGCGCTTTGCCGTGGCCTGGGGCGTCGCCTACCTCTTTGAGTGGTCCTCCGCCCGCCCCGGCGGATGGTTTCCCTTTGGCCACTACCAATACCTTCCCACGACAAAAGATCGGGAAATCTGGCTCGGGATTCTTCCCCTCATGGACTCCCTGTCCTTTGCCTTCCTGGCCGTCGGTGCCCTGGGGCTGACGGGTCTTGCCGTCCGGCGTTCCCTGGGGGAGATCCTGGCGGCTCCGGGATGGCTTTGGCGCCGCCTCCTTCCGGTCGCGGTCCTTCTCTTTACCGCCATCGATATGGTGATCGACCCGGTGGCCCTTCGCGGATCACGATGGTTCCTTGGCCAGATCTACGACTACCCTGACGGGGGGGCCTACTTCGGCGTCACGCTGTCGAACTTTGTCGGATGGGCCGTCACCGGGACGACGATCCTCGTTCTCTGGCGATTCCTCCCGTTGAGGGGAGAGGGCCGGGAGGAGGGGGGGGCTCCGGATCGCCTCCTGCCTCCCTTTCTCTATCTCTCCGTTTATCTCTTCAACCTCTCCGTGGCCCTCTGGCTTCGAGAGTGGGGGATTGCCTCCGCCGATATCCTTCTGGCGATTGTGGTCGGAGGACTCCTGTTTCGTCTCCGCCGGGTTTTGCCCTCTCGCCGGGGGGCTCTTCGAGGCGCATGATCTGCGGAAGCGGAGCCACGAAGTGACGGGGAGCAGGAAGAGCGGGGAAGGGGAGAGCTTGTTGGGGAAGGCCCCTCCAAACTCTCCTTCATTGAACTTCCATGCCTCTCGCCGTATAATCGGAGAATGAAGAGTTCCCTGTCCCCCGAAGCCCCCTCCGTTGCCGTTGTCGTTATTGGCCACGGGAGCCCCATGGAGGAGGGCAATCGACATTTTCGGGAGACCTTTCGGAAGCTGGCTCCCTGTCTCCCTCCGGGTTTTGTCGTCCGGGAAGCCTTCCTCGAGCATGCCGACCCCCCTGTCTCCCGTGTGATCGACGAACTTCCCGAGGGCCTCTCGACCCTTCTGCTCTTTCCTTTTTTGCTCTTCGATGCGGGACACTCGAAGGAGGATGTCTGGAAATTCGTGAAGGAGGCCTCCCGCAAGCGGCCGGATCTTTTGATCGTCCGGGAGTGGGCGATCGGAACGGATTCGGCGCCCATCGACGCTCTTCTTTCGATTCTTCCCCCTGCCGACCCAGCGATCCGGGATCTTGTCGTCATCGTGGGGCGGGGAAGTCTCGACCCGGCGGCCAATGCCTCCCTGTACTATCAGGGACGGCGGCTGTGGGAGAGGCGCCGTGGACCGGAGTTCCGGTACGCCTTTATCGGGGTGACCGAACCCCGTCTGGGGCCCTTCCTCGAAGAGCTCGATCCTGCAGGATACGACCGGCTCATCGTGGTGCCCTACTTTCTCTTTGAAGGGGTTCTGATGGAGCGGATCCGGACGGCGACCTCCGCCTTTCTGGCGCGCCATCCCCTTCCCTCCGGAGGCGTTGTGACCCCCCCCTTCGGTGACCACCCGCTTCTTCTCTCGGCCATTGCCAGACGGCTTGAGCGGCTTGCCCGCAATCGCCAGACGGTCTATCCCCGGTGGGTCTCCCTCGATCCGCCGGCCCTGTCCACCCTCTAACGGAAGGCCTCTTCATGGTCGCCCGCCCTGCCGTCAAAAACGATCTCTTTCTCCGGGCCTGTCGCCGCGAGCGGCTGGACCGTCCTCCGATCTGGATCATGCGCCAGGCCGGACGGTATATGCCCGAATACCAGGAAATCCGGAAGAAGACCTCGTTTCTGGGACTCTGCAAGACTCCGGAGCTTGCCGCCCAGGCGACGCTCCTTCCCATCGATCTTCTGGGGCTCGATGCGGCGATCCTCTTCTCCGACATCCTGATTCCTGTGGAGGCGATGGGTCTCTCTCTGGAGTTCACCGAGCACAAGGGACCGAAGTTCCTGAATCCGGTGCGGACCGATGCCGATATCGAGCGGCTGGTGGTTCCCGATGCGAAGAAGGATACGGGTTTCGTGGGCGATGCGGTCCGACTGATCAATACGCGCCTTGAGGGCCGGGTGCCCCTTCTGGGATTTTCCGGGGCCCCTTTCACGCTGGCCACCTACATGGTCGAAGGGGAGACCTCCAAGGAGTTTACGAAGGTCAAGCGTCTCATCTTCTCGAACCCCCGCGGATACCGGGCCCTGATGGAGAAGGTGACCCGCACGGTGATCGACTATCTCGAAATGCAGGTCGAGGCGGGAATCCACGCCTACCAGCTCTTCGATACCTGGGCCGGATCCCTCTGCGCCGAACACTATCGGGAGTATGCGCTTCCCTACACCCGGGAGGTGGTTCGGGCCCTGTCCCGACACGGGATTCCCTCCATCCTTTATGTCAACGGCACCGCCGCTCTGCTCGATCTCATGGACCAGGCCGGCACCGACGTTCTCTCCATCGACTGGCGACTTCCCCTGGAGAAGGCGATTCCCCGGATCTCTCCCGAGAAGGCCGTTCAGGGAAATCTCGATCCGGTCGTCCTTCTCACCACGGAAGAGGCCCTTGCCGGAGAGGTCCGCCGGGTGCTGGCGGGAGTGGGGGATCGGCCGGGGTACATCTTCAACCTTGGCCACGGAATTCTCCCGGAGACGCCGATGGCGATGGCCCGCTCTCTGGTCCGGATGGTTCAGAACGGACGCTAGCATTGTCGACTCCCGCCTCTGGCTTTGGCCACAGCGGGCCCCATTCACCGCACGAGGGCCGTCCTTCGGGAGGGTCCCGACAAGGGTTCTGACATGATTGAGAATGTGGATCTCTCCCTCCTGAAAAAATACGACCGTCCGGGGCCCCGGTACACCAGCTACCCCACGGCGCCGGTCTGGACCGAAGAATTTGGCGAGAAGGAGGCCCGGGAGGCCCTCGATGAATCCAATCGGCGAGGGGCCCCCCTCTCGCTGTACTTTCACATCCCCTTCTGCGAATCCCTCTGCTACTTCTGCGGCTGCAGCACCATCATCACTCGGGACAAGTCCCGGGCGGAGGAATACAACGACTACCTCGCCCGCGAGCTGGGGGTCCTCTCCTCCGTGCTCGACCCCAAACGCCGGGTGATCCAGCTTCATCTTGGAGGGGGCACCCCTTCGTCCCTCACCCCCTTCCAGACCCGGAGGCTCTTCGAGTCGATCAACAAGAACTTCGAGGTGGACTACCGGGAGGGGGAGATCTCGGTGGAAATCGATCCCCGGTTTGCCCAGGACAGCTATCTCGAGGCGCTTCGGGAAGTGGGCGTCAACCGCATCAGCATGGGGGTTCAGGACTTCGATCCGAAGGTTCAGGAGGCGGTCCATCGGGTCCAGCCGGAGGACGTCACCGTCCGCGTGGCGAAGAAGGTCCGGGATCTGGGCTTTCATAGCCTGAATATCGATCTTATCTACGGACTTCCCTTCCAGACGGTGGAGAGCTTCTCCCGGACTCTCGACAAGGTGATCGAGATCGCTCCCGACCGCCTCGCCGTCTTCAACTATGCCCATGTTCCCTGGCTGAAAAAGCACATGGTTCTGATCCGGGAGGAGACCCTGCCTCCTCCCGATGCCAAGTTCGGCCTGATCCGCCTGATCGGGGACAAGCTGGCCGGCGCCGGATACCGATTCATCGGGATGGACCACTTTGCCCGACCCGACGACGAGCTGGCCCGGGCCCAGAGGGAAAAGACCCTCTACCGGAACTTCCAGGGATACACCACCAAGAAGAATGCCGAGTTGGTGGGCGTGGGGGTGACGGCCATCAGCATGCTCGACCGGGCGTATTTCCAGAATGCCCGGGCCCTTCCCGACTATGCCTCCCGGATCCTCTCCGGCCACATGGGGACCTTCCGGGGCTTTCGGTTGAGCGAGGACGACCGGATGCGCCGGGAAATCATCTCGCACATCATGTGTGATCTCGAGATCGACCGGGCCACGGCCCTCTCCCCCTTCGGAGCCTCCTTCGACCGGGTCTTCGAATCCGAAATTGCGACCCTCCAGAACTTTGTTCCCGACGGCCTGCTGGAGATCACTCCGGAAAAAATCCGCATCACCGACCTTGGCCGCATCTTCCTTCGCAACATTGCCATGGTCTTCGACCGCTATCTTCGCGAAGCCCCCAAGGGTCCGCTCTTCTCCCGCACCCTCTGACCAAGACCTCCCCGGGGAGGCGTGAACGTCGTCATCCTCGTCGGCCTCCTCCCGGCGGGAGAAACGGCGTCCCTTCCCCTTTTGGGGGAGATTGGCGGATATCCTGAGGGATCCCTTTCTCTCCGTTCTTCGTGTTCTTTTTCTCCTTCCCGTCTGCTTAAAGACATTTCCAAAGGTCGTCCTGTCCCGTGGCCTGCCGTATGGCCGCCTCCATTATCTCGATCGAGGGATCGACCCCGGTCCAGAGCCGGAATGCCAGCGCTCCCTGCATCAGGAGCATGCCCAGCCCGTTCTGGCAGGGAGCGGCATAGGCGCGGCCCATGGAGAGAAAGGGGGTCAGTCCCCCCGTCTCCTTGGAACCAGTTCGTTGGGAGACATAGGAGAGGTCCAGCAGGATCGAGTCGCCAAGCGGGACTCCCTGAAGCGGGGGGAAGGGAGGATCGCTTCCGGCAAAGGCCTGAAGGGAGAGGGTGTTGATCAGGAGAACCCCTTTTTTCTTCGGTTCCCTCGTTGGCTCGTCCTGGGCAGGAGAGGACTCTCTCCCGTCGATGGCCTCCTGCCAGGACCGATCCTCCAGTGCGAAGCTTTTCACTCCCTTGGTCAGGAAGGGAAGAGACTCGATCAAGTCCTCTCCTCGTTTCTGTGTGCGATTCACGATGAGAATCCGGCTCACCTGACGTCGGGAAAGGGCCCAAAGGACGGAGCGGGCCGAACCGCCGGCCCCGAAGACGACGGCAGAGGAGGGAAGGGAGAGTCGGTTGGCCTCGAGGAACTTTTCCAGAGCCGTGAGGAATCCCGGGGCATCGGTGTTGTCCCCACGCAGTCTTCCCCCGTGGGAGATGACGGTGTTGACCGCCCCCAGATCTCTGGCCGTGGGGGAGAGCTCATCAAGAAGGGGAAGGATCGCCTCCTTGTGCGGGATCGTGACATTGACGCCTGAGACTCCCAGAGTGCGAAGGGCGTCGATGGCGTGAGGAAGGTTTTCCGGGGGGATGTCAAAGGGAAGATAGGCGGCATCGATGCCGGCAGCGTCGAAGGCGGCCTGCTGGAATCGGGGGGAAAGGGAGTGGGCCACCGGGTGGCCGATGATAGCAAAGAGCTTGCGCACGACGAAGTCCTCCTCGGGGGGTGGATCGTTTTCTGGCGGGAGAGAGGCGGGCAGGTCAATCCGGGACTGACGGCCAAAAGGGGGCGCCGGTTGGCTCGAAACCCGCGGGGGAGGTGAAGATCCTCCCCAGGGGGTTGTCAGGGGAGCGTTACTTCAGCCAGCGGGAGGCTTCGGTTCGGTAGGTCTTCTCCGCTTTCTTGACGGCATCGGCATAGTCGGATGAGGCCTTTTTCAGGGATTCGGTGTAGTCCCGGAGGGCTGCGGCCATCTGCCCTTCATGAATGGCCCGGGCCTTGGCGATTGCCAGGGCGAAGTCGCGGGCGGCCCCCTTGATCTTGTCCTTGAGGTGGGCATCGAAGTGGGGACTTTGGGCCACCTCTTCCTTGACCGTATTGATCTTGAGTGTCACATCATTGTTGGCGCGCTGCGTGGCCTTGTCGTAGGCGGCATCGGCCTTGGACTTGGCGGCATCAAACTTCTTCCGGGCTTCGGTCATGAGCTTGTGGTAGAGGGAGGAGGCGTGGCTGACGACGCGATCGTACCGGGAGACGGCTCCGGTGACGCCGGAGGTTTCTCCCTGGGCATGGACCGGGAGGGGGGTTCCGAGAAAAAATGTTCCGGCAAGAAGCAAGGAGGCGAGAGAGACGAGTGCTTTTGCAGACCGTTGTCCATGCGAGAAAGGAAGTCCTTGTTTCATCATCAACCTCGTTTTTAGGGGGCGGAGCCCTTAGTCAATAATAATTTCGACGAGAGCCATCATAGCACAAAGGGGCAGGCAGTGGGACCCATCCCGAGAGGGAGCGGGGAGGATGGCTCAGACCTCTAGAAGGAGCGATGCCTCCCGGTGGCATCAGGTTGATTTCTCAATGTATTCATGTCGTTGCCGTTGGTGTTAGAATGGGGCGTCCGACTCGTGACGGCGATCACAAGCGTGTGTTTTTCCCGACAATCCGGAGCCATGAACAATGGAATCGCTCACTCCTCTCAAGCAGATGTCGCGGGCCCTGGCGACACTGAATCGGCTGGTGGCCTCCCTCCCCGACGAAGAGACCCTTTACGATGAAATCGGACGGATTGCCGTCGAGGAGTGCGGCCTGAGCCACGCCATGGTGGGGGTCCCCGACGAAGAGGGATGGATTCAAGTCAGATCCGCCCATGGAAAAAATCGAGAGGCTTTCTTTCGTGCAAGGATCTCGGTCAGGGAAGACCTTCCTGAAGGTCAGGGGGTGATTGGCCGGGCCTACCGCGCCTCGAGCCCCATTGTGGAAAACCGACTTCTCGACCTTCCCGAAATGCAGGTCTGGCGCTCCGTCCTCGAAGGAATGGGGACGGGGTCGTCGGCGGTCTTTCCCTTCTATCGGGGAGGAAGTGTCCACGGAGTCCTCTCCGTCCATGACGACTCCCGGGACTTCTTCACCCCCGATCTCGTCGATATCCTGAAAAGCATGGCCGCCTCTCTCTCCTTCGCCCTCGACAACATCGACCGGAAAAAGTCCCAGACCCTCCACGAAGAAGTTCTTCTGACGATCAAGAACTACTATCGGGCACTGGGGGAGGTCAACGAGTTTCTGATCCGGATTCCGTCCCCTCAGGAGCTCTTTCAGAAGGTCTGCGACACCCTCTATTCCCGGGGGGATCCCAAGGGCGCCGTCGTTGGCCTTCTCGATCCGAAGGCGGCCACGATCGTCTGGAGCGCTTTTGCGGGCCTTCCTTCGGATTGGGTTGAGTCTCTCGTTCTTTCGGTCGACCCCGATGAGACCGGGACGGAGTCCTTGGCAGGAGAGGTGCTGCGAACCGCGACGCCACGGGTGGTGAACGATTGTCTTCGCCATCCCTTGCCCCCGGCCCTCCGGAGAAAGCTTGAGGAGCAGAGCATACGCTCGGCGGCGGCCTATCCTCTTCTTCGCTCGGGGCAACCCACCGGCGTCCTGATCGCCTTTTCCCAATATTCGGCATTCTTCGGAGAGGAGATGGAGCGCCTCCTCTCCGAGATGAGCCGAAATATTTCCTTTGCTCTCGACAACTATGACCGAAAGCTTGACCAGCAAAAAAACGAGCGCACGATCCTGACCCTCAAGAACTACTACCGAGCCCTGTCGAAGATCAACCAGATCGTGGCCAATGTGATGTCCCCCCACGAACTTTTCGACAGGACCTGCGACATCCTCCACGAAAGCGAGAAAACAAGCACCGTCGGTATTGCCGAACTTGATCGGGAGACAGGAATTCTCCTCTGGAAGCACTCCACGGGACCCGAATCAAAATGGGTCGGCAACCTGCGTCTTCCTGTTCATCCGGTCTCCGGGAAAGGCGGCCCCGACAGCCTCATTCTGAAGTCCTTTCACCAGGGTCAGCCTCTGGTCGTCAACGAGTCCATGGATGCGGCCTCCGACAGCTTCCTCCGCTTGCTCTTTGCAAAACACGGGATTTGCTCGGCCGCCCTGTTTCCGGTTTTCCGGGGAGGCGCCTTTTATGGGGCGGTGGCCGTGGTGTCGAGACAGTCGGGATTTTTTAATCCGGAACTCTCCGATCTCCTTGACGAAGTGTCCCGAAGCCTCTCCTTTGCCCTCGACAACTATGACCGGGAGCAGGAGCGGCGCTCCCAGGAGGAGCGGGCTCTGTTTCTCTCTCTCCATGACCCGCTGACGAGTCTTCCCAATCGCCGCCTTTTCTATGATCGCCTCGATTATGCAAGAAAGACGGCTGTCCGACACGGGACGGCCTTTGCCGTGGGTCTTTTGGACCTTGATGGCTTCAAGGAGGTCAACGATCGCCTTGGCCACAAGGCCGGCGACCAAGTCTTGATTGCGGTCTCCTCCCTGCTTTCCACGCTCCTTCGGGAGTCTGACACCGTTGCCCGTCTAGGCGGTGACGAGTTCGGGATCATTTTGACCGGCCTTTCGCTGGGAGAGATTCCCGATTCCTCCTCTCCCAGGATCAATCCCGGGCTCAATGCCACGCTGGATCGGGTTCTTGCAGGGATCCGGGGCATCCGGGAGATTGACGGATTTCCTGTGGCCGTTACGGGATGTCTGGGAGTGACGATTTTCCCTTCGGACCCCTCCGAGGTCGACCAGCTTGTCATGAATGCCGACCGGTCGATGTATGCGGTGAAAAAAGCCGGAAAGAATGGCTGGAAAATTTTTGCTCCCCCTGTTTCCTCCCCTGATCGTCCCTCCGTTCTCCCGAAAAAAAAAGACTGAAATGATTTCAGAAAAAGGCCGTTCTGTCTCAGTTCTTGTTTTTTCTGACGGGGTTGTTCGAGGGAAGAGTCTCAGGACTTTTCATGGATGAGTCAGGACATTGGCGTTCAGGACTTTCTTTCGTTCTTCTTCCCTTCTGCTCCTGTTTAACGTCTCTTGATTGGGTCGAGACGGGGAGCGATCCACTGAGAATTGGGCACGACTGACGGAGAGCGGCGGATCGGGTGATTGTTGTTGTCGAGAGGGTTTGTGAAATGAAAATGAATATGGTGGAGCTGACGGGGGTCGAACCCGTGACCTCAAGACTGCCAGTCTTGCGCGCTCCCAACTGCGCCACAGCCCCACATGAGGAAGGATACCGGTGGTCCGGTCAGAGAATCCTAGCAAAAG
>JAKARS010000043.1 GCA_021828375.1 Nitrospirota bacterium
TTCAGATGGACATGGCCCTCGACTACCCCACCGTCAAGGCGGCCGGGGCCTTTTTGGGAGCCGCCTCCCTGATCGTCATGGACGACTCTGTCTGCATGGTGGACTTGGCCTTCTGGATGTCAGGATTCTATCACCATGAATCCTGTGGGCAATGTACCCCCTGCCGCGACGGAACGGAGGACATCCATGAAGTTCTCCAGAAAATCGTCATGGGCGAGGGTGAGCTTTCCCATCTTGAATTCATCAAAAGCCTGGGCGAATACATGAGAACTGCCTCCATCTGCGGCTTGGGAACCTCGGCTCCCAACATTCCCATCAGCTCCATCGAACACTTTGAAGAAGAGTGGCGGGAACACATCCTCGACCATCGGTGCCGCACCGGGATCTGTTCCATGTCCCGAAAAAAACTCGTGGACTTCCCTGTCCGGCGTTCCCGAGGCCTTCTGGCGGATCTTCCCCTCTTTCATCCTCAAGAAGGCTGATCTCGACTCGGCACCGCAATCTCATTCAAGAAACAAAAAAGGGGCCATTTTGGCCCCTTTTTCATTCCGTCTTGCCCACCGTTCTCTCAGTGGTCGCCTCCCTGGCTACTTTCGGCCAATCGGTCGAGGGGATTCTCGTTCATCAGGAATGAGCCGTCGTACTCCGAAGCTGATCCGAAACTATAGAAAAACTCATGGGCCCCCATGACGTAGTAAAGATTCCCCGTCTGTGACGCCAAAGAGACACTGGAAGCGTTGAGGATATAGGGATAGGTCGTTGAGCCGCTTGACAAGGTATTCATGGAAAAGGACGGGCCAGAGACTGTTGATGAAGTGAAGTCGTCTTCCCCATTTCCACCGTTAGTGACCGACAAAGAGGGGGAGGAATTTGAGACACTCCCGCACAGGCTGTAGCTGTATCCTCCCACGAGAGGCCCGAGGCCATGGATCCGGAATCCGAATCCGCTGTTGCAACTTGTCCCGTCTTCGGAGCTTCCGCTGATCCCCCCCCAGTTTGGAGTGGCATTTTGCGGTACCAGGACAGCGTCGAACTTGACGAGGTTTCCCGCGCCGTCCGGCCCGGCCGTGCGCAGACTATATCCTGTCCCATTCGAAAGAAATGCCGAGGGGAGGATCCCCGCTTTTCCCCGAAAGCTGTACGATCCCCCCCCTGCCGTCACCGTGAGCGTCAGATAATTGCCGTAAATCTGTCCGCTGACTGACTGGTCATTAGAGGAGATCCCCCCCGCCTCGGAGACCGTGATGGTTGTGTCATCAAAGGGGGCGGGGGAGGAGACCGACCCCGGCGTTGAGGCCGGGTTGTTTTGGCTGATGCCGGTGTCAGCCAAAAGGCCTTGAAGATGATAAATTCCTGCAGAAACCACAGGGGAGGCATTTTCGACGACATCACCGAGATCAAGCTGAGGGGCCCAGAGCTGGGAGGATGAAATGGCCTGCAGAAGCTGCTGCAGGGTGGTCGACGAACAAGAACCCCCAAGCCCACCTGCAACGGACGCCAAGGTCGGGGTCCCGCTGGACGTCGATACGGCAGTGGTATTCAGGACGAGTTTTTTAGCCATGTCAAAGGTGTCGGAATCTCCTGCGGGAAGGTTACACCCGGAGTCCACCACGGCCATGATCCCGGCGGCCGCGGCAATGATATCACTGCGATGATTTGTCAATAACGTGGCATAGGCCGAGGGCGTCAGGGAGGACAGCTGATTGGTCGCCGCCAGGATCGCCAGGGCCGCCGTGGTCACCTGGCTGATGGCGAGGTTGGGAACATTGGTCGTTGAAAGAGTGGACAGTGACGCGAGGGTATTGGCTGGACCCAGATAGCTTGAAAGAAAGGTCGGCCCGCTCTGGGCATTGGCAAAGACAGGGGCACTGCTTGACGGCAATGATACATTCAGGGTGAAGTTGCCGTTAGCGTCAGCGGTCGCCGTCGCTAGCGTCTGGGCACCCTGTTGGTTCAAGGGGGCATTGAGGGTGATGGTGATCGTGGCATTGGAGATGGGGGCATCGATCGCTTGACCCTGAATGGCGGTGGCACTTCCTCCCCCGCCACCTCCCCCTCCACCGCAAGCGGCCAGAAAAACCATGCCCGCCAACATTGCCGCATTGAGAAGACTTTTTTTCATTCCTTTTCCAATCATCGACGGCTTCTCCTGCTTGTGTTCTCCCATGATTGAGCGAGGATGGCCCAATCATCCGATGGATTTTTTATTTTTTTATAATTTACAGCATGAAGCTCCAAGGTCGTCAGATTACCACACTCTCATGGGGGGAAATATCAAGAATGTCACACTGTGAGCGTGACTCCCATCACAGCTTTCTTGATTTTCCGAACAAGTGCAGGGAGGCGACCAAATACGGTATGATAATGGAATGTCCCATCCGCCTGAAGCAAAAACAGCGGAGAGTCCTTATATCCCTTGGAAAAGTGTGAACAGCCAGACCTTTCATTCGCATATCGCCCGCTCCCTCGGCAACATTTTGGTTCTCGTTCAAGAGGCCGGAAAAAGGATTCTTGAGGTATACGGACAGAAATTCGAAGTTTTTCTCAAGTCCGACCTCTCCCCGTTAACCCTTGCCGACCAGAGATCCCACGAAGTCCTCTTTGAAGGCCTCCCCCGCATCCTTGATGTTCCGGTCCTGAGCGAGGAAGGTCGCACCATCGACTTTGCCGAGCGATCGTCATGGCAGACGTTCTGGTCGGCCGACCCACTCGATGGAACAAAAGAATTCGTGAGGAAGTCGGGAGACTTTTGCGTGAGCATCGGACTCGTTCATGACCGGGCCCCCCTCTTTGGAGTGATTTATATTCCCGTTGAAAACCGGGTCTACTTTGGATCCATGGATCTCGGGAGCCACAGCCTCTCAGGAGACCTCATCCCAACCCTTTCCGGCCTTCCGGCAGAAGATGTGATCGCCCGCAGCCAGAGGCTCGACTCCAACAGGGCGTCCACTGAGAAAGAATGGGTTCTCATCGGAAGCGTCTCCCATGGAGGAGAGATTTCTCCTGAAGTTCTCAAGAAGCTGAGAAGAAAGCACCCTTTTTCCGTGAAGTCGGTGGGCAGTGCCATCAAGTTTTGCCGTATTGCCGAAGGAGCCGCAGACTTCTACCCGAGGATTGGAACCACGATGGAATGGGATACGGCCGGAGGACAGGCGATTGTGGAATCCGCAGGAGGAGGGCTCATCTCAGCCACGACAGGGCAGCCGTTGACATACAACAAGGAATCCCTGGAAAATCCCGATTTCCTCTGTTTTGGAGGGAGATTTGCTCAGGAATATCCGGAGATGCTGTCCCTCTCTCCAGGCTCACAACCGCCGTTTTCCCGGTCAAAGCCTGCAGGATGAGTTCCGTAAGTCTTGCAATCTCAAAATCACTTTTGTGACTTCTTTGAAAAAGGATTGAAGCAGAGGGAAGGCAAGAGCCAGGAGCTTTGAGGGGAGAATTGCGGTGGGGAAACGATGGAGGCGTCAATTTTCAAGGAAGGATGGCAACCGGGGAGGGCAGAACGATGCAGGAGATCAGGTTCCTGGGAATCCATGATAAAAGTGGTGCCGAAGGCGGGACTCGAACCCGCACGACCTTGCGATCACTAGACCCTGAACCTAGCGTGTCTACCATTCCACCACTTCGGCACAATCCGGACATTCGGAAAACTTGTCTATTCTATCCTGTTTGAGAGAGAAATCCAAGGGGCAAGAAAGCCCATTGGCCGGAGGATTACACGGCTCGGAAGAAATCGGCAAAACGCATCCGCTCTCAGGAAGGGGCGGGAGCGTCCCGGAACAAACATCGAATCGCTTTTCCCAAGAAATCTCTCGCTCCGCAGATGAGATCTTACCCTCTCCTGTTCATGGATGGGGTTGTCATGGGTTCGGGGTCTCGAAAGAGTTCCCCCAACCCCAATCGCCCACAATGAATCGTCTCACGCCAAAGAAGGAGGCTTCATGTCAGAGAATGACCCGAAATCACAAAACCGCATGGAATCGGACAGCATGGGAAGCATTCCTGTGCCAGCCGAGCATTATTGGGGGGCCCAGACGGCACGGTCCCTCATTTATTTCGCCATCGGGCAGGATCGCATGCCGATCCCTGTCGTTCGGGCCTTTGGCATCCTGAAGAAGGCATGCGCCCAGGCCAATCGGGATCTGGGGCTTCTTCCTGCCGAAAAAGCTGGCCTGATCATCCGCGCGGCAGACGAGGTCATCGCCGGAAACTTCGACAACGAGTTTCCTTTGAGAATCTGGCAAACGGGGTCCGGAACACAAACCAACATGAATGCCAATGAAGTCATCAGCAATCGGGCCATTGAGCTATCAGGGGGAGAGATGGGCTCAAAAAAGCCGATCCACCCCAATGACGACGTCAACAAGAGCCAATCCTCCAACGACACATTTCCCACCGCCATGCATATCGCATCAGCGAAAGAGATCAGGGACAGACTGCTTCCCTCCCTTGACCTCCTGAAAAATGCGCTCGACGCAAAATCCCGGGAGTTTTCCGACATCGTGAAGATCGGACGAACCCATCTCATGGACGCCGTCCCCCTGACTCTGGGACAGGAGTTCTCCGGCTATGTCGCCCAGCTCGATATGGCGCGCCGGTATATCGAGTCGACGTTGCCGGGACTTTACGAACTGGCTATCGGAGGCACTGCCGTCGGAACCGGCCTCAACGCGCATCCTCGATTTGCCGAGCTTGTGGCGAGCCACATTGCCCGAGAGACGAACCATCCCTTCGTCTCGGCTCCGAACAAGTTCGCGGCTTTGGCCTCCCACGATGCAATCGTCATGGCCAGCGGAGCCCTTCGGACCCTCGCCACCGCTCTCATGAAGATCGCCAATGATATCCGATGGCTGGCCTCCGGTCCCCGCTGCGGTCTGGGAGAACTCTCCCTTCCCGAGAACGAACCGGGAAGCTCGATTATGCCTGGAAAGGTCAACCCGACCCAATGCGAGGCCATGACCATGGTGTGCGTTCAGGTCATCGGCAACGATACGGCCATTGGCGTGGCCGGGTCCCAGGGAAATTTCGAGCTGAATGTCTTCAAGCCCGTGATGATCCATAACCTTCTTGGCTCGGTCACCCTTCTTTCCGATGCCATGAGATCCTTCACCACTCATATGGTCGACGGGATCGTTCCCAATACGGAGAGGATCTCCCAGCTGGTGAACGAATCCCTGATGCTGGTCACGGCCCTCTCTCCTCACATCGGCTACGACAAAGCCGCAAAGATTGCTCACGTGGCGCACAAGGAGCACACCACGCTCAGGCAGGCCGGAGTCAAGCTTGGCTATGTGTCGGAAGGGGACTTTGACCGGTGGGTCCGTCCGGAGCAGATGACCAGACCCAAAGAATAGCTGAGGGGACCACAAGAAAAAAAAGGGGAGGTTTGGGACCTCCCCTTTTTCATTGAAGGACTTCACAAAAACGAAACGATCACTCCCAGATCATCGCAGGGACCTTGAGACGCTCAACAGGCTTGCCTCCGACAAGGTGCTCCGAGATGATTTCGGGAACATCTTCGGCCTTGACTCCCCCATACATGACACCATCGGGGTAGACAATCATGTTCGCTCCGGTGTCGCAAGGACCCAGGCAACCGGTATTCGTCACGGCAAATCTGCGGGAGAGCCCGCCTTGTTCAAGCTGCATGGCCATGGCTTGAAATACTTCCATGGCGCCCCGCTGGGCGCAGGAGCCGCGAGGGTGGCCCGGAGGCCGGGACTGTACACAGATGAAGACATGCTTTTCAGGACGAGGCATTCTCTCTCCTTCTATCGAGTTTTCTTCATTATTCAGGACTTCAGTCAAACACGCTGTCCCACATCGGGCATGAACCCTATCTCTTTATCCTAAAGGAGCCGACAGCTCAACTCAAGAGGATTGCGGACGCAAAAACGCAGAAAAAGAGTTTTCAGAGACCTCGCTTCCCACTCGATTGACTGCCCGGACATCCCAGACAGACGGAAGGAGGCTCGGCAAAAAAGAAAAAAGATGGACGTTTTTGAAAAATGCAACGCCGGGGGAGAACCATTCCGAGGGATTTTCGTTCGAGAATGAGACAAGAATGGCTGGGGGACTAGGGGTCGAACCTAGATAGACAGATCCAGAG
>JAKARS010000014.1 GCA_021828375.1 Nitrospirota bacterium
CTGCTGGTCCCGCAGGTCGCTCGGTTCGAGGGTCACCAGGGTCGAGGCGTCGATGTCGATGTTTCGGTAACCGGCGTCGATCGACTCCTGGATCAGCTTTTTGAGGCCCAGAATCTCGGCCTCGGGATCCTTGGCGTAGTTCTTGGCATTGAACTGGTAGTGGTCACCCTGAACAAAGACCGGACCCGTCACGCCTTCGGCCAACGCCCCGGCCATGACAAGCCCCGCATACTCCATGGGACGCTGATAGGTGTACCCGATCTCGCTCTTGGCCAGCTCGAAGATCACCGGTCCCCCGTCGATCGCCTTCATCGCCCGGAAGATGCGTCGGACGGTGAGGAAGGTGAGCCCCCGGATATTGATGGCCGGCACCGTGAATCCCTTCTCCTCCCCGCGTCCGATGGCCCGATACAGGGGCTCGATGGACGCCAGGCGGGCTCCCGACCGTCCAAAGGCGTCGCGGATGAGGCGAAAGGCGGCGGTGCGCATGTCGGCCACAGGATGGAAAAGAAGGTCCTCCATGGCCGTTCCCAGAAATTCCCGGACAAACCGGGGAAGGTCGGTGACGGCGGGACTTCCTCCGGGGAAGTCCGCCACGTACCGGTAGCGTTTTTGCCAGTCTGCCAGCGTTTCCTGGGCTTTGTCGGACATCGTGCACCTCCTTCGGGTTGGGCGTCATCGCCGTGACAATGTGGTCTGTTTTTCTCCGACTTCTTCTCCTGAACAGGGAGAGGTCCCGGGAGGGAGCCGGCTCCCTTCCGGATGGACCCCGAGGCCAAAACACATTACGGGATCGTAATCTCGCGCAGGAACTGAGCCGCCTCCTCAGGAGGAGTGGGGTTGATGTAGAACCCGGTTCCCCACTCGAATCCTGCCACCTGGGTCAGGGTCGGCATGATCTCGAAGTGCCAATGGTAATAGTTGTCCGAGGCCTTGTCCTGCAGGGGGGCGGTATGGAGGATGAAGTTGTAGGGCGGATTCATGAGAGCCTTGTTGAGGCGCTTGAGAACATCGAGAAAAATCTTGGCCAGCGCTTCGTATTGGGATTTCTGTCCCTCTTGGAAGGAGGAGGCATGGCGCTTGGGAAGGATCCAGACCTCGAAGGGGAAGCGGGAGGCGAAGGGAGTGATCGCCACGAATTCCTGATTCTCGGCCACCAGACGGGAGCCGTCCATGATCTCCTGGCGAATGATGTCGCAGAAGATGCACCGTTCCTTCTCCTCGAAGTGCGACTTGGCGCCCAGCATCTCCTCGATCACCACCGTGGGGATGACGGGGAGGGCGATGAGCTGGCTGTGGCTGTGCTCGAGGGAGGCGCCGGCAGGCTCTCCATAGTTCTTGAAAATCATGATGTAACGGAATCGGGCATCCTTCTTCAGGTCGAGAATCCGGTCCCGATAGGCCCAGAGGAGATCCTCGAACTCCTTTTCCGAAAAGGAGGCGAGGGTCTTCCGATGCTCGGGAGTCTCGATCACCACCTCATGGGCTCCCACGCCGTTCATCTTGTCATAGAGCCCCACCCCTTCCCGGTCGAGGCTTCCTTCCACCATCAGGGCGGGGAACTTGTTGGGCACCACCCGCAGGGTCCACCCGGGGGAGTTCGGCAGTCCCCCGTGCGGGCGATAGGCCAGGACTTCGGGCGGTGTCTTGTCCTCCTGGCCGGCACACAGGGGACAGACCTGATAGCGGTACTCGCTCTTGTAGGCCTTGTAGTCGACCGGGCGGCGGCTCCGGGCCGTGGAGACAATGACCCAGCGACCGACGATGGGATCCTTTCTGAGATCAGGCATGGATGAGGCTCCTTGCATCGGGTCCGCAAACGACGGTGATCGATCCCCCCTCGCCGAAGAGGCGGTCAAGGGAGAATCCCTGCATGAACAGCGTTCCCTGGAAGGTCTTTTCGAGGCCAGCCTCCGAGAGGGAGACAGTTTCTATGGGACCATGAACAAAACGGTCAGAGCCCGAAAGCAGAACCCGGAAAGCCGCCTTCGACCAGGTGTCCTCCCCCTGGTAGCCGGTGACCTCCCCGTCGTCGCCCGTCTCGTCCCAGAAAGAGCGTCCCGGTCGACCCTCCACCGAGAGCGTCCGTCCGGAATCGTGGCCCGCGAGGAGCGTCAGGGGAATCTCGACCCACAGCCTCTTTCCCTTCCAGGGGTCGGGCAGGGTTGACGCTCCGGGGGATTCGAGACGATAGCCGACGGAGAACCTGTCCGCCAGAAAACGGTACTCCTTGAGGAGCCGCAAGGGAAGTCCTTCGAGGGTTCCCTCCAGGGAAAAGCTCAAGGAATCGTTCCCGGCCTTCTCAAGGCGGGCCTGAACTCCTGCGAGATCGAGGAGAAAGACCGCCCCCCCTCCCAGAAGATCCGAAACAGGGGCGCCCG
The DNA here is from genome assembly GCA_021828375.1 of Nitrospirota bacterium. Lineage (GTDB taxonomy): Bacteria > Nitrospirota > Leptospirillia > Leptospirillales > Leptospirillaceae > UBA4572. The sequence continues at coordinate 2,382 of JAKARS010000014.1, forward strand.
CATGAGACACACCCTCGGAAAAGGCTCGGCGGGGGCGGCGGTCGTAGACTATCCCGGCCAGCTCTTCGCTCCCTGCCGTGGGAGCCATGTCGTGGATGGAGGGGATCCCGTCGGAATCGCCCCCCGCCTGTCCCTCCTGACGCCGTCGGGCCACCTCTTCCCGGAAGCGAATGTGGTAGGACTCCTCCTGCCGGGTCAGGGTATTGGTCAGGTGAAAGGAGGTGGTCCGGTCGTCGAGCTCGAGGACCGAAGCCCCCCGCCCGGGCGTGATCCAAAGATTGTAGCATCGGGTCCGGACAAAGTGATCCTCGGATCCGTCGGCATCGAAATCCCCTGACAGCGTGGCCGGCACGGGAAGCTTGCCCGCCTCTTCGAGAGCCCTCTCGGACTCGAGAAGGCTTCGGTAGGCTTCGTGGCGGAGATTCGAGAGATAGAGCCCCCCGAAAAGACCATGCCAGTAAACGTCATTGCCCTGAGCCCGAAGGTAGGGCAGAAGAACGGCGTCCGGGGGAGTCGTTCCCGGATAAGCCTCGGCGACAAAGCGTCCGGTCAGGAGCATCCGGTGGTAGAGACGGTGAACATCGGGATACTTGACCAGAAAGTTCTCGAAGATTCCTCCCCGAAAGAGGGTCCGCAGGTCTTCGTTCCCCCCTTCCCTCTCCCATTTTTCCACCCATTGATGGTAGGTGTGGCCGATCTTGGCCGGAAGGGCCCACTCCATCATCTCGGTGTAGGAGGCATTCGGGAGGACGGCGATGCCGGTGGGGGAGCACTCTCTCGCGATCTCCCCCATGGAGGCGACCCGAAGCCATCCCGACTGGGCATTGAGCTGGGAGAAGAGATGTTCGAGATACCCCTCCTCCCAGACCCACTTGTAGGTGGCCGGCCAGACCCCGAACTTCTCGCCATCGTCTGCGTAGGTCAGGATCTTGCCTCCTCGGGCCTGCCGGTCGAGAAAGGAGAGGAGAACATCCGGAGGGCGGAAGGGAATCAGATACCGGAGATCCTTGGAGATGGGGAAGATCTTGAGGGGATGACCTTCCCAGCTCACGGTGTAGTATCCGTGAAGCCGGTCGTCGGGGATCCCGGCCAGGTGAAAGTGGTGGTCGTCGAGAGGGGCGCAGGAGAGCCCCAGGGACGCGAGCCTCGCCGGCAGATCCGTCTCCCAGACCCGCTCTGCCAGCCAGAATCCCCCCCCCTCCCCCTGTCCGAAGCGCTCCCGCAGATGTCGGCGCATGAGATCCACCTGGCGTCTCTGGTCTTCGGGGCGAAGCCAGCAAAAGATGGGCTCGAAAAATCCCCCCCCCAGGATTTCGATCTGTCCCCGGTCCACCATCTTCTTCAGGAGATCGAGAAAGGACGGCTCGTTGGCCTCGATCCACTCAAGAAGAGGGCCCGTATAGTGCAGGGAGGCGTGGATCGCCTCGTATTGCCAGAGAAGCTCCACGGTGGGGCGGTAGGCCCGGTCGAATGATTCCCGGAAGACATGCTCGAAATTCCCCGCCGGCTGATGGTTGTGCATGACAAAGACCATCGTCGCCCGATTATCGGTCCGTATGTCGCCCATTACACTCTCCAGATTGATTTGACAAACTGGTCATCGGGAATCTGGATCGACAGTGTGTGGCCACGAGGGCACTGATCGACCATCTTCTTGTCTTCATAGAGTTCGAGGATCGCCCCGATCCATTCGCCGGCCTCGAGGGACAGCAGCGTGTAAGGAACGGCGATTTCCACGATCTTCTGGTAGGCAACCCGTGCCGTCCCGTCGGAGCCGTCTCCCCCGCAGGCGAGGGGAACCTCCCGCTGCCCGGGGACCAGCGGAAGGCAGAACCGGGTCTCCTTCCGGTCAAGAAACCGAATGTCGAGGCGAGGAGAGGGGTGGTCCTCCGGCCGGTAATGGGCATCGAAATCGACCCGCAGGAAGAGATTCGATTCATCGAAGCCAAAATAGACCGCGGCGATGGGAGAGTCCCGAAGATACATGGAACCCTGAAGCTTGTGATTGTCGTAGAGACCCGCCCCCGTCCATTCAAAGTAGTGGCTGACCTCCCCGTCGATGACCGGACGGATGAAGTCCACCGGAAGGGAGAGCCCGACCGGCTGATCGGTCTGGCGAACAGGTTCGTTCAGAATGACCGGGGGAACCTGTCCCAGGATCCGGTAGACATTCTGCTGGTGGACCCGGAAGAGGCGGTCAAACTCTCCAGACTGAAGGCTCTTGAAGTCGTCCCCATACCACCAAAACCAGTCGGACCCTTCGGCCGCATAAAGCTCCTGGCGGGCCTTCTCGATCTGGTCGGGAGTCGCCGCCCCTTTCGCCAAAACCTGCCCAAAGGCCTCACGGGTCGAGCGAAGAAAGTTCCATCCCTTGTTGTCTTCGGGATGGCCGATCCAGATCCGGAAGTCGTGGTTGATCCAGGAGCCGGTCGCCAGCCGCTGGATGGGACGGGCCGGCACCTTCTCGAGAGCCTGGGAGACCGTCCGTGTCTGCAGGAAGGGGTGGGCGGACAGTCTCTCGTAGACAGTCTTGAGGAAGTGATATCCTCCATCGGGGTAAGCCTCCCAGGGATTCTCCCCATCGAGGATGATCGGAATCACCGCTTCGCGTCCCGCTCCCTCCTCCCGGCGCGAGATCTGCTCCATATGCCCGATCAGATCCTGTGCCGCCTCCGTGCCGTTGAATCGGGCGTAGGAAAACCCGATCCGATCCGAGAGGTTCCGGTCGCGAAAGACCATCCGGATTTTCTCGTCGCCAATCTGGATCTCCCACGGTTCATAGAGGGTTCCCTCTCCGCCCTTGCCGGCCATCTCCCGGGATATGTTGAGAATATCCTCGTCGGAGGCCATCCACGAGAGTCCCTGTCTTGCGGCAATGGACGCCACCTCCGGAGAAACGGATCCCTCCGAGGGCCACATCCCCTTGGGTCGGATTCCGAAGATCTGCTCATGGCGGGCCAGTGCCCGGGAGATCTGACCTTCCGCATCCTCGGGGTAGGCGAATTCGTCCGGGAGGGGAAGGTTGGGATGAGCCCGGCGGGCACTCTTGGAGGAAACCAGAAGGGGAAGGATCGGGTGGTAGTAGGGGGAGGTGGAAATTTCAATCAAGCCCTCCTCCGCCAAGTTCCTGTAGAGGGGAAGAAGCTCCTTCAGGATCGTGTTCTGGAGAGAAAAAAGAGCCTTTTTCTCGGTTTCGGTGAAATTCGCCCCCTGGGCAATCCAGTTCTCGATCTCGGGGTAGCGGTCCCGGGCCCCATAGCCAAACCATGTCAGGTTGAACCACATCTGAAGGTCGAGGAAGTCCTGGACATTCATGTCGGAGACGACCTTCTGATAGTCGGAGTCGGACACCGGCTGTCGTGACTGGATCTTCTGCCAGAGGAAGAGGTACCGGGGATAAGGCTTCACCATCGTCTCGAAGGCGCAGGAGAAGAAGTTTTTCGCCATGAAGATGCGGTCGGCCAGATCGAGATCCGAGGCCGGTTTGAGCGAGAGTCCCTGGTAGGAGTCCACGACCGAACCGTCGGCCAATGCCTGGATCTGGTCGAGAAGAACCGGAACGAGATTGACGGTCTGGCGGATTTCCGGAAACTTCCGGGCCATGAAGGGGATGTCGTAATACCCCCGCACCCCGTGAAGCCGGACCCAGGGAAGAACCATTTCATTGGTCAGAGGATCGAGATAAGACGGCTGGTGCATGTGCCAGAGGAACAATATATGGGAACTCAAACGCATTTCTCCAGAATAATTTTGTCAGTCATCGAGCTGCCAGCCATCGGTCAATGCCGTCCTGGGTCACCACGACAATGCCTCCCGGAGAGACGAAGAAATGCTTCCGGTCTTCCTCGGGATCAAAGCCGATCCGGATCTCCTGGGGGATCTTCACATCCTTTTCCACGATGCACCGGCGAAGATGGGAATAGCGGCCGACATCGGCCCCGTTGAAAAGAACCGACTCCTCCACGCGGGAATAACTGTTGACCCTGACCCCATGGCCGAGGATCGAGCGATCAATCTGACCTCCGGAAATGATGGATCCCCCGCACACGATGGAGTCCGTCGCCACCCCCACCCGCTTGTTCTTCTCGTCGGCAAAAACGAATTTGGCCGGGGGGACCTGGGGACGGTAGGTCCGGATGACCCAGTAGGGGTTGTACAGATTGAAGGAGGGAGTCACGGCCACAAGGTCCAAATGGGCCTTCCAGTAGGCATCGATGTTTCCGATATCCCGCCAATATCCCTTTTCCACATCGGACATTCCCGGAATCGTGTTCCGGCTGAAGTCATAGACCCCGGCCCGACCCTCGGCCGCGAGCCGGGGAAGAATATTGTGTCCAAAGTCATGTTTTGAGGAGGCCATTTCAGCATCCTGACGGAGAATCTCCACAAGATCCCCCGTCCGGAAGATGTAATTCCCCATGGAGGCCAGAGCCGTGGTTCCGCCTGGAACGGTCGGCTCCGGCTGGGGAGGCTTCTCCACGAAATCGCGGATCTTCCCTCCATCGACCCGGATGACTCCGAAATCATGGGCTTCGGCCAGAGGAACCGGAATCGCGGCCACCGTCACGGCCATGCCGCTTGCCTGGTGCTCTTCCATCATCTGCCGGATGTTCATCTTGAAGATGTGGTCCCCCCCAAAGATACAGACATGGTCGGGTTTTTCATCCAGAATCAGATTGAGGTTCTGAAAGACGGCATCGGCCGTTCCCTGGAACCAGTGGGGGCCTGTCCTCATCTGGGCAGGAACGGGATCGACATACTGGTCAAGAAGCGGAGAAAGCCTCCAGCCCCGGGAGAGATGGGTGTTGAGAGAGTGGGACTTGTACTGGGTCAGGACCTTGATCTTGCTGTATCCGGAGTTCACGACATTGCTCAAGACAAAGTCAATGATCCGGTAGGCCCCACCAAAGGGAACGGCGGACTTCACCCGGTCGGCCGTCAAAGGAAAGAGTCTCTTCCCCTCTCCTCCGGCCAAAATGATTGTCAGGATGTTGTCTCTGTCCCGGGACATCATCGGCACCTCCGTGAAGTTGTGTCAGGAGCTTCCCAGAAAGGTCCTGTTCAGGGCCTTCAGGATCCCGGATCGCGCAGGGGACAGGGAAAAAAGCCCCCAAAGGAAAAGGAGGAGAGAGGAAAAAAGATAGGTCGCCCATTTTTCTCGCCGTTCATGGCGGAGAAGCAGGCGAATGGAATAGAGAGCCCCGAAACCCCCGACCAAGAGAAAGATCCAGTCATAGATCATTCTGTCACCCCTTCCGATACCTTCCATCTTAGCAGAACGGGGACGAAAGGCCAAACGACAGGATGGCACAAGGGTTTTTAAAAAACAGATGAAAAGAACATGTTAGATTCCGGGCAAAAAACAGGGGGAGGGGAAACTCCGGGACCTCCAAAAGCGAGGCAGGAGTTCTTCTCCGTTTTCAGTCGGCCGATCGGACTGCAAAAGGGGCCTAAGACGAGTCGGCCCCCACTGCAAAATGGAAGGAGAGGCTCTCGAGAGTTTTACTCGCAACGAAAGAGTCCAGAGTGAGACTCCGATGCGACCGAGGCTCCGAGAGAGACACGGAACCCACAGTCGAACGGAGAGGCATTCTGGGGAGGGCGGGAGGAGAGTCTATTCCTCGGAAAGCTGTCCGGGGTGACGGGTCGAGTGTCTGCGGGCGGCAATGGAAAGACGAACGTTTTCCCGTTTGAGTTCGAGGAGGTAGGTCCGCCGTTCGAGTTCCGAGATGGGCTTCGACAGGGCTTCTTCGGCATTCTTTCGTGCCGTCTGGGCCAGTTGCATGTCGATCTCTTCAGCCCGTTCCACAGTATTGGCCAGGACGATCATTGATTTCGGAAGAACTTCTGCGACTCCGCCGCTCACATAATAGGAGTAAAGGGTCTCTCCCTTGCGGACGACGAGCTCTCCCGGATCGAGGAGGGTAATAAAGGGAGTATGTCCGGTCAGGACGCCAAACTCTCCATCCACACCCTTTGCCTTGACGAAGTCCACTTCCTCCGTGACGAGAACCCGCTCCTGTGTCAGCAACGAAAGCATGAACGCCATCGCCTAGGCCTTTCCTTTGAGCTTCTCGGCTTTTTCGACGGCCTCTTCAATCGTTCCGACCATGTAGAAGGCCTGCTCGGGAAGATGATCGTACTTGCCTTCCACAATTCCCTTGAACCCTTTCACGGTGTCCTCCCGGGAGACAAACTTTCCGGGGGAGCCGGTGAAGACTTCGGCAACAAAAAAGGGCTGGGAAAGGAAGCGCTGGATCTTTCTGGCACGGGCCACGATCTGCTTGTCGTCCTCGGAGAGCTCGTCCATGCCGAGGATCGCGATGATGTCCTGGAGATCCTTGTACTTCTGGAGGGTCTTCTGGACCGCGCGGGCCACATTGTAGTGCTCCTCGCCAATGATCATGGGATCGAGGATCCGGGAGGTGGAGTCGAGAGGATCGACGGCCGGATAAATTCCAAGCTCGGCGATTTGACGGGAAAGAACCACCGTGGCGTCGAGGTGCGTGAACGTGGTTGCCGGGGCCGGATCGGTGAGGTCGTCAGCCGGAACGTAGACGGCCTGAACGGAAGTGATGGAGCCTTTTTTGGTGGAGGTGATCCGCTCCTGGAGCTGTCCCATCTCCACAGCGAGCGTCGGCTGATAGCCCACGGCAGAGGGCATGCGGCCGAGAAGGGCCGACACTTCGGCTCCAGCCAGGGTGAAGCGAAAGATATTGTCCACAAAAAAGAGCACATCGCGGTTTTCTTCATCCCGGAAAAACTCGGCCTGGGCCAGTCCCGTAAGGGCCACCCGAAGGCGAACGCCCGGAGGCTCATTCATCTGCCCGTAGACGAGGCTCGTCTTGTCGATGACCTTGGACTCGTTCATTTCGTTCCAGAGGTCATTTCCTTCACGGGTTCTTTCTCCCACACCGGCAAAGACCGAAAATCCCCCGTGCTCCATGGCGATGTTCCGGATGAGCTCCATGATGATGACGGTCTTGCCGACACCGGCGCCGCCGAAGAGTCCTGTCTTTCCGCCTTTGGCGAAGGGAGCGATGAGATCAACGACCTTGATGCCCGTTTCAAAAACCTCGGTCGCTGAGGCCAGCTCGTCAAAGGCCGGAGGATCGACATGAATGGGACGCATGTGTTCCGTGGAGATCGGCCCACCGTCATCAATGGGCGCTCCCAGAACATCCATCATCCGGCCAAGCACCTTCTGGCCGACAGGAACCATAATGGGCTTGCCGGTGCTGGTGACCTTGGTGCCGCGAACCAGTCCGTCTGTCGATCCCATGGCGATGGTCCTGACGGTGCTCTCCCCCAGCTGCTGCTGGGTCTCAAGAATGAGCCCCGTTCCTTCGACCACAAGGGCCACATACGTTCCCGGAAGCTCACCCTCGAAGCGAACATCGACAACCGGTCCGATCACCTGAACAATTTCACCCGTCTGCATTCTCAAAGGCTCCTCTTTTTACCGTATTGCCAAGTCTGTCCACAAAAGGTCCAGACTGTGAGTGGGGCGTTTTCTTTATCCCTGCTGAACCGCATCGGCACCTGAGGCGATTTCGGAAATTTCCCGGGTAATCGCTGCCTGGCGGAGTTTATTGTAGATGAGGGTCATCTGGTAGATCACTTCCTTGGCATTGGAGGTCGCGTTTCTCATCGCCATCATGCGGGCACTGTACTCACTGGCGAAGTTCTCCATAACCCTCTGGAAGACAAGGGTCTCGAAATAGCGTGGAATCAGCACATCGAGGATATCGGCCGTATCGGGTTCGTAGAGATACTCGCCAAGGAAAGGCGAAGGTTTTTTCGCGCCATTCTCGGACATTTCAGGAAGAATCGGAAGCAGTTGCTCCGATCTCGGCTTCTGGGAAAGAGTCGACACAAATTCCGTATAGAAAATCCAGGCCTCATCCCAGCGGCCATCGGAGAACTCCTCGATCGCCACCTGTGTCGCGGGAAGGATCTCTTCGATCTGACCCCGATCCTTGACGCCGGAAATCGACCCGACCGCCTTTAATCCGGACCGACGGACAAAGTCCTGACCCTTCTTCCCGATCACCACAAACTCGAACTTGACCCCCGGACGGTCGGCCATGAAACGGTTCACCATCTTGAAGACGTTGGAATTGATCGGCCCGCACAGTCCCCGGTCGGTCGAAACCAGGATAATGCCGACAGTGGCCACAGGGCGAACCTGAAAGAAGGGATTCGGCCGATGGGATTCGATGGCGGCGAGACGGATCATGAGTTCCTTGATCTTCTCGGCATAAGGACGCGTGTCCCGAACCCTGGCCTGGGCTTTGCGCATCTTGGCCGAGGCGACCATTTCCATGGCCTTGGTGATCTGACGCGTATTCTTGACCGATTTGATTCGGCCTCGGATCGATCGAAGTGAGGGCATGGTCCTATCCGTTGAATGAGGCGGTAAATTCTGTGAGAGCCGCCTTGAGGTTCGCCACCGTGGCATCGGAGAGTGCCTTTTCCTCCCGGATTGTCTGAAGAAGAGGCGCATGGCGACTGTCGAGGAAGAGATGGAACTCCTTTTCGAAAGCGCCGACGCGGGAGGGGGCGACCTTGTCAATAAATCCGTTCGTCACGGCGAAAATAATGGCAATCTGCTTTTCCACCGGAAGGGGAGAGTAGTGTGGCTGCTTCAGGATTTCCGTCAGACGAAGACCTCTCTCGATCTGATCTCGGGTGGTCTTGTCGAGGTCAGAGGCAAACTGGGCAAAGGCTGCCAGCTCACGGAACTGCGCCATTTCAAGACGCATCTTTCCAGCCACCTGCTTCATGGCCTTGATCTGGGCGGCGCCACCGACACGGGAGACCGAGATACCCGGGTTGATCGCTGGCCGGATCCCGGAATAGAAAAGATCGGTTTCAAGGTAGATCTGCCCGTCGGTAATGGAAATGACATTGGTCGGAACGAAGGCCGAAACGTCGCCCGCCTGGGTTTCGATGATGGGAAGGGCCGTCAGGGATCCTCCCCCGCTCTTCTCGTTCAGACGAGCCGCCCGCTCAAGAAGACGGGAGTGAAGATAGAAGACGTCTCCGGGATAGGCTTCGCGGCCGGGCGGACGCCGGAGGAGAAGAGACATCTGCCGGTAGGCCCAGGCATGCTTGGTCAGGTCATCATAAACGATCAGGGCATCCATTCCGCGATCCCGGAAGTACTCGCCCATCGCGCATCCCGCATAGGGGGCGATGTACTGGAGAGCCGCCGACTCGGCCGCCGAGGCGGAAACGACGATGGTATAGTCCATGGCCCCATGCTTTTCGAGCGTGCGGATGACATTAACCACGCTGGAGGCCTTTTGACCGATCGCCACATAGATGCAGACGACATTGTTGCCCTTCTGGTTGATGATGGTATCAAGGGCAATCGTGGTCTTTCCGGTCTGGCGGTCGCCGATGATGAGCTCACGCTGCCCGCGGCCAATGGGGATCATGGCATCGATGGCCTTGACTCCGGTCTGGAGAGGCACAGAAACTGATTTTCTTGTGGAAACACCCGGAGCAATTTTCTCGATAGGGGACTGAAGTTCAGCCTTGATCGGGCCCTTTCCGTCCAGGGGCTCACCCATGGGGTTCACGACACGGCCGACAAGGCCTGGACCGACGGGAACCTCCATGATCTTGCCGGTGGTCCGAACCTCATCGCCCACCACGGCATCCTCTCCCCCTTCAAGAATCACGGCCCCAATCTCGTTTTCTTCGAGATTCAGCACCAAGGCCGTTCCCCCTTTAATGAGCTCAAGCATCTCCCCGGACATGGCCTTGTCCAGGCCGGAAATACGGAGAATCCCGTCTCCGGAAGAGAGAATCGTCCCACGATTCGAGGTCTCGACTCCCCCCTTGAAGCTCCCCAGGTTTTTCATCAAGCTTTCAGTGATCTCTGAACTTTTCAAGGCACCCTCGTATGATATGAATGACGCCCGACCCGGCGGGCCTTCATCGGTAACAGATACGGCCGATCCAAGTCTTCGGACTCGTCAGGCCGATTTAAGAAGCTGTCTTTCGAGTTCGTGAATTCGCGAGGAGAGACTCGCATCCCAAACCCGGGATCCTATTCTTATCTCAAGTCCCGCCAAGAGACTCGGACGAACCGTCCATGTGGGACGAACCGAAAGATTTCCCTTCCTCTCGTTTCCCTGCTGGAACTCCGTCCCGTTGACAAAGCGGGAAACGGTCTCGAGGACCTTCTTTCTGTCCTCGGCCGACAAATCCGCCGCCGAAAGAATTTCTACCCTGACCTGACTCGTCCTGACATCAAAGGATTTTTCAACCCGATCCTTGAGAGGAGCAAGCGCTTCCCAAAGATTTCCCTCAAGAAGAGGGACGATAACAAGATCGGCCCTTTCAGGAAGACGGCTTCCCAGAGTCTGCGCAAAGAAGCCACGAAGAAAGACAACCTTTTCCTCGAGCGAGACCTTTCCATCAAGGGCAAAGCTCCGCAGCGGCCGAAAGTGTTTGAGGGATTCCCCAAGACCGATCAGTGCAAGCCAGCCTTCGAGCCGGTCTTCGTCACTTCCGATCGAGTCCGAAATCGTCTGGACCCATCGGTCCATAAAACGAGGATCGACGGTGGATGCCATCAGCCGGCCTTCCGTTCATCGATGGCCTTCATGGCCTTGTTGATATAAACAACCTTCTGTGTGTCGGAGAGGGTTTCCTCGAGGATTGTCTCGAGGCTTCTCACCACGAGAGTGACCGTTTCGGTGCGAAGCTCCGATTTCATCTTCTCCCGGTCGGCGGCAATCTGGGCAGCGGCCTTGTCGAGCTCGGCCTTCACCGACTGGGCAATCTCTTTCTCCCGCTCTTCCCGAAGGGTCCGGGCCATCTCTTCCGCCTGCCGGATCATGTTTTCTGCCTGGGCACGAGCTTTTTCAAGAAGCTCGCGCTGTTCGGCGAGAAGCTTTTCAGCCTCTTCGCGACTCTTGCGCGCAGACTCCATGTCGGAAGAGACCTTGGTCCGGCGTTCGTCGAGAATCCGGATCAGGGAAGGGTAAAGATACTTCCCGACGATAAAGAGCATCAGCGCAAAGGAGACCAGCGACCAGAAGATGGTCGACGGGAAAAACTGGCTATCAAACTGAGGCATGGGCCATTCCTTTATATTCCCCGATGGGGGTCCGCCGAAGGACATCCTGAGGTCCTGTCGGCTTGTGACATTCGATTCGGACCCGGACGTTGGCTACTTTCTGAGACCCATGATGATAAAGGCAATCACGAGGGCATAGAGAGCCACGGCTTCAGAAAGGGCGAATCCGAGCCACATGTACTTCGATACCCGGCCTTCGATCTCCGGCTGTCTTGCCACAGCCTCGATCATCTTACCGAAGATGTAGCCGATTCCGGCTCCCGATCCGGCGACACCGATAGCGGCCGCACCCATACCGATCAACGCTGCTGCATGCACATCCATGAAAAATTTCCTCCTGAAGGATCGTTAGTGGTTCAACTTCATCGCCTGGCCAAGATAGACGGCCGAGAGAACGGCGAAGATATAAGCCTGGATAAAAGCCACCAGGACTTCCAAAAGGTACAGGACGACCGAGATGGAGAATGGCAACCATTTGAGATAGATCGCCAGTGAGGTCGTCAGGGTGAAAAGGACAAAGAGAATGGTATGGCCGGCTGTCATGTTGGCAAAAAGACGAACGGCCAGCGAAAGAGGCCGGGCCAGCTGGGAGATGATTTCGATGGGAATGACCAGGGGCATCATCCAGCCGGGAACTCCTTCAGGAACGAGGATCGAAAGGAACTTGATCCCGTGACGGCCGAATCCGATGAGAAGGCTCAGAACATACACCGTCACAGCCAAAAGGCCCGTGAGAATGATCTGCGAGGTTACCGTGTAGACCCCGGGGATCAAACCGAGAAAGTTGCTGAGGAAGACAAAGAGAAAGAGCGTGAAAATCGGCAGAAGAAACTTCTTCCGATTTTCCTCTCCCACATTTTCGTCGACAATCGTCGTCATCGTCTCAAAGAGCATCTCCACGGCCGACTGGAGACGGCCCGGGACGAGGGAGGCCCCTCGGGCAAAATACAAGGAGACGACGGCGGTGATGCCGACACAGAGCCACATGGAGACGACAGCCTGAGTGACAGTGATGTCGAAACCGAGGAGATGGAGTCTGATAATGGGATGAAGAAAGAACTCTTCAAGGGGATTGCCTTGCAACATTTCCTCCAGTATGGGCCAGCGGGTCTCTGGCACACGATGAACCGGAACGCGGGATCCGCCCTATTTTTTTCCGGAGCCCCCGTCAATCAGGCGGCTCATCTCCTGGTAAACGAGCCAGAACCCGGCCGCCCCTCCAGTGACAAGACCTGCCAGCGACAATGCGGGAAAAAACCTCATCTTGAGCATGGTGTCGAGATAGTAGCCCCCTGCGGCACAAACGAAGGTCACGGCCACAAGCTCAAAACCGATCCGGGCGATGAACCAGCCCCCTTTATTCTTCTGGTCCATGGGGAGAGCCTTCAGGGGTGTGATGCGTGGGATGTCCGAGGAATCCGCTCGGGAGACCCCGACGTGAGACAACATGCGTCTGCTGTCAAATGCACATCTTTTTAATCTTAGCCTTTTTTGTGGATTTGTTCAAGACTGGACAGAAGATTTTTGGAAGGCTCCAAGTCAAGAGCTTTTCTCCGGTGAAACTCTTGCTGTCTCCATAAAATCTCAAACAATCCTGTTCTGGCCCCTCAAGAAATTTTCCAGATCCACCGATAGAGCTTCCAAGAACAAGCTGGTTTCCACCGATCAGGCTATGGACTATGAATAACAGGATTTTTTCCTATCATCAATTCCGTTGACGGATCGGAGATCTCCCGTATCTCCATGGGTTCCCAGGATTCTTCGTCTCACATTTTTGGAGTGGCCCAAGAGGAAATCCCCCAGACAACTCCCGGAGACCTGTCATGAGAGCGCTGATCAAGAAAACCATCATCATTGTGGTGATGATGCTCACCATCAATATCGGGATCGGGCTTTGGCTCCAGCATCAGGTCACATTATCTCTCGAAAAGGAAGCGGCGCTTCAGCATGTGGCCGTGGACCTTGCCCTGATGATGGCGTCGGAAGCCCGGATGGAGCGCTCAATGACCGCCCTGGGGGAGGACCCGAAAAAAAACTTCCAAGCCGCTTCCGCCCAGGTCATCCAGATGAAGGCCCTCTCCCATGTTCAGCTCATTCGTCTTGAATCCGACGCCACAAAGGCCTGGGGAAGCATCGATCCCCTCAAGAATCTGATCAGAAACCGAAACGAGTCCCACTCCACCTCTCTCCAGATCGTCAATCTCGTCCGGAACCACCATGAGGCCTTGGCTCCCCTCCTCTGGGACAAGATTGCCCATCCGGCCTTCTCTCACTATGTCTCAGAAACGCGAATCATCTTTGCCGACATCTCACGGCAGATCAACAAGCTCAACAAGAGCGTCAAACACCGACGATCGATGCAGACTTGGGTCCAGATCCTGACCCTCATTGCCTGGGCCATCGCCCTCTTTCTCGATTTCCGGATGCTCTCGGCCATGGCGGCCCGCCTCGAAAAGGCGGCAAATGTGGTCAATCTCGCCTCAAAACGCGACCTGACAGAGCTCTCTTTGGTCGACGGCAACGATGAAGCCGGGGAAGTTGGCCGGAGCATCGACCGCATGATCGGCGAACTCTCGGGAGTCACCCGGGACCTCAATACCAATGCCCTCTCCATCACCCAAGAGACCGACCACCTCTCTACCGTTCTCGAGGCGGTTTCCAAAGGATTTGCCGAAGCGGTCGATACCCTTTCGGGGGTTCAGGAAAAGGCTCGAGAGCTTGCAGAGAAAGCGGCTCAGGAAACTCTTCTGGCCTCCGACATGGGGCAGGCCTCGAAGAAAGCCGTCCAGGAGGCGGATGCCGGAGGGCGCACCGTTCAGAGCGTGCTCGAGTCCGTCCGTTCGTCTTCCGAGGAGATCACAAGCCTGGCCAACCGCATCGCCGGACTCGAAGAGGCGAGCCAAAAGATTGGGGCTATCGCCGGATCCATTTCCGCCATCGCCGCCCAGACCAACCTTCTGGCGCTGAATGCCGCCATTGAGGCGGCGCGCGCAGGAGAACAGGGGAGGGGGTTCGCAGTGGTGGCCGACGAAGTCAGAAAGCTGGCCCAGACAACGACCCAGGCCACGGAGGAGATCAGCGACGCGATTTCATCCATTCAGAGATCCATCTCCGAGACGGTGACCGACATCCGCAAGGAAGCGGCGGCCCTGGCGGCCTGTGGCGGCCAGGCGGTTGCTGCCGAGAAGGCGATCGATTCCCTGGCCCGCATGGTCAGGGGAACCGGAGAAAATGTGGAAAAGATCGTGACCGAGACCGAGGTCCAGAAGCAGGGATCCGACCGGATTCTCGAAGCGGTCATCTCCCTGTCGAAGATCATGGAGGCCCGGGGACAGGATGTCGCTTCCGCGATCCCTGCAGTCGAGAACCTCAGAGGGATCGTGGAGGAGCTGTCGACCCTGACTTCTTCCTTCCGAATCAGGACAAAGACCTGAGGGTTGAGGTCCGGTATCTTCCGGCACTCCCCTTTGCAGAAAGCCCTTCTCTTCGGGCTTCGACCGGCGACAGTCGGAAGCCGCTTCTTGCCCCCCACCCCCCGCTCCAGTAAAATCAGTCGGAAGAGAGTCCAGTCGGCTCAGATTCCTCGGCATAAGGATCCGTTGAACGTCCACACTTCTGGGGCCCCGTTTTTCCTTGTCTTACCGGAAGAAAAACGGCCCCCTGGCCCGATCCTTCCCGTTTCTTCCGGACGGAACCCACCATACTGAAAGGATCGCCGTGATACCCCGCATTCTCTGGCTCGTCTATGGATATATTCTGGTCTTCCTTACGGGAGGCTCCCTCCTCATGACCCTTTTCGTCGCCCCCGCCCTCTTTGTCCATTTGGGAACGAAAAAGGCCGGTGAGGCCGTGGGAGTCCTCTTCCCGGGGTACTTTCACCTTCTCTTTACCGGGCTTCTGGTGGAGGTCCTTCTCCTCCTTCTTCTTTCAAGGCTCTCACGACGACCCACCAGGGCACTTCTTCTCTCCTTCTCCGCAGGGCTTCTCATTTCCGGTCTTCTCGCCTTCTATCTTGGCCCGCGGGCCTCGGCCCTCAAGGCTCTCCATGATGCCCTTCCCTCCGATGCGGCCCTGATGTCGGCCTTCGCCACAGCCCACCGAGAGAGCTTCATGGCGAACCTCGTCATCCTGATCGGCCTTTTGGGAGCGACACTCTCCCTTCTCTCCCGCACGGTCGAGTATCCCTCGCCCGCGCCGACCGTCATCCCCGGGAAAAGACCTCCGACGGGTCCGACAGGAGAGCGTCCGGGCGGCTAGAGGCCGGATCTCCGAACCCCCAGAGCGCCCCCCAGGTCGTCACCCCCGCAAGCTTTCCCGCCTCGATGTCGACGGCGCTGTCTCCTACCATCAGGATCCGATTCGCCGGGATGCCAAGCCCCTCCATGGCCGCAAAAAGGGGGGCCGGATGAGGTTTTCTCTCGGGACAGGTGTCTCCTCCCACGATCCGGACAAAGAGTTCCGTCGTTCCCAGGCGGGCCAGGAGGGAGCGGCAGAGATCCTCCCGCTTGTTCGAGACCACGGCGTGTAGGGCCTTCGAATGGGCGATTCCCTCGCGCAGTCCCGGATAGAAGCGGGTTGTATCCGCCAGGTGTCTCCGGTACCAGACCAAAAAGATCTCGATCGCCTCCTCCACCGCCTCAGGGTCGGTCCCGGCAGGAACCGCCGACGTCACCAGATGGCGAACCCCCCGACCGACCATCTGCGAGAATCGGTCAAAAGGAACCGTCGGGTATCCCAGGGCCCGCATCGCGACATTGGTCGCCTCCACCAGGTCCATCCGGGAATCCACCAGAGTGCCGTCGAGATCCCACAGGACAAGGTCAAACTCCTCGATCCCTTTTCTTTTCGTTTTCATCTCTTTTGCCTCCTCCCTTCATTCCCCTTTTCAATAACTCGGACCCATTCCTTCTCCCCGCTCAGGAAGAGCCTCCGGATCCGGCCTCCTCCTGAGCCTCCCGGAGAACATCTCCCAATCGGTTGAAGAGAACCACCAAAAGGACGATCAACCCTCCAGCGGCCAAGAGCCAGGGAGCGCTCTCCATCGTTTCAAGGGACTGTCCCTCGGCAAGAATATTCCCAAGGCTCGGCCGGGGCTCGGAAAGACCCAGTCCCAGAAAGGAGAGGCCGGCCTCTCCCACGATAAAGGCCGGAATCGAAAGCGTCACCGCCACCAGGAGGTAGTACCGCATGTTGGGCAGGAGATGGCGAAAGATGATTCGGGCCGGAGAGGCTCCGGTGGCAATGGCGGCCAGGACGAAATCCCGGGAAACGAGCGAGCGGACCAGGCCCCGCACGACCCGGGCCAGGGAGGCCCACCCGACCAGCGCCAGCGAGGCGGTGATGACAAGGGCGACGGAAAGGCCCGACAGCCCGTAGGGAACGATCGAGCGGAGCCCCATCAGGAGATAGAGGGAGGGCACCGCCATCACAATCTCGGAGCTTCTCATGAGGATCCGGTCGGTCCATCCCCCCGCATATCCTGCCACAAGCCCCACGAGGATCCCGATGGAAAAGGAAAGGCTGACACCGACGAGAGACAGGAGAAAGGAGATCCTCATTCCGTAAAGGAGACGGGAGAAGAGATCCCGTCCAAAGAGGTCCGCGCCCAAAAGAAGAACACGACCGGGGGCGGCGGCACAGAAGAGGTGTCGGGATGTGGGCAAAACCCCCCACATCCGGACCGTCTCCCCCCGGCAGAAAAATCGCAGGGGAACGCTCTCCCCCGTGGGCTCGTAACGCCGTGAAACGGGATCGGCGAGCCGGAGGACAGGAACCACCAGGTGCCCCTTCGACCAATGGGGCCAGACCGCCGGTGCGTAGGGGAGGTCGAACCGGACGGAGTCGTAACGGTAAGGTGCCAGAAACTCCGCAAAAAGGCTGGCGGCTCCAAGAAGGATCAGGAGTGTGCCGGCGCGGCCCACCCGCCGGAAGAAGGCCCGCCATCCTTTCATGATGTCTCCCGGGTTCGCGGATCGAGAAGATAGAGAAGCCCGTCGGCCAGAAGATTTCCCAGAAGCAGGAGAACCGCCCCCATCAGAAGCCCCCCCATCACGAGATAGAGGTCCCGGGTCATGACGGCATGAAGCATGAGCCGCCCCATCCCGGGCCACCCGAAGACCATCTCGGTAAAGGCGGCCCCGGAAAGGAGTCCTCCCAACTCCAGGCCAAAGAGCGTCACCAGAGGGTTGATGGCGTTCCGGAAGAGATAGCGCCAGAACAGGATCCTCTCCGCCAGTCCCCGGCTCCGGGCCGCATTCATGTAGGGCTGGGAGATCACCTCGAGAACGGAGGAGCGCATCAGACGGTACAGCACCCCGAAGCTCCCCAAGGCCAGCGTCGTGGCCGGGAGGATCAGGTGGCGAAGGAGATCCAGAATGCGGGCCCCCTCCCCGGCTCCGGCCGGAAGGGAGGAACGCGCCCCCCCGATGGGGAAGAGTCCCGTCTTCTCGGCCAGAAGAAGGCCAAGGACCGCCAGGAAAAAAGAAGGAAAGGAGATGGAGAGGTAGGAGAAGGAGAGGAGGGAGCGGTCCAGGACTCCTCCCGCCCTTCGGGCTCCGAAGACGGCCAGGGGAAGGGCGGCTCCCCACGACAGAAGGACCGCCGTCCCGGTGAGGAGAAGGGTCATGGGAATGCGCTGGGCGATCAGGGTGGAGACGGGGAGGTGGTAGGAAAAGGAATAGCCCAGGTTCCCCCGGAGAAGCGCGGTCAGCCAGCGGCCAAACTGCTCCGGAAAGGGAAGGCCCAGACCGTACTGCTCGCGCAGGGCGGCAATGGTCCGGGGAGAGATCTGGGGATTGAGGGCCATCTGGGTGAGAAAGTCCCCCGGAGCAAAGTCCATCATCACGAAAGAGAGGAGGACAATCCCGAACAGCACGACAACCATATGGGAAAGACGAAGGAGAAGGGCCCGGGTCATGGCAGGAGGAGCCTCCCCGTCTGGGCCACCAGGGAGACGTGGGGAACAACCCCTCCCAGAGGGGTGGGGGCAATCCCCGAGAGGGTCTTCCTGACGGCGGTGATGGCATCGGGGCTCACAAGATCCACCATGGGAACCTCCCGGGTGGCGATTTCCTGCCAGCGATCGTAGATCGCCTTCCTTCGCACCGGATCCATCTCCGTTTCCCCCTGGTCGAAGAGATGGTCGACCTCCGCCTGCCATGGGGTGGAGGGAGTCTTTTCTCCGGGATCCCAAAGATGGAGAAATCCCGTCGATCGCCACACGGTGGCATTCCCGTGGGGGTCAAGGGTCCCGGTCAGGCCGAAGAGGAGCATCTCCCACTGATGGGAGGCAAGAACCAGCGTCGAGAGCATGTTGAACTGGAGGGGGACGACACGGACCCGGATTCCCAGGGGGGCGAGCATCGCCCGGACCATCTGGGCGAGCGAGAGGCGCTCGGGGCTTTCGGTGTTGGTCATGAGCACGACGACAACCCGGTGTCCGGAGGCGTCGAAAAGGCGCGAGCCCTTCCGCTGGAACCCTGCGGAGCCGAGAAGGGCCCGGGCCCGGGCGAGATCGTGGTGGTAGAGAAAGACGCCCGGGTCGAAAAAGGCCTTGTTGGCCGGACTCACGGGCCCGGGAATGGGCGCTCCGAGACCATTGTAGACGACATTGACCATGGCCTTGCGATCAAGGGCCCAGGCGATGGCCTGTCGAAAGGCCCGGTCCCTGAACCAGGCAATCTTGTAGGCCGGAATCGGAGCCCGGGGATTTTCATTGAAGGTGAGGAAGGTTTCGGCCTGGGAGGGGCCCCGGACAAGAAGCCGGAAGGCCTTCTCCCGCGTCTTTCCCGAGAGGACCGGGACCTGGGCGGGGCTCACCCCCACCAGATCGGACCGTCCTCCCAGAAAACGCAGAAGGGTACTGTTCTGGTTGGGAACGATCCGGAGCCGAACGGTATCGAGATAGGGCAACGGACCGGGAAAAGGGCCGGAAAGACCGCGAGGAGGGGTATAGAGGGGGTTTTTCCGGAGGACGACCTCCTGCCCGGGACGATACCGATCGAGAAGAAAGGGTCCGTCACCCACGATCTTCGCCGGAGGAGTCCTCACCGACCAGGCGGTGTTGAAGCGACCGGCCGCAACCTCCGGAGCCAGAACATGCTCGGGAAGAATCTCGACCCCAAGCTCCTCAAGCAGCGGGGCAAAGGGCCGGGCGGTCTCGAAAACGACGGTCCGGGAGTCGGGAGCGGTGACATGAAAGGGCTTCCCCCCGACGGTCAGGACATCTCTGACCGGGGAGGCGATGGAGGGATTGTAGTAGATGTGGTTGAAGGTAAAGACGACGTCGGCCGAGGTCAGGGGCGCCCCGTCGGACCAGCGAAGATGGCGGCGAAGGGTAAAGACGACGCGGCGACCGGTTCCGTCGATGGTCCATCGGGAGGCCAGATCCGGCTTGACCTGCCCGTCATAGGGAGAGACCCGGGTCAGCCCCCGGAAGAGATACCCCAGAATCTGGGTGCTGGTCGTTTCCGATGCCAGGGCGGGATTGAAGGTCTTGGGATCGGAGAGAAGATCGAGCACCATCCTCCCCCCCACAGGAGACGGACGGGGAACGACCCGAAAAGCCTGGCCCGTGTCTTTTTTTGCGCATCCCGGCAGAAAAATCAGAAGGAGCCCGGCCATGAGGAGGGCCAGCGTTCCCCGACAGAGCGATTCTTTTTCCGGACAGGAGCCCCCCTCCCGACTCTGACGGAAAAAAAACGGGCGTTCGCCGATCATGCCGAGGCCCAGCGACCGCGTTCCGCCCTTTCGGACGGCACGATCATCGGAAGCCTCGGGGCCGGTCATCTCGAAGAGGGGTCATGGCACTCTTCGGTCTCACGGCAGATGCTCCCCTCAGGGCTTTTTGGCCGAAGGAGCCGGGACGGTTGCCGGAGCCGGAGCGGAAGAAGGAGCCGGAAGGGCCTTGACCGGTGCGTTCAGGAGAAGCGACGGTCCCACGGCATTCTGCTTGATGAGCGCCAGCGACAGGGAGGTCACCATGAAAACCGTGGCGAGGACCACGGTAAGCTTGCTCAGAAAAGGGGTGGCTCCCTGGGCGCCAAACATCGACTGGGAGGAGCCCCCCAGCATCACCCCCGTCTCGGCCCCCTTGCCAGACTGGAGGAGCACGGCCGCGATGATGAGGAGACAGGTCAGAACGTGGATGACGGTGATGAGGATGGTCATGAAGGAGATTTCCTTTCCGTTGGAGCCATTAACATTAAGAGGCAAGACGCCGAAAGCCCTGAAATATTCCACTCACACCCGGTGAGGCGCAAAATCTTCGGTCCTCTTTTTTTTCTATGGATGGGGGAAGAGAAGATGAAAGGAGCGGAGAACGATCTCCGGATCCAGAAAGGCGCCCCCCACGAGAAATCCGTAGACCGTCCCCTTCTCCACGAGAACAGAGAGGCTCTCGTCGTTGACCGATCCCCCATAGAGGAGACCGGAGGAGCATTCGTGTCCGAAGGTCTCCCGGAGGTTCCACGCGACCTCCCGGATATCGTCGAGGGTCGCCGTCCGTCCGGTCCCGATGGCCCAAACCGGCTCATAGGCAAAATAGACCGGGGTCTCGGAGCCCGACGCCCTGGCTTTCTGGACCTCTTTCCATACCGGAGCGATCTGCCGCTCCCAGACCCGGGGGTAGTCCTTCGACTGTCTCTCCTCCTCGGTCTCTCCGAAGCAGACGATGGGAACGATCTCCCGGGAGAGGGCCAAGGCGGTTTTTGCCGCCACGTGGGCGTCGGTCTCCCCAAAGAGGCGCCGGCGCTCCGAGTGGCCCAGGATCACGCCGTTCAAGGCCAGGTCCCGAAGCATGTCGGCACTGACCTCTCCGGTGTAGGCTCCCTTTTCGTGGGCACACATGTTCTGGGCCACCACCCAAAACGGGAGCTCCCGCTCCCGAAGCTCATGCATGAGAAAGTCGAGATAGGGGTAAGGAGGGGCCAGAAGGAGCCGATAGCCATGGGCACACCACCGCGCCCACCGACCTTCCTTGCTCAGGACGTCGAGATAGCTCACGATGGCATCCCGATCCATATTCATCTTCCAGTTCGCCACCATCAGCATGCAGGAACCTCCGAAGAGACGAACGTCAGGATGTCGGGCGGAGCCGGTCCTGTCACCTCATTCTCGGCGGTCTGCACCCTCCGGAGGCGATCATTCGGCATCGGGAATCACGGAGAGACCCGGAAGTTCCTTGCCTTCAAGAAGCTCCAGGGCGGCTCCCCCTCCGGTCGAAATGAAGGTCATGTTGTCCGACTCTCCGGCACGATGGACGGCCAGAGCGGTATCGCCTCCGCCCACGATGGTCAGGGCGTAGCAGTTTCCCACCGAGTGGGCCATGGCGAAGGTTCCCCGGGAGAAGGCGTCCTCTTCGAAGACCCCCATCGGTCCATTCCAGAGAATCGTCTTGGCGTTCTCGAGAACCTCCGAAAAGAGCTTCACCGAGGCCGGACCAATATCCAGGGCAATCCACCCCGGAGGAATCTCCTGATAGGGAACGATTTTGGTGGGAGCGTTCGGCTCTCGGCTCTCCGCCACGACGCAGTCCATCGGAAGATAAAACTTCACGTTCCTTTCGCGGGAATGGTTCAGCATCTCCCGGGCCATCTCCACCAGGTTTTCCTCCACAAGGGAGCGCCCGGTCTCAAGCCCCATCGCCCGGTAGAAGGTAAAGGCCATTCCTCCTCCGATGATCATCTTGTCGACCTTCTCATGAAGGTTCGAGATGACTCCCAGCTTGCTCGACACCTTCCCTCCGCCCAGGATGGCCACCAGGGGACGCGTGGGATTCGTGATCGCCCCCTTGAGGTAGGAGACCTCCTTCTTCATCAGGAAGCCAATGGAGAGCTCCTTGATGAACTGGGTAATCCCCACCACCGAGGCATGGCTTCTGTGGGCGGCGCCAAAGGCGTCGTTGACATAGACATCGGCCAGACGGGCGAGCTTCTTCGAAAACTCCAGGTCGTTGGATTCCTCTCCCCGGTCGAAGCGAAGATTTTCGAGGAGAAAGATCTCTCCGGC
Organism: Nitrospirota bacterium; assembly: GCA_021828375.1. GTDB lineage: Bacteria > Nitrospirota > Leptospirillia > Leptospirillales > Leptospirillaceae > UBA4572. The sequence goes on from JAKARS010000014.1 coordinate 24,484, forward strand.
CTTGAGGCGTTCGACCTCCCGTTCCACCGACGGTCCCACAAGCTCCCCGGTATAGCGGACCTCCTTGGAGAGAAGCCGGGAGAGCCTTTTGGCTACCGGCGCCATGGAATAGCGCGCGTCGGGAGCCCCCTTCGGGCGTCCCAGATGGGAGGCCAGCACAACCCGGGCTCCCTCGTCGATCAGGTAGTTGATGGTCGGGAGAGAGGAGCGAATCCGGCGATCGTCGGTAATGTGCATGTCTCCGTCCAGGGGAACATTGAAGTCCGCCCGGAGAAAGACACGCTTGTTCTTCACATCAATCTGGTCGACACATCGCTTGGAACGCTCCATCGCACCTCCGTTTTATCGGTCCTTCCGGACAGGGCCTCTCTGTCTGGCGGGGAGCCGGAACGTCCCCCGCACCGGGATCAGGAGAAGTGGTTGCAAAGATAGGTCACGAGGTCGGCCACGCGGCAGGAATAGCCCCACTCGTTGTCGTACCAGGCCAGGGTCTTGACCATCCTCTCCCGGACGACCCGGGTCGACAGTCCGTCGACGATGGCCGAATGGGGATTGCCCCGGTAGTCGATGGAGACCAGGGGAAGGTTCGTATAGGCCAGGATCCCCTTGAGGGGCCCGTTGGCCGCCTCCTCGAGAATCCGGTTCACATCGGCGACCGTCGTGGGGACCCGAACCTCCAGCGTCAGATCGTTGAGAGAGACGTCGGGGGTGGGGACACGCACGGAGGTCCCGTCGAGACGGCCTTCCATTTCGGGAATGACGAGCCCGATGGCCTTGGCCGCCCCCGTGGTGGTCGGAATCATCGACACTCCGGCCGCCCGGGCCCGGCGAAGATCCTTGTGGGGAAGATCGAGCAGCCTCTGGTCGTTCGTATAGGAATGGACGGTGGTCATGAAGCCGCGTTCGATGCCGAAGGCCTCGTGAAGGACCTTGACCACCGGGGCCAGGCAGTTCGAGGTGCAGGAGGCGTTGGAGATGATCGTATGCCTGGCGGGATCGAAGACCGTTTCGTTGACCCCCATGACCAGGGTGCAGTCCGCTCCGGAGGCGGGCGCCGTGATCAGGACCTTCCGCACCCCCTTCTTGAGATGGGACGAGGCGCTTTCCCGGTCTTCGAAGCGGCCGGTCGACTCGATCACCAGATCCACCCCCATCTCCTCCCAGGGAATCTTGGAGGGATGGTTCTCGGCATAGACCCGGATCGGCTTGCCATCGACCGAAATATGGTCTTTTTCCACCGTGACGACATGCTTCAGAGCCCCGTG
>JAKARS010000044.1 GCA_021828375.1 Nitrospirota bacterium
CCTCCTTTCCTGCGTTCCCCTCTTTCGGCAACCGAGTGGGACTACACGAGCCAGCGTCCATACGGGACAGCTCCTTTGATTGAGATGGGTCTTCGGTCGTTTTCCCGGGAAGAGACTTCCGGAAAAGGCCGCCCGTTCGCCAGGGGAGGAGAAAGATCCCCTTTTTTGCGAACCAACAAGATTATAGAAGAGAAATCGGAAATGTCAAGCAAGATTCGGGGGGCGGTGAGTTTGAGGAATTCTTAGAAATATCGATGGATTGTCTGCAGATTCATGATTGTCTTTCAGATATTCGGGGGGCGACCTCCGTATTCCCATTCGTTTCTTCACGTAAGGTGACGGAACTCCTGTTTTTGATTCTGCCTCGAATCGCCCAGAGGTACCAGGCTCTTCTGCATCTCCAGTGTTTTCTCGAGTTTTTTTGCTCTTCCCCCAAAGACCTTCGATCCTTCCTGCATGAATCACAGATTCCCACAAGAAGTTGGTCCATGAAAGAGGGATCCCTCGCGCGTCGTGGCAAGACCTTGGCGTATGCGTCATCCCCCAGCGAAGGGGATCGCTCGGTTTCTCTCCCTGCAATAATCTCTCATGGGCTATCTATGCCGTGGGATGTTTGAGGAGCCACTCTCTCAACGCTTCATTCATACGTGTTTGCCATCCTCGCCCTGTCCGGCGAAAAGACTCCACGATATCGGCGTCCAGACGAAGCGTCGTCGGAACTTTTGTCACTGGCTTTGGGGGCCTCCCCCGTGACCTTCGATATTCCGCAACGATTTCCATAACAGTCTCGGATGCCGGTCGCATGCGCCGAAGCATCTCGTCGGTCAATTCCGGCGAATCCACGGCCTCCCAATCTTCCTGACTAATGTGGTCTGGTTTTCGTTTTGTTTTCATAGTATGTCCTTTCCCGGTCATTGGCTTTTCGCAGACTTATGATTCGGATAGTTTGACGCCGATATGTGTAAGTCAGGACGTGTAATCGATGATCAATAAGTCCCATCGCCACTCTTCTCGGTTCTCCGTAATTTTTCCGGTCATCCTCATTATCGATCGCCGTTTCCCAGTCGAATTCTTCAACAAGGGAAAAGTCGACCCCATGTTTGACACTGTTGGCCTGTCGTTTTTGTTCGTCCCATTCGTATGTCACGGATTAATTGTATGTACGATAAACGAAGAAATCAAGTTCAGACTTTGCCCGTTCTTCCAGACTCCCATTCCATTCGGCCCAAGTCTGCACGCCTGCAAGGAGGCCAACAGCCGTCTGGTCCATCTGATGAGTGGATTGGACGCCGTCTTTTGTCATGGTGCGAAAAAAGAGTGTCGGTCCAAAATGCAGAGAGGTCCGAATGGATGAGGAAGGTTTGGGCGACTTCCGACTTTTGGTACGGGAGGAAGGTCTCCTCGTCTTTCTGAGGGAATCCGATGGAGTGGGCGAGGAAGAATCTTCGAGGGCATGGCAAAAGACCGCCAACGTCTTTGGAAGAGCAGGAAAGTGGTGTCGTTCTGAGAGCCGTTCGATCAGAGGAATTGTTTTCTCTATTCCGTTCAGGCTTTCCTGAATGAGCGTGCTGGCCGACCTGTCCGATGTCTGGTATTGGGTAATGGCAAACTCGACGAGCCCTTCGGTCTGGAGGCATTGCCTTTCCCCCCGATATGCCAGTGCCGGGGAGTCGCTTGGCAAGAAGGCCGTTGTGGTGAGGACATCGTACACCGGAGCAAGGAGGGTTTGTCCGTTTTCAGAAAAAACTGTACCGGGGGGGGTGGCTCGGAATTCATACAGGCGGTCATGCAGAGATGTTCGACGGCGCATATTCCGGGAAATTCCCGATTCTCCGACTTGACGATATAGCGGTCGGAAGGAAGTGTCATCCGAAAATCCGACATGCCAAAAACTTTTGGAAGAACTCCGGAGATTCCTGTCTTCTCCGATAATTCGATCATGGATTGCGTGAGAAGCGTTTGGGGCTCGGGGGTATGAAGAAGTGTCATCAGCCTGTCGTATTCGATGAAAGGGCCTGGTTTTCTGGGAGAGCATTCCGGTGGCACGCAGACGATTCTACCGATCATGTTGCCCCCGACGAGTTTGAGAATGTCGAAATCGTCGGAAATTTTCAGGACCTTTCCCATTTTCTGGTAAATGGCGGCGAGGAGTTCTCCTTCCGGAAGGCTCGTCTGCAGAACGGGCGGCAGGATCATATGAATGTCTGTCCCGTCGAAAAGGGGCATCGTGAGCGAGGGGGCGTTTTCGCTCCTTTCGCATAGGAGAGGGCGTACTCGAAGCGGTCGGGATCGGGTACAAGAGTTGCCGTTTTCCGGTTTCCGATGTAGATGTCAAGAGCGTTTTGATCGGTCATCCGTGACGGTCGCAAAAGAGGAGCCCTTCTCTCAGAGTCTTCCCGTTCGCTTCATCTCTTCGATTCCCTGGAAGTTTGGAAAACGGCCGCCGACCTGCCCCCGCTCGGCCGGATGGGGTGCAAGGGTCACCTCCATTTCGAGAGTATGGGCGAGACGGAGAAATGTGTCCAACGACATATTGGATGAATTCCTCTCGATGGAGATGAGGGTGGCCCGTGAGGTTCGGCTCTTCTTCGCCAGGGGTTCCTGGGACATCTTTTTAAGCCGTCTCAGTCTTTTGATTTCGGCCGAGACATCGTCACGTGTTTTCATGGTGCTCCTTTCGAACCCATCGGAGGGCGCCATGATAAAAAATGTCACGTTTGTTTGACTTTCAGTTCGTCCTCTCCGAGATGATCCCTTTTTAATCCCTGCGCTAAAACCTCACCTTCCTGCCGAGGCCTTTGTCGTTGGGGCTGGTGTGAGTTTGAGAGGATTTTTTTCGGCTCTGCTTTTCCGATTAATCCTCTCTTCCTCGGGAGGAACTCCAGAAGGTCAGGAGGCAGGCTTTTTTCCCCGATGAGAAGCGTTTTTCGAGATGTGTCGAGGCGAGGGATCGATCCCGGCCTTTGCTTTTTAGGTTGTCGTTGAGGCCGTTTCTCGGAGGGAGGGGGAGCGGAGCTTTTCCAGGACAGGAAGAAGGAGGATCAGGAAGGCTCCGGCGGCGGCCACCCCTCCCAGGAGGAGAAAATCCAGATTGTAGGAGAAGGCTCCGGCCACCCTTGCGACCTCGGGGGGAATGCGGGAGTGGAAGGCCTGGGGGGCCGGGAGGAGCTCCTGGAGAAAGAGCGGTCCCATGTTGTTCAGCAGGTGGCGGGCCCAGATCGTCCCGAACATCCCTCCGAGGAACTGCACCACAAGCTGGGCCACCATGCCGACGCGGTGGAGCGGGGGGGGGAGGGTCCGGACCACCAGAGGCTGGAGGGAGACCTGGGTGAGGGCGACCCCCAGGCCAAAGAGCATCTGGGGGAAAAGGACCAGGGCCGGAACGTAGGCCCCCTCGGGAAGGGAGAGGTAGGCCAGATTCGACAGGGCGATGATTAGGGATCCGGTCGCCATGAAGCCCCAGCTGAAGAAACCTTTGCGCGGCAGAAGAAAGATCCCGAAGACCGGAATCAAAAGCTCGGTGATGGCTCCGACGAAGATGACCATCCCCGCCTGGTGGCTCTGGAAATGGTAGAAGATCTCGAGATAGAGAGGGAGTAGGTAGAGGCGTCCGAAGATGGCTGTCGAGCGCAGGAAGTTGGCCCCCGTCAGAAGGAGGTATCCTCCGTGGCGGAGAAGCTCGGGAGGAAGGATCGGCCGGGGGTGACGGGCGGCGTGGAGGAGATAGGAGAAGAAAAGGGCCAGGGAGAGAAGGGCCGTCCCTTCGATGAGGGCGCTGTGCCAGCCGAAGCGTTCTCCTTCCATGAGGCTGTACATGGTGAAAAAGCCCGTGGCGGAGAAGAGGAGCCAGCCCGGCAGGTCGAAGGGGACCCTTTCGGGGCGGGGATGGTTCTCAAGGGCGACGGAGGCCAGAAGGATCGTCAGAAAACCCACCGGGAGATGGACCCCCATGGTCCACCGCCATCCCACCGTATCCACGAGAAGCCCCCCGAGGGTGGGGCCCAGGCTTACGGCCAGGGCGTTGCCCACGGCAAAGAGGGCCAGGGCCCGTCCCCGGCGTTCCGGAGGGAAGGTTTCATTGATCAGGGAGAGGGAGAGCGGGATCAGGACGCCGCCGGAGAGCCCCTGGAGGGCCCGTCCCACCATCATCATCGGCATGAAGTGGGAGAGCATGGAGACGACCGATCCCGCCATGAAGACGGCCGTGGCGAGAATGTAAAGGGCGCTCTCCTGGAAAAGCCCCCGAAGGCGGTAGGAGAGGGGGACGCCCAGGGCGACGAAGAGGCTGTATCCTGCGGTGAGCCACCGGGTTTCGTCGGGGGTCGAGTCGAGCCCCCGGGCAATGAAGAAGCGGCCCACATTCATGCTGGTGGTGTCGGCCAGGGGGAGGGTGGTGCCCAGAATCAGGGTGAAGAGGAGCATTCCTGGAGAGCGCAGGGTGCGGACAAGGCGGTCGAGCGTCATGGGAGCGCGTCCGGGAAACGGGAGGCCTCTCCTTCAGGATCCCGAACGGGGGAAAGAAAGGAGATCCCGTCGTGCCGGGAGGCGGCTCGATCGGTTGCCGTCACGACGGGGCTCCGAGGAAAAAGGCCGGAGAACTGAGCGAGAAGGTCGGTCCTTGGACGGAGAGAGAGGCGCCTCCGGCCAGGGCCAGCACCAGGATCGCCAGAAGGTAGAGCCCTCCCACCATGGCCTTGTGGAATCGCCCGGGGGGGGACAGCGAGGCCCCTTCCAGAAGAAGGACCAGCGCCAGGACGAAGAGGATCGTCCAGAAGGTGAAGGTCTCCATGGGGCCGCCCCCTAGGACCGTTTGACCGGTCGTCCCAGGTGCTTCTCCACCGAGGCGATCTTGCCCTGGAGTCGCCCGGCCTGCCCCTTCCGGGCATCGATCTTGATCGAGACGCTGATGCGGGCGCAGTCCTGGCTCATGCGCTCGTAGCACTTCGTCACGACCGCCATCACCTCGTTCCACTCCCCTTCGAGAACCGTTCCCATCGGGTTGAGGCGATAGTCCACCCCGCTCTTGTCGACGATGTCGAGGGAGCGGGAGACGTAGGCGCCGACCGACTCTCCCTTGTCGAGAGGGGTCATGGAAAATTCGAGAAGGACGGACATGGGACTCCTTTCACGAAAATCAGAACCAAAGTTTGAGCTCTCCCCGACCTCAAAACCAAAAGAAACGGAGAACATAGACAGGGCTTACCACCTCTTCACCCCATGATACAGGGCCCGGGCGGGGGGGACAAGGGAGGCCATCTGGTCCGATTGCAAGGAGGTGCGGGAGCGGTCTGCCTTCCCCGGTCCCCCCATTTTTCTTGAAAGGGGGAGACCGGAAAAGTTCACCGTTTTGTCATTTTGTCTTGAGATTCCGTTTTTATGGGGCCGGTAGGATGTCAGCGTCCGGGGTGGCCTCCGCGCATGTCGGAGCATTCCGGAGCTCTCCTTCGGATCC
>JAKARS010000045.1 GCA_021828375.1 Nitrospirota bacterium
AAAAGGATTCAGGTGACGCCGCTCGAATTCCGCATCCTGGTCCATCTGGTCCGGGATCCCGGGAAGGTCTTTCCCCGGGAGGAGCTCATGTCGCTTTTGTGGGGCGAACACTGGGAGGTGGAGGACCACAATCTCTCCGTCCACATCCACGGACTCCGGAAGAAGCTGTCGCGTCCGGGGGACGACCGGACCCCGATCGAAACGGTCCGGGGGGTGGGGTATCGTGTCCGGGAGAACCTTTCCTGATCGGCTCCCAGCGAGTGTTGATCCCATTGTCATCGTTTTGTAACAGATCCGTAACATGAATGTCGCATTGAACTGATAGTCTCACCATACTCCCAAGGAGGAATTCATGAAACTCGTCGTACGCACGGCTGGGGCCGCCCTGGCCGGCCTCATGGCGCTGGCCGGAGTCGGTCAGGCTCAGGCCTCAGATATCACGATCTCCGGGTCGACCATGCTCTTTCCCCTGGAGCAGGTTTGGTCCCAGGCCTACATGAAGAGCCATCCCGGCACCCACATCTCTGTCGCCTCGACGGGATCGGGCTTCGGGATCTCCAACGCCGCCAACGGCAACATCACCATCGGCGCTTCCGATGCCTACCTGACCCGGGACCTGAAAAAGCGCTATTCTTCCCTGGTCTCGATTCCAGTGGCCTTCGAGGATACCCAGGTCATCTACAACGTTCCCGGGATCGCCAAGGGGGCCTCGCTTCGCATGGACGGTCCGACGCTGGCCCGGATCTACATGGGCAAGATCCATTTCTGGGACGACACGGCCATTCGGGCCCTCAACCCCGACGTGACCTTCCCCCATAGCCGCATCAAGGTCATCCATCGGGCCGACGCCTCCGGGACGACCTTCGTCTTCACCGACTACCTCGCCCAGACCTCCAAGGAATGGAACGAGGAGATCGGGCGCGACCTCGCCCCCTCCTGGCCGGTGGGATCGGGGTACAACGGATCGGATGCCGTGGTGGCGGCTGTTCTGGCGACTCCGGGAGCCATCGGATACGTGGGGCTCGGATGGATCAATGAGTATCACCTCGATTCCATGGCCCTCAAAAATCGTGACGGATACTTTGTGAAGGGCACGGTCAAGACGATCCAGGCGGCCGGCAAGGCGGCGCTGCACGATCCCACCTTCCCCGAGGACTTCAACCGCTCCATCGTCTGGAAGCTTCACGGAAAGGACGTCTATCCCGATGCCAACTTCGAGTTCTGGATGGTCTCCACGGCCCTTCCGGGATCGACCATGAACGACGTCAAGACGCTCATCATGTGGGCGCTCACCAAGGGTCAGGTGGAAAAGTACACGGTCAAGACGGGATTTTCTCCGCTTCCCTTCGCTCCGCTCAAGCCCCGACTCGACAAGATCCTCAATCACATCCTTCCGGGCAACACCGTCGACATCGAAAGCGGAGGATAGCTTCCGGATCGCACGAGACAGGACGAACGCCATTCTGGGTTGTTGAAAAAAGATCCCGGATGAATAGGCACCACGGGGAGGGCTCATGTCCTCCCCCTTCATTTCAGAAGAGAGACCCTTCCGGAAATCTCCGGATCGGACCGAAACACCGAGAAAGCACAAGGACGTGACAATGGCCGCTCCCGAACACGAACAGGGCGACTCCCTTCTCTCCCACGGAGACCATCGCCCTCCCGTTGTGGCGCCCCTGTCCTTTCTCTCGCCGGATCCCGATGAGGTACGCGATGCTCAGGAACTGGGCCGCTCCGCTCCCTCCACCGAGACCACGCTCAAAAATCTCCGGCGCGCCTCCCACTCCCAGGTCCTTCGCTCCGAGCGCCTCTTCCATCTGACCCTTCGTCTGGGCGGCCTTTTCATCCTCCTTCTCTTTGCCACCGTTCTCGGGGTGAGCGTCGTCGAGGCCTGGCCCTCCATCGAAAAGTTCGGCTGGTCCTTCCTCTGGACCCCGACCTGGAATCCCCATCGCCATATTTTCGGGGCCTGGACCTATCTGGTGGGGACCTTCTGGGTCACCGGCATTGCCCTGATCTTTGCCATTCCCATTGCGATCCTCTCGGCTCTCTTTCTTTCGGACTATGCCCCCAAGTGGCTGGTGGGCGGGGTCTCGACCCTCATGGAGATGCTGGCGGGGATCCCCTCCATCGTCTTTGGGGCTTTCGGGATCATCTTCGTCGTCCCCCTCATGCGCGACCATGTGGAGCCCTTCCTGGCAAACACCCTGGGCCGCCACTTCGATTTCTTTTCCGGGGATGCCATGGGGTACGGGATTCTTTCGGCCGGCCTTGTGGTGGGGATCATGGTGATCCCCCTCGTGGCCACGGTGACCCGGGACTCGCTCGTCATGGTTCCCCGGGAGACCGTGGAGGCGGCCTACGCCCTGGGGTCGACCAAGGCCGAGATGGTTTACTTCGTCAAGCTTCCGGCGGTGGTGCCGGGGATCATCGGGTCGGTGATCCTGGGATTCGGACGGGCCCTGGGCGAGACGATGGCCGTCCTGCTTCTCGTCGGCAACCAGGCCTCGGTCCCCACTTCGATCCAGGATGTCGGCTACACCATCAGCTCTCTTCTTGCGAACACCTTCACCTACGCGGTGATCGACCCCCTGTTCTCGGCGGCGGAGATCGAGCTGGGCCTCATCCTTCTCGTGATTTCCCTGGTGGTGAACACTCTCGGGCGAGAGCTTCTCTTAAAACTCATGGGCGGGCGTCTTGCAGGGTCGGTGGGCGGTGGCTGACGCGCGCCTCCCCGAAAAAGGGCTCTCTCCCTACCGGCAAATCCGGAACGTCGTTCTGGGAAGCATTACCGGGCTTGCCTTCCTCGTGGCGGTCACTCCCCTCCTGGCGATCATCTATATCGCCTACGACCGGGGAAAGGCGGCCCTTTCCCTCTCCTTCGTGACCACCATGCCCTCGGGTTTCCCGGTGGGAATTGAGGGAGGCATCCTGAACGGGATCGCCGGTTCCCTCATTCTCATTGTGCTGGCAAGCCTCCTGTCGGTGCCGGTGGGCGTCTGGGCGGGTCTCTACCTGTGGGATCAGAGCCATACGAGGCTTGCGGGGATCACGCGGCTTTTCTCGGATCTTCTTTTGGGCGTCCCCTCGGTCATCTGGGGGGTTGTGGGGTTCTATGTCTTTTCCACCAATACCGGATGGGGGTTCCATTGGGGGTTCTCGGGGCTGGCCGCGGGGTTGACCCTGGGATTCATCATGATCCCCATCGTGACCCGGGTCACCGAGCAGGCCCTTCGGGATGTGCCGAGAAGCTACATCGAAGGGGCGCTGGCCCTGGGGGCCACCCGTTTCCAGGTGATGCGGGATCTCGCGATCCCCGCGGCGATCACCGGGATCGGGACGGGGATCCTGCTAGGTGTCCTGAACGTCCTGGGCCAGACGGCCCCCCTGGTCTTCACCAACTACTACAACACCGGCATTCCCCATTCCCTCGTCGGATCCAACGGTTCGGTGGGGGATCTGGCGATGCAGATCTTCATCTATATTCACGAGCCCTCGAAGGCGCTTCACGTGAAGGCCATGGCCGCGGCCCTGGTCCTGACCGTGATTGTCCTTCTGCTCGACATGGGCATCCGGCTCCTTTCGTGGGGGAGCCGGAAGTACGCCCGGAAAGCGTGACGGGAGGTCCTTTGGAACAGATCGCGCCGATGTCTGGGAACCTGAAGATCGAGACGAAGGGATTTTCGGCCTTCTACGGGAAGACCCAGGCGCTGAGAAATGTGAACTTTGCCGTTCCCGAGAAGAAGATTACGGCCATGATCGGACCGTCCGGATGCGGCAAGTCGACCTTCCTGCGAAGCCTGAACCGGATGAATGACTTCATTCCGGGCTTCCGGATGGAGGGCTCCGCCCTCCTCGACGGCCAGGAAATCTACGGGGCGGCGGTCAATCCGGTCCTGCTGCGCCAACGGGTGGGGATGGTCTTCCAGAAGCCCAACCCCTTCCAGATGTCGATCTACGAAAATGTGGCCTACGGTCTCCGGATCCAGGGGGTCAAATCCGCCTCCCTCGTCTCCGACATCGTGGAGAAGTCCCTGAGGGCCGCCGCCCTTTGGGACGAGGTGAAGGACCGGCTCAAGGGATCCGCCTTCGCCCTTTCGGGGGGGCAGCAGCAGCGCCTCTGCATCGCCCGGGCCCTGGCGGTGGAGCCGGAGGTCATCCTTCTCGACGAGCCGGCCTCGGCCCTCGACCCCATCTCCACCGCCCGGATCGAGGAGCTCATGCAGGATCTCAAGGACAGGTATACAATAGCGATTGTGACGCACAACATGCAGCAGGCCGCCCGGGTGTCGGACTACACCGCCTTCTTTCTCGACGGCACGCTGGTGGAGGTGGGGGAGACCACCAAGATCTTCACCAATCCGGACGACTCTCGAACGGAAGACTACATTACGGGCCGGTTCGGCTGAGGCAAGGGAAGGGACGGGCGTGCAACGACATCTCGATGTGGAGCTGGAGCAGCTCAAGGGGCGGATCACGGAAATGGGCCGCATGGTGGAACTCCAGATGCAGGAGTCGATCGAGGCCCTGGTGGCCCGGGATCCTGTGAAGGCCCGCCAGGTGATCGACCGGGACCACCAGGTCAACGCCATGGAGGTGGGGATCGACGAGGACTGCGTCCGGATGATCGCCCTTCACCAGCCGGAGGCCCGGGACCTGCGCTTTGTCATCACCGCGATGAAGATCATCACGGACCTCGAACGGATGAGCGACCTGGCCACGAACATCGCCGAACGGGTGGTGGAGCTTTGCGACGAGCCCCCGGTCTCGATTCCTCCCGCCATCGTGGAGATGTCCACCATCGGACGCTCCATGCTGACGAATGCCCTGGAGGCCTTTGTCAGCCGGAACACCGCCATGGCCAAGCAGGTGACCCTCGAGGACGAGAAGGTCAATGTCCTCCACCGGACCCTGGTGCGGACCATCGTCGAAAACCTTCGCCAGCACACGGGGGAGACGAGCCCGATCATCCGGATCCTCTTCATTTCCCGCTCCCTCGAGCGCTTCGCCGACCATGCCACCAACGTGGCTGAAATCATCATGTACATGGTGGAAGGGAAGATCATCCGCCACATGATCTGAGCCCGGGGCCTCTCCACGTCGCTGCCGGAGAGGTTCCCCCATTGTTTTTGTCCGTTCGTGCTCCCTTTGCGGTACTCCTCTGTTTTTGCCTTTTGCCGCTGTCCTCCTTTGTTCTTCCCCCTTCGCTGTTTTCTGGCAACTTTGTTGTCGTCCAAGCCTTTGGCAGTCCCTATCTTTTTTTCTGATCCCGATTTTTGGGAATCGTCATGGGTTGCGCTCTTGACTCTGGACCTAGGTCAAGGGTTTATCCTTAAGACAGGATCGCAGGAAGGCCTCCGATTCCTCGAAGACCCACAGGTGAGCCGGGAGGGAAAAAATGGAAAAAAACAAGACGGAACGCGGCGGGAAAGAGCCTCTTGCC
>JAKARS010000015.1 GCA_021828375.1 Nitrospirota bacterium
CTCAAACTCAATGAGGATCTCGCCACAGCCGAAAGTTGGAGCGTGGCTCAGATCGAAGCCCGCACAAAAAAACTGGTCGATCAGACGATGGCTCTGTTTAGTCTGGATGGGTGAGTGATGAAGGTCTTGGAACACCTCGTAAAGTCCATTCGAAAGTCAGGTGCCGTCAATCGAGGGGATCAGGCTGGTCCCGCATGCATTCTCTGGCCGGACGGATCCCGGGAGTGGGAATCCATTGTTCCGAGACTTTTGCAAGAGATGCCGGAACTATTGGTTTTGGGCAACTATGATCCATTGCTCCGAAAAGGTCCGGCCATCTGGCTTCGTTGTGCTCTTGCCGGCATGCTCCGGGAAATAAAACTTCCTTCGGACAGGATTCCGATTCTGTATCTTCCGGGTGTGAGCCGTCAGGATCTCCGTGCCGTCGACTCCTGTCCCGATCCCCTGAAACCCTTGGCCGAGCTTCAGTACCGAGGGAAAATCTGGTCGCAGATCAATTCCCAGGACTGGACTGTCATGGCCTTTGCCAAATCGACCCAGGATGGACTGGGTCTTGATGTGTCGAAAAAGAAAGAAGTCAGGGAAGCCTTTCTGTATGCCCTGGATAACTTTCTTGATGAGGAGGTGTTCTCTCTCAAAGGGAAGGTGCTGGATCAGGATTACTTTGGGAATTTGGTGACGGGAGGAGATCCGGTACGATCCCTTTTGAAGTGGCTGGATAATGAAGAGGGATTTCGGGGTAGGTTGAATTCTGGAAAATGGGAGGGGTTTGTCCAGGCATGCAAGACCATGTTCCAGTTCGATCCCCAGAAGGAGGGGGTACTGGGAGGAGCGTCCAGTCTTGCCACGCATGAAGGGCCATGGCGTTCTGTCTGGGAACGATTTTGTGAGGCACCCGATCGCTATAGGAATATTCCCGCTCAAATACGAAAGTGCCAGCCTCCAGGTGGAACCATGACCTGGCTTATGGGAGACGGATCCTATGAGGGTTGGCCTCAATGGAACGAATTTCAGGAGAAAAACCTCAGGCAGGACTTGATGAAACTAAATGACCGTTCGCCCGAAGAGGCCCGGTCGCGAATTCTGGAACTGGAAAAAAAACACGGGTCTCGACGGGATCTGGTCTGGACAGAGCTGGGTGAATCTCCCCTGGCTCTTGCCTTGAAACATCTTGCCGTTTTGGCGGAGGTCACACGGAAGAGCTTGGCTTTCGGAACTCTTGATGATCTGAAAACGGCCTATGTTCAGGAGGGGTGGCGCGCTGATGATGCGGTCATCAAGGCTCTCTGTGAGGTTGATACAAAAGACCTCGAGCCTGTGTCGGTTGCAATTCGCTCGATCTACCTGCCGTGGGGAGAAGACTCCGCCCGATATCTTCAGAACCTGGTTCTGACTTCCGAATACCCGGGGGGATCGGTAAAATCGATGAAGGCTGTTCCGTCAAAGGATGGAGAATGTTGGTTGTTCGTTGATGGACTTCGATTCGATGCGGCAAAGTGTCTGGCAGCGTCCCTGATCCAGAAGGGATACGATGTTTCCGAAATGCCCATGTGGGTGCCTCTTCCAAGTGTGACGGCGACGGGGAAAGCGGCGGTGGCTCCAGTCAGGGACAAGATTCGTGGAGAGGAGCACACCCGGGACTTTGAGCCCGCCGTCGCGGATACGGGTCAATCCCTTGTCGGGGGAGGGCCCTTGAGGAAACTGCTAATTCAAAATGGATGGAAAATCCTGGCGGGGGAAGACTATGGGGATGGTCTTGGAAACGCCTGGTGCGAGTTTGGCGATATCGACCATGAAGGTCACGACCGCGGTTGGAAGTTGGCCAAACATCTTGGAAATCTTCTTGACGAGATCCGGGAGAGGGTCGTCACTCTTCTTGCTTCTGGATGGGCGAGTGTCCGCATCGTCACAGACCATGGTTGGCTCCTTCTCCCTGGCGGGCTTCCGAAGGTTGAACTGCCAAGCTCTCTCGTCGACAGCAAATGGGGACGCTGCGCCTCTCTCAAGGAAGGGGCCATGACAGAGGAAAAGCTCTATCCCTGGTTCTGGAATCCGAGCCGTCATTTTGCTCTGGCGGATGGAATCAGCTGTTTTCGCAAGGGAGAAGACTATACCCACGGGGGACTCAGCCTTGAGGAATGTCTGACCCTTGAACTTCTTGTGACGGCAGGAAAGAGAGAAAATTCGGCAAGACAGATCAAATTGACTGATGTCGGATGGAAAGGGTTTCGGTGCACCGTGGCAGTCGAAGGAAATGTTCAGGGGCTCTCTCTCGATATCCGACGATTGACCGGAGACCCTTCGAGCAGTGTGGTCGTCTCTCCCCAGTTGTTCAAGAAATCGGGAACGGCTTCTGTAATTGTGGAAGATGAGGAGCTTGAAAACAAGGAGATATTGATTGTGATTGTCGACGAGCATGGAGAACCGGTTTTTCAGGTTCCGACAGTCATAGGCGGAAGGGATGTCCATGATTGAATTAGATGAGATCGACAAAAAGGCGGCGTCCTTGCTGGAGGGCTATCTGGTTCGGAAAGATCTGGTCCGGACCTTCAGCAGACAGTTTCCGGTGCCGACCTATGTTGTCGAATTCCTTCTTGGACGTTACTGCGCCAGCACAGATCCCGAAGAGATTGCCGAGGGAATTGAGATCGTTCAGCGTCAACTCCAGGATCGTACTGTCAAAGCAGGAGAGGAAGAGCTTTTCAAGTCTCGGGCCCGCGAAAAAGGCCCGGTCAAGATCATCGATCTCATCACTGTCCGACTCGATGCAAAGACCGATTCCTATTTGGCAACGATCCCCAGTCTTCGTCTACACGATGCCAGGATTGAGTCTGACTTGATCGGGCAACATGAACGAATGCTGACCGGCGGGTTCTATGCGGAGATCACTCTTTCCTATGACCCGGTTATTGCCCAAGAAAAAAATGGACGTCCTTTTGCCGTTGATTCACTTCGTGAAATTCAATTGTCAAAACGAGATGTTCTGAACACACTGGCAGAGTCCAGAAAGAGCTTTACCACAGAGGAGTGGAAATTCCTTCTTTTTCGCTCCATTGGACTCGAGTCAGCAGGTCTCTCGGAGCGGCAGAAAAATGCGCTCCTCCTCCGGATGGTGCCCTTTGTCGAGAGAAACTACAATCTGGTGGAACTTGGGCCTCGGGGTACAGGGAAAAGCCACCTGTTTCAGCAGGTATCGCCATACGCCCATCTGATCTCCGGAGGCAAGGCGACCGTAGCGAGGATGTTTGTCAATAATTCGACGGGTCAGCGTGGTCTTGTATGCCAGTACGATGTTGTCTGTTTCGATGAGGTCTCGGGGATTTCCTTCGATCAGAAGGATGGGGTCAATATCATGAAAGGCTACATGGAGTCGGGAGAGTTCAGTCGTGGGAAGGAGAGCATCCGGGCCGAAGGCAGCATTGTTCTTCTGGGCAATTTTGATGTCGATGTCGAGCATCAGCAACGGATAGGCCATCTCTTTGGACCGATGCCTCCGGAGATGCGCGACGATACGGCCTATATGGACCGCATTCATGCCTTTCTTCCCGGATGGGATGTCCCCAAGATTAGCAAAGACTTGCTGACAGACCATTTTGGTCTGGTCAGCGATTTTCTTTCCGAATGCTGGACTCAGCTTCGTCATCAAAGCCGTGTCTCTCAACTCCAAAACCGGGTTTTTTTCGGAGGAGCGCTTTCCGGGAGGGACACCAATGCGGTCAATAAAACGGTAAGCGGATTGCTCAAGCTCCTTTATCCCGGAAGCGAGATGGAGATCTCTGATGCCGATCTGGAATGGGCGATCCGAATTGCCATGGAATCAAGACGACGGGTCAAGGAGCAGCAGAAGCGTATCGGGGCAGCCGAATTCCGAAACAGCCATTTCAGTTATGTGATGGGATCGGACGGAGTCGAAAAGTTTGTCTCGACGCCAGAGTTGCAGAGCGACAACAGTATCGGCGGCGATCCTCTCGAACCGGGCCAGGTCTGGACCATCAGTCCGGGAGGTGGCGATGAACACCCGGGGCTTTATCGCATCGAGGTCAACGAAGGTCCGGGGTCAGGAGTGAAGATCCTTAACAAACCCGTTCCCCCCGCATTTCGGGAAAGTATGGGATATGCCGAACAGAATCTTTATGCCCGTTCGACCCAACTGGTTGGCGATAAGGATCCTCGTCATCACGAATTTACCGCGCAACTTCGTGCTTTCGATGCTTCAAAGTCCGGCGCCAAGCTTGGTGTGGCATCTTTGGTGGCGCTGTGTACCGCTCTTCTGAGAAAAAGTGTGCGTGGTGGCTTGATCATCGTTGGAGAGATTAATCTGGGGGGGTCGATCGAACCGATCCATAATCCGATTAATATTGCGGAAATTGCGGTCGAGAAGGGCGCAACGGCGTTGCTCATGCCGGTGGCCTGTCGACGACAGCTGATCGACCTCTCGGACGATATGGCAACCAGAGTTGATATACAGTTCTATTTGGATGCCAGGGATGCTCTGTTAAAAGCGATGTTGGAATGAATGAGGATTGAGCTGTGACCCCCATGCCGGCTCGTCCGTTGATCTATCACATCACTCACGAGGAGAATCTGCTGGGCATCATCTCAGCAAACGGGTTATGGTCGGATGCGGCAATCTTGGAAAAGGGTGGAAATAAAGCGAATATCGGCATGAGTGCGATCAAAGAGCGGAGACTTCGGTTGCCGGTGGTTTGTCATCCTGGTGATCATGTGGGTGAGTATGTGCCATTTTACTTCTGCCCTCGCTCGATCATGCTGTTTATGATCTATCGGAACAACCACCCTGATCTGGGTTATCGTGGAGGTCAAGATCCCATCGTCCATCTGGGGGCGGATCTTCAAGAAGTCGTAGAATGGGCTGATACACAGAGTCAGCACTGGGCCTTTACTCTTTCCAATGCGGGAGCGGCATACACGGAGTTTCGCCGTGATCTGTCCCAGCTAGGTGAGGTGGATTGGGAGGCCGTGGCGGCCGAGGATTTTCGAAATCCACAGATCAAGGAAGGGAAACAGGCGGAGTTTTTAGTGAGGGGCTTTTTCCCCTGGCATCTGATCCGGCGCATCGGAGTCGTCAACGAGGCCATTAAGACTCATGTTCTGGAAATTTTGAAGAATGCAGTCCATCGACCGACGGTTGAAGTCAGGCGTGAATGGTATTTTTGATGGAGGGCTGGGATGATTCGTTCGGTGACCGGTGACATTCTTGAGGCTTCCGCGGAGGCCTTGGTCAATACCGTCAACTGTGTGGGAGTCATGGGGCGTGGTATTGCCCTGCAGTTCAAGAAGGCGTTTCCGGACAATTTCAGGGAATATGTTGCGGCCTGCCGGCGTGGTGAGGTGAAGCCGGGACGAATGGGTGTCTACGAGACCGGGGGAGTAAACGGTCCACATTATATTGTCAATTTTCCCACAAAACGACACTGGAGGGGAAAGAGTCGTATTGAGGACATCAATGCTGGACTCAAGGCTCTGGTGGCGGAGGTCCAGGCTCGCGGTATTCGTTCCATCGCAATTCCTCCATTGGGCAGCGGACTGGGAGGGCTGGACTGGTCTGATGTGCGCCCCCTGATCGAACGCGCCTTCGCCGACTTGCCTGAGGTCGAGGTGCTGCTGTTCGAACCTGCGGATTCTACTTCCGATATACGAAGTCCTCAAGCAACGATGAAACCAAAAATGACAGCGGGACGTGCAGCTTTGGTGATGCTGATGAGCCGCTATCTCGAGGCATTGCTGGATCCTGATATCTCACTTTTAGAGGTGCATAAGCTATTGTACTTTCTCCAGGAAGCTGGGGAGCCGCTGAGACTCAAATATGTGAAGGCACACTACGGGCCCTATGCGGAGAACCTTCGTCATGTGCTTCTAGCGGTTGAAGGTCATTTGGTGGCAGGCTATGAGGATGATGGGGATGCGCCGGACAAGTCCTTGATGTTGGTGGATGGGGCTGTGGCGCACGCAACCGAATTCTTGGAGGACTTCACTGAAACCCATAAAAGAATTGAGCGTACGACAGCATTGGTGGAAGGTTTCGAGACGCCTTATGGGTTGGAGCTTCTTTCCACTGTGCATTGGGTGGCGACAAAAGACCGGTTGAAGACATCTGAGTCCATTGTTTCCGCTGTGCACGGCTGGAGCAGCCGAAAGAGGCGATTTACGCCGGCGCAGATTGGTCTGGCGATGGATCGTTTGAATAGTCAAGGCTGGTTGCGGAAAGTTTGAAAGAGCCAATTTTTACAACCTAATTGTTTGGTAGCCAAATACTGAGATCCCCGATTCATGATGCATGGATATATCGTGTCGTACAGATTCAACAGAAATAGGATTCGAATATAAGGGGAAGTTCAAAATGAAAATTGCGATTAAAAATCTTGGTCCAATTAAACAAGCGGAACTCACGCTTGGTGATTTGACGATTATTTGTGGAAAGAATAATACCGGAAAAACCTACGTCACATATGCGTTGTTCGGATTTCTTTCTTTTTGGCGCGAGGCTTTCGCAATAAATATTACGGACAAGATCGTCGACAATCTATTGCAAGATGGAACAATTGAATTGAATATTGAAGATTTTACTAAAGATGCAACAGGAACACTTGAGAGAGGCAGTAAAGCTTTTACTGAGCAATTGAGACATGTATTTGCTTCTTCTGAGAAGCATTTTGCAGAATGCAGGTTTTTAGTTACCTTGGCTCCGAACGATATCGATCCAACTCCAATCAATTTCGAAAGGAATATGGGTGCGACTAAAACCCAGCTTTTCTCGATATCTAAAAAATCTGGTTCAAATTTGGTTTCAATATCGCTGCTTGTTGAAAAGGAAAATGTGAGAATACCCAACGCTATCATTAGACGAATTATTGGAGATGCTTTGAAAGAAATTATTTTTGGACATTTATTTCCGCAACCTTTTATTGCTAGTGCAGAAAGAACTGGTGCTGCTATATTTAGAAAAGAGCTCAACTTTTCACGTAATAGGCTACTAGAGGAAATGAGTTCGATGGAAAAAGATATCAATCCATTCGAGCTCCTTTCCAAGGTATATGCCGACTATGCACTACCAGTAAAGTCGAATGTTGATTTTACAAGACAACTCGAAGATATTGCAAAAAAAGATAGTTTTATAGCAAAGTCACACCCTGAGATATTGAGAGAGTTTACGGATATTATTGGAGGAGTCTACCATGTTACAAAAAATGACGAGCTGTATTACGTTCCGAAAGGGATGCGCATCAAGCTGACTATGGCTGAAAGCTCAAGTGCTGTCCGATCTCTTTTGGATATCGGCTTTTATTTGCGTCATGTGGCTGCTCCTGGTGATTTGCTCATGGTGGATGAGCCAGAGCTCAATCTGCACCCGGAAAATCAAAGACGGGTTGCCCGACTTTTTTCTAGATTGATCAATATTGGTATTAAGGTTTTTCTTACAACACATAGTGATTACCTCATAAAGGAGATAAATACTCTTATAATGCTCAGACAAGATGACGATCGTTTGAGGCAAATTGCAAAACGTGAAGGTTACCAAAACGATGAGCTTCTTTCTTCTGATAACGTGCACGTTTATATTGCAAAAGAAGACATGATAAAAGTTGAAGGAGGGCAAAGAAGAACAAAATGCCAAACTCTTGTTCCAGCAATTATTGATCCCAAAATGGGAGTTGAGGTTAGTAGTTTTGATGAAACGATCGAGAAGATGAATAGTATTCAAGAAGAAATCGTTTTTGGGGTGTAAGATTAATGCGGGATAAGGAAATTCTCTCTGAGTTGATTCGAGAAGATGTCATCATTAGCCTTCAGAGTCATTATGAAGGAAAATGGATGGTAGAATTAGAAGAACCATCTGTTCAGGATTCAAAAGTAAAAATTAATAACATCCCCGCCGATACCCTTGTTATCCGGTTAAATGTTTTTCCGGCTTTGTCTGCTATGTTTCGTAGTGAAAAAGGTGAATGCAGGTGTGCGGATTTTATCATTATTAGCCCTGAAAAAAAGTGCATTCTTTATATTGAAATGAAAAGAACAAAAGACAAGTGGAACTCAATAGTTAAGCAGCTTACTGGGGCTATGTGCTTTGTAGAATACTGCAGGGTTATAGGAAGAGAATTCTGGGGGGAAAGGAATTTTCTTACAGGCTACAAAAAACGCTTCATCTCTATCAGTCACACGAGTATGTCAAAGAGCCCAACAAGACCTAACCCAGTTGCCGGTGTTGATTCTTGTGATACTCCTTCAACTGCAATGAGAATTAACCGTCCTGGTACTCTACAGTTTGGAAAGTTGTCCGGATGTTGAGTATAGCCTTGTGTCAATATTAACTTCCTTGATGAATTCTGCATTTATTTCAACTTCTCTGCTAGATCCTCAGCTCGGAGATGGGGGTACCGCTTAAGCATCTGAAGAGTTTTATGCCCGGTAATGGTCGATACTTCCATCGGATTCAGGCCCTTCTCGAAGAACCGGCTCGTGGCCTCATGCCGGAGATCGTGGAATGTAATACCGGTGAGCAGCTTGGAATCCGGTTTTGATCTTCTTTCCTTGCAGTCCTTTTCGTAGGTCTCCCGTCCCCGTTTAAGAATCAGGAGGAAGGCCCGGGTAATGGCATCTTGGGTCATTCCCCAGACATTCCCGTCGATCCGGCGGGGGACGGCGGAAAGGATCCTGACTGCTTCCCGGGATAGGGGGACAATCCGCTTCTCTCCGTTCTTCGTGTCAGGGAGAGTGATCGTCCGCTGCTTTGTATTCACCATTTCCCAGGTCATTGAAGCAATCTCGCCTCGGCGCATCCCGGTCTCGAGAGCCAGCCGGACAATGTGGGGCATGTCCCCTTTGTAGGTATCGCACGCTTCCGTCAGGATTTTTTCTTCTCCCGGGAGAAGACGGCGGTCGCGGCCTTTGGGAGGTGGGGGAACGCGGATCGACTTGACCGGATTGGCGAGGCCTTCCATTCCCCATTCTTTGCGGGCAATCTCGAAGAGATGAGAAATGATGGCGAGATTCAGGCGGATGGTGTTGGCCGCATATCCTTCAGCAATTTTCTCATCCCGGTATTGGGCAAGATCGGCACCCCGGATGGAGGCAAGGAATCGGATGGCCAGAGGATGCCGTTTCCATAGGCTGATTCGTTTTCGTTCCTGGTTGTAGCCTTTTTTGGAAGAGGATATTTCCTTCTCGTACCGGTCGAGGGCTTCGGAAAGGGTAGTCTTTTCCGATTCCTGCCGGGAGACGAAAATACCCCGGGCCATTTCCGATTCGACGACCGCCGCCCAGGCTTCGGCCTCGGCCTTGGTGTCAAAGGTTCGGGAGGTGCGGGAAAATCCTTTTTTGTTGATGGTCGCTTCCCATGCCCCGCTTCGTTTTCTGAAATAGGCCATTTTTCCCTCCATAATTTTCTTGAGGAAAATCGCAGCATTTTTCAAATGAAAACGGCAAGAGAACGGCAAAAGAGATTTTATTCTCGAAGTGTATTTTTAAAGATTAGCTCTAGTATTGGTGCTCGGGAGGAGAATCGAACTCCTATGGGGTCACCCCCGGCGGATTTTGAGTCCGCTGCGTCTGCCTGTTCCGCCACCCGAGCCTTGGGAAAAAGAATTCTTGACGTTCCGATTATACGGAGGTGTTCTGGGTGTGGCAAGAAAGTGTCCATGGCGGGGTCCCGCCATGGACTGTTTTGTCACGGCATCTTTGTCACAAGAGGATAGTCTTCGGGTCTCGCCTTGGACCAGAGCATGACGTACTGGCTGACGAGAAGGAGATAATGCTTGTGGCTTTTTCCCTGCGGGAAGGGGGCCATCCCATGGACCTCCCCGACGGCCGTCACAATGTGTCCGGGCCCCATGGAGATGGTCCTGTTCTCTTCCCGGCCAAAGACCACAAAGGCGCTTTTCGACCGTTTCTTCATGGCCCGGTGCTCTCCGATGATATGGAGGGCGGGAGTAAAGAGAATGAATTCCTGTTTCGGATCAATGTGGATCTTGCCGGCCGGAGGGTGGGGGTAGGAGTCCTCGTCAAGAGGAAGATTCCGGATAAGAAAGTATCGTCCGGTGGGACCATCATAGCGGCGAAGGATCTGTCCGCCGAGAACGGCGACCCTTCCGTTGGGAAGCGGTTTGTGGGCCAGGATCTCGGAGAGCCTGTCAGGCTCCTGGCGCGTGATAAAGGCCGTGGGTTGAGGCGGGAGCTGGTAGGCGCAGGAGGCCAATGTGAGTGCCAGCAGATTGCCCGTGATCATTCGGAGGCTTTTCTTTGGAGTTGATTTCAGCAAGGGAACTCCTCTAACGATGGTTCATCATTCTGTTGGTCTGGCGTCATCCTTCCGATAAAAGGGAAGGGAATTCCTCTTGCACCATTTTCAGACAAGCAAGGATAGCAATCAAGAGGTATGGGTCCCCTTGGGATTTCGCATGGACATGGCAAGGGCATTGGTTTCGTGGAGGGCGGCTGTCAGACGGGCTCTGGCTCTGTCGAGCCCTTCAGGGTCAGCCTCTTCTGTTATATGGACAGGATCCCCGGAAACAAAGTAAGCTTTTGTAAAAGGAAAGGGGATCAGAAAACCGTCCCAGCTTTTCATCTGCGCATAGCGCTGATAGGCCACCGCCAGAGGGGTAATCGGACGACCGGAGCGCATGGCCAGAATCAGTGGACCATCCTTGACGACGAAGGGCGGTCCCTTGGGGCCGTCAGGGGTGAGGGCAATATGATGGCGGGAATCCCTTGAAAGCCTCAACATCTCCTTGAGGGCCGCGATTCCCCCCCGGTGGGATGAGCCCCGGACGGTTCCGATTCCCCATCGCCTGACAATGCGGGAGGTCAGCTCTCCGTCCTTCGAAAGGGAAATGAGCGTCGAGAGTCCGAATCTCCGTCCAAAGTAAAAAAGGGGCATGGTCAGCAGCTGGTTGTGCCAGAAAGCGATGATCATCCCCTCGTCCTTTTCGTACCGTCTTCGGTAGCTTTCCGCATTGATATAGGTCTTGCGGAGCGTGGCAACATAAAGGCGGATCAGAAGGTAGGACAGAAGAGAAATTATCCAAAGCCAAAGATCTTCCCCCAGGGAGATCTTTCTTGAAAATGTGTCACTCATCTTAAGGATATCTCGTTGATTCTGAGTCACAAACCCCTGAAAGGGGCCCTTTTCGGATCGGCCTTTCCCCCGGGAGATGAGCTCGAAGACCTGGCCAAGGTTCTGGGGTCCAATATGGCCCTCTTCTACCAAAGCTACGAGGTCATCCTTTCGGCTCCCTCCCTTCGGATGATTTGGCCGGACGGGGTTCTCGGGTCGAATATTGACAGATTCCGAAGCTTTATGGAAGAGTCCGTCGCCCCGGCGGAGAAGATGCACCTGAAGGAGTTCTGGTCTCTTCTCAAAGAAGAAAGGACGCTTTCGAGCGACCTTTTCCTTTTGCGTTCCGGATTTCTTTTCGATACGTCGATTTTGGGAATTATCTTTCTGGGCTTTCCCTGGGGGCGCTTTCTTGTGATCCTCCCGGGAGAGGATCCGGCCCGGGTCAGAGACCAATCGGCCCGGCTGACAGAGGTCTCTGCAAAAGCCCTGCGGTCCTCTCTCGACCGGTGGGTTGAGGACATGGAGGCAGAGTTCGTCGTCACCAAGCTTCTCGAGCAATTTCCCGAGGAGTTCCTCGGCTCCTCCGGTTTTTCAAGGAGAATGGGGCTTCCTCTCCCAGAAAGCCGCATGCAGGTGTATGAACTTTATTATACGCATCGGAACAGGCGCTGGCAGAGGGATGTCATTGAGGGGGAAGTTGTGGAGGGTGTTGCCTCCTCGGGGCTGACATGGAAGCGTCCCGGAGGAACCGCAGGGACCACGACGACCGGCTCCCCGGTCCTCCGGGAGCGGGGGATCCGGATCGGAAACGAGGTTCACATCCGGTTTTCCGTCTTTGTGGGAGGGGTCTATCCTTTGGGAGAGATTCCCGTGCCGATCAGCGCCCTGGCCGGCGGGGGGCTTGTCCGGATGAACCGTTTTATCCGGGAGGTCGCAAGCGCTCTGGTGTCCCATGCCCAGTCGCTGACGTCGTCGCATTTCCGTTTTTCCCGATTCTGGACGGAAAGCGGATTTTCCCTGGCCGGAATCGAGGAGATTGCTAAAATCATCGATCCGGGAAACTGGCGCAATCTCATCCTGCTTCCCTTCTGGGAGACAGGCCCCCAGTCGCTTGCCGAGGTGAAGTCCTCCTGCCGGGTCTCGGATCCCTTTTTCTATGATCCGGCGAAGAACATGGGAGCCCTTCTTCTGCGGGACTGCAGCGAATGGCATGCCCGTAATGTGGTGGTTCGGCACTTCCGCCATCGGGTGAGTGCCCACGTGGAGTCTCCCGTGACGGTGGGACGATTTCTCTCGGGCCAATAAGTGTAAAAAGGAAAATAAGGAGGATATGACAGTGAGTGAAGTCAAAGATGGCACAGGAAGCGATGCGGCTCCGGATGCAACGATCGATCTGAGGGGCGTCAAGTGTCCCTTCAATTTCGTCAAGACGAAACTCAAGCTCGAGACTTTAGAATCCGGGCAGACACTCTCTGTGGTGCTCGATCCCGGAGAGCCCATTGCCAATGTTCCCCGGTCAGTCCAGGAAGAAGGGCATGCCCTTCTCCGGACGACGCCTCGTCCGGACGGGCTCTACGAAATTCTTGTGCGAAAGGCCTGATCACCGTCTCTCCGGAAGGTCTTCCAGGAGACGGTAGACCGATTTCCGGTCGACCCCGAAGGCTCGGGAGAGGAATCGCGCCTTTTCCGAAGGGGGGAGTGAAAGCTCGGAAAGAGCCTGAAGGACCTGGGGAGGGAGATCGTCGAGGGTGGCCTCCCTGTCATCCTCCCACCCTTCGATGACAAGAACGATTTCCCCCTTGACCGGGGATCGCCCGAGGCAATCAAGAGCCTCTCCGATCGTCCCCCGGCAGAGTGTCTCATGGCGCTTTGTGATCTCGCGAACGACAGCCACCCGACGCTCTTCTCCCAAAACTTCCCGCATGATCTCCAGACTTTTTTCAATTCGGTTGGGCGACTCAAAAAAAACATGGGTTTCGGGACGACGAAGAAGGTCTTCGGCCGTTTTCAGAAGCTCATTTCGTTTTCTCGGAAGGAAGCCCCCAAAATAAAAGCCGCTCCGGAAGAGTCCCGAGCAGCTGAGGGCCGCAATGGGGGCCGAGGCCCCTGGAACGGGATGGACGGGCAGTCCCCGGGAAAGCACCTCCTCGACGAGGAAGGAGCCGGGGTCCGAGACCAGAGGGGTTCCTGCGTCAGAGACCAGGGCGATCGACTCGCCTTTTTCAAGCCGATGGAGAAAGACAGGAGTCTTTTCAGTCCGGTTGTGTTCGTTGTAGGAGACGCAGGGGGTGTCGATTCCGTAGTGGTCAAGCAGGGACCGGGTAACGCGAGTGTCCTCGGCGGCCACGAAATGGACGCCTTTCAAGACCTCAAGGGCCCGGAGTGTGATATCCTTCAGGTTCCCGATGGGGGTGGCCACCACATAAAGGGCCCCCGTGGGATGGCTATACACGGGAGTCCCCCGCATCGATCATGATGTTGTCGATGAGGCGGGTCTTTCCCAGGAAGACCGCCGCCAGAAGGAGCACCTGCCGGGGGAAGGGAAGAGAGATCTCCCGGAATGTTCCGGGGTCAACAAAGGCCAGGTAGTCCACGACAAACCCTTCTCGGGAGAGGCGGGTCTCAAGCTCCGTCTGAAGGGATGAGATCTCCGGGACTGTCTGGGGAGGCGATGTCTGCCACCTCTGTTGGATTTCTGCAAGGTGCCGGGGAAAGAGTGCGGCTTTTTTCCTTTCATCGGAACTCAGGTACCGGTTTCGTGAGCTCAAGGCCAAACCGTCGCCTTCCCGTACGGTGGGATGTCCCACCACCTTGACGGGGAGGGAGAGATCCCGGACCATCTCGCGGATGAGGAAGAGCTGCTGACGGTCCTTCTCCCCGAAGATGGCGATCTCCGGGGTGAAGAGATGGAAGAGCTTGAGCACAATGGTCAGAACCCCTTCAAAGTGGCCCGGACGTGAGGCTCCGCAATAGAGGGAGCCCACCGGTCCCGGGTTCACGGTGATGGAGGCATCCGGGGGAACGATCTCTCCCGGCTTCGGAAGAAAGACCAAATCCGCCCCTCTCTTTTCCAGGAAGTCGATGTCCTGTTCGGGGGTGCGGGGATAGCGCTCAAGGTCTTCGGTGGGACCAAACTGGAGCGGGTTGACGAAGATCGAGACAGCGACGATCTTCCCCTCGCCCTTTCCCCTGTCCACCAAGGCCCCATGGCCCTCATGAAGAGCTCCCATGGTCGGCACGAGGCAAAGGGGGGTCGGACGGAAGGCAGGAAGAAGTGTCCGGAGTTCGGCAAGTGAACGTGCGATACGCATGGCTCAGAGTGTAACACAACCGAGGGAGACCGGGTGGCAAAGAAGGATCAGGAATCGTATCGGTGTCCGGCCTGCGGGTACCGTTCCCCTAAATGGATGGGGTTTTGCCCGGCCTGCCATGAGGCACCGGAAGGCCTTGTCCCGGAGGAAAGTCCGGGGGGGAGGGTGGAGCGCTACGTTCGCGAGGCCGCGGGGGGGACATCCGAAAGCCGGGCCCTTCCCATCTCGGGGGTGGTGGTCGGCGACCTCCCCCGCAGCTCTACCGGTCTGTCAGAGTTTGACCGGGTGCTGGGGGGCGGGATTGTTCCGGGCTCCTTTATCCTTCTGGGGGGAGATCCCGGCATTGGAAAGTCCACGCTCGTCCTCCAGACCGTCGCCAACCTTGCCCGGGAGAAGACGGTCCTTGTTGTGTGCGGAGAAGAGTCTCCGGAGCAGATCCGCATGCGCTTCGACCGCCTCGAGGCGGGAAAGAAAAAGACGTCCGGCCTCTTCCTTCTTCCGGAGACCGACCTCTCCCTTGTGCTGGCCGAAGCGGCCCGCCTCTCGCCCGATATCCTCATTGTCGATTCGATCCAGACCGTCTTCCTTCCCGAATGGACCCAGTCGGCGGGCTCCGTCATTCAGCTTCGGGAGACGGCCGCGACCCTTCTCGAGTTTGCCAAGCGCTCCCGGGTGACCACTCTCGTCATTGGCCATGTGACCAAGGATGGAACCATTGCCGGCCCGCGTGTTCTGGAACACTTGGTGGATACGGTTCTCTATCTCGAAGGGGAACGGGGCCAGCCTCTCCGTATCCTGAGGACGGCCAAGAACCGTTTCGGGCCGACCCAGGAGGTCGGGCTCTTCGAGATGGAGGAGGGAGGGCTCGTCGAGGTGACCAACCCCTCCGCCTTCTTTCTTGAGGGTCGGGATCCCGGACGTCCCGGCTCAACGGTCGTCTGCGGAATGGAGGGATCCCGGCCCATTTTGGTGGAGCTGCAGGCACTGGCGGCGCCGACATCGCTTCCCATGCCGCGACGGGTGACTCAGGGAGTGAGCTCCAACCGCCTGGCCCTTCTCACGGCCGTTCTTGTTCGAAGGATTGGTCTTGACCTTTCGGGAATGGATCTTTATCTGAATGTCGTGGGCGGGGTGGAGATCGAGGAGACGGCGCTGGATCTGGGAATCGCCTTGGGGGTTGTCTCGAGCGTCCGGGAGCTGGTCCTGCCTGCCGGATGGGTCGTTGTCGGGGAGGTGGGTCTGGCCGGAGAGGTCCGGCGGATCCCGGGAATCATGGAGCGGATGGCCGAAGCGGCCCGACTGGGATTTTCCCATATGGTGGGCCCGGTCCTTCCCTCGGGAAAGTCCCGTCCCTTGCCACGGGGGATTGTGTACCATCCGGTGAACGACCTCCGGCAAGCCCTCGCCTTTCTCGAAAAGCCCCCGTCTTCCGAAAAGAAGCCCTCGTCCTCCTCGGGGTCCCCCCGATGATTCATCTGTCGGTCGAGACCTCCACGGAGTGGGTCGATCTGGCCCTCTTGAGGGAGTCCACCCTTCTTTCCCGCTTCAGCGTCTTTCGTCCGGGAGGAGCCTCCGAGATCCTCGTTCCGGCCCTTGAAACGGTCCTTGTCTCGGCCGGCATCTCCCGGGATGCCTTGGCCTTTCTCTCCTCCTCCCGGGGGCCCGGAACCTACACCTCCATCCGGGTGGGCCATCTTTTTGTCCGGGGAATGGCCTTTGCCCTGAACATTCCCCATGTGACCGTCTCCCCGTTTGACGTTCTGGCCCGTCAGGGCGCGTCACTCCTGCCGGCCGGCCTCGACCATCTTGTGGTTCTTCTGGACGCCAAGAGGGGGGAGGTCAACGCCGCCCTCTACCGGCTTTCCGGGGCCGTGGATCCTGTCCGGATTCCTTCGTCAGCCTCAGGCGAGATCTTTTCGGGCCGCGCCACCTCCCCCCGAAGGGTGCTGGAGCATCTTCCTCCCGGGTCAGTCGGCCTTGTGGGCCCTGGCATCATTCATCTGGGGACACCGTTCCCCCCCGGGGACACCCGGATTGCGCCGCCCTTGCTGATCTACCCGTCGGCCAGTGTGATGGGATCCATGGCTTTTGCGGCCAGGCTGTCCGGGGAAGACCGGGATCTTTCCCCCGACCTCCTCTACGGGAGAGACTCCGTAAGTTCATGAAAAGAGAGAGACTCTTTCCCTCTCCTTGTGTCTCCTGTCAAGGAGAGGACCTTGCAGGAATCGTCCCTTAACGGATAAGATAACCCCTGTCCGGAACAGTGCCAACCACTCACCAAAGTCCCGGAGTCTTGCCATGCGAGAGGACCTCTCATCGTCCCTGTCCCCCCCCCGTATTGTCGACCTGACAACAGGCGTTTGGCCGTCCGTCGTCGAAAAATTTCTCCGGGAGATGCCTTCCGACGACAGACAGTCTTTTGGAGCGGGTCCGGCCCTTGTGGCGGAATTCGCCTCGGGTCGGCTGGGCCGGTTTTCCGGAATTGTCGATCCTGTCAAGGCAGCCCTTGTCGGCATTGTGGGGGGATGGGTTCTCGACTCCGAAGCTGAGATCCATCTTTTGTATGTCAGACAGGAAGACCGGAGGCGGGGGTTGGGTCGGCAACTGTTGTCCTCCTATTTGTCCGACCTCGACCGGCAGGGAGTGGCGGCCTCCTATCTCGAGGTTCGGGAATCCAATCGGGCCGCCAGGTTCCTTTATTATTCCCTCGGGTTTACGATTGAGGGGGTTCGGAAGGGATACTATCAGAACCCCAAGGAAGACGGCGTTGTTATGGTTCGAAAACTTGTCCGGGATCCGGTGAGCGATACACCCATATCTCAATGAGGAAGGAGTCTCTCTGATGGATGAAATCGCCAAGAAGCGCCATGAGATCGAAGCCATGAAGAGTCGCCACGATGCTCTTGACACACGACTGGCCGAACTGTCGCGACGGGGGATCCTGACCGAGGAGGAAAATCGGGAGATGACCCGACTCAAGTGGGAGAAGCGGGATCTGAAGGAGAAGATCGTCCAGGGGGAATCCCGCCTTGAACATTCTTCCGGTTCCGACTAGAGATGTTTGGCATCGGCCTGCCGGATCTTCTGTTTATCGCCCTGCTTTTCCTTCTTCTTGTCAAGCCGGCCGACTGGCCTGTTGTGGCAAAGCGTGTCGCTCGGGCTGCGGTCGCCCTGAGACGGATGTTTCTTCCTGTTCTCGAGGAATTGAGGGGAGTTCGGGAGACGCTGATGACCGATGCCGCCCTTTCCGTTGGCGGAACACCTTCACCTCCGACGGGGTGGGATCCCCTTCCCCAGAGCCATCAAAAGGGGGGAGAGCCGCCGCTCCCTGCCTCAGAAAGCTAGCGAAGAGACAATTCCTTGGTTGAAAACCCCCTCCCGTTCATGGGACATCTCGTCGAACTTCGGCGACGGATCCTGCGCATGCTTGTCTGGCTGGGGTTGGGATTTTTGGTCAGCTTCCCCTTTTCCGAGAAGGCGGTCTCCTTTCTGGGAAAAATTGCCGGAACTCCCCTTGTCTTTACGACCCCGACCGAGGCGTTTTGGGTGACCCTCAAGACCGCTTTTGCCGGAGGACTTGTCCTTGCTTTTCCGGGATTTCTCTTCGAGCTTTGGTCTTTCATCTCTCCAGGGCTTTACAGGTCGGAGCGACGCACTATTCTGCTCTGGGTGGGCGGGGGAACCCTCTTTTTTCTTGCCGGTGTGGGCTTTGCCTTTTATGTGGCCCTTCCCACGGCGCTCTCCTTCCTGGTCCACTTCGGGCTCGGCGAGGGGCTCAAGCCATTCATGTCGGTCGACCGTACCGTTTCCTTCGAAACCCGATTCCTTTTTGTCTTTGGCCTGATCTTCGAACTTCCTGTGGTCATGGGCTTCCTGAGCGAGAGGGGCCTCACCTCCCCCGCGTTTTTCCGGGCCCATCGCCGGGGGGCGATTGTGGGAAATGCGGTTCTGGCATCGATCCTTTCTCCGACCCAGGACTTTCTCAACATGATGATCATGTTTCTTCCCCTGGTCCTTCTTTACGAGGGGGGAATCCTGATGGCTGTCTGGGGGGAGAGGCGGCGCCGCCGCCATGAGGAGCAGAAGCTCCGGGACGAGGCCAATACATCGTTTCACGAGACCCGGGCCGATAATGAGGGGCCCGAAGGCGCTTGAACCCTCCGTGTCTATCGGATATTCTTTCCTGATACCTGCATTCGCCGGGAGAATGGATTCAGGGAAGGGCTTCGAGGGAGGCGGCCCGTCATCGGCCCCGATGACAGGGACCCCCCGCATTCTTCCGACGGGTGTCCGGCCCGATCTTTCCATAAGAAAAGTAAGGAGCTGTTTCCTTTGTCAGACCATGCTGTGTCGCGTATCGACCTCTCCAAGGTTGCCATGGATCTCGGAATTCCCGGAGAGTCCTTTCATCCCTATGGCCCCGGGCGGGGAAAGATCGATCCCCGCTTTGCCGAAAAAACTCCCCGCCGCCCGTCGCGCTATATTCTCGTCTCGGGGATGACTCCCACACCCGCGGGTGAGGGCAAGACGACGACATCGATCGGTCTGGCCATGGGGCTGTCACAGCTGGGAAAGAAGTCGGTGGTGACCCTGAGACAACCCTCCATGGGTCCTGTTTTCGGAATCAAGGGGGGAGGGGCCGGAGGAGGACGTTCAACGGTGGAGCCGTCGACCGTTCTGAACCTCCATTTGACCGGGGATATTCATGCCGTTGCCGCGGCACACAATCTGCTTGCGGCGGCCATCGACAACTCCCTCCACCACGGGAACCCCCTCGATATCGACCCCCTGACGGTCAGCTGGAGTCGGGTGGTCGACCTCAATGACCGGGCGCTGAGGCGCGTCGTGGTGGGGCTGGGAGGTCCCGGATTCGGGATTCCCCGGGAGGGGCGATTCGAGATCGCCGTGGCCAGTGAGATCATGGCCATTCTGGCCCTTTCGCTCTCCTGGGAGGATCTGGGAAAGAGGATCTCGCGGGTCACATTCGGCCGGACCCGGCAGGGGAAACTCCTGACCGCCGCCGACCTTCGGGTCGATGGAGCCATGACGGCACTTCTGCGCGAGGCTCTCTGGCCGAATCTAATGCAGACGAGCGAGGGAACTCCCGCCATCATCCATGGATCACCCTTTGCCAACATTGCCCACGGCAACAGCTCCGTTCTGGGCGATCGCGTGGCCCTGGCCACCGCCGACTGTGTGGTGACCG
Source organism: Nitrospirota bacterium (assembly GCA_021828375.1). Lineage (GTDB taxonomy): Bacteria > Nitrospirota > Leptospirillia > Leptospirillales > Leptospirillaceae > UBA4572. Next base: position 19,592 of record JAKARS010000015.1, read on the forward strand.
AAGCCGGGTTCGGCTCGGATCTGGGGGGAGAGAAGTTCTTCGACATCAAGTGTCGCGTTCTGGGGCGAGGTCCCGATGTGGCCGTTCTCGTGGTCACGGCCCGGGGTCTTCGGATGCATGGGGGGGTGGGAGAGGTCCGGCAGGGTCGGGCCCTTCCGCCCGAACTTTCCCGTCCCAACCTGCCGGCCCTCAAGGAGGGGCTCGCCAATATGGTTCGCCATGTGGGCATCCTTCGGCAGTTTGAGGTGCCTGTCGTGGTCGCCATCAACAGCGGGGAAGGGGACAGTGAGGAGGAGGTCCGGGCCATCCGGGAGGCCGCCCTCTCCTGCGGTGCCTTTGACGCGGTTGTCTCGACCCACTTTCTTGAGGGAGGGGCAGGGGCGAAAGATCTGGCCGCCGCCGTCCTGGCTGCCTCCGGGGATCTCAAGGGAGAGACGAGGCCCTTGCGCCCCCTCTATCCTCTGGAGATGCCCGTCGATGAGAAAATTGTGACGATCGCCACGAAGATTTACGGGGCCGGATCGGTTGTCTGGTCCGAGGGGGCCAAGGCCGATTTGGCCCGGATTGCCAAGACCGAAGCGGCCGCCTTCCCTGTCTGCATAGCCAAGACCTGGGCCTCGCTCTCCCATGATCCGGCCCTGAAAAATTCACCCTCCGGCTTTGCCTTTCCCATCCGGGAGATCCGGGTTCTCTCGGGAGCGGGCTTTGTGCTGGCCATCGCCGGAGAGACTCAAACGATGCCGGGTCTGCCTTCCGATCCGGCTTTTGCGCGCATTGGCCTGACGGCCGAGGGCGAGATCGCGGGGATCCTTTGACTTCCATTCTGACCGGCTCCGTCGCCTCAATCAAATGGGGACGTTTCACGGCGACCCTCGCTTGTTTCCTGGGCAGTGCTTTCTTCCCGCTTTGTCTTGCTGATCTTTCTGCCGCTGCGCCTCCTCCCATTGCCTCTCCCATTCCGGCAGTCTCCTCCGGGGTGGTGGAGACCACCGCCCGGGCCCGGGATGTCGTCAATATCCTGAAGACCTTCTATCCCCCGGTGGAGGGCCATGTGACGGAGATCGGCTCCGGAGGGCAGGTCACCCTCGACCATGGAGAGGATGTCGGTTTCTATCCCGGGACCATGGTCATGATCTATCGTCCGGGCCCCGCCTTCCGGGACTTCTATACCGGAATTGTCATCGGCCACCGGGAGGAGAAGGTGGGGTGGGTCGAAGTGCGATCCGTCGGGGCGACCAGCTCCCGCGGGATTTTTCGGGGGGCGGGGACGGTCCGCTCCGGAGATGGTTACCGCCTTCCCGCCTCGCTTGTCCGGATTGCCCTGGTTCCTGCCTCCCGCTATGCCGACCTGGCTGTCATGAGCCACCTCACGAGGGCCATCGGCAAATCCGGACGGTTCACGGTGGTGGATCCCTTCCGCGTTGATCTTGCCATGAGAAAGATGGGCAAGGGGTCCTTGAAGGATCCGGCCTACCGGGTCGCTCTGGCCAAGAATCTCGGGGCCCAGGGACTGGTTCTGGTCGATACGACCCTTCTCGGGGACCAGGTCATGATCGACTTGAATGTGGACGGAGCCATCACCGGTGAAAAGGCCTTCACCCTCCACACGATTCTCGAGGGGGTTCATCCTCTCTCCGGAAGCCTGACAGGGGGATCGCTCCTTGCCGGAGCCTCTCCGGACCTCCATGCCGCGAAGCTCCCGCCCCTCTCGGTTCCCGTCCGGACCGTCAAGATCCCCCTGATTCCCTTCTTCCTCGGGGAGGGCCACCTCATTCCCGGCGCAGGTCCGGTGACCGTGCTCTCCGACGGGCGAAGAATTATCGTGGGAACCATCGGAAGCAACCGGATCCGGACACATTACCGGGAATCCGATGCCCGGGTCCCCGGCAATCGCCATGTCTTCATCTCCGTGGGGCCGGTCATTCCTCCCGACAAGGACCATCCGGGAGTCGAGCAGGTGGCGGTGACCAACATCGTGGGAGGATCCCCCGATTCCTACGTCCTCGATTACGACGGAAAGACCTTTCGCCGGATTGCCAAACATCTTCCCTGGTATATCCGCATCGTCAGGCTCTCCGACGGAAAGAGCCGTCTCATCGCCCAGCGCATGGGGGTGAACAAGGCCTTCCTCGGCCATATCCACTTTCTTCGGTGGAAGCTTGACCATTTTGAAAAAGGGGCGGCGGTTCCCTGGCCCAAGGTCATCACCCTTCTTGGAACCCAGCCTGTCCGGACCGGGACGCAGAATGCCTTCCTCAAGATCGCCTCGGACAACCATCTCGAATACTATGACAGCCGCGGGGACCTGCGGTTCAAAAGCCCGATCTTTCTCGGAGGCTATTCCAACCACTTTGTCTTCGGCCGCCCCCATGCCCTGCTCCCTGTCCAGTCGCGGAGCGTTCGCGTGAAGGGCCGGATTCTGATTCTGTCCCCGGAGAAGGATTCTGGCCGTCCCGTGGCCATTGTCTACAAGAATATTCCGATGTCCTCGGGGTTCGGAAATTTCCAGGGCTTTCAGTACGGACAGGTCTATTTCTATCGCTGGACGGGCGTCAACTGGGTTCTCCTGGGGGAGCTGACCCGGGTGAAAAACTTCATCCGGGATATCGCCATCGTCGCCGACCGCAAGACCGGCCAACCGCTTCTCGAGGTGGGAACCGAGCCTGTCTTCAACTTCATGAACATCCAGAACCTGATCGTGAAGGAAGGGTCAATCCTTTTCTTTGCCCTGCCCAAAGAGGTGCGTCAGGTTCTCGAACCCTCCGGACAGAGTCCCGCCCTCACAAACAGACCGGAAGGGAGCCGGACAGGACGATGAGCCTCTCCGCCGACCGATCGACAGAAGAGCGCCCTTCCTGGCTTCTCAAGCCGCCGGTCCACCTTGCGATCATCATGGACGGAAACGGCCGCTGGGCCAAAAAACGCCTCCTTCCCCGTGTGGCCGGCCACAGACAGGGAGCCCAGGCGGTCAGGCGGACAGTCTCGGCCTGCCGGGCCTGGGGCATCCGTTATTTGACCCTCTACGCATTCTCGTGGGAAAATTGGAAGAGATCCCGTCCTGAAGTGGATGCGCTCATGGCCCTCCTCGAAGACTATCTCGATGGGGAGGAGGCCCTGATGAAGGAGAAGGCGATCCGGTTTCGTACCATCGGAAACCGCTCCCGCCTTCCCCTCTCGGTGGCCAAAAGGATCGAGGCCGTCGAGACCAGTACCCGGGAAGGGAAGGCCATGGATCTCATCTTGGCACTCTCTTATTCCGGTCGGGAGGAAATTCTGGCGGCAGTCCGACGATTTGCGGAGGATGTCCGGAGGGGGGTGGCTCAGCCGGACATCCTCTCCGAAGAGGCCTTTGACGGCTATCTCGATACCGCGGGGATCCCCCCGCCGGATCTTCTCATCCGGACCAGCGGGGAGCATCGCATCAGCAACTTTCTCCTTTGGCAGATCGCCTACACGGAGCTGTTTTTCGACCCGGTCCTCTGGCCCGACTTCGGGGAAGAGAATCTCAAGAGGGCCCTTATGGATTACCAAGAGCGCCAGCGGCGTTTTGGCGCCGAAGGAGAAAGCCCGTCCGGGGGCCATGGCTATGAGGCCGGGACGGTCTGATGGAGCTCGTCCGTCGTCTGATCGTGGCCGGGATTGCCATACCCCTGATCGTGGCGCTTGTCCTCTGGGCCCAGCCCCTTCACTTTTTTCTCGTGATGGCCATTTTGGTGGTTCTCGCCCAGTACGAGTTCTATCGGCTCTTTCCGGATATTCCCTTTGACAGTGGAACCTGGCTGGGGCTGACTGCAGGGGCCGGTTTTCTTTATGTGATCTATTTGAAAAGCACGGGAGCGGTTCCGCCTGAGACCCTCGAGGCGGTCGCCGCCTTGCTTCTGGTGACGGTGATGGGCGGAACCCTCCTCTCGGGTGGGATCTCCCGCATGACTTACCTGCCGGTTGTCTGGCTGGGGATTGTCTACATCCCCTTTCTTCTGGGGACGATCCTTCTGATCCGGGGAATTCCCGGGGGCAGTCGCTGGATTCTGTATCTTCTTGCCATGACATGGATCGTGGATGCCGGGGGATATTTTGTCGGAAAGGCGTTCGGCCGCCACAGCATGGCGCCCCGGATCTCCCCGAAAAAAACATGGGAGGGCGCTGTCGGAGGTGCTCTGGTCGGGATCCTGGCCAGTGTGGCGGCGGCTCCCTGGCTTCCGGGTCCCACCTCCCGATTCGAAATGTTCTGGCTGGGGTTGGCTCTCTCGGTGGCCGGACAGCTGGGAGATCTTGTGGAGTCGGCCTTCAAGCGGCAGGCAGGAGTGAAGGATTCCGGCCACTTTCTTCCGGGCCACGGAGGGATGCTCGACAAGGTGGACAGCCTTCTTTTCAATGCGCCTGTCCTTTATGCCTTTTTGATCTTTTACGTGGGGCTCAGCTCCCCCGTCATCGTCTGACCGCCCTCCGGGGAGGAATAGGCGGGAGGAAAATCTAGTGACCACTGATGCCGTAACTTCTTCAAAGGCGACGGGCCTTTCGATCCTTGGCTCCACCGGATCGATCGGACGCTCCGCCCTCGATATTGTCCGGGCCCATCCCGACCGATTCCGGGTGCGGGGCTTGGCCTGCGGAAAGAATCTCGAACTGATCCTTCTCCAGGCCCGGGAGTTTTGCCCGGAGATCCTGTCGGTCGATGAAAGCCTCTATGCAGCCGTCAGTGCAAGCCTTTCCGGCTCCGGGATTCGCGTCGTGGCCGGGGAAGAGGGAGCCTGTGAGGTCGCCTCCCTTCAGAGTGCCGAGGTCCTCCTCTCGGCCATCGTGGGAGAAGCCGGTCTTTCTCCGACCTGGGAGGGGATCTTCTCAGGCCGGACCGTGGCCCTGGCCAACAAGGAAACCCTCGTTGTGGGCGGCCAGACGGTGATCGACCGGGTCAGCGAGAAGGGGGCCCGTCTCGTTCCTGTCGACTCCGAACACAGTGCGATTTACCAGGCGATGGCCGGACACCGGTGGGGCGATGTCCGTCGGCTGATCCTGACTGCCAGCGGTGGCCCCTTTTTCGGAAAGGACCGGAACGATCTCGAGAGGGTGACGCGGGATCAGGCGCTGAACCATCCGACATGGAAGATGGGCCCGAAAATTACGATCGACTCGGCGACGCTTCTGAACAAGGGGCTTGAAATGATCGAGGCGCGTTGGCTCTTCGACGTTCCGGCCGACCGGATCGAGGTGGTGGTCCATCGCCAAAGCATCATTCATTCCCTCGTGGAGCTTCGTGATGCCTCCGTGCTGGCCCAGATGGGGGTTCCCGACATGAAGGGCCCCATCGCCTACGCCCTCTCCGGTGAAGAGCGCCTTCCGGTGGGAGTGCCCTTTCTTGATCTGGTCGCCACGGGACAGCTGACCTTTTTCGCTCCCGACCATGAGACCTTCCCGGCGATACGGCTGGCGGCCCGCTCCATCTCCCGTCCGGGTCAGGGAGCCCTCTACCTGAACATGGCCAACGA
>JAKARS010000046.1 GCA_021828375.1 Nitrospirota bacterium
GTCCGGAAACTCATCCGGACCCACTTCTCCAAGGAGGTTCCCATGACAACAAAACGTCTCGCCTGGCTTTTGGCCGGAGTTCTCTTCCTGGTCTCCCAAGTTGCACAGCCTGCGACGGCCCGGGCCAACATGATGCACCATGGTCCGATGGGTCCCATCGGGTTCTATCTGATGAACCAGGATCGGCTTGGTCTCTCTTCCGACCAGACAAAGAAGCTCATGGCCCTCAAGATGGCCTTCATGAAGACGAAGATCATGGAAAAGGCCCGGATTCACGTTCTTCACATGGAGACGATGTCTCTCATGATGCGGCACAATGTTGACGTGAACAAGGTTCACCAGAACATGGACAAGGTTCTGGCTCACAAGAAGAAAATCATGCGGGCCTTTGTGACGATGGTGGCCGGGGCCCACAAGGTTCTGACGGACGAGCAGTTTGCCAAGGCCAAAAAGCTCTGGCGTGAAATGATGATGATGCATCACGGGATGATGGGGGGAATGATGGGACATCATCCTCCGTATCACCATCCTGGCATGTGAGGATTTCTTGACCAAAGCGTCAACATCCGGCCGGACCGGGGGAGCCCCCCGGTTCGGCCTTCATGTCTCGACCGCCGGAGGCCTCGACCGCATCTTCGCTCGGGGTGAGGCCTTGGCCTGCGGAACGGTCCAGATCTTTTCCCACTCCTCCCGGAGCTGGGAGTTTTCCCCTCCTGAGGAGCCTCTTCTCGAGGCCTATTTCGGAGCCCGTTCCCGCGCCTCTTTTTCCGATGTTTTTATCCACGCGAGCTATCTGATCAACATGGCCTCGGAAGACGGCGACATTGCCCGAAAGTCCGTGGAGACCTTGGAGAAGGAGCTCTCCACCGCCCGTCTGTTGGGGGCGAAGGGCCTCGTTCTCCATCCGGGATCCGCCCGGGGAGGAGATCGCTCCAAGGCGGTTCTCAGAGCCGCGTCCCGCATCCGGGAGGTCCTGGACCGGGTCCCCGGAGAGGCTCCCCCCCTTCTGCTGGAAAACACCGCGGGCGCAGGAAGCATGCTGGGGGCGACTCCTGAAGAAATGACGGAGATCTACATCGCCATCGGCCGGCCTCAACAGACGGGACTCTGTCTTGACTCCTGCCACCTTTTTGCCAGCGGGTTCGACCTCTCGGAGGAGGGGGCCGGGCAGGAGCTCGTCTCCCGATTTTGTGAGGCTGTCCCGGGAGGGCGACCCTCCCTGTGGCACCTCAACGATGCCCTCTTTCCCCGGGGCTCGGGGCGGGACCGTCATGCCGGGCTGGGAGAGGGCCATATCGGACTTCCTGCCCTGGAGCATCTCGTTCGCCTCGCCGTGAGATCGGAGACTCCCCTTGTCCTGGAAACGCCCAAGGGAGAGGGGGATGAGGAGGACCGCAAGAATATGCGCCGCCTCTTTTCTCTTGCGGGGTTTCCGGTGCCGGTGGAGCTTGCCTCCGAATGATCGACCCGTTCGAGTTCGTCCTGGGGATCCTGGGGACGGTCCAGAGCTTTACCCTGATGGTGGCTCGCGCCTTTCGGTATCTGGTGGTCCATTTCCGATTTCGCGAGAGCCTTCTGGAGATGGACCGTCTGGGGGTGGGGTCGATCCCCATCGTCTTTTTGGCCAACCTCTTTGCCGGTCTCGACATGGCGCTCCAGTTCAGCGTGGTGATGGCCCCCTACGGGGCGACGAATCTTTTGGGCAAGGTCGTGGCGACCTCGGTGATTCGGGATATGGGTCCGGTGTTGGCCTCTCTGGTGATGAGTGCCCGGGTGACGGCAGGGATCACCTCCGAGCTGGGGATGATGTCCACCACCCAGCAGATTGAGGCCCTTTTGGTCATGGGCGTGGATCCCGTCGACCGTCTGGTGGCCCCCAAGATCCTGGCCGGCATGGTCATGCTCCCGGTCCTTTCGGTGGTGGGGGACTTCCTGGGGGTTCTGGCCGGACTCGCTGTCGCCATGTTCGGGGCTCACGTGCCGGCCCCCCTATACTGGTCGGGTGTCCGGACAGCGCTGACCTCCCCGAACCTCGTCAACGGAATTGCCAAGCCCTTCGTCTTTGGATTTATCCTGGTCTCGATCGGGTGTTTCTACGGCCTTCGGACGACCGGGGGCGCCCAGGGGGTGGGACGGGCCACGACCAAGGCCGTTGTCTATGCGGCAATCTGGATCCTCATTGCAAATTTTCTCATCAGCAAGCTTTTGATCGATATCTGGGGGTGGAGCCTGTGATCCGCCTCGAGAACCTGACTGTGGCCTATGGAAGCCGGGTCATCCTCGACGCCATCAACCTCGAAATCCCCACGGGAAAAACCATGGTGATCCTGGGAGAGAGCGGGTCGGGGAAGACCACAATCCTCAAATGCGTCCTGGGGACTCTCCACCCCGTGTCGGGGCGGGTTCTGGCCAACGGCCAGGATATTTCGACCCTGAAGGAGGAGGATCTTCTTCGCTTTCGACAGCGCATGGGCATGGTCTTCCAGGAGGGCGCCCTCTTCGACTCTCTCACGGTGGGGGAGAATGTGGCCTTTTGGCTGTGGGAACACACCCGGCTTTCCGATGAGGAGATCGAGACCCGCGTCCGAACGCTTCTGCGGTTTGTGGGACTCGAAAGTTCCATCGACTCGAAGCCCTCCGACCTGTCGGGCGGGATGCGCCGCCGGGTGGCGATTGCCCGGGCCATGGCAGCGGAGGATCCCGCCTTCATGCTCTACGACGAACCGACCACCGGCCTTGATCCCTTCACCTCCAAGTCAATCTGTGACCTGATACGGCGGGTGCAGCGGGAGTTCACAACGACAAACATCGTGGTCACTCATGACCTGACCGATGCCTATCGTGTCGGCGATCTCTTTACCTTCATCAAGGACGCCAAGGTCATTGCCACGGGAAGCCGCCAGGACGTCGAACACTCCGACGATCCATTCATCAAAACATTCCTCTCCCTCGACTCCTGAAAGGGGTGACAATGAAGCGCAGCACAAACCTTCCGCTTTCCGAGTTTCGTGTGGGGCTCATCGTGGGGGGGAGCTTTCTTGTCGGGGCGATGGTGATCGTCGCCTATGGCAAGATCTCGGGAATCTTTTCCCGGCAGGTCGATATGACGGCCCTCTTTCGAAATGTCCAGGGGCTCACCCAGGGGGCTCCTGTTCGTCTCATGGGAATCGACAGCGGGTATGTCTCGGGAGTCGAGTTTGTGCGATTCCAGGGGAAGCGCTACGTCAAGGTGTCCATGCGCCTCGCCCGGGAAAGGTTTCGGGAGCTGTCCGCGGGGACCTCGGCGGAGATCCATACCCAGGGGCTCATGGGGGTCAAGTATGTCGAGCTCTCTCCGGGCCGGAGTTCCGATGGGCCTCTCAACGCTTCCCTTCCCATCATGGGAAAGGAGGCAAACTCCTTGGGTGCCGTGATGAAGTCCGGCAAGGATGTGGTCCGGAACATGAAGGATCTTTCCCGCTCCCTCACCGAGCTTGCCAACTCGGCCAAGAGCGGAGAGGGAACGGTGGGGCACCTCTTAAAGGATCCTACCCTCTACAACAATGTGAACCAGGCGGCTCTCGACCTCTCCTCCCTGGCCGAGAGGATCGACCATGGACCGGGAACGGTCTCGAAGCTTCTCTCGTCCGATGAGCTCTATCGCCGCCTCGACCGGACCCTGGGAAGTCTCGACGCCGTTCTGTCGGAGGCCAAAGATGGACAGGGACTGGCCGGCAATCTATTGGACGACAAAGGAACCGCCCGCTCCTTCAAGGACTCCCTGGCCCGCCTCGACGACATCCTGCGTCAGATACAGAGCGGAAAGGGAACGGCCGGCCGTCTCCTCTATGATCCCGCAACGGCGACCCACGTCGACAGGATCCTCGGCCGGGTGGACAGTCTGCTCAAGGACATGAAGGAGAATCCCAAGAAGTATTTCACCGTCGAGGTCCATGTCTTTTGAGCGACCATCGCCGGCGATTTCTCCGCATTCTTTGGGGAGCCCTTGTCCTTTATGAGATCTTGAATGCTTTCTTCATTCTTCTCCTTCGACAGCTCCCCCCTTCTCCGGAGGGAGAGGCCTTCGAGCTTTTCTCCCTTCTCTCGTTGCTTCTCCCCGTTTGGCTGATCCTCTCCTTTCGCGATCTGCTGCCCCGTGTCCGCCTTTTTTCCCAGACATTCTTTCTCTGGTACTTTGCCTTGGGAACCTTCTGGATCGGTGGGGGGCTTGGCGGGATTTTTCATTTTGTCGAAGGCATGTTTCCCGGAGCCGCAGGAGGGCGACTGGGGGCGTCCTATTCCTTTCGTGCCGTGGAGGGAGGGGCGCTTCTGACCCTTCTCTTTCTGTCGCTTGCCGTGGCCGCCCGCTTTCTTCCTCCCCGCCTGATTCGGATCGATCTCGCCTTCGAAGGGCTCGACCCTCGTCTGGAGGGGACGACGATTCTCCATCTTTCCGATCTTCACGTGGGGGCATGGCAGGGAGAGGGGCGACTCCGGACCATTGCGGACGTCGTGAGAACAATCTCTCCGGACATTCTGGCCGTGACGGGGGATGTGATCGACCATCGGGAGGACGAGGCTCAAATATTCGAGCGAATCTTTTCCTCCCTCTCGGGAAAGATCGGGACTGTGGCCGTTTTGGGAAACCACGAATACTGGAGTCTCGAAAAAGAGGCCTATCCCGTGATGCGTCGCCATGGCCTTCCTGTCCTGAAAAACGAAAGTCTTCTCCTGGAGAGGGGAAATGGCGGACGGATCCGGGTCGTGGGAGTGGATGACCCGGCGGGAGGGGACTATGCTCCCGACTGCGGTCCCGATCTTGAGAAGGCCTTGGCCGGGGTTCGTCCGGGGGAATTTGTCCTGGCTCTCGTTCACCAGCCGACATTGTGGGAAGGGGCCCTTTGCCGTGCCGCCCAACTCACGTTGGCAGGCCACACCCATGGAGGGCAGATCGGGGGCCATCCTCCCCTGCCCAGTTTGGCCTCACTTTTCTTTCGCCATCCGGTGGGGCTCTTTTCCTCGACGGATCCCCAATGCCCGGGGCACCGCCTCCACGTCAGTGCCGGACTCGGATACTACGGGATTCCCGTCAGGATCGGAATGCTCCCGGAGATGACCCTTGTGACGCTCTGTCCCAAAACTGAAGGATCTGGGGAGGCGAAAAGCCAAAAAAAATGAGGGAAGAAGAGTCCTCCCCCTCAAAAACAGAAGAAACTTTTTTGTTTTTTTATTATTTATCAGTATCTTATATCATTAAAAATTTTTTCTCCAAGCCCTTGCGAATCCAAAATGGCTTTTGTATACTGATTCGTGGGCTGAAATGTAAGGGTCCGGGACGGGCCGTTACAGGTCGGCAGTTCCTTCTATCCGTGCCAATTTAAGGA
>JAKARS010000016.1 GCA_021828375.1 Nitrospirota bacterium
GGCCATAAACCCGCCTGATCACAGATCAGATCAAGGCCTGGACCAGCCCAGATCCGGAAGGTGTGTCGGGCGTCTGCCCGCCTCTCCCGGTCTCCCTGGACATGGCATGAGGAATGTGCTTCTTGGACTATCCGATCGAACGCATACGCAACTTCTGCATCATCGCCCATATCGACCATGGCAAATCGACCTTGGCCGACCGTCTTCTGGACCTGACGGGAGCCGTCTCCAAACGGGAGTCCCGGGAGCAGATCCTCGATGCCATGGATCTCGAAAGGGAGCGCGGCATCACCATCAAGGCCCATAACGTGCGCCTCAACTACCGGGCCAAGGACGGCCAGGACTACCTTCTGAATCTGATCGACACCCCCGGCCATGTCGACTTCACCTACGAAGTCTCCCGATCTCTGGCGGCCTGCGAGGGGGCCCTCCTTGTCGTGGACGCCTCCCAGGGGGTCGAGGCGCAGACGATTGCCAATGCCTACCTGGCCCTCGAAAACGATGTCCACATGATTCCCGTCATCAACAAGATCGACCTTCCCGGAGCCGACATTCCCCGGGCCAAGGAGCAGATCGAGGATGCCGTCGGCCTCGATGCCGAGGAGGCCATTCTCATTTCGGCCAAGGAGGGGATCGGAATCACCGATGTCCTCGAGGCCATCGTGACTCGGGTGCCCCCTCCCTCCGGAGACCGCGCGGCTCCCCTTCGGGCCCTCCTCTTCGACTCCTGGTTCGATGCCTACCTCGGTGCCGTGATCCTCGTGCGGGTTTTCGACGGTGACATTCGTCCGGGAAAGTCCATTCGCCTTCTCTCCACCGGGAAAGACCACCCCGTCCTTTCGGTGGGGGCCTTCACCCCAAAGCGGGTCGACCTCCCCTCCCTCTCCGCCGGAGAGGTGGGCTTCGTCGTCACGGGAATCAAGTCGGTGCGGGAGACCCCGATCGGAGACACCCTGGCCGATGCGGGCAATTCCCAGGTCACCCCCTACCCGGGATTCCAGGAGACCAAGCCCATGGTCTTCTGCGGACTCTTTCCCACCGACAGCGACCAGTATGAGGACCTCAAGGAGGCCCTGGACAAGCTCCGGATGAACGATGCCTCCTTCACCTTCGAGATGGAGAGCTCCCTGGCGCTGGGGTTCGGCTTTCGATGCGGCTTTCTGGGACTTTTGCACATGGAGATCGTCCAGGAGCGCCTGGAGCGGGAATTCTCCCTCTCCCTGATCAGCACGGCACCGACCGTCGTCTACCAGGTGCGGCTGACCAGCGGAGAAGAGGTCACCGTGGTGAACCCCGCCGACCTCCCTCCCGTCACCCAGATCGACACCATCTTCGAGCCCTTCATCCTGGGGTCACTTTATATGCCCACCGAATACCTCGGGCCGGTCATGACCCTGTGCCAGGAGAGACGGGGAATCCAGCGAGAGCTCCGCTATCTCGACTCCCGCCGGGTGCAGGTCCAGTACGAACTGCCGCTGAACGAGGTGGTTCTCGACTTCTACGACCGGCTCAAGAGCCTCTCCAAGGGCTACGCCTCCTTCGATTACGAATGGCTTGATACCCGACCGGCCGAGCTGGAAAAGGTCGATGTCCTTGTCTCGGGGGAGCGGGTCGACGCCCTCTCCTTCATCGTTCACAAGGACAGGGCCTACTCCCGGGGACGCCTCCTCGTGGAGAAGCTCAAGGAGGTCATTCCCCGACAGATGTTCGAGGTGGCCATCCAGGCGGCCATCGGCTCCCGCATCATTGCCCGGGAGACCATTGGGGCCATGCGAAAAAATGTTCTGGCCAAATGCTACGGCGGTGACATTACCCGAAAGCGCAAGCTTCTCGAAAAGCAGAAAGAAGGCAAAAAGCGGATGAAACAGATCGGACGGGTTGAAGTTCCGCAGGAGGCCTTCATGGCTGTCCTCCGGGTCTCGGAAGGGAGCCGGGAAAAGTGAGCGAACCCTCCCTGTCCCCCCCCTCCCAGAGAGAGTCGACCCCCAAAAAGAAGAGTCTGGCCCGGGAGCTGACGGAAGGCCTTCTGACAGCCTTTGTCATCGCCGCCTTCCTCAAGCTTTTCGTGATCCAGGCCTTCCGGATTCCCTCGGGCTCGATGATCCCGACCCTTCTCATCGGCGACCAGATCCTCGTCTCGAAACTCTCCTACGGGGTCAAAAATCCTTTTCACGACCGCTACCTGTTTCGGACGGGCCATCCCCACCGTGGAGATGTGGTCGTCTTCAAATGGCCGAAGGACGAGACCAAGGACTTCATCAAGCGTGTGATCGGGATTCCCGGGGACCATATCCAGATCGTCAAGAAGAAGCTTTATGTCAACGGGGTCCTGCAGAACGAACCCTATATCCAGTCCATCGATCCGGAGACCACCGACCAGACGCCCCGGGACAACTTTGACACGATTGTCCCGCCTCACTCCTACTTCGTCATGGGAGACAACAGGGATGACTCTTACGACTCGCGATTCTGGGGATTCGTCAAGAGCCGGAAGATCGTCGGGCGGGCGATTCTCATTTACTGGTCGTGGGACAAGGAGCACGATGCGATTCGTCTTGCCCGCCTTGGCCGCCTCATTCACTAGGAAGGGCAGGGCAAAGGTGTTGATCGGGAGGCCATCATGAACCCAAACTGGATGGGAGAGGTTCTCCTCTCCCGGCTCATCGAAACCATGGACCGGTTTCCCTCGGTCAGGATCATGGTCGTCGGCGATGTCATGCTCGACCACTACATCTGGGGCAAGGTCGACCGAGTCTCCCCCGAAGCCCCTGTTCCGGTGGTGGGCGTCACGGAGGATTCCTATCGGCTGGGGGGCGCCGCAAACGTCGCCCACAATATCAGTCGGCTCGGAGGGGCGGTGTCGATTCTCTCGGTAGCCGGAAACGACGAAGAGGGGCGGCGCCTTTCCCAGGAAATGCTCCGGACCGGAATCGACACTGCCGGCCTCCTGCTCGAGGAAGGCCGGCCCACCACGACAAAGAGCCGTGTCATGGCCCACAACCAGCAGCTTTTGCGGGTCGACCGGGAGGTCAAGACAACCATCTCCTCCGAAACGTCCCGACAGGCGCTGGAGATCTTCGAATCCCGGATCGGAACCCTTCAGGGGGTGATCTTCTCCGACTATGCCAAGGGGATGCTCTCTCCGCCCATGGTCCAGGAGATGATCGCCCTCGCCCGGGAGAGGAATGTCCCGGTCTTTGTCGACCCCAAGGTCGCCTCGATCGACTTCTTTTCTGGAGCCACCCTGCTGACCCCTAACCACCTCGAAGCCTCCCGCGCCTCAGGCATCGACATCAGCGACGAATCCACCCTTCTCATGGCCGGCCAGACACTTCTCGACCGAACCCGTTCGGAGGCGGTCCTCATCACCCGGGGAGAGGCGGGAATGACCCTCTTCGAGGGAGGAGACGCCCTTCACGCCTCCCATATCCCCGCGGTCGCCCAGGATGTTTACGATGTCACAGGGGCCGGGGACACGGTCATGGCGACCCTGACCCTGGCCCATGCGGCAGGCGCCACCCTTCTCGAGTCGGCCGTCCTCTCCAATCTGGCGGCCGGAATCGTGGTGGGAATGGTGGGAACCTCCACCGTCACCCGAGACCAGCTCCGGGAGGTGCTGTCCTTCTCCTCCCTCTTTGACACTCCCAGCGGTGTCTTCCGACCGGCCGGCTTTCGCCCCCGGGTCAGGGTTTAGGAGGATCTGTGACCTCATTGTCGAACCATCCGTTTTTTGCCGCCTTTCCCGGGGCCCTCTCCCAGCGGGAAATCTCTCCGGAGGAGGAGAACCCGGAGGTGGCGGTCGTGATCCCTGCCCGCATGGGATCGACCCGTTTTCCGGGGAAGCCGTTGGCCCAAGTCGCCGGGAGGCCCCTGATCGTCCGGGTGGCCGAACTGGCCCGGAGGTCCGATGCCGTCGACCGCGTTCTGATCGCCACCGACAGCTCCGAGATCCTGGCCGTGGCCGAACAGTATGGCGTGGAGGCTGTCAGGACCTCTCCCTCGGCCCACTGCGGAACCGACCGCGTGGCCGAAGCCGCCAAGAACCTCACGGCGGGAATTGTCGTCAACCTCCAGGCGGACGAACTTCTGGGGGATCCGCGGATGATCGACCAGGCCGTGGCGCCTCTTCTGGCGGACGGGAGGATTCCCCTCGCGACCCTCCGGCGGCGCATCACCGCCCCCGAAGACATCAAAAACCCCAATATCGTCAAGGTCATCGCCAATCAGAGAAATCTGGCCCTTTACTTCTCCAGAAGCCCGATCCCCATGGACCGGGATGGCACGGCCCTTCAACGCTCCGATATCTTCTGGGACCAGCATCTGGGCATCTATGCCTTCCGAAAGGCCGCGCTTCTGGAGTTTGCCCGCCTTCCCGTCTCTGCGCTCGAGGAGACGGAAAAACTGGAACAGCTGCGGGCTCTGTATTACGGGTTCGCCATCTATGTCGCCCGAACGGACTTTCCGTCCTGGCGCGTCGATACTCCCGAAGATCTGGCCCAAATCCGGGAGGGATCACCGGGAGGACTTCCTTTCTCTTTCTGATCAGGGGGTCACGCATGAAGACGGGCTCACAACGAAAACGATGGCGCGCTGAAGAAAGGAGATAGCCGGGATAGGGAGGCGCCTCCCCCCCCCGATACCGGAGGGATGCCCGGCGACAGTCTCGATGAAATACATCTTCATTACAGGGGGCGTGGTCTCCTCTCTCGGCAAGGGCATCGCCTCCGCCTCGCTGGGGTGTCTTCTCGAAAGCCGAGGATACCGGGTGGACTTCCTCAAGTTCGATCCCTACATCAATGTCGACCCCGGCACGATGAACCCCTACCAGCACGGGGAGGTCTACGTCACCGATGACGGCGCGGAGACCGATCTCGACCTGGGCCATTACGAACGGTTCACCCACCTCTCCATGGGAAAAAAGAACAACCACACCACCGGGAGGATCTATTACGACGTCATCGCCCGGGAACGCCGGGGCGAGTTTCTCGGAGGAACCGTCCAGGTGGTTCCGCACATCACCAATGAAATCAAGCGGGTCATCCTCGAACGGGGGGCCGAATCCGACATCGTCCTTGTGGAGATCGGCGGAACGGTGGGCGACATCGAGTCCCTCCCCTTCCTCGAGACAATCCGGCAGTTTCCCCGGGAGGTCGGGAAGAACAATGTCGCCTATGTGCATCTGACACTGGTCCCCTATGTCCGGGCCTCCGAAGAGCTCAAGACGAAGCCCTCGCAACATTCCGTCCACAAGCTTCGGGAGATCGGCATCAGCCCCAACATCATCCTCTGCCGGGCCGAGGAGGAGATCCCGGAAGAGGTCAAGAACAAGATTGCCCTCTTCTGTGACGTGGATCCCGAAGCGGTCATCGCCGCCCCCGATGTCCCCACGATCTACCAGATCCCCCTGGAGTTCTATCGACAAAAGCTCGACAGATATCTCCTGCGACACCTGCACATGCCCATCCGCCCGGCCCGGATCGATCCCTGGAGAAAGATGGTCGGACGAATCCGAAAGGCCCGCAAGGAAGTGACGATCGGAATCGTCGGGAAGTACCTGAACCTCAAGGACTCCTACAAGAGCCTTGTCGAAGCCCTGAACCATGCCGGAACGGAAAAGGGGCTCAAGGTCCGCCTCGAATGGCTCGATGCCGAGGCGATCGAGGCCGCCCGATCTCCGGAGGACATTCTCGAAGGGCTGGGGGGCATCCTCGTGCCGGGAGGCTTCGGCTCCCGGGGGATCGACGGAAAGATCCGGGCGATTACCCATGCCCGGGAAAACAACATTCCCTTTCTGGGCATCTGCCTCGGCATGCAGCTGGCCGTCATCGAGTTCGCCCGGACGCGTCTGGGCCTGACGGGAGCCACGAGCCGGGAGTTCTCCCCCCACCCCGTCGACCCGGTCATCGACCTTCTTCCGGAGCAGCTCAACACTCCGGACCTGGGAGGAACGATGAGGCTGGGCCTCTATGAGGCAGATCTCGTCCCGGGCTCGGTCGTGGAGGCCCTCTATGGCCGTACCCGCATCCGGGAGCGCCATCGCCACCGTTTCGAGGTCAATGCCGACTATGTCTCCCGCCTTGAAAAGGCCGGGCTCACCATCTCCGGAACATATGGGGAGAGAAAACTTGTGGAGGTGGTCGAAATTCCGCACCATTCCTTCTTCGTGGCTTCCCAGTTTCACCCGGAGTTCTCCTCCCGGCCTCTTTCGCCCCACCCCCTCTTTTTGGGATTTGTGGCGGCGGCGAGCCGGCACCAGGACTCTCGAGGGCGGTAGTGCCAATGGAGACACTTCGACAGACAGGCCCTGTAGCCATTGGAGACCCCAAGACTCCGAAATTTCATGTGGGAGAAGGCCATTCCCCTCTCTTCATCCTGGGTCCCTGCGTGATCGAGAGCCGGAGCCATGCCCTGGAGGTGGCCCACCGGATTGCCGAGATCAGGAATGCCCTTCGGATCTCAGTCGTCTTCAAGGCCTCGTACGACAAGGCCAATCGCACCTCCCGAAAAAGCTTCCGGGGAATCGGAAGGCGAGAAGGACTCGAAGTCCTTGCCGAGGTCCGCTCGCGCCACGATCTTCCGGTCCTCTCCGATATCCACACTCCCGATGAGGTTCCTGACGCCGCGTCCGTTCTCGATATCCTTCAGGTCCCGGCCTTTCTCTCACGGCAGACCGACCTTCTCGAGGCGGCCGGACGATCAGGACGACCGGTCCATCTGAAAAAAGGACAATTCATGGCCCCCGAGGACATGGGGCCGGCCGCCCAGAAGATCAGCGAGACGGGAAACACCCGCATTCTTCTCTGCGAGCGGGGAACAACCTTCGGCTACCACAATCTTGTCGTCGACTTTCGCTCGCTGGCGGTCATGGCCCGCCTTTCCTATCCGGTCATCTTTGACGGGACCCACTCCGTTCAGAGTCCGGGGGGGGGAGGCGACCGCTCCGGGGGGGACCGACGCTACGTCCCCCTGCTCGTCAGATCCGCCATGGCCGCCGGATGCGACGGGCTCTTTCTCGAAACCCACCCGGATCCCGACAGGGCTCCCAGCGACGGCCCCAACATGATTCCCCTGTCGGAACTTCCCGCTCTTCTCGGGCAGGCCCTTGAACTCCATGCATTCCGCACCGGTCGGGTCTCGGATCCGGCCTTTTCCCCGCTCCGGGAGCCCCGATCATGAAGGCCGGCTCTCCCGACAAGGTCGCCCTGAGGGTCGAGACCGCCCGCCGGGTCCTCGAAGAGGAAAGTCAGTCAATCCGGGACCTTCTTCCCCGGATTGACGCCACCTTTGCCGAAGCGGTGGGGGCCATCCTCGGCAATCCCGGAAAGATCGCCGTCACAGGCATCGGCAAGTCCGGCCATATCGCACGGAAGGTCTCGGCCACCTTCTCCTCCACCGGGACTCCCGCCTTTTTTCTCCACCCGGGAGAGGCCCTTCACGGGGACTTGGGAATGCTCGAGTCCCGGGACATTCTTCTGGCCTTTTCCAAGTCGGGGGAGACCGAGGAGATCCTCGCGCTGCTGCCCCTGCTTGGACGCATGGAGGTCCCGGTCATCGCCATCGTGGGGAACAGAACCTCCACGATCGCCCAAAAGGCCACCTGGGCCCTCTCGGCCGAGGTCTCCCATGAATCGGGCCCCTTGGGAATTGCCCCGACTTCGAGCACAACGGCGATGTTGGCGATGGGAGACGCCTTGGCCATGACGGTCCTTTCGGAGAGGGATTTCGGAA
Organism: Nitrospirota bacterium; assembly: GCA_021828375.1. GTDB lineage: Bacteria > Nitrospirota > Leptospirillia > Leptospirillales > Leptospirillaceae > UBA4572. The sequence continues at coordinate 7,729 of JAKARS010000016.1, forward strand.
TCCCCGACTTCGCCTCTCTCCACCCCGGCGGATCCCTGGGGCGCCGTTATTTTCTCCAGATCGGGGCCCTCATGCATACGGGAGACCGGATCCCCCGGGTCACCCCTGAGACCCCATTGCGGGAGGTCATCGTCGAAATGACGGCGAAAAAGCTCGGAATGACCACCGTTCTCGACTCCAGGGGAGCCCTGATGGGCATCCTCACCGACGGGGACCTTCGTCGCGCCCTCGATCGCCGAGGAAGCTCCGCCCCTTCGATTCTCGACATTCCCGCCCAAACGGTCATGACGTCAACCCCGGTCACCCTCGATCCCTCCACCCTGGCCTCGGAAGCCCTCACACTGATGGAGTCCCGCCAGATTACCAGCGTTGTTGTCGTCCACGCTGACCGGACTGTGGCCGGGGTCCTCCACATTCACGACCTTCTCCGGGCGGGGGTCCTGTGAGGCGCCCCCTGTCCCTCTCGGTCCGGCGTCGCCTTCCCCTCATGCGCGGACTGATCCTCGACGTCGACGGTGTCCTCACCGACGGGCGACTCCACTATGGACCGGGGGAGGAGGAGCTCAAGTCCTTTCATGTCCGGGATGGCCACGGAATCGTCCGACTCCTGCGAAACGGCTTCCCTGTGGGAATCATCTCCGGACGCTCCGGAGAGGCGACCCGAAGGCGTCTTGAAGATCTTGGCATCAAGGAGATCCATCTGGGGATCCGCGACAAGGGGGCGGTTTTCAAAGAGCTGTTGATCACATGGGGGCTTGATCCGTCCCAGGTTGCCGTCATGGGCGACGACATCACCGATCTTTCCATGATGACGACAGGAGCCCTCTCCATCACGGTTTCCGATGGAGACCGGTGGCTTGCCTCGAAGGTTGATTGGGTGACCAACGCTCCCGGAGGGGCGGGTGCCGTCCGGGAGGTCGCAGACGCCCTTCTTTTTGTCCGAAAGAGAGGACTCCCCCACAACCAAGAGGACGGACTGTGCTGAACCTTGCAAACGTCATCACGCTGGCCCGCATCTTTCTGATCCCGGCGGTCATCGTCTTTGACCATTCCCCCAAGGCCGGCCCCAGCCATATTGCCGCCACCCTCTTTGTGATCGCCTCGCTCACCGACCTCGTTGACGGGTATGTGGCCCGGCGATTCAACCAGGTCACCTCCATGGGCAAGCTCCTCGACCCCATTGCCGACAAGATCCTTGTCAGCTCCGTCCTGATCCTTCTTGTGGGCCATGGACTTCTCCCCCCCCTCCTTGCCATCGTGATCATTGCGCGGGAATTTGCGGTCTCGGGTCTTCGCCAGGTCGCGGCCACGCAGGGAATCGTCATCCCCGCCGAAACAAGCGGAAAGGTCAAGATGGCCTTTCAGACGATCTCGATAGCGCTTCTTCTCGACAACAACCGACATCTCAAGATCCCCGGGACGAACCTTTTGCTCAATTTCCACTGGATCGGCCTTCTCGCCTTCTGGGTCGCCATCATCCTGGCCATTGTCTCCGGAATCCAGTATCTGCTCTGGTACATTTGGGTCACGGACCGGGAGGATCGTCGGTGAGCCTCGCCGCCCTGCTGGCCCTCGCCTACCTTCTTGGGTCGATTCCGACAGGTCTGATTCTGGCCCGAATCAAGGGGATCGACATTCGAAAAAGCGGCAGCGGGAATATCGGATTCACCAATGTGATGCGGGTGGCCGGGAAAGACCGCAGCGGCAAGATCATCGGACTGCTGACGCTGGCGGGCGATATGGGAAAGGGGGCACTGGCGATCCGCCTGGCACTTCATCAGGGATCGGAGTGGGCCCCTGCCCTGGCAGGCCTTTCGGTCTTTCTCGGCCACATCTTCTCCTTCTGGCTCCGAGGAAAGGGAGGGAAGGGGGTCGCCACAGGACTGGGAATCTCTCTGGGAATCAACCCGGCACTGGGAGCCTTGGTCTGCCTCCCCTGGGCCCTGATCTTCGCCCTCACACGAACCTCCTCGATGGCCTCCCTGGGGAGCTTCGCCCTCATGCCACTTACGGCTCTCCTCTGGCAACGCCTCCTCCCCTCTCCCGAGAATACCCTCCCGAAACACACCCTTCTTCTTTTTACTCTCATGACCCTGCTCGTCTTTTTCCGCCACAAGGACAACATTTCCCGGATAAGAAAGGGCGAAGAAAGCAAGATATAAAAAGATAATATAATTTTATTAGTATAAAATATTACTTCTAAAACAAAAACTTACAAAATACCGTGATGGATATCACACTATATTGCCCGCTAATGGGACTTGACATTTTTCTGATATGAGCCATAATCGCTAGTGGAAGGTCGATCCCTTCCCGAAAAGACATCAACGGGAGATTCGATCCGAGCAGCGGTTGTTGGCAGGGGAGGCAACGATGGAAACCACAGAGCCCATCAAAAACAAGCGATTTACAATCCTTCTCGTTCCCTCTCCATCGGACAGGATCCGACGATTCGACATCTCCGGTCGCTGGATTCGCTGGGGAACCTTTGCCGGGATTGCCTTCGCGGTTATTGTGGCCGTATTTTCAGCTCTTTCAGTCGTCCTCTTCGAGAAGGAAGCCCGGATGATAGCCCTTCAGCACAAGAGCCGGGCACAGAAAGAGGAGATCGTCAGGATCTACCGCAAGCTCCAGGATGTTCGCTCGAAGATGGTGGATGTGGCCAAGCTTGAGCGAAAGGTTCGCCTCATCATGAATACGGCCGAGTCCAACAGCTCAAATGTCGTCTTGGGTCTGGGGGGACCCACCCAGACAGTTGCACCCTCCGTCCTGATCCAGAAAGGCAAACAGGGCATGGAGGACCTCATGTCCGAGATGGACCGGCAAATTGGTGATCTGGGACAAGGGATCCTCAACCAGGAAGAATCTCTCGCCAACCTCAAGCATGCCATCAAGGAGCGCCAGACGGAGTGGGCCTTTACCCCCAGCATCTGGCCCACGAGAGGCGTTCTGACCTCCCGCTTTGGCTACCGGACGTCCCCCTTCGGCCTCGGCCGGGACTTTCATCCGGGAATCGACATTGCCGGCTCGATCGGCACCCCCATCATGGCCACCGCCTCCGGCACCGTCTCATTGGCTGGCTGGGATCAGGGCTTTGGAAAAACTGTGGTCATCGAGCATTCAGGCAGCCTCTCGACCCTTTATGGTCACCTCGAAAAGGTCGCCGTCTACGAGGGAGAGCAGGTCAAGAGAGGCGACGTCATCGGCTATCTTGGAAACACGGGCCTCTCCACCGGTCCCCACCTTCACTATCAGATCATGGTCAACCATACTCCGGTCAACCCGAAGCGTTACATCCTGAACAGGTTCTAGATTCCATCCCCCGCTTCAGGCGGCCTCCCTTCTGGGGGCGCCTGAGCCCCGTAAAGGAAGGACCGGCCCCCGGGCTGGCCCTTCTGGTCAATCCTTCCTTTTTCCTTTAGAATGAAGCCACGGTCTCCTCCGGAAGGGACGGGATCCACCACCAGGGCGAAGGCGACGGAGTCGGATTGGACAATCATTCCCAGGGCTTCAGGCTCAGAACAAAGATTCTTCTTTTCTCCGCACTCCTTTTGGGAATCATTCTCTCATCGAATCTCTATGCCATCATCAGCCTTTATGCCCTCCACAAGAATTTTCTTGAGATCAAGAACCAGTCGGTTTCAGGTCTCCTTCTGATCTCCCAGGTCGAGAACCGGGCGGGAGTGATCCTCGCCGAAGACAAACGCTATATTCTCTTTGCCCCGCTCGCTTCCGCCTCTCCCTCGCCCGTCATCACGGAACTTCCCATCCTGAAGGCCTTGCTGAAAACACTTCCGCAACCGGACCAAAAGACGAAATTTCTCGTTGAAGGGGCCCAGACCGCCGAGATCGCCATTGAGGACTCCATCGACAGGGAACACCAGGCGCTCCTCTCCGGGAACCGCCAGCTGGCGATCACCATCAGCCGGGGCTCCACCGACCCTCTCCTCATCCATATGGCCAGCCTTCTCCGGACGCTTAAGGAGTCCTACCAGAAGGCCCTTGAGGAGAGGATCGCCGAAACGACAGCCCGCGAAGAGCAAATGACCACCGTCAGCATCGAGATGACCGCGGTCGGCTCCCTCCTGGTCCTCCTGTTGCTCTTCTCCTTTTCCCGCATGGTCCTGACCCCCATCATGGCCCTGATTGAGGGAACTCGCCGGATCTCCCAAGGATCCTTCCACAACCCGGTTGTCCTTCCCAACCGGGACGAGATGGGGGATCTTGCCCGGGCGTTGAACGACATGGCCCACCAGCTCGGAGAACTCTCCCGAAAAAAATCGGAGTTCGTCACGATCGCCTCCCATGAACTCAGGACCCCCCTGACCAGCATCCGCGGATTCATCGCCATGCTCAAACGTCAGACCCTGGGACCGCTAAATGAAGAGCAGCAAAAGAGTCTCTCCGTCGTGGCCGAAGAGATCGACCATCTGGTGACACTCGTGAACCAGCTTCTCGATCTGGGGCGGATTGAGGCAGGCCAGATGCGCCCGGAAATTCGGGAACTCGAACTTCTTCCCTTTCTCGACCGGATCGGGGAACGCTACCGTCTGACCGCCCAAAGCTCAGGGCGAAATTTTCGGATGGAGGTCGATTCGGAAATTCCGGCCTTTATTCAGACGGATGCTCATCGACTGGCGCAGATCCTCGATAATCTTCTGGGCAATGCCTTCAAGTTCACCCAGGAGGGAGAGGAGGTAAGTCTTGTCGTCAAGCGAGACTTTACACGAATTCACTTCGAGATATCCGATACGGGCATCGGCGTTCCTCCGGAAAACATTCCCTTTCTTTTCGACAAGTTCTATCAGGTGGCCCCCTTCGATTCCCGGACAAAGGAGGGGCTGGGGCTGGGACTCGCGGTCACCAAGGGAATCGTGCTGGCTCTGGGAGGATCGATCGAAATCCGGCAAAATATCCCCAAAGGAACATGTGCCCGAGTGACCCTTCCCATCGAACCTGCGGAGGCCCCCCGTGGATAGACTCCTCAAGATTTCCCGTTCCGCTCCATTGCGACGCCTTCTCCCTCTCCTGGCGCTCGCTCTCCTTCCGGCCTGCCAGGAGGTCCACATCCCTTCCCGTACGACGGAATGCGCCCCCCCCGTCATCATTCTTCCCCCTTTTGCCATCGCTGAACTCAGCCACCACGATGCCCAATATTTTTCAGGCATGCCCTATCTTTTTTCCCGGGGGTACTATCGGGCCGCCCGTGAGATTCTGAAGGCCCGGGCCAGCCATCCTGAGATCTCCCAGGATCTCCGCAACAGGCTCCTCTTTGCCGAAGCCCTGGCCGACCTTCATCTGGGAGCGTCAGGGCGTCGGGAGGGAGAGACCCTTCTCTCCGGACTCGACACGCCAAAAACTCCCTATGAAATCCGTGAGGCCTCCCAGAGACTCCTCGATCAGATCCGGAGAAATGCGAAGCTCCGCAGGGAAAACAACGAGCTCCGGCAAAAGCTTACCCAGGTGAAAAAGACGCTGAAGGAGTTTTCCAACCTGGAAAAAAGTCTGAAATGACGTCCCGTCCCCACATTCTTGTCGTGGACGACCACGCCAATACGCGCCTCTATCTGAAGACCCTTCTGACCCATGAAGGATATCTTGTGCGGGAAGCCTCCACCGGGCGGGAAGCCCTCGACACACTCAGCCACGACCCCCTCCCCCCCCGGCGCTCCCTGATCCTCCTCGACCTGAAGCTTCCCGACACCACCGGCAACGCCCTTGTCGCGCCACTTCGCGCTCTCTATCCCCAGATCCCCGTCGTCATCATGACCGCCCACGCCTCCGTCGAAACGGCGGTGGAGGCGATCAGAAACGGGGCCTCGAACTACCTTGAAAAGCCCATCGACGAGAAGAAACTGCTCTCCCTGATCGACGATCTTCTCGTCACGAACGAGCTTCCCGAGACAGCCCCCTTCGGACTCCTCCTGGCCGGCGAAAGCCCTCCCATGCACCTTCTGCTGGAAAGAATCCGGAAGGCCGCCTCCCACTCGATCCCCATCCTGATCACGGGAGAGTCCGGAACGGGAAAAGAGCTGGTGGCCCGCTCCATCCACAACCTCTCCCCCCGACGAGAGGAGCCCTTCATTGCCGTCAACACCGGCGCCATTTCCAAAGAGCTCGTGAACTCGGAGCTCTTTGGCCATGAAAAGGGATCCTTCACCAGCGCCCAAAACAGGAAGGACGGATGGCTCCTGACCGCCGGAAAGGGAACCCTCTTTCTCGATGAAATCGGAACCATGGATCTGTCGACCCAGATTTCCCTCTTGCGGGTCATTGAAAACCGGACCTTCTATCGCGTGGGGGGAACGGAAGAGCTGTCCTTCCGGGCCCGGATCATCGGCGCGACCAATGTCGACCCCCAAAAATTGGTCGACCAGGGTCGACTTCGGGAAGACCTCTATTATCGATTGAACGTCTTCCCCATCGATGTCCCCCCATTGAGGGAGCGCGGGAGGGATGTGCTGCTCTTGGCCAGGAAGTTTCTGGGGGAGGCGCTGGAAATCCCCGAGACGGCCGTCCACATCGCTCCGGCAGCGGAAGAAATCCTTCTTTCCTACCCTTGGCCCGGCAATGTCCGGGAGCTCAGGAACCGCATGATCGAGATTTCGGTGACCTACGACATGCAGGATCCCTCCGGAATTCCGGGAAGGAGCCGAACCTTTGAACTTGAGAGGGAGATGATCGCTCCCGTCCTCACCCTCTCCCGGGAGCGGGGAGGAGAGGAAGCGCCCCCCCTTCCTCCGCCTCGGACCCTCAAGGAGGGCGAGCGGGAGCAGATCCGCCGGGCCATCCGGGATTCGGCCGGAAACAAAAGCCTTGCGGCGCGCATATTGGGGATCAGCCGAAAGTCTCTCTATGCCAAGATGCGCGAGTACCGGATCGGAGAAGATGAGCCCTCCCCTCCCTTGGAAGGCCCTCCCGCTCATTCCGACGGGTGACCTCCCCCCCTGTTGCTAGGGGTCGACAGAGATTCCAGAATGACAAGCGGATATGATGGATTTTCATCAATCAGACGTCTCTCTCTAAAAAAACTTCCTAAGACTGGCTTGTTTTTTTCGCTCTTTTCCCCTTGGGAAGGACATGGCCGATGGCCGCATGTATCCGGGGAAGGGATCCCACCATCAGGGGGAAACAGCCTCACGACATTTCTGATCAGGACCTGGACTCGGCATCACTGCCGTGAGAGTTGACAAAAGGACGCAATAAGTCGATCGTTAACCCAACCTCACAATCGACGCCTAAGTCCGCAGATCCCCTCTCCTTTCAAGGAGATACGAAATGGCCGATACTCCTCTGAACACCTCTCTGTCCCCCTCCCCCGCCGCGGGAGAGCTTCCCAAGATCTTTTTCTGGACGGAGTATTTTGAAACGGGATTTTCCGAGATCGACCTCCAGCACCGCGGTCTTGTCAACCTGATTAACGAGATCCCGAGCGCCCTGGCAACCGGAATGCCCGGAGCCCCCTACCCTGCCGACCTTCTCCTTCGCCTCCGGGAATATGCCTCCTACCACTTCCGCACCGAAGAGGCGATCTGGGACAGGATCCCCCGAATTCCCCCCTTTGACGCCACGCTTGATCGCCACGAAAAGGAACATCGCAGCTTTTCGGAGAAGGTCGCCCAGCTGGACAGACAGCTGGGCGAAAAAGGCCTGGACCCGGAAAAGCGCAAGGGGATCCTGTCGGAGATCGTCGTCTATCTCATCCACTGGCTGGCCCACCACATCCTTGAATTCGACAGGGAAATGGCCCTGGCCCTCAAGGCCCTGGAGGCGGGAGCCACGCCGGGCGAAGCCATGAAGATCGCCGAGAGGAAGCTTGACCGGACGGCGGTCTTCACCCGCACGATCCTCTCCATGTACGACTCCCTCGTGGAGCAATCCATGGTCCTGATCTCCGAAATCGACCGGCGCCGGCGCGCCGAGGAGGAGGCGGTCCGAACGCTGGCCTACTATGATCCGTTGACGGCCCTCCCCAACCGAAGGCTTCTCAACGAGAGGCTGGATCTGGCCATCGCGGCCACCGATCGCTACAAGAAAAGGGGTGCCATCTTTTTTATCGATCTCGACAACTTCAAGATGTTGAACGATACGCTGGGCCACGACATGGGGGACCGGCTTCTGCTGGAGGTGGCAGGAAGGCTCAGAAAAACATTCCGATCCGTCGATACTCTGGCGAGGCTCGGAGGGGATGAATTTGTGGTGATGGTGGAAAACCTTCCGGCGGCCCCCATCGAGGCTGCCCAGGAGGCTGAAGCGCTTGTCTCAAAGATGATCGAGGGGCTCCGGGAGCCCTACGAGCTGGGGGAAGGGCGACACTACTCCACCACACCTTCGGTGGGAATCGCCCTCTTTGGTGGACAGAAGCTCTCCCGGGAAGAGCTCCTCAAACAGGCCGACATGGCCATGTACCAGGCCAAGGCGTCAGGGAGAAACGGATTCCGATTCTTTGACCAGACGATGGAGACACGGCTCAAATCCCGCTCAAGCCTGGAGCAGGAACTTCAGACCGCCGTCACGAAGGGACAATTTGTCCTTTACTTTCAGCCCCAGTGCAAAAAAGACGGCGCTGTCGTCGGGGCGGAAGCCCTCATTCGCTGGAACCACCCGGAAAAGGGACTACTCTGTCCCGACAGCTTCATTCCCCTCGCGGAAGAGTCCGGGATCATCGTCCCCATCGGGCAATGGGTCCTTGAAGAATCCATGAGAAAACTCGGGGCCTGGGCCCGGACAATACAGCTTCCCAAGGATTTTTCCCTGGGGGTCAACCTGAGTGTTCGTCAGTTCCGAGAGGAGGGGCTTATCGACAATATTGACCAGCTTCTCCGAAACCAGCCCCTTCCCCCGAAGGCTCTGACACTCGAAGTGACGGAATCCCTTCTGATCCTGAATCCGGAGAAGGTCCGGCGGGACCTCCAAAAGCTTCGGGAAACGGGGGTCCTCTTCTCTCTCGACGACTTCGGAACGGGCTACTCTTCCCTCCAGTATCTCCGGAAGTTGCCCCTAGACCAGATCAAAATTGACCGGGCCTTTGTCCAGGAAATTGGTCGGGACAAGGGGGATCGCACCATCGTCACGACCATCCTTGCCATGGCCAAGGCCCTGGGGCTGACCGTTGTGGCCGAGGGAGTCGAGACCTCCAGGCAGCGCGACATCCTCGATCGAAGAGGATGCAAAATTTTCCAGGGCTATCTCTTTGCCCGTCCCCTCCCCGAAGCCACCTTTCTTGAGCGGCTCACTTCTTACTCGCCCCCCCCGGAAAGCAGGCCGTAAAGAAGCCGGACAACCGTCAGGAGAAGCAGCCCCCCCTGAAAGATCCGGATTCTTTTCCCCCCCAGCCTCCGGGTGAACCGAGCCCCCAGGAAAGAACCCATCAACGCCCCCACAACAATGGTCAAGGTATGGGGAGGAACCCCTCCCGAAACCAATGCCTTGGTCAGGGCTGCCGTCGCCGCCATCGGAAACATCACGGCAAGGCTTGAGCCCACCGCCACGAAGGAGGGGTAACCAAAGAGAAGGGTCAGGACTGGGTAAAGGAGAAAGCCCCCCCCCACTCCCAGGATCCCGCTGGACAGGCCGATGGAGAAAATGGCCAGGAACTCCGCGGGAAGTCGGGGGGGAGAATGGACCTCCCCGGGAGGTCTCTCGGGGGGACGAAAGAGGAGCAGGGTAAAGGCCAGTAGGGTTTCGGCAAGAAAGATCCAGAGAATGATCTCTCCGGAGAGCCTCCAGGAGACAACGGCACCCACGGCTCCTCCGGCGAGGGCCGATCCGGCCCAGAAGAGGAGCCTTCCGAGCGGCACATGGGCCGACGGCCGATGGGCGATGATCCCGGTGAGTGAGGCGAAGGCCACCTGGATCATGGAGATCTCCGTGGCCATGAACGGAGCGATCCTCACATGAGACACGAGAGGGAGAAGAAAGAGCAGAGCCGGGAGCAGGACGACTCCTCCCCCGATTCCCAGAAGCCCCGACAGGAAGCCCGACACCCCCCCCAACAGAAGATAGATGCCTTCGAGTCCGGCGCTGTGCATTGCCCAATCTCCTTCATCCAGAGAAAGAGGTCCCCTGGCCTTGTCCTCAAGAATCGACTCCTGACAGACGCCTGCCGGAGTCGACGGCTAGGAGCTTCCGGTGTAGATGGCCAGGGCTCCCAGAGAGAGCCCCGGGACTGCTGGGATTTCCCCCAGGGCTCCCAGGGTCCCCGGAGGACTCAGGACCGCCCCCAGCCCAAAGAGCGAGACCGACCCCGAAGAAGCGGCCATCAGGAAATTTTGGGCCGGATCCACTGAAAGAAGGGTCGGCGGAGCCGGCAGGGAAAGGGAGGTCGTGGAAAGCGGCTCAAGAGTCCCGCCTCCTCCATTATAAAGTGTCGTCACCTGATAGAGATCCACCGCCGGAGAGGCGGGATCGGGCAGCAGAAAGAGAGAGGAGAGGGCCACACCGGACAGCGGGGTGCCTCCGCTATAGGAGCCGGAGGTGGTCCAGGTGGTTTGGGGGGAGGAGAGAGAGTTGCCATCAATGACGGTGGAAAGAGGATAAAGGAGAAGATCCATCGCTGCCGGAGAACCATAAAGGGCCCCCACGAGAAACTCCACCCCATCCGCCATGGGAAGAAGCAATCCTCCTTGGAGGGTGTTGCTTTCGGGAAGCCCCTGGCAGGTGCTGAGGGGAGTGAGCGATCCTCCGCTGATGGAGAGGGAGATCAGGGACCCCACCGAAAAGGTCTGAAGACAGCCTTCGGGATCCGATGTCGTCGCCTCTAGGACGACGGCCACCTGCCCCGACAGCGCCAGGGCGAAGGGGGTCCCGGCGAGTCCCGTGACCGTCGCGGGACCCGCCGGGGAGAGCGGCAGGGGGGAGAGAAGAAACTCCCCTTTGCCCGACCCGGTGCGGGCCAGAAGGATCAGGGTGCTGTCGGCAACCGCGGCCCCCCAGAGGGTCAAATCCGCCGGAAGAGGTTGAGAGGAGAGGGATCCGGGCTGGCTCCCGAAGGGAATCGAAAACCCCTTGGCCTCTCCCGCCGACGTGGTGGACCCCAGGGCCGTGACCAGTACCTCCGGGGGAGTCTGCGGATTGGAGGGGAGACCGCAGGAGGAAAGCCCCGAAGCCAGGAAAAGGCTCAGAAAGAGCGCACGAAGTCTCATGTGGGCTCTCCGCCTTGTTTGTGGACCGTTCCTGTTTCAAGGCCCAGAATTCGGGCGGCCGGACCTGACACAAGGGCCCCCACGGCGATGGTCCCGACGACAACGGCGAAGACGACTGCGGAGGCGGAAGACGGGAGCTCCCCGTGGACAAGCCCCAGAAGGGCCCCGGCCATGATGCCGGTCTCCCTCACCGTGGCCATGAACCCCATCTCCCGGCGGCTGAAACGGGATCGCCGGTCAAAGGGGACCAGGGAAAAGACGACCACCGGGCGGACCACGAGAAGGAGAGAGGCGAGGAAGAGGAGGGTTCCCCCCAGGGAGAATCCGCTCCCGGCATGGGGGATCAGGGTTCCCATCACCAGAAAGATGAAAAAGGTCGCCAGATAGACGAGAAGATCGTTCATTGTCTCGAAGTCTCCCGGGCGGCTTCCGGACGCCAATGGAGGCTCCATCGCCCCCACTGCGGGCTCCTCTCGTCGGGTTTGCCCGGCGGCAACTCCCAGGAGATACCCCAAAAGGAGTGTCTGGAGATGAAAGAGCAGGGAAATCCCGAACCCCCCGAGCAGAATGGCCACAAGGAAGACCGGGACGCTCCGGCGAAAAATGCCCAAGCGGGGGTGGCGGGTCAGAAGGACAAAGGTCCAGCCCATTGACAGGCCCACCACAGTGGCTCCGGCCACAGACCACAAAAACCCCAATCCCATCCGGAGGATCCCCCCCGACGGAGGAGCCGTCAGCCAGGACAGGAGAAAGAGGGCCAGAAGGCTTCCGGTGACATCTCCGATGGCACTTTCGGCCACAAGGGTCTCGACCACCCGGAGAGGAATGGGGAGACGCCGGAGAATCGGAAGGATGGAGGCGGGATCCGTCGTGGAGAGGATGGCGCCCAGAAGAAGCCCCTGAGCCAGGGTATACCCCAGGAAGAGATGGGCGCTCGCTGCGAGCATGGCCGTCGTCAGAAGAAGCCCGGCAGTGACAAGAAGCCCGACAGAGAGGGCATGGCTCTTGAGCAATTCCAGACGGGTTCCCGTTCCCGCCTCGTAAAGGACCAGAAAGACGGCACCCAGCAGAAAGATGTGGTCCTGGCCCATCAGGCTCTCTCCCGAGGCCAAATTGAGCCCGAATGGCCCCAGAGCCATGCCCAGGAGCATGAACCACAGGATGTCCGGAACCCGAAGCCTGCCGGCCAGACGGGTCAGAAGAAGGGCCCCCGACAGGACCACGGAGACGATCACGCACAAGGCGGCTGTTTGGTTCAAGAGACCCCGTCCTGATATCTGGACCGAATGTTGGCCGCTGATGTGTGGTAGAAATTTGTCATTGGTGTATAATAGCCCTAAACACGCCTTCGACTCTACATCGTCAATCCCCGAGGACTTTCCTTCATGCCTGTCTACTCCCTCGTCAGCCGGGACCCCGACCATACGGGAGAAATCGACCTATGGCACCCCGACCACCTGACCGACGAAGAATTCGGAGAACTTCTCCTTGAAGCGATGCGGTGGACCAGCTCCTCCCCCTGGAAGGATCAGGTCCTGGAGACGGCCCGATACCTTATCGACAAGCATGGCTTCAGGGATGCCGGAGGACTGATCCGGATCTCCTATCCGGCCGAATGGCCCAAAACCAAGGTTCAGGGACTTCTTCAGGACCTCCTCAACCGGGACCGTTCGGACTAGGACATGACCAGCCTCATCGCCATGGATCAGAGCCTCTTCCTCTGGATCAACAACTCCCTGTCCCGACCTTGGCTTGACCCTGTGATGGAAGCTGCGACATCCCTGGGGAACGGTTTCTACCTCTTTCCTCTGGGACTCCTTCTCATGGCCCTCTTTGCCCGTCGGAACTTTCGCCGGGACTTCATTCTCTGGGCCTCGACCTCCTTTATCTCCTTCATCATCGGGACGACCCTCAAGCACCTGGTCCACCGCAACCGTCCCCTCGCGGCATTGCATGATGGCATCGCCCACCATCAAATTGCGGTGCATGTTCTGGGACCGTCGCTTTACGCCAACTCCTTTCCCTCGGGGCACACCTTTACCGCCTTCTCAACCGCCTCCCTTTTTGCCGGACTTTATCCGGGACTGACCCTTCCCCTCTATGCCATGGCCAGCCTCACCGGACTGTCCCGGATCTATGTGGGAGCCCACTTTCCCTTGGATGTTCTGGGAGGCGCCGTCATTGGACTTCTCTCCACGGAGATTGTCCGTCGCGCCATTCTCCCGCGTGTGCGGAATGGACTTCCTCCGCCCACCGACACAAAGGCGACCCCATGAATCTGCTGGACCACCCCCCGGCCACCTGGGGAGAGATTCTGGAGAAGAGGGGCCACCCTGCCTATCGCGGTCGACAGGTGGCCCATTGGGTCTACCAGCGTCTCACGACCGCCCCCCGGAACATGTCCAACATTCCCCCGGGGGTTCGCGACCTTCTCTCCTCGGGTACGCTCTCTCTCGACCTCCCGACCGTTCTCTCCACCGCCCAGTCCCTTGACGGGACCGTCAAGATGGCCCTCCGGCTCGGGGATGGTCCCGTGATCGAATCGGTCCTGATTCCCCGGAAGGGCCAATGGACCCTTTGTCTTTCCACCCAGGCCGGATGCGGGATCGGGTGCCGCTTCTGTCGCACGGCCTCCATGGGACTCACCAGAAACCTCTCCACAGCAGAGATTCTCTCCCAATGGCTTCTGGCCGCAAGGCTCGTGGAGACACTCCCTCCCGAAGAGTCCCACATCGACCACATCGTCTTCATGGGAATGGGAGAACCTCTGGCCAACCTTGAGGCCCTGATTCCTGCCATCCGATCCCTGACCCATCCCGATGGCGCCGGATTCTCGCCTCGCCGCATCACTGTCTCGACCTCGGGACTGGTTCCTCGCATTGACGCCCTGGGTGAGGCCAATACAGGTGTCCGCCTGGCCATCAGCCTGTGTGCCCCCGACGATGCGCTTCGTCGCGAGATCATGCCGGTGGGACGGATTTACTCCATCGAAGAGATCCTTGCGGCCTGCCGACGCTTCCCTCTCCGGAACCGGGACAGGATCACCTTTGAATACGTTCTTCTGGCCGGGGTCAACGATAGCCCCCTCCAGGCCCGTCAGCTGGGACGGCTTCTGGCCCCCTTCCGATCGAAGGTGAACCTGATCCCCTTCAACCCTTTCTCCGGCTCCCCCTACCACCGTCCGACGGATAGTTCGGTATCGGCATTCCAAGAGGTGCTGGCGGGCTTTCATATCACCGCCACCGTTCGCAAGTCGATGGGCCCTGATGTTCTGGCCGCCTGTGGTCAGCTCGCCCGGGAGAGTCAAGACCACCCCCCCGTCCTGACCGGAGGAACGATCCCATGAACGAGAAGACATTCTTCATCACCCGACTGATCCTCTACCTCGGACTCGAATTTCTCCTGATCCAGGGAGGAATGACCGCCAATCTCTATGGAGTCACGCACAATATCGGGGGCCTTGAAATGATTTCCTGGTTTACCATTACCGGAAGCCTGGCGGCGGCGGTCGGCTTCGGAGCGCTCCTGGAGGAGGCCCGCCCCGACCTCATCGACGGAAGCGCGCCTACGACCCTCTATCGTCTGGCCCCCCAGCTCCCGTGGATTTTTGCCTTTGTTCTTCTCTTTGCCGAGTCTTTTATCTATTTTCCCAAATTTTGACCCCTGACGATCCCTCAGATGAGCGTCCCCCCAAGGGACAGTCCTTTCCCCTCTCTGGCCCTGATGAAAGAACGTCCTCTGATCGCCCTTGACCGGAATCAAAAAAAAAGCCGGGGAGATTGCTCCCCGGCCTGGGCATTTCCACAAGGGCCCCGTCTCAGGATGTTTTGGAGGCCGCCATTTTCGCCTGATGCTTCGCCAAGGCCGTATTCAAGGCTTCAAGGAACTTCTGGGGCTCGAACTTCACCACATATTCATCGATCCCGAGCTCCCTTCCCTTCCGAACGTTTTCGGTTCCGCTCATGGAGGAATTCATGATGATGGGAACATTTTTCCACTCGGGGTGCTCCTTGACCTTTTTGACAAAGGAGTACCCGTCCATGACCGGCATCTCCACATCCGAAATGATGGCGGCCAGGTCAGCGGGATTCTTGTTCCAGATCTGGGAGAGGACCGTGAGTCCCTCTTCACCGTTTCGCCCAAGAAGAACCTTGTAGCCGTCCTTGTCGAGGGCCTTGGAGAGCATGTTGCGAGCCACGGCGCTGTCGTCCACGACAAGAACGACCTTCCCAGTCGGGGCCGCCTTCTGCATCGATTCGAGATCGTGCTCCTGCCGGGAATAAAGCCCCATCTCTTCCACAATCGTCTCGAAATCAAGAATCAGGAGGACCCGACCCGCATCGGGACCGTCGGTCAACTTGATCGTCCCGACCACGCTCGAGTCCTTATGGCCGGCGGTGGAGGGGAGGTTGATCGGCACAATGCTCTTCCATGACACCCGACGGATCTGAACACTCTGGTGAACGAGGAATCCCAGACGAATGTTGGAGAACTCGGTGACGATCACCTGGGTCGAGGTGATCCCGGGGGGCTCGGTCACCCGCATCCATCGGGCAAGATTGATGATGGGGATGACAATTCCCCGAAGGTTGATCACACCGTCCTGGAAGGGATTGGCGTTAGGGACTGGGGTAATCTCTGGAAGCTTGATGATCTCGATCACCTTCGCCACATTGACCCCATAGATCCCTTCCAGGATTTTCTCGGGATTGCTTTTGTCGACCTGGAAGATCCGAAAGTCGACCAACTCCATCTGGTTGGTGCCGACCTGGAGAACGAGATTTTCGATGTCCGTCTTGCCACTGCTCATGGGCGCTCCTGTGGGAAGCGGGAAACAGGGTTCCCGCCGGAATTGCTGCGACTCTCAGGTGAAGATATTGGCGTCAAAGCCGACCTTGGCGCGGGAGATCCAGTCGAGAAACTGGCGGGCCTCCTTCTCGCGGAAGATCGATCCGTGCTGTGGGCAGATCATCTTGATCGGAAGATTCCGGATCTTTCCGATCCAATACTCGATCGCCTTCGACGTTCCCACATAGCGCACATGAAAGCCCTCCATGTGCTTCACATGGTCCTCGAAGTTGTCCACGTAGAGGGGGGTCTCCCCTTTGGGGTAGATGGCCGCTCCCACATCTCCCGTAAAGAGAATGCCCGAGGCATGGTCGAAGACGTGAAAATTTCCCGGAGAATGGAGAAAATGAGCGGGGATAAATTCCAGGCGATTTCCCGAGGCCAACGTCAGTGTTCCCCCTGCGTCGGGGATGCCGTCGATCCGGTCGATGGCTGTGACTCCGTAATGAAGAAGAAAGCGGATCCATAGCGAAGAGACATGGACCCGGGCCGGGGTCATGTCGAGCCAGGAGGCCAGCCCTCCTCCCACATCGGGATCCTGGTGGCAGAGAAAGATATGGTCGACCTTTTCGGGATCGACAAACTCGCTCATGTTCACGACGACCCGGGAAAAGACCCCGAATCCCCCGGGATCGAGGAGCGTCCCTCGTCCATTGTCGACGATCAGATACTGATTGGTCTGGACCCCTTCCTCGAGCCCGGTCTCATCGCGACCCAGCCAGCAAAACTTGTGGTTCGGGGAATCATAGATAATCTCTGCGGACATGGCACCTCCGTTAAGGAAATTTGATCGCAGAAGGGAGCGGCCTCAAAAAGAGACCCGCACCTTTTTCATGATGTCCTTGAGGCCTCCCACCAGCCCCTCAAGCTGCTTCTTGACGGAAGAGACATTGCGGGACTGATTCTCCGTCACCCCTGCGATGGAGGAGAGC
>JAKARS010000004.1:0-85919 GCA_021828375.1 Nitrospirota bacterium
GAATCTCTTCCGGGCAGGTAGGGGCCCAATCGACATGGCCTCCCTCGGTCGGGAGGGGAAGGGGAGTCCCGTCGTGCATTCCGATGATCGCCTCTCCCAGCCCTGTCCCCGGGGCCACCACAACCCGAGTTCCTTGGGGATTCCTGACTCCCTCGTTGATCGTCTTCAAGGATTCCGGAAGGGCAATCGTGATCCCCCAGGCGATGGAGACGAGGTCATTGGCCAGTGCCACCGACTTGGGGGAAAGCCTGAGAGTCTTGGCGAGGGAACCTGTCTCGATGATCCAAGGGAGGTTTGTGGTCTGACATCGGCCGGAAATAACGGGGCCGGCGACACCGAAGGCCGCCGATTCAAGGGGGCTTTTAGTGAGAAGAGGTCCAACTTCTTCCATGAACCGGGCAAGAATCGACTCAAGGGAAGGATAATCGCGTGAGGGATAGGAGTGGAGGCTTGGGGGGGTATGAACCCCGGAGTGGGAATCAAAGAATCCAAGGAGTGTTTTTGTTCCTCCGATGTCTCCGGCCAGAATCACGAAATCCTCCCCTCTCCTTGATGTAAAGTCAATGTTTTTGATGACTTGATGGGCAGATATCCTCGTGGTTCCTTGACAGAAATGCCTACCTCTCCGTATGATCTTAAAGTGTCGATGATTTTTTGTCATCCTTTCAATCGTTCTTTTTGCCATTTTTCGGATATTTTTCTTCGGGTGGCGGCCCCCCTCCGCCATGAAAGGGCGTTTCCCATGTCCATTCCCGTTCAGCAGGCCTTGAAGGTCGGATCTTACGTCATGAAAAAGAAATGGTCAGGGGATAAGCGCTATCCCCTGGTTCTCATGCTTGAGCCACTTTTTCGGTGCAATCTTGAGTGTGCCGGTTGTGGCAAGATCCAATACCCCGAGGAGATCCTCAAGAAAAGGCTCTCTCCGGAACAGTGCATTCAGGCGGTGGAAGAGTGTGGTGCTCCCGTTGTCACCATTGCGGGAGGCGAGCCCCTCATTCATCCTGAAATCGGCGAAATCGTTTCGGCAATGATCGCCCGGAAAAAGTTCGTTTATCTCTGCACGAATGGCATTCTCCTCGAACGGGGGCTTGAGACCATCTCCCCCTCTCCTTATCTGACATTTAGTGTTCATCTCGATGGCCTGAGGGAGACCCATGACCGGCTTGTCTGTCGGGAGGGCGTTTTCGACATTGCCGTTCGGGCGATCAAGACGGCCCTTTCAAAGGGATTCCGTGTGACGACCAATACAACGGTCTTTGAAGGTGAGGATCCCGAAGAGCTCCGACGCTTTTTCGACTTTGCCCGAGATCTTGGGGTCAACGGAATGATGATTTCTCCCGGCTACCCCTATGCCTGGGCACCGGATCAGGACCATTTTCTGAGACGGGAGAGGACCAAGGATCTTTTCCGCGCCATTTTGGCGGATCGGGCAGGGAAGGGATGGAACTTCAACCACAGCCCCTTCTATCTCGACTTTCTTGAAGGGGAGAAAGACTACGACTGCACCCCGTGGGGGAGCCCCAACTATTCGGTTCTAGGGTGGCAGCGACCCTGTTACCTTCAAAACGAAGGCTATGCCGCAACCTATCGTGATCTCATGGAGGAGACCGATTGGAGCAAGTATGGACCCTCGTCCGGAAATCCCAAGTGCCGTGATTGCATGGTACACTCCGGATTCGAACCTTCGGCGGTGGGAGATGCGACGTCGTCACTCCGGAATACTTTCCGGTCCATTTCGAGCCTTCTTCCGGCCGGCTGACGGCAGGCGGGCCGCTTTATGGCCACCTATGTGGTGGGAGATCTTCACGGGCAGCTTCCTCTTTTTGAAAATCTCCTAAAAAAAATCAATTTTCACCCCAAAGATGATCGCCTGATTGCCACGGGAGATGTGATAGACCGTGGCCGCTTGGTGGGAGAACTTCTTGAGCGCCTTTACCAGGGAGCGAGGGAAGGATGGTTTCTCCCTGTGGCGGGTAACCACGAGGAGGCCTATCTACGTTTTAGGGAGGGAGATCCCGTTTCCTTTTACAGGGATCCGGAGTTTGGGGGAGAGCAGACCCTCGAATCCATGAGCCGACTGGGGCATACGCGGAGCCGACTGCTGGACTCGTGGCTCAGTTCTTGGCCACTTTCTTGGTCTGACTCCCGCCATATTGTGGTCCATGGAGGTCTCCCTTCGGTTCCCGGGACTCGTTTTGGGGATGTGGGCCTCTGTGACACACGGCTCTCTTCTTCCGGCATTTTCCATGAATGCGTCGACCTGCGTCCTCCCCACATCCTTCCCTCTTGGGACGGACGCCTTGTTGTCTCAGGGCATACCATTGTGCGCAAGGCCAAGTTTTATCACGAGGCGCTCGTCATGGTGGATACCGGAGCCTACCGTACGGGGCGTCTGTCGGCCTATTGCCTCGAATCAGGACAGTTTCACTCTGTAGAGGGCCTTCCCTGTTAAGGGAAGGAAGGTTTCGCTGAAGTGGATCGCGGCGACTTCGGTGGGTCAGTCCGGAGATTGGGCGAGAATTCTCTCTGCCGCTCGAATGCCTGAGGAAAAGGTTTGGGAAACCGAGACCCCCGAAAGATAGGATCCGGCCAAATGGAGTCCGAAAGGCAGAGCAGACTCGATGGACCGGATCCTTTCTCCATGTCCCGGGACGGATTGAGGAATGGCTCCTGCCCAGCGCTGAATTCTCACATAGGAGGGAGCTCCTACCACTCCAAGCATGGATCCGATTTCTTTTGTCACCATCGGCAAGAGATCTTCATCGAATGCCTGCGCAAGTTTTGGCTGGACCATTCCCCCGACAAAGACGGTGAGGAGAACGTGTCCGTCGGGAGATCGCCCGGGAAAGAGGGATGATGAGAAAAGAGCCCCCAGAATCTTGCGGCGCTCCCGTGAAGGGACGAGCAGTCCGAATCCGTCAAGCGGGTGGGAAATGCGGTCCCGGGGGTATCCGAGATAGACGACGGCAATCGGTGCATAGGGGATCTGTTCAAGCAGAGGCGGGATGCCCGGTGCCATCGGCGCGATGAGTTCTGCCGTCTGGGCAGCCGGAAGGGCCAGCACGAGGTGTTTCGAACGAATATAGTAAGTCTCCTCTTCAAAGAGAAGGGCGGTCCGAAACCCGCTCTCCGAAGGGGCGCACCCGATGACCTCGGCACTGGTTCCCGCGTCGTCATCGAGAATGTTGGCGAGAGATTCAGGAAGCGTCCCCATTCCCTCGGAAAAGGAAAGAATCTCCCGGGCAAAAGGAGGAGCCGGGCTCTTTTTTTGTCTTGCCAAGGCCAGTCCTCCCTTAATCAGCGACCCATAGGATCTTTCCATTTCGACAAGCCGGGGAAAGGTGTCGGCCATGGAGAGAAGGTGGGGGTCCGAGGCATAAACACCTTTGACAAAAGGATCGATCAGAGATTCGAGGAACTCGCTTCCGAGACGTCGCCGGACGAAATCGGCCACGGTTTCTTTTTCGGGATCGACTCCATCCGCTCCACCCGCAGGGGGAATGAAGGGTTCTTTCAAGAGTCGCATCTTGGCCGGGAGAGAAAGAATCGGAGTGAAGACCCCCTCCGAGAGGCTCATGGGAAGGGCGACGGGACGACCATTTTTCAGTATGAATCTCTTTTTCCCTGTTCTTCCCGCCAGTTGGATCTTTTCTGCGATCTCTGGGCGGGAGAGGTATTTGAGAAGAGGCTCTTCGGCTCTTACCAGAAGGCTATTCGGTCCGGTCTCGATACGATAGCCACTATCGGAAAGGGTACGGATCACCCCCCCTAGGTAGTCATTTCGTTCCACAAGACGGACGGTGCGGCCGGCAAGCTTGAGATGGGTGGCGCATGCCAGACCGGCAATCCCTCCTCCGATGACAAGTGTTTCGACATCTTCTGTTGCCAAAGTGAATCTCCTGGAAGGTCAAGTCAGAGCAAGGTCATGGGAGAGGCATCCCCGAAAACTTTATCATGAAAAGCGCCGCAGAACCTCATCCTTCAGGGTGGGGCTGCAAGGCGTGATGGTCAATGTTTGAAGCGGTGTACGACCCTCGATATATTGCCTAATATGAGCTGCACGTTCAAGTAACGGCTGTGTCGGACCAAAAACAGAAAACTCTCCACCCCCGGCAACGGGAAGAGGGCTGTTGGCCCCGGAACCATTTCCCAGCGCACAGCAAGAATGCATGGGAGTGATATGGGGGGGCTATCCCTTCGAGCAGGTTGGAGTGACTCCCTCCCTGAAAAATCCCGACCGATTCTCGATAGGGTCGACTCCCAATCCCTCTAGAACGAGTTCGGATGGGTCGATCCCGCATTGCAGACCTTTATTTCCACGAGGAAAAGCGGGAGGAATGGCGGCAACGTATTGGCCCCCTCTCCTTTATGTCGACCCCATTGCCCTCTCTGGCGTCGACCTGGCTTCTCTTCGGACGTGGGGTGGGCTGATCGGGCTTATGGCGGTCGGGAAAATGATGCCCCTTGGAACCATGAGAGAAGCTTCGTTCGTTGGAATATCCCCAAACGGGTCTCCTGCGCAGGAGGATCCCGTTTTTGTGGCGGGGCAGGGACACCTTTGGGCCGAGTCTGAATCATGTGGTCTCCCCCCTCTCGCTTCGCCGGGAACCGAGTCAGAAACGGATTTTCTTTTCCCGGTTCCCCAATCATTTCAATTCTGTCAAGAAGATCGTTCGAGACTGGGGCCAATTTTCAGAAGGTTCGACAGGCTCTCTTTTCTCAGAACCATTCTCCTGAACAAGGATGAGAGTGGCGATCAGGAGTATCGGAAGGTGAACTCATCCTCGGCATCCCCAAGCTGTTCTTCCTCCCGGGCCACGGCTGAAAATGCTCCTGTCCGACCAGGCATGAGCCTCGTCGGACAGCGGGAGGGAAAAGGACCCGGACCACAAAGCCTTTCTGAATATTTTGAGGCTCGGGCTTAATCCCCGGCAGCTCCGGCGGTTACTCCAGGGAGCAGTCATCCTCATTTTCCGGAAAGGTCAGTATCATCGAATTTTTTCTCCGAAATGATTTTTCAGGGCCGAGGTTTCTGATAGAATAAAAAGATGATCTTTTAAGGAGATCCTGAAGCCGGGGCATCGCCAAAGTCGATCTGCGAGGCTGCGATTCCCTACGTCGGCGGGCAGGCCCGTGTCATGTCATTTCCACACTATGCCAGGAAGGAAACGTGTCCATGAGTTTGAAAATTGAGCCGGGTGATGGCGCAAAGAGAAAGTTTCAGCGGGGCTATTCTCCCGAGGAGGTCCGGACCCGGGTCGACAGGACAATCCAGGAGTTTCTGCGAGATGTAAAGGTTCCCGGTTATCGGCCTGGTCGTGTTCCCGCCTCTTATGTCCGTAGCCGCCCCTCCCATATGGCTTCCATTCATGAGGAAGTCACGAAGGGCATCCACTCGGAAGTTGTCGGAGATCTGATCAAGGGAGCCACTGAGACAGTCGTTTTTCTTGATCCTGAGGATTTTTCCGTCACGGAAGAGAATGAAAAGTCGGGATTGACGGTCACGGGAACCATTGAGGTCTTCTCCCTTCCTGAAAACTTCGTCTACGAAAAAATCGGGCTCTCTCCCGAATCCCTTCCCGCTGTCAGCAAGGAAGAAGTCGAATCGGCGATCACCCTCCTTGCGAAGCAAGGCGCCACTCAGTTTGTTCAGGATCTGCCTGAGGACACTCCGGCTGAGGACGGGGATTTGGTCGGCTTTACCTTCTCTTTCGTTGATCCCGCCACGGGCCTTGCCAGGGACGGACGCCAGACCGTGACGGTCGGCGACCCTCGAGTTCCGGAGATTCTGACCCGCTCCCTGATTGGGAAGAAATCCGGTGAGAGCTTTACCGGAAAAATTCCCTTCAATATCCCTGGTGAAAAAAAGGGCGAGCGCAGCCGCAACGAAACGCATGAAGCCACGATCGGAATCCTCTCGGTCCGTCGCCTGAAGCCCTTGACACGAGAAGAGCTTTTCAGCTCTCTTCTCGGTGGCAAGGAGCCCGAGGAGGGCCAGACTCTTGAGAGCGTTGTTGAACTGAAGGTCCTCGAGCAAAAGCTGACGGAGATCCTCAATCGAAAGATGGAGGAGTTGGTGGTAGAGGTTCTTTCACGGAATGCCCTGCCGGTTCCCGAGGGTCGGATCGATCTTGAGATTGCGCGGATGAAGCAGGCCGGGATGTCTGATGCGGAAATCGACCGGGAGAGAGTCAAGAAGGACACCATGTGGTGGTTTATTCTTGATGAGCTCGCGGCAAAGATCCCTGTTGCCCCCGGAGTCCAGAGGGTCGAGCAGGAATTCTACGCCCTGATTCAGCGTGCCGGGAGCCCAGGAAAAAATGAAGAGCGTCGCAACGAATACATTGAACAGGCCGTAGTCTCAGCTCGTAGACGCCTGACGGAAGAATATCTCTTGAGGCATTCTTCCTTTTCCGGATGGGACGACTTCTTTGCCCCCGGAGGGGTTCTTGAAAAACTGAATTGGGGATCGTTTGGTGTCATTCCCCCGCAATCAGAGCAAATAGGCCAGGCGCACGATCATGACCACGATCACGACCATGATCACGATCATGACCATGCAGGGCATAACCACTAGGGTTGATCTTTCAGGAGAGGGACTTGTCCCTCTCCCTCACCATATTCCGGGAGATTTTTTCAATGCTTATTCCGATGGTTGTGGAGCAAACGAACAGGGGCGAGCGGGCCTACGACATCTATTCGCGTCTGCTTCGCGACAGGATCATTATTTTGGGGACCCCCATTGACGATACGGTGGCGAATCTTGTCATTGCCCAGATGCTTTTTCTTGAGTCAGAAGACTCTTCAAAGGATATCAATCTCTACATCAACTCGCCGGGGGGCATTGTGACGGCGGGGCTAGCAATCTACGATACGATCAAATTCATCAAGCCGGATGTGTCCACCATATGTATCGGACAGGCTGCCAGCATGGGAGCTTTTCTTCTCTCAGCAGGTGCCAAGGGGAAACGCTATGCGCTTCCGAATGCCCGCATTATGATCCATCAACCGATGGGGGGCTTTCAGGGCCAGGCCACCGATATCGAGATCCATGCCCGGGAAATCCTGAAACTCAAGGCAGATCTCAACCGAATGATGTCGGAGCATTGTGGGCAGCCGGTGGAAAAGGTGGCCCAGGATACGGATCGGGATTATTTCATGTCAGCCAAGGAAGCGAAAGATTATGGACTGATTGACTCCGTGATCACGTCACACAGGATCGACACAGAAAAGACGTCAAAGTAGGGCCTGTCACTCAAGGCTCAAAGATACAGGGGGTATCATGGCCAGAGAACGGAAAGATAAGAATGGAACGGGTGAATCGGAGATTGCCTGCTCATTCTGCGGAAAAAGACGGGAGGACGTGCGTCGGCTGGTTTCTGGTCCGGGTGTGTACATCTGCGATGAATGTATTGAGCAATGCTCAGCGATAATCGCCGAGGCATGGGATGCTGAGCCCGAAAAGGTGGCGGTTCCTAATCTGATGAAGCCATCCGAGATCAAGCGGGCACTCGACCAATACATTATCGGTCAGGAAAGAGCAAAAAAAATTCTCTCGGTAGCTGTTTATAACCACTACAAACGGGCCCGGGCGAACAAGATCTCCGAAGATGTGGAGCTTCAGAAGGGCAATATCATTATGCTTGGTCCCACCGGGACCGGGAAGACCCTGCTCGCACAGACCCTCGCACGAATCCTCGATGTTCCTTTCGCGATCGCCGATGCCACGACGCTCACGGAGGCCGGATATGTTGGAGAGGACGTAGAAAACATCATTCTCAAGCTTCTTCAGGCCGCGGATTATGATGTGGAAAAGGCCGAGTGGGGAATCATCTACATTGACGAAATCGACAAAATTAGTCGAAAGTCTGAGAATCCTTCAATCACAAGGGATGTCTCTGGCGAAGGCGTGCAGCAGGCCCTTCTCAAGCTCGTGGAGGGGACGGTCGCCAATGTTCCACCCCAGGGAGGACGCAAGCATCCTCATCAGGAGTTCATTCAGGTCGATACGACGAATATCCTCTTCATCTGTGGAGGAGCCTTCGTGGGGCTTGACTCGATCATCTCCCAACGTCTTGCCCGGAAAACAATGGGCTTTGGGGCCGAGGCCAAGCCGGCCCAGGACCGAATCCTGTCAGGGAAGCTGTTTATGGAGGCCCGTCCGGACGATCTTCTCAAATATGGAATCATCCCCGAGTTTATCGGCCGCTTTCCGGTGATGGCGATTCTCGAGGATCTTGACGAAGAGGCTTTCCTCCAGATCCTGACCCAACCGAAAAATGCGCTGGTAAAGCAGTTTGAAAAGCTTTTCGCCATCGAGAAGGTCAAGCTTCGCTTTACGGAAGAAGCGCTTCGCGCCGTTGCTCACAAGGCCTATACGCAGAAGACAGGTGCCCGGGGGCTTCGGGCCATTTTGGAGGAGGTCATGCTCGACCTGATGTATGACATCCCCTCCCTGTCCAATCTCTCGGAGGTGGTCATTACCGAAGGCGCGATCACGGCGAAAGAGCCTCCGACGTTGATCTGGGGGGAGAAGAAGAAAGAGTCAGCGGCATCTGGGGAAGATCCGGGCTCCCTGTCGGCCTGAGGCCGGTAATCTTTAGGGGGTCTTTGCCGGAGAGAGGGGGGGCGATGCCCCCCTTTTGTTCGGCCGCCCGAAGTGAAAAGTGATATCGGGAAAGTCGCCGGATTTTTGGGTCATGTGGGCGAATCTGACGGTAAAATGCTCAGGGCTGTTAATAAATCGAGGAAAGACAAGAATACCCTTTCGCTCGTACCCCGGGAAGAGTCTGGCGGAAGGAATGTATGTCATTCCGACAAGCTTTTTTGCAATTCGGATCGGCTTGGCCGACCCCAGAAAACCGTTTGACAGGCCCTCCTCCACTTCATCGGCACTCATTGCCCGATCGACCTTCTTTGGTCCCCTCTCCAGAAAAAAATTCATTGGATCGTAGTCAATGTAGGTCGTTCCTCCATTTTTGATTGTGACGAGGAATGCATTGAATTCAGCAGCCAGAAGGGAATTATAGTAGGGGGAGTCTTTCGGGATGTAGGAGATCGTAAAGGTAACCCCATTCACGGCTTGGGTTCCGGGAATGACCTCGTAAGCTGTATCAACGAGATGGAAGCCTTTAATGTAATACATGCTTGTCATGATCCGATTCCCAATGGAAACAACGATAATGATGAGAATTAATGCGATGAGTGCGAGGGTATAATTGAACTTGAACTTCAATGGGAGTGTCCTTCCTTTTTGGGAGGGGAGGGATGGGGCTCGATTCCTCAATGATCCCTCTTCGTCTCTAGGTCCTGGCTTCCAAGGAGAGTGGCGACGCTTGAAGACTCTCCAAGGTATAACGTCTCGGGTGAGACGATCTTTTCGGGGCCTTCTGGTCGCAGGAATGATTGTTTCTTCTTTCCTGTCCGGGTGTGCCGGAGGAGGCGGTCTCCATCCCCACCGGGGAGAAAAGGGAGTTCTTGTCCCTGTCGAGGATCCTCAGGGACTTCTCTCTGACCGTCATGCCCTGACGCTCTATTTGGCCGATGCCTATAATGCCCGGAAAAATGGAGGTCAGGTTCTCTTTGGCAAGGCCTTGGAGAAGAAGCTTTTGAAGTTTCAGGGAGCCCAAGTCTCTGAGGTATGCCGAAGCCTGTCGTGCTATGCTCGGGCCGCTCAGAGCTGGAACAAGCAATTTCTTCTGGAGGCCCGCATCAAGCGGGACGAAGACATGTCCCATCCAGAAGGGATTCTTGTTTTGAGCCGGTGGTCGGTTTCTCCACTTTTCCCGGAGACCTCCGTTCCCGTTTCCTTTTCTCTTGATCGAGTCGGATCGGGGGGGCTTGAACCCGTTTTTGATCAGGCGGTGAAGCTCATGATGCTTCGGTTGAAGCCTCATCAAAACCATGGGAAACTCTCCGACCCCACCGACGAGATCGCAGCCCTTTTGGCCAAGGGGAAGACCGACCTTGCCATGAGAAAGGGTGAGGAGGCTTTTTTGTCTGGAGCTCCTCAATCTCCCTCATTCTACGCTTCATTGTACCGTCTTGAAATGAATGCTGGCAAACTGAAGATGGCGCGTGAGGTTGGAGAGAGAGCCCTGACCCTTAAAAAGGCATCCCCCCCACTCCTTAACGATATGATTCGGGATTCTCGTGATGCCGGAGACTCTGGACAGGAAAGGAATCTTCTGTTTCAAGGCATTTCGCTTTATCCCAATGATGAATCCTTTTGGACTGGACTCATTCATCAGGATCTTCGGGAGGGGCGATATGAAAAGGCTTTAGCCACCATTCGTCTCTATGAGCGCCGCATTCCCCCCCGAATGGGACACCCTTCCTTCCCCCAGGAAAAGTATGCGGCACTTGTGGGGCTTGGACGTGGTGATGAAGCCGATCAGTGGCTCGAAAAGACGATCAGCAAAAATTGGATGGAGGCTCCGCACCCCTCACTTCTTCTGGCCCACGCGGTCATCGTGCGAGAGTTGCAGAAAGGACAATGGCGAAAAGCGGAAAAGGTTGCCCGCATTTTGTCCGCTCGCGGCATTCGCTCCAAGGAGCTTTATCGAGATTGGATGACAGCCCTTGGTGCCATGGGAAATTCGATTATGGAGGCCCATGTAGGTCGACAGGCCATGGCTGGAGGGTACACTTCCGTGTGGATCCGTAATCAGGTGGCCTTTCTCGCACAAAAGGGGTACTGATCCGGGTGACGATTCCGAATCTTTTATCCGTCATCAGAATTTTGCTCGCACCGGTTTTTTTTGGTCTGGTGGCCTATCGGCATATGACATGGGCCTTCTGGGTTTTTTTTGTGGGGGGGCTGACCGATGGCCTCGATGGATTTCTGGCACGAATTCTCGATCAGAGAAGCGAGCTGGGAACCATCCTCGATCCGGTGGCCGACAAGGTTTTCCTTTCCTTGTCCTCTCTGACCTTGGGGATCTATGGAATTATTCCCCGGTGGGTGGTCATTCTTTTCGTCGCTCGGGACATTGTCCTGATCTCCGGGGTCATCTTGCTGAAACTTATTGATTCTCCCATTCCGGTCCGTCCTCACTTTTTAGGAAAGATGACGACTGGTTTTCAGGTGTTTTATTTGGGACTCTCGGCGTTGGCCCTTGTGGGCGTGATGATCCCGGGAATCATTCACCTGCTGGAGGTTGGGGCAGTGATTATGTCGGTTGTATCTGGTATTTACTATATCCATCGGGGACTGAACTGGGTCCAGAGGGGAAAACATGGAGTCGGCTGAGACAACAGAAGAGGCAGTCTCTGAAGGAGGAAGGTCTGAGCGGTCCGGATTGACAATCCGAGACGTTCTTGAGGGGAGCCCCGCGTGGAAGGCGGGGCTTCGCCTGGGGGACAGCCTTCTCTCTCTGAATGGAACGGCACTGAGAGACCTGATCGATCTCGAGTTTTTCCAGGCAGATGCCCGGATCTCCCTTGAATATCGAAGAGAGGGAAAGACTCGACAGGTTCGGATCAGGAAGGACCCTGACCTGTCTCTGGGGATTGTCGTGGATCCCCCACCAATTCGACGTTGTCCCAATGATTGTGCATTTTGTTTCGTCGACCAGATGCCTGCAGGAGCCCGAAAGACTCTCTATATTCGGGATGAGGATTACCGCTACAGCTTCCTGTACGGAAACTTCATCACGCTGACGAATCTCACGGAAAAGGATTATCTTCGGATTCTTGAACAGCGCCTCTCTCCCCTTTACATCTCTGTCCATGCCACCGAGCCTGCGCTGCGACGGCAGATCTTGAAAAATGACAGGGCGCAAGACGTTCTTCCCCTCCTTCAGCGTCTGTGCAATGGAGGTATCACTCTGCATACCCAGGTGGTCCTGATGCCGGGTGTCAACGATGGAGAGGCCCTTTTGCGCACATGGAAAGATCTTTCGGCACTTTACCCCAGAGTCGCCTCCCTGGCCGTTGTTCCTGTGGGGCTGACCTCCCATAGGGAAGGACTTCCTCCCGTGCCTTCGATTGATGCCGCGTTTGCCAAACACATGATTCGGGAGATTGTCTCCCTACAGAAGCAGGGAATGGATCGTTGGGGAGACCCTTTCATCTATCCTTCGGATGAATGGTACGTCCTGGCAAAAAGCTCTTTTCCCTCTCTTTCCCGGTATGGGGACCTCCCACAGCTCGGGAATGGTGTGGGTCTTGTCCCCCTTTTCCGCAAGCAATGGTTGTCGGGGATACGTCGTCTGAACGGTCATGTTCCTCGACCTCTTGCTCTCGTGACGGGTGTGGGCTTTCTTCCTTACCTGAAGGAGTATGTCGCGTCCTGGGTGTCTTCAGGGGATCCGGACGCCAGAAAGGTCAGTGTCCTTGGCGTGGAGAACCGATCTATGGGGAAGTCGGTGACCGTCGCTGGATTGCTGGGGGCAAAAGACATTATTGCCAGGGTCTTGGAGGCAGACCTGCCAGCGGAAACACTTCTCCTTGTTCCCGACATTGCATTGAAGGAAGGAAGCGAGACCTTGATTGACGATGGGACCATTGGAGAGATCTCCCACGGCTCGGGCCTGGAAACCGTTGCGGTTCCGTCGACGGCCCGAGAGTTCTGTCTGTGGTTGGGAGAGAAGTTTCCGTCGCTGTTGAAAAAGAAGGAGAAGACCGCATGAAAATGGGGACCATCTACTTGCGGAGCCCTGCAAAGATCAATCTCTCGCTCCTGATCCTGGGACGACGTGCCGATGGATTTCATGAGCTTCTTACCGAAATGGCGATGATTGATCTTTTCGACAATATCAAGCTTGAACGGACACGCCAAGAGGGGATTCATCTGTCGCTCTCTGGTCGCACCATTGATGGTGATCCGCAAAAAAACCTTGTGGTCAGGGCCCTGGAATCTCTGATGGAGCGGGTGAGGCAAAAGGACGGATCGCTTGTTGGGGGATTTGCCGTCGACCTCGAGAAGAATATTCCCGTGGGAGCGGGACTGGGGGGAGGGTCGTCGAATGCCGCGATCGTGCTCTGGGGGGGGAACCGACTGCTTGGATCCCCTTTGGGCTTCAATGAACTCGATGCGATTTGCCGGAGACTGGGATCTGATGTGCCCTTCTTTCTTGGGGGCCCCAGAGCATTGGGAATAGGGAGAGGCGAAGTATTGCGTCCTCTTTCTCCCCCCTTGTCAGGGGATGTCCTTTTGTGGAATCCCGGGGTACCGCTTCCCACGGCAGCCGTCTACAAGGCCCTTGACCCTTCAACCTACCCGGTGCAGGGAGTCTGCGAATTGACAGAGGAAGACCGTTCTATTAAAATTGGTAGTCTTTTGAAGTCCGGAAAACTTTTTAATAGTCTTGAGGCTCCGGCGCTTTCCCTTTGTCCGCAAATCGGCAAGGGGATCGATTTTCTCGAGACTTTGCGTCCGGGAAACGTGCGGATGACGGGGTCCGGCCCCACCGTCTTTGCCCGATGCATGAATCAGGAGGAAGGTCACGATCTCAGTCGAAGGATCGTTGCGGACCTTGGAGGCTGGGCGGGCGTCTTTAAATTTCTTGAAGCTCCCCCTGTTTCCTTTTGAGAGATAAGGCAGTCGTTCACCATGAGACTGGGGCGTCGACAAGCGGCAAGTCACGAGATTTTGGATCTCGCATTCCCAGGTTCGAATCCTGGCGCCCCAACCATAATCCCTGCCGAAGGGACGAGAAAATCGCCGATCGGGAGGATGGGAATCAGTCGTGAGAGAAATTAAGATATTTTCTGGAAATGCCAATATCCCTCTGGCTGAGGAGATTGTCCGTTATCTTGGAATCTCTCTGTCGACCTCCACTGTCTCTTCTTTTTCTGATGGTGAAATTCGGGTCAGGATTGATGAGAATGTCCGTGGAAACGATGTTTTTCTCATACAGTCGCTCTCGCATCCTGTGAATAATCACCTGATGGAGCTTCTTGTGATGACCGATGCCGTGAAGCGTGCATCGGCGCAGAGAATAACGGCGGTGATCCCCTATTATGCCTATGCTCGCCAGGACAGAAAGGATCAGCCGAGAGTTCCGATCACGGCCAAGCTTGTTGCCGATCTGATCACCACGGCCGGAGCCTCGCGAATTCTTACCCTCGATCTCCATACGGGCCAGCTTCAGGGGTTTTTCAACATTCCGGTGGATCATCTCCATGGAACTCCGGTATTGATTGAACCGCTTCGAACGATTGCCAGCCGGGAAAGCATTGTCATCCTGTCTCCTGATGCGGGTGGCGTCGAGAGATCCCGGGTTTTTGCGAAGCGCCTGCAGGCCCCCTTGGCAATTATCGACAAGAGACGAGAGGGGCCAAACCAGTCACAGGTCATGAACATCATTGGTGATGTCGTGGGCAAAACCGCTGTCATTCTTGATGACATGATCGATACGGCCGGTACGATCACACAGGGGGCTCAGGCGGCAATCGATGCGGGCGCCAAAAGGGTTGTGGCTGCGGCGACCCATCCGGTTCTTTCCGGAAAGGCGCTTGAGCGTCTGAATGCCTCCGTCATTGACGAGGTGATCGTCACAAATTCCATCCCCATGATGGGCAAGGACGAGCAATGCCGTAAAATCCGGGTGCACTCCATCGCCCCTCTTCTCGGAGAGGCGATCCGGAGGATCCATGATGATGAATCGGTCAGCTCTCTTTTTATCTGAAGTCGGGTCCGGGTCAGGTGACCCCATCGAATCGAACCGTAAAAGCCCAAGGAGGAAGTTGTGGAGCACAGCAAACTGAAAGTTTCGGTCCGTGAGTCAGCGGGCAAGGGAGTTGCCCGGACCTTGCGGCGTTCTGGCCATGTTCCGGCGGTGGTCTATGGCTCAGGGAAGGCCCAGTCTCTGTCGGCGCCCCTGAAGGATGTGGAAAAGGCAATGCAGGGACATGCCGGCCGAAACGGACTCTTCGACCTCGAGATCTCAGGTGGGAAGAATTCTCGCACAGCGTTGACCTTGGTTCGCGATATCCAACGCGATCCCATCACAGGAAAGATTCTCCATGTAGACTTTCTTGAGGTGTCGGAGAAGGCCCGAGTCAAGAATCGCGTTCCCGTCGAAGTTGTCGGCACCTCCCCCGAGGGTGTGAAAAAGGGCGGAATCCTTGATGTTGTGCACCGGGAACTCCATGTGGAATGTCTTTCCTTTCAGATGCCCGATCATATCCAGGTCGACGCCTCGGCTCTTGACATCAACCAAACGCTCCATCTCCGAGAGATCACGCTTCCTCCTGGGGTGACGGTTCTGGATGATCCCAATACTGTCATTCTCCATGTCATTCCTCCGAAGGCTGAGGCGTAATCGCCCTCCACAGGAGAGATGACGGATGTCCCTGGCTGTGATTGGCCTGGGAAACCCAGGAAACGACTATGAGGGGACCCGTCATAATGCGGGAAAGATCCTCCTTGACCATGTGTCGGCTCTCTCGGGGATCCCTCTTGAGAAAAAACAGGGAGAGATCCGTTTCGGAGAGGGGAGCTGGCGGGGCGAGAGGATATATCTCGTCTTTCCGGAAACCTTCATGAACCTGAGTGGGCGCGTGGTCCCATGGCTTCGGCTCCGTGGAGTGGAATCACCAGCGGACTGGCTCATTCTGTCGGACGATCTCGATACTCCTTTTGGCATGGTTCGATTTCGGGAGAAGGGAGGGAGCGGTGGCCAACGAGGGATCCGCTCCATTCTCCAGGCGGCCGGATCCGAGGCGATAGCCCGGGTCAAGTTTGGCATCGGCCGACCCATCCAGATTGGCGCTGACATCAGCCAGTACGTTCTTTCTCCCTTCACCCGGGAGGAGAGGCTTCGTATTCCGGAACTTCTCCAGAATGGGGGAGTTCTGGTCGAGCGCTGGGTTGAGTCACATTCGTTAAAAAAGTCCAAGGGGTGAGTTTGTGGGTTTGTCTTGCGGTATTGTCGGGCTTCCAAATGTTGGGAAGTCGACCCTTTTCAATGCCCTGACGGCTTCGGCCGTTCCTGTGGCGAATTACCCCTTTTGCACGATTGACCCGCACTCAGGGATCGTCCCCGTTCCCGATCCCCGTCTTGCCCGTCTTTCGGCGATGTACTCCACAAGAAAGACCGTTCCGGCGACCGTCGAGTTTGTGGACATTGCCGGCTTGGTCAAGGGGGCGAGTCAGGGAGAGGGTCTGGGAAATCAGTTTCTGGGCCATATCCGCTCGGTTGACTTGGTCGTCCATGTCCTTCGGGGATTCGACGATGGAGAGATCACCCATGTCCATGGAGAAGTCAATCCAGTCTCTGACCTTGAGGTCATTGAGACAGAGCTTCTTTTGGCAGATCTTTCTTCCCTGTCAGGTCGTGTTCAGAAGCTTGAAAAACAATGGAAAACGGCCACCAAGGAAGCGGAAATCCAACGTCCGGCCTTTTTGGCGATACTCTCAGGACTTGAGGCGGGGAAGCCTGCGAGAGCCATCGCTACGGATCCTCTGGCCAACGCCTTTCGAAAGGGGCTAGGGCTGTTGACAGACAAACCCGCCCTCTATGTTGCGAACGTGGCAGAGACAGAGCTCCGGTCACCTTCCGAGAGGGTACGGAGCCTTGAGAAAGCCATCACGGGAAGAGGCGGTGTGCTGATCCCCATATGTGCCAAGTGGGAAGCCGAAATCGCAGAGCTTCCGGAAGAGGAGCGAGCCACCTTTCTTCAGGAGCTTGGCCTTGACCGCTCGGGATTGGATCGTCTTGTGACTGAAGGATATCGCTCTCTCGGTCTGGTGACATTTTTGACGGCTGGAGAAGTGGAAGTGCGGGCGTGGCCGGTTCCCCAAGGGACGACAGCCCCGAAGGCGGCCGCTGAGATCCATTCGGACATTGAACGGGGATTTATCAGGGCGGAGGTTATGCGTTACGAGGATCTCGATCGGCTCGGTTCGGAAAAGGCTGTCAAGGAGAAGGGACTTCTTCGCCTCGAAGGCAAGGAGTATATCATTCAGGACGGAGATGTCGTTTATTTCCGCTTTAACGTATAGAAAATAGGGAGGTTCCATCCATGTACTTCTACGAATGTGTGCTTCTTCTGAAGCCGACCTTGTCCGATGAAGAGGCTCAGGCGACAATCTCCCGTTATGAGAAGATTGTTGAGGACAAAGGCGGACGTCTCCATGCCACCCAGCGTCTGGGAAAGAAGCGGTTGGCCTATGAACTCCGCAAAGAGAAGAAAGCTGATTATGTTATACTCTATGCAGAATTCAAGAACCCATCTGACCAGATCGAACTCGAACGTGTAGCCCGTCTTGACGAGCGCATTATCAAGAGCATGAATCTTCGCCGCAAGACCCTTGTTCTTCCCACCGTGGAGTCTTCTTCCGATTCGACCTCAGGATCGTCAGGTGCGGAAGGGGAGATGGCCCCCCATGATGTTGAAGGAGAAGCCATTTGAGCAGTTTTAACAAGGTGATATTGATGGGAAACCTGACTCGGGACCCGGAAATCCGGGTGACCGGTGGAGGGATGCCTGTCGGCTCCTTTAGCTTGGCCATCAACAACAATCGGGGCAAGGCTGGGGATGATAAGGATGATGTCAGCTATATCGATTGCGTGACCTTTGGCAAGCAGGCTGATTTTGTCCGGGATTACCTTGCGAAAGGAATGCCGATCCTTGTCGAGGGGCGTCTTCAACAGAACCGATGGGAGCAGGAAGGTCAAAAGCGCTCAAAGGTAGAAGTTATCGTGTCGACGCTCACCTTTGTCGGCCCGCCGAAACGATCGGGGGGAGGGCCGGAGTCAGGTGGCCGTCAAGACTCCTATCCGGATCCAGGCGTCGGTTTTCAGGGACAGGAATCGGATATCCCGTTCTAACTCCACAAGGGTGCTTTCGCACTCAAAAACGTCCGGTGTGTCCGGATAGAAAAGAAAGGATCATCCTTCATGGCAGGTCAGGCCCGTTCATTTCAAAGAAAGAAAGTTTGTCGTTTTTGCACAGAATCCCTGGCAATCGACTACAAGGATCAGACAACCCTCCACTCCTATCTGACGGAGAGAGGCAAGATTCTTCCTCGTCGCCTGACCGGGACATGCTCACATCATCAGCGCGCGGTTTCCAAGGCAATCAAGCAGTCCAGGAATGTGGCCTTCCTCGCATTTGCCGAGGAAAGCTGATCTGACGATGCCTTTTCCCGCCGCGCCGTTCTTGTCGGCGGTTTCCTTTTCATCGGCACTCTTCCTTTCCCTGCTTGCCTTGCCCCGCTTGGGTGTTTTTGTGGCAATGTTTGCAGGTGTTCCGATCATCATGGCCCAGCTTCGCTACCCGGCCGTTCTTTTGGGGACAGGGGCCATGGTGACCTCCGGCGGCGTGATCTTTCTCTTTGCCTCCCTTCTCAAGACCACCATGCCCGGGCTTGCCGTTCTCCTCTATATCGGACTGTGTGGGCTTCCTGCACTCGTCGTGGCATCCCTGATCAGGCGTGGCTCTCCTCCTCTGATGATTATTTTGTCCGGGGCCTTCCAGATTGTCTTTTTTCTGGGGGGAATCGCCTTCCTTCTTTATGAAAAAACGAGCGGAGAGCTGTGGACCGCTCTATCCAAATCCCTTCATCAAGCCGTTTTGATTGTGATGAATACCGCAATCCAGAATGCCCAGACGACACTGACTCCGGATGAAAAGACCCGTCTGATGGCATTAGAGCCCATGATTTTCCGGACAGTGGTCTCGATCATTCCTGGCATGCTTGCAAGCTATGGCCTGTTGACCGCGATGGCCTTGTGGGGGGTGCCGGCCGCTCTCCGCAAAGAGGAGACGCCGACTCTATCGGAGAAAGGGCCGGAGGACTTTCTTCTCCCAGACCCGGTTATTTTTCTCCTGATTGCCTCGTTGGCCCTCTTTCTTGTTCCGACCCTGTCCGTTCGTATCATCGGGACGAATCTCGTGATGGTTCTTGGGGCGCTTTATGCAGGACAGGGAGTGGCCATTCTGGTACACTATGTCAAGAAACGAAAGATAGGGCGCTGGTTTTGGGGGGTTGCCGCACTGTTTGTCGCTCTCCAGCCCTTGTTTTTTCTCCTCTTTTCCATTATCGGTGTGCTTGATATCTGGGTCGATTTTCGAAACCTAAGAGGGGCCGCCGGGGGAGGGCGAAGTTCGGGGAAGACAGTCGATCAGGGAGGAAATTCAAAGGATGTATCGACTCCGACGAATGACAGCCATTGCGATGCTCTGCCTGCTTCCCTCGTGCGCATCGGAGATCGGAAAACCCATCTCCTGGGGGAGCTCGGGCGGAGATTCCGCAACGATTTCCCGATTTGGCTCACAGGATACGTCCATCATGTCCGCAACCCCGGGAATGACAGAGGTGGGGCGGGCCTCATGGTACGGACCGACCTTCTATGGGAAAAAGACAGCCAGTGGAGCCATTTTTCATAAGCATGACCTGACGGCTGCCCATCGAACGCTCCCGCTGGGGACAGAAGTTCGTGTGACAAACTTGGCCAATGACCGCTCCGTGGATGTTCTGGTGAATGACCGAGGTCCCTTCGTTTCCGGGCGCATCATCGATCTTTCCTGGGAGGCGGCCAACAGGATCGGGATTATCGGTCCCGGAACGGGGCTTGTGAAGATCACGGTTCTCAGCTCTCCTGGGGGACGAAGGCTGTCTCCTTCGAATTATGTGGTTCAAGTTGCCTCCTTCTCGGGGTATCAAGAGGCCATGATCTATGCCAGGAGTTTGAGGCACTATCCGGGAGCCGAGGTGCGCAAGGCCAGGGTAGGGAATCGACGTGTCTATCGTGTTTATGTCGGAAGGTTCCAGAATCCCGACAGAGCCCGGAGCTTTGCCCGGCGCGTTAAAAGCGAGCTCGGACACGCCTTCGTCGTGGAGGCCGATGCACGCTAGTTTTTAAGAGACATTGAATTTGATGGACATCAAACAGAATCTCAGGAGGATGAAATGGGAAAGCCGGTTGCTGAAAAATTGGAAAAACGACTCAATGTCACGAAGGAAATGATTCAAAAGCGAAAGGCTGAGGTTGCTCCCGGGGAACGCAAGGCGGATACTGAGCTTCGTCGCCTCAAAAAAATCGTTCGACGGGCTTCTTCAAAGAAAAGACGTCAGGCGGGTCCTGCTGCCGGAGCTCCTGCCAAGGAGGGCTAGGCTGTGTCGATGATCTGGGAGTACAGGGTTGTCCCTGTGAGCCGCGAGCAGGTCGAGAACCAGTTGAACTTTCTGGGGCTTGAGGGGTGGGAGCTTGTTCAGATTGTTGTAATGAACAGCCCTGAAATTCCTTATCAGGGATTTTTCAAACGTCTCAAGTCCGGAAGGTGAACGGGGGGTCAGGAGGCGTTCTTTGCGATGAGGTCCCTGACCTGTTTTTCGGCATCTGACAGAGTCTTGAGGGCCTTTCTGTCCAGTGCTTTCAGATCTTGGGAGGCGCTGTCGAGGTTTCCGGCAATGGCTGAAAGATCTTCCGCCGACACCTTTTTCCCCTCTGCATGTTGAAGATATTTTTTCGCTGATTCGATGGCGACCCGGGCCTCTCCAAAGTTTTGATCGAGAGTGTCGTGGATGGCTGTTTCGATGCTGGTTTCCGCCATGTGGAGATTGAGAGAGCGGTGGAGCCGATTATAGGATTCTTGAATGTTTTTCCCCTGGCTTCCCAGCTGGGCCTTGAGTGAGTCAATCTGGGACTTCATGTCATTGACTTTTGCGTTGTTTTCTTTCGTTCCCATCGAGTAGGCAATCATGACCGTGACAGCGATGGCAGCCACGATGATAAGATTTTTGATCATTGCTCTCTGACTTCTCCTGTCGTGTCCGATCGTCGATGGGCCAAGTGCGGGGGGCAAGGAAGACCCATTTTACTGCCAATTGCTGTCGATTGTAACATGATTGTGGATAATGATGAAAAAGAAGATCACCTGGAACGAAAAAACGGTGGGAATTGTCAGCTTGGGGTGTCCGAAGAACTCTTCTGACACCGAGAGGATGATCAGCGACCTTTCCTCGCGTGGATATAAGGTTGTTCCCGATCTCGAAGAAGCTGAGATCCTTCTGGTCAATACCTGCAGCTTCGTCACGGATGCCCGAAGGGAGTCTGTCGATACCCTGCTTGAACTCTCCCGTTACAAGGAGGAGGGGAAGGCCCGTTATTTGGTCGGTGCAGGATGCCTTGTGTCCCGCTACCGTGATCAGATGGGGGAGCTCATTCCCGAGGTCGACCTGGCCCTGACCACCTTCGAGGAGCATCGTCTGGGAGAAATCCTCGACCAGGTGGGGGGAAACACCACCTCCTCCCTCTCGATTCGCCCCGCGCTCTTTCCCCTTCCGGGAGCCCGTCTGACCCCCCCCCATCGAGCCTACGTGAAGGTGTCCGAAGGGTGTGACCACCCGTGCACCTTTTGCTCCATCCCTCTCTCCCGGGGAGGTCAGGTCAGCCGGACGCCGGAGAGTGTTCTGGCAGAGGTTCGTGACCTGGCCATACGTGGAACCCGAGAAATCACCCTGATTGCCCAGGATCTGACGCGCTATGGTCAGGATCTGGGGCTGACCGACGGGTTGTCGGAGCTCCTGGAGCGAATCGATGCGGAGGGGGGAGTTCCTTGGGTCCGTCTTCTCTATGCCTATCCGACGCTTGTGACCGATCGCCTTCTCTCCGTCATGGCAAAGTCCCGGACAGTTCTTCCCTATCTCGATATACCACTCCAGCATGTGGAGGCCAGTGTCCTGACTGCCATGAAGCGCCCAGGAAATGTCGAATTCATGAAGCGCCTTGTGGATCGAGTGCGTTCCGCGATCCCTGGAGTAACGCTCCGTACCACATTCATTACAGGATTCCCGGGAGAAACCGAGCGCGAATTTGAGTCGCTCATGGAGTTCGCGGCATGGGCCCGCTTTGACCATGTCGGTGTCTTTGCCTTTTCCCGGGAGGAGGGAACTCCGTCCTATTCTTTGCCGGATCAGGTTCCGCATCGGATCAGGATGCGCCGGAGAAAGGATCTTATGGCGCTGTGCGCCGGGATCTCCCTGGAAAAGAACAAGGCTCTTGAAGGTACAGTTCAGCCGATCCTCATTGAAGGGCTCTCCGAGCAGTCGGACCTTGTCCTCTCCGGACGGACGCGAGGAATGGCCCCGGATGGGATTGACGGAGAGGTCCTTGTCCTTTCTGGGCAAGGAAGTCCGGGAGAGATTGTTGACTGCCGGATCGTCAAGGCTCGTCCCTTCGACCTTGAGGCCTGGGAGATCGGTGTCCCCGAGATCCCCGAAGCTTGAGGAGGGGAAAGGAAGGCCTGTGGCGCAGTCGTTCTTCTCGGGCGGACCTCATCTCGTTGGAAGACAGAAAAACAGATGAGCCGAATCCCACCAGAACCTCTTCGGGGAAGAGGGGCCCTCTCCCTTCCCGACAACCGTTTCGACCGGGAAATCCGGGAGCTCGTCTCTGACGACGGAGTTCCGCCTGCACTCGACAATGTCACGCGCCTCATTCCTGAGACGGCGCGAACAATCATCACGGAAAATGACTCCCCCGACGTGGGATTCTCCCGATCCGTGAACCCCTATCGAGGGTGTGAACATGGATGCATTTACTGCTTTGCTCGTCCATCCCACGCCACGGTGGGATATTCTCCGGGGCTGGACTTCGAACGGAGGATTCTGTTCAAAAAGGACGCCCCGGCCCTTCTGGAAAAGGAACTGTCAAAAAAGGGCTATGCCGTTGAGCCTTTGGCGCTGGGCATCAACACGGATGCCTACCAGCCGGCAGAGGATGCCCTTGGTCTGACGCGAGCGATTCTGGGTGTTCTGGACAGATTCAACCATCCTGTGGTTCTCATCACGAAATCGTCCCTCATCGAGCGGGATCTGGACATTCTGTCTTCGATGGCGGGGCGGCACCTTGTCCATGTTCATCTCTCCCTCCCCACCCTCGATGAGGCTCTCTCCCGCCATCTCGAACCTCGGGCCACGACCCCGTCCCGCCGAATTGAAACGCTTCGCCGTCTCTCCTCGGCACATGTTCCCACCGGGGTTCTCGTCGCTCCCGTGATCCCAGGGTTGACCTGCCATGAGCTTGAGTCGATCCTCTCGATCTCAAGGGAGGCCGGAGGGGTCTCGGCAGAGTATATCCTTCTGCGACTCCCCCTGGAGGTTCGGGGCCTCTTTTCCGAATGGCTCGAACGGCATTACCCTGACAAGGCCCAGGCGGTTCTCTCCCGGCTCCGGGAATACCATGGAGGAAAGCTCTATGATGACCGTTTTGGGGTTCGGATGCGGGGAGAAGGAATGATGGCCGATCTCCTCTCCAAGCGGATGGAGGTGGCCACAAGAAGGCTTGCCTTCCCGGGGCTCCCTCCTTTTGAAACGGGATTGTTCCGGCCTCCCTATCGTCCGTCTTCTTCTCGCCTGTTTCCAAACTTCATTCCCTAATATCTCGGAGACTCATTGAAAGATCTCAAACTCTATCCGGCTCTCGCCCTTTTTTTTCTTTCCCTGATCTGGGGCTACAATTGGGTCGTCATGAAGGGGGCGCTGGCAGACTGTCCTCCGCTCCTCTTTGCCGCCCTCCGTGTCTTGGGAGGAGCGGTCGTTCTCTTTGCCATCCTGAGGGCCATGGGGCGCCCTCTGAGGATGCCTCCATTGAGGTATGTCTTTCCGTTGGGGCTTCTTCAGTCGACAGGATTTGTCGGGTGTACCCTTTGGGCGCTGGAGTATGGCTCCGCGGGTAAAACGGCTATTCTCGTCTATATGATGCCAATTTGGCTTGTTCTTCTCTCCTCTGTCTTTCTCGGGGAGAGAATTCGGGGACTGGAAAAGCCGGCTCTGGGCCTGTCTCTTGTGGGCCTTCTTCTCATTCTGGACCCGCTGAACATAAAGGGAGGAACAGGACTCCTTCTGGCAGTTCTTTCGGGGATTTTCTGAGCCCTTTCAGCTGTTTGGCAAAAACGGTTCGGATCACCCGCCTTTGACATTCTTGATGTCACGGCCTGGCAAATGGTCCTGGGAGGGGTCGTCATCTTGGGATTGGCGCTCCTCGTCGATCCCTGGTCAATTCACTGGACGACCGGCCTGACCTTGGCACTCCTTTATAATGCGGTGCCGGGAAATGCGCTGGCCTGGATACTTTGGGCCTATGCCCTCCATCGCCTTCCCTCCGGCGTCGCCGGTATGGGAACTCTTCTTGCTCCGGCCGTGGGAATTCTGGCCTCATGGGGCCAATTGGGGGAACGGCCGGATTGGCTGGAGGGAAGCGGTATGACCCTGATCTTTGTCTCGATGGCTCTTGTGATTGCCGAGCACATGAGGGACCATGAGACAATCGAATTTTCTGAGGCCCAGGAGTGAGTTTCTGAAAGAATTCCAGAAGAAGCAGAAAGGTTGAGGTAAAGAGAACGCCATGATCAGGAAAAATGGTGCGAGAGGGGGGACTTGAACCCCCACGGGTTGCCCCGCCAGATCCTAAGTCTGGTGCGTCTGCCGTTTCGCCACTCTCGCGGGTCGGAGTTTCTTATTTTATGAGGATTGGACCGCGTTGACAATCTCCGGGAGCCCAAGATTTTTGCAGGGAGTCAGGATCTATTCCCTCATCAACCTCCTTCTCTCTGCCATGATGGCGCTCGTCGCGCATCCCCGACTCT
The DNA here is from genome assembly GCA_021828375.1 of Nitrospirota bacterium. Classification (GTDB taxonomy): domain Bacteria; phylum Nitrospirota; class Leptospirillia; order Leptospirillales; family Leptospirillaceae; genus UBA4572. The sequence goes on from JAKARS010000004.1 coordinate 24,544, forward strand.
CGACTCCGCTTTTTGAGTTTCCCCTTTTGGCCATTCTCCATCTTCTTGTCCTGGGAGGAATCCTTCCCCTTCTGATGATCCGCTGGCTTGAATTCTCCCTCCATCTGCGGCTCGGGCTGGCCTTTACGCAGGCGGGAGCCGCTGTCCTGGTCGTGGGTTTTCTTCTTCATCCACGATCAGCCCTTCCCATGGAGGGAGGTCTCCTCGTGGCCGCAGGGATCCTTCTTGCCATGCTGTCCCTTCCTTGGACCCATCGTTCTTTTCGGTTCTGGTTTTTTCTTTGGTCGTCCGCGGTTTTCGGTGTTTACCTGGGAGGGGTTTTGGCCCGACCTGTCGTTGATCCGATTCCCTTTAGCGCGATTGCCGTTCATGCCCTGCTTGGGGGCGGACTGGGTCTCTTCTCGCTGGGATGGCTTCGCCGGGAAGGACCCCGATATCCCCTGTGGGAGGCTGCCTCTTTGCTCCTCATGATTGTGGGGGTGGGGCTGGTTTTACAGAGGACATTGTTGAATGGAACGATGGTTTTTCTGGTGGCGGGAGCCTTTGTGATTTTGCTGGAGGGAGTGAGCTTCCGGGGCCGTCTTCTCTCCATGGTTCTTTCCGGGGTGTGTGTGCTGGGCGGTGTTCGGGGATGGTTTCTTCCGGGAGAGTGGATCTCTGCGCTGGCAGGATCCTTTGTTCTCGGAGGGCTTGCGGGGCTTATTGGTGGTGCTAGGCCCCTGCCGTCACGACCGTCGGCTCTTTTTCCGTAACGACAGGCGCTCCTTCGGTGAGCTGGATCTGATTGTCCACGATTCCGATGCGGAGGGAGCTCTCCGGCGTCAGGGTGGATGCCGCATTGTCGAGGGACTTCAGTGCGGGGAGAAGAAGGGACTGGACCTTTCTCTGAAGCTGGGGAAGGGTCACCAGAGTCGGGTCAAGTTGAAAGGCGATGAAGGCGGGGACCTCCGGGTCGATGTCGAGAACGCCTTTCATGGGGTGACCCTTGATGTAGGAGACCATGGTTTCGTAAACCGTTCTTCGGGCCATATCGATCAGGTCGGCATCGGTGTAGGTCGGGAACGGGACGATCAGGTCGAGAGTGTTCAGAAGCTCTCTCCCAAAGACGGGCAGGAAGGAGAGTCGGCCGTTCTTTTCTCCCAGTCTTTCGAGGATCATTGCCGCGCGGTTGCCGCCTTTCAATTCTTCCATTTCGTCCCCCGAAAAGAGACTTGTGGAAAGGATGAGGGTGCTTTTGGGAACTGCGAGCCGTTTCTTGCCATTGGAGATGGTCCCGTCGGTCACATATTCCATCAGGAAGTCCCAGGCCGAAGGATGAGCCTGTTCGATATTGTCCAGGAAAAGCACAGAATCGGGGCGTTCCTCGAGAACGGTATGGATTCCCACCGGAAGCGGACTTTGGGCCGTTGACCCCAGGGGGCGCTGGAGGAGCATGCTGGCAAAGAGACGATCGGAATAGAGCCCCATATCCCGAACCACCAGAGAGGGCTTTTCCGGGTCGAGATAGTGGGCCACCGCCCGGGCCGCCTCGAGCTTTCCTGTTCCCCGGGGCCCCGCAAAGAGAAAGGCCCCGAGAAGCCCGGAGCCGCCTTTCTTGATGCCATATTTCCCCGCCTCGAGAACCGAACGGACTTCCATCTGGATATCCTGTCTCCCCGGATAGCCCGGGAGGGCTTCAGCGAGAGGTTCAGGCATAAGAAGATGAAGGCTGCCGGCTTGCTCTTCGGCGCCTTCCGGGGCGGAGTCGCCTGAGGCGGCCTCCTCTGTGTGATCAAACTCGGCAAAGTTGATTTTGTCGGGATCGATCCCTTCAAGGATTTTGCCCAAGGCAAACTCTTCAAGTTCAGAGAAAAGGGATCGGCCGAGCTCGGCCAAATCGAGGACCGAGGCAAAACGTCGGGCAATAAAAGGATCAATCTTGTTGACATCATCGGCCCCGCCGATCAGCCAGATATTCTTGTCCTCATTGGCTTGTGAGATTTCCATGACCTTCTGGTTGTAGAGCTCTCCGTGATATCCATAATTCGAGAGCTGAACCTTGGGAAAAAGCTCTTCGACGGGATCAACAAAAATCGTTGACGGACGATGCTTCCTTGCCCGGAGGAGAAGGTTTCTGAATTCATTCCCGTCGAGGCGCTTCTCGTCCGAGGTCGTCATGAAGCTGTAGCTGACCAGCTCGGAGAGGCGCATGGCGATTTGGCGGCGAATGCTCCGATTGCGACCGATGATCAGGATGGATTCATGAGACTTCTTCTGGCGATTGGAGAAGAGCTCGCTGGTCCGGTGGATGATGAAGGGGGCCATCGTCTCGTCGGTGAGTCGGGCCCGGACCCTTTCCATGGGGCCCGCGGTCGGATCCTTCCAGTTTTGAGCCTTTCTTCGGATGGAAACATCGATGTCGAGCTGACGGAGAGACCGGCGAAGCTTTTGGGCATAGTCGGAGCTGTGGAGGACGACTTCCCGAATGTCCTCCGCCGTGAATCCTTCCATCAGGGCTGAAAGCTTTCCCAAGTCAAAGCCCTGAACCATCTCGACGGTGAGGAGGGGGACATTGCCCGGGAGAAGCTCATTCTTTTTGGCTTCCTCCATCAGAAATCGTCCCAAAAGAGTCTTTCTCATCTCGAAGTCCGGCATTGGAATGGGAATGATCCAGTTGATGATGGGGGGGGAGATGAAGAACTTGGGAAGGTCATCGGTCTTGTCGGCGGAGGCGATCAGAAGATGGGTCCTGTTTTTTGCCATTCTGGTCAGGAACGTCTGAACATTATGAAGACCTTGAGGATTTCCCTGAATTCCCCGGATGAAATTTCCGTAGTTCTCAATATAGATGATCAGGGGATTGAAGGGTTTGATCTTGAAAAGAAATCCCTTCCAATGATTTTCAAAGGTCTGGGAGTCCACGGTCAGCAAGGAGTCGAGAGAGAGGTTGAAGAGGGGGCGCTTGTATTCGCCGGCCAAGGCGCGCGCCATGATCGTTCGGCCGACCGAAGAGGATCCTGTCAACAGGATGCCGTTGGGAGCGGACCCCACACCCTTTTGGGCATTGGTGACCTGATAGAGGATCTGGGCCATCTCCGATTTGATCTCGGGGTTTCCCGCAATTTGGCTAAAATCCTCCGAAGGAACAAGAAGATTGGTCTTGGTGGTCTGGTGTTCCTCGTCGGAGATGCCCATTCGAAACAGTGCGACGAGCGAGAGAATTGTTGCCCCCAGCAGCCATCCCGCCCCTGTGCCCATGCTGATGAGGGAGACCATTCCCGAGGTGTTGCTCACCGTGGCTCCGGAGATCAGAAAGAAGCCTCCATAGATAATCGCCGAGGTCCAGAAGTAGATCGCTTTGGGCGCCATCCGGACCGGATTGGGCTTGAAGATGATTTCTCCTTCGGCATTCTCCGAGTGAACCTGTGAGGGAATGAGAAGGAAGCAGAGGGAGGCAAGAAGCGTGACACCTCCAAGGATCCAGAGCGACAGGGAGAGCGACCCTGGATCAGACCGGAAGGCAAAGCCGGCCAGCATGGCCGAAAGCCCGATAAAGCTCCAGATGGCAACAAAGGAAAAGGAGGGGGGAGGAATTCCCCGGGAAGACTTTTTCTTCCCTTTTCGCGACAGATAGGGGCGTCCGAGATTGCGTCCGATCCCTCCAAGGACGATGGCGTGGAGAAGAAGGACCAGAAGGATGACAAGGCTGGCCATGAGAGGCATCTGGGCATAGAGGGGATCGATCTCGTGGCGGAAGAAGAGCGCGGCGGAGACCCAGGAAAGCCCGACCAGCATGATGATGATCGGCTGGATCATCGGTCATCCTCCTTGGACGTTCCGGGAGACGGCCCTCCAGAAAGATGTTCGGAGATCCGCCGGGCCAGGGAGGCAGGAAGTCCCCCTTCGCGGGCGATTCTTTCGGGGCCCGCGGATTTGAGTTCTTCCACCGATCCGAAGGTCAGGAGCAGCTGTTTCTCTCGGGAGGGGCCTATGCCCGGGATATCCAGAAGTCGAGAGTGGGTCAAAGCTTCCTCCCGAAGCTTTCGGTGGTAGGTAATGGCAAACCGGTGGGCCTCGTCCCGGACCCTCATCAGCAGGTGCGTTGCCGGCCGGTGCGGGGGAAGAATCAGGGGGGAGTCGAACTCGGGAGAGACGAGTCGCTCGAGGTGACCAGTGCGGCTTCGCTCCTTGGCGATTCCCATGACCTGTTTGGGGAGTGGCGCTTTGCCGATCTGGTGGAGGGCGGCCAGTGCGGCCCTGAGCTGCGGCTCTCCGCCGTCGATGAGCAGAAGGTCGGGCAAGGGGCGCTCGTCGAAATGACGGGAGAGAACCTCGGCCAGCATCCGAAAGTCATCCTGCCCCCGGTCGTACCGGATCCGAAATCTTCGGTAGAGAGACTTTTCAGGGAGACCATCGACAAAGACGACCAGGGAGGCGACGGGAAAGGAGTCTCCGGTATTCGAGATGTCCACGCAGCCAATGCTGGCGGGAGCTTGTTCAAGACCAAGCATCTCGCGAACCTCTTCGAGGGCCTGCCGAAGATCGGACTGGCTCTTTCCGCGTTCTTTCAGGGAGGCCCGGGCATTGTTTTGCGCGAGTTCGACCACGGTCTTCTTTTCTCCTCGCCGGGGGTGGGTAACGATGACCTTTCCACCTTTCTTTTCGGACATCCACTCGAGGTTCATGAGGGCTTCATGGGTCAGGGGATGGGAGAGAAGGATCTCCTCCGGAAGTGCCGTTGTCTCCTGGGAGTAATGCTGTTCGAGAAAGGCCATGAGAAGGTCGTCAGGGCTGTCCTGGTCGAAGTTTCTGATATGGACCTCCCGTCGCCCGGCGATACGTCCGTTTCGGACAGAGAGGAGTTCGATCTGCGCGGAGCCTTCGTCTGTCTCGACAGCGACGGCATCCACCGCGGAAGAAATCCGAAATTCGACGGTTTGACGCTCAAGGATGGTCCGAATGCTCTCGAGTCGGTGCTTGGCCTTGGCCGCTTTTTCGAACTCTAGATTTTTGGCATGGCGAACCATTTCATTGTGGAGAAGGGTCTCGAGGTCGCTGTTCTTGCCTTCAAGAAAGAGTCGGACGCCATCGGCCATCCTGCGGTATTCCTCCCGGGTGACAAGTCCGGCGCAGGGTCCCATGCAACGGCCGATCTGGTATTCAATGCAGGGGCGATCGATCGTTTTTCCCAGGTCGAGGCTGCATGTGGCCAGCGGAAAGATCCGGGAGATGGATCCGAGGGTTTCCCGGAGGGCGCCGGGATTGGCGTAGGGGCCAAAGGTCAGATCGGGGCTTCGGGACACCCTGCGTGTGACCGAGAGCCTCGGGAAGTCTTCAGACCAGGAAAAGCGGAGATAAGGGTAGGTCTTGTCATCGCGAAAGAGCACGTTGAAACGTGGCCGGTATTTCTTGATGAGGGTATTTTCGAGAATAAGGGCGTCGAGCTCGCTTCGGGTCACCAGTGTTTCAATGTTTGCAACCCGTTCGGTCATTTTCCGGATGCGTGGGGAGGTGGGGCGGGTCTTCTGGAAGTAGGAGCGTACCCGATCCTTGAGGCATTTGGATTTTCCGACATAGAGAACCTCTCCCTTGTCGTCCTTCATGAGGTAGACTCCCGGCGAGTCGGGCAAAAGCCGAAGCTTTTCCTCTAGCCGAAGAGGTGTCTGTTTGCCCTCGTCCATGAAGGAACCCCCAAGTGAGCGGTTGTCGGATGATTGTCGCCTCTCCTATAATCAAAGAGAAGAAGACCCCAATCCTTTCCGGAGGAAACGGAAGAGACATTCATTCTTTGTCTCCACCTGCTTTCTCATTGTATCATGGCATTTTTACAGGGTAAGGAGGCAACACACCATGGCTTCCAATCAGGAGGATCCGCCACGGGAGACACACTCCGACGCGAATCATGAGGAGGACGATCCGGCCCCGCTTCTCTCTGAGCCCATCACCTCCAAGGAGTGGTGGGGGCTCGTCCGATACTTCTTGGGGGGGCTGGCCGTTGCCCTGTTCTTTTTCTTTATGATGGCCAACGGTCCCAAGGGAGTTCTCGCGGGAGGAACAGCTCTTCTGGCGGGTTTGCTGGTCTGGCTCGTCTACCGGTTCGTTTTTCGATCGGATGAGTGACGGGGAAGAGAAGGCTTTCAGCTGGTTCGAAGGATCGACCGAACAAAGGTTGACGGGTCGAAGGGGAGAAGATCATCGGTCTTTTCTCCCACGCCAATGAATCGGACGGGGATCTGGTGGCGGCGCGCCAGCGCGATGACCACCCCGCCTCGGGACGTGCCGTCGAGCTTGGTGAGGATGAGTCCTGAAACCGGCGCGATCTTGACGAATTCGTCAAGTTGGGAAAGGGCATTCTGGCCGATGGTTGCATCGAGGACGAGCCAGACCTCGACGGGAGAGTCCGGGGCCTCCCGGCTGATGATCGCCCCAATTTTCCTGAGCTCATTCATCAGGTTTTGCTTGTTCTGGAGCCTTCCCGCCGTGTCGATGATGGCCATATCGATCCCCCGGGCCCGGGCGGCCCTGACGGTATCGAAGGCGACGGAGGCCGGATCGGCTCCGGGTTTCTGATGGACAACGGGGACATCGAGGCGCTCTCCCCATTTTCGAAGCTGCTCGATCGCCGCCGCACGGAAGGTGTCGGCGGCCCCGAGGATGACGGAATTTCCTGCATCCCTGAATCGGGCGGCAAGCTTGCCGGCGGTTGTCGTCTTTCCGACGCCGTTGACTCCCACAAGGAGAACCACCATGGGGGATTTGCGGGGAGAGAACTCCTCCCAAGGGGTGGGGGAGGGGAAAATTTCTGTCAGGGACCGCTCAAGGTGGGCCAGGCTCTCTTCGGAGGTGGCTCCGGGATTCTTTTTTTCCCAGGCCTTCAGTTCCTCGACGATTTCCTTCGAGACTACGGGACCAACATCGGCAGTGATCAGGATTTCTTCGAGCTCCTGATAAAATCCGGGATCTCGCCGGTTGAAGACCGATTCGATCGACCGTGCGACCTTGTCCCGGGTTTTTTGAAGCCCCTCCCTGATTTTGTCAAAAAATCCCATCAAGACATCCCCTTGCGGCCTTGTGCCACTCTTTTCCTGTCAGATGGATCAATGTCCCCTGTCCCTTCCGGGATCTTTCCGGTGATTCCCTCGCCCCCTTGTCCTTCTTTTCGCCGGATGTGACGGGCGATCTTTTCTTCTTCGGCCTTCATGATCCGCTGATCTTCTTCCCCTCTCTCATGGTCAAATCCCAGAAGATGGCAGACTCCGTGGATCAGGAGATTTGAGAGCTCGTCCTCAGGAGAGAGACCGGCTGTCATGGCCTGGCGATGGGCCCGAGGGACGGAGATCACGATCTCTCCGAGAAAACGAGGCATTCGAGGGGGAGAACCCGGGGGACCTTCAAAGGAGAGAACATCGGTGGTGGAAGCCTTTCCCCGATAGGTGCGGTTCAGTTCGCGCATCCTTTTGTCATTGACCAGGACAAGGGAGAGGTCACAGTGGTCTTGGCCCACGGCTTCCAGGGCGAGTCGGGCGTGTCGATGAAGTCGTTCGGTGTCCACGGGAAGGGCTCGTTGCAACGAGAGGATCTCAATCGACATGGGGGCCTCAGGATGTCTTGCGGGGAGGTCGTGACCGCTTTTCTGAGGCATTCTGGGTCCGGGGGGCGGGGGAGGGCTTGGAGGCTTCATAGCGTTCGTAGGCCTTGACGATTTCCATGACAAGGCGATGGCGAACAACATCGACATCGGAAAAGAAGGTGAAGGAGATGCCTTCGATTCCCTTCAGCACCTCCTGGGCTTCGAGCAATCCGCTGTAGCGATCCTGGGGGAGGTCGATCTGGGTTGTGTCCCCTGTGATGATGGCCTTGGAGTTGAAGCCGATGCGCGTGAGGAACATTTTCATCTGCTCGACGGTGGCATTCTGGGCCTCGTCCAAAATGACAAAGGAGTCGTTGAGGGTTCTCCCCCGCATGAAGGCCAACGGAGCGATCTCGATTTCCCGGCGCTCCATCATCCGGTTGACCTTTTCCACATCGATCATATCGAAGAGGGCGTCATAGAGGGGGCGCAGATAGGGGTTGATCTTTTCGGCAATGTCTCCCGGAAGGAATCCCAGCCGTTCTCCTGCCTCGACAGCCGGACGAACCAAGATAATCCGGCGGAACGAGCCCTTCAGGAGATGGTGGACGGCCAGGGCGACGGCCAAGTAGGTTTTGCCTGTTCCGGCCGGCCCGATTCCAAAGACAATATCCTTGGTCTTCATGGCACGGATGTACTCCAGCTGGTGGAGGGATTTGGGAAAGATCACCCGCTTTTTGCTGTTGATCGGCACATACTCCGAAAGCAGATCCTTGAGAGAGATGTGGGGAGAGTTTCGGGAGACCGAGATGGCCTGTCGGATCTCTTCTTCGCGGATGGAGTAGCCTGCCGCCATCAGGGACGTCAGGTCATCGATGACGCGGGATCCCTGGCGAACGGCCTCTTCCTCTCCTACCATCGTCAACACCGGTCCATTCACGGAAATCCGGAGCCCGAAAGCCTCTTCAAAGAGATGAATGTGCCGGTTCATCTCTCCAAGAAAGCTGGCGGTATCGAGATTCGGAGGGAGGTCGAGGTTCTGTCGGATGGCCATTATTTGTCTGTCACTCCGTTAGATTGTGCCAGAGGTTTCAGGATCTCCGCGGGAAGATGGGCCAGAAGGGTTCGGGAGAGTTCGTCGCTCCGGGTTTGATCCTTGATGACAAGAACCGGGACGGGGGAAATGTGGACAAGGGATCCGGGAAGAGAGCCGGTCATCAAACGGCTGATCAGGGGTCTCCCGTGAGAGACGACAAGAATCAGGTCGAATCTCAGGACCGCTGCCAGGGAGGCCAGGATTTTGTCGGCCTTTCCATGGTAGACCCCCGTTGAAATTCTGGTAGGCATGGATCCGAGGTCCCGGGCGATCTGGTTCAACCGCCTCAGGGCTTCCTCGGCCACAGGCAAGAGGTTGAGGCCGGCCATAGGAAGGTCGATGGGAATATCCTGGAGTGCTTCGAGAACAAAGGCCAGATGAATTTCTTCAGGAAAGATCGAATCCCCATGGGCTGCCAGCTTCCGGATTTCCTCGATGACATCGGCAGGAAAGGGCGAGAGATCTGATCCTATGAGAATGCGGCGATAGCCTGTGGGCATAAAGAATTCAATCCTCAGAGATTTTTTGCAGTGAAAATCGAAGAAGACATGAACAAGGTATCACATGGAATTCAAGGTGAAACTTCAAGAGAAAGTCTCAAGCCTAACCTAATTTTAATCCTACCACAGGGTCCCGTTGAAAACATCTTGACGAGCGATCAGCTCTTAACGCTTTTCATCGAGCCCGGCCCGCTCGTAGTGAGAAAGAACGATGGCTGACCAGTCGAGAGGCTGACGTCCTCGGGCCAGGCCGGCCAAAAGGGAGTCCCGGGCGATGGAGGCCAACGGGAGCGGCACGCGAAGAGACTCGGCCGCCTCAAGAATGAGGTGCAGATCCTTGAGCCCCAGATCCATCGTAAACCCCGCCTTGTCATAACGTTTCTCTGCCATGATCTTTCCATAGTTTTCATAGAGAGGAGAGCGAAAAAGGGAGTCATTGAGAATTTCGAGAAAGAGGGCAGGGTCAACGCCAGCTCGGCGAACGAGGGCAAAGGACTCGCCAAGAGCCTCGAGTGCCGCAGCAATCATGAAATTTCCCGAGAGCTTCACGAGATTGGCCACGGAAGGGGAGTCTCCCAATCGGAAAACTTTGGCCCCCAAGGTTTCAAGAATGGGCATGACCGAGGCGACAGAGTCCGGATCTCCGGCACAAAGAACGCGAAGCCGACCTTCGACAACGGCGTCGGGGCGCCCGAAGACGGGGGCCGAAACAAAACCTTGTCCCCTTTTTCTGTGTTCAGCGTCAATCTTTCTGGAAAGCTCGACGCTGATGGTTGACAGCGATAAATGAACCGAGCCTTCCGGTAGGGCATCCAGAACCCCCGCCCCGTATAGAAGAGACTCGAGGGCCTCGTCATTTGAAAGGATGGTGGCAAAGATGCTGGCTTCTTTTGCCGCCTCTGCCGGAGAGGCGGCCCACAGGGCTCCTTTTTCAAGAAGGGGGAGCGCTTTTTCTTTTGTCCGATTTGTCACCGTCAAAGGGTACGGCCTGGCAAGGAGTCTTTCTGCCATGGGAAATCCCATATTTCCAAGGCCTGCAAGGGCAATTTTCATGACAGTGTCTCCAGAAGCGTTGCGTTAAAGAGGTGAGAAATTCCGGGAATCATCAGAGTGAGAATCCCTCCGAGAGAGAGAAAGGGGCCAAAGGGCATCGCCAGGGAAAAAAGGGAGAGGCCAGAATTCCGATGCTTCGTCAGATAGACGACAAGTGTGGCGACGATTCCCGTTGACGAAGCGACAAGGAGAACAAGCGTCAGGGCTCCGGGTCCTGTAAATGACCCAATGGCCGAGAGCCAGAATGCGTCTCCCATCCCGATTCCCCGGGGGTAGGCAGTGGCAATGAGTGCAACGGGAATGAATCCTGCCAGAGCGCCAAAGAGGGCTTCGAGCAGTCCGTGAGAGCCGTGGACCATTCCCCCCAGAAGGATTCCGGATGCCATGCAGGGAATTGTCAGGATATGGGGAAGCCTCTTGTACCGACTGTCAATGAGGGTCAAGGGAAGGGCAAAGGAGAAAAAAATCAAATCGCGCATCCCCGAGAGAGGGGAGGGGGAAAACTCGAGGAGCAAAAGAAAAAAAAGAGCGGTGGCGACTTCAGCAAAAGGAATGTCCATCAAGATTCTGTGGTGGCAGGCTCGACAGCGTCCCTGGAGGTAAATCCAGGAAAGGAAAGGAATGAGCTCGGATACGGAAAGAGGATGGCCGCAGTGGTCACACCGCGACCCTGGCCAGAAAATGGAGATCTTCTGGGGGATGCGAATGGCCAGGACTCCAAGAAAGCTGCCCCAGATTCCTCCCCCCAGAATCGCCAGGGGAATTGTCAGGAGATGAGACAACCACACTCCGGTGCATTATAGGCGGTTTCGGCGTTAGCCCTTGGCTTCGACTTCTTCCGTGGGAGCTCCGGACTGGGCCATGGCAGGGTCTTTAAGGCGTATCTGAAATCCCAGCCGAAGCAAAATGTTGATCCGCTCTTTTGTGATACGGTCACGATCTTCCTTTGTGGCTTTCTTCTTCTCCAGGAAGGTAAGGGAGTTCTTGATGGTGGAAATGGCGTCCTTGACTGCATCCTTGTTGAGGTCGTTTGAAATCGTGCCTGACTGCTCAACGATATAGTCAAGGTCGATATCGGTCCAGCGATCGATGTCGGTCCAGGTTCGAAATCCCACGTTGGCTCCACTCCTTTAAAGTGAGTTATACGGGAAGAGGGTCTTCTCCAATGCCGGCAGACGCTGAGTTCAGACGATTGGCCAAACCAAACGAAAGATGAGATCTGTCCGTTTTCTGTTTCGTTACCGGATCATTTTATCCTTCAGCGATCTTGGACTCAAGGATTCGCTGTGGCAACAGGAGTCTTAGGCATAGACATGGCTTGCTTGATCTGGGCGTAGGTCATATACCCTTCCTTGACCTGACCATCGATAAGGAAGATGGGGGGGGAGGGGACACCGATCTTGGCCCCGAGCTCATTGCCTGCCTTTGAAATGGCTTCAAGGGGACGGCTTTCATCCATGCACTTCTTTACCTTTGCCGTCGGCACCCCGGCCTGGATCATGAACCCTGAAAAGATCGGCGTCAGGCCGGCCTTGTCAATGTTTTTCATCTCAACCCGACGATCAATCTGATCGTGGATTGTCCAAAAGGAGGAGGGTTTCTCCTGAAAGGCACACATTTCAAAAATGGCGGCAGTCAGGGCATTCTTGTGGATTGTGACTTGCGGGTAGGGAATATAAACAAAGCGGATCGATGGATCCTTCCTGACTGACTCTTCTTCCTGCCGGTTCCATCGACGGCAGGCTCCACACTGTTCATCGCCAAACATGATGAGAATGTGTGGGGCATCCTTCTTTCCGGTGGAGGGAAAGCTGTCAATGTCAAAGTCCGTTGACGGGAGCGCCAAGGCAATGGGCTGGGGAGGGGGGATGCTGGGAACGACCGAATAGTGTCTCGTAATGTCGAGAAGGGGAGTTGTGACGAGGTAGCGGTGGTTGATGACATAGACCGGCAGAACGATCTTCTGGGCTCCCACATCCACCGAGAATGGAAGGGCAAGAATGGCATTGTCAACGGCTTTTGGGGTCAGCCAGACAAAATTCTTGTAAGGAATTCTCTGTCGGGAGAGGGAGTCGAGAATGACTTTCTTGAGTCTGGCCTGCAGGGAAGCCGGATCGGTTCCCACCTCTTGGGTTGGATCCTTGGCCGGTGCAGCCTGGTTGGCTTTGGGTGTTTCTGCGGCATTCACGACATTCGCATCGGAAGGAAAGATTGCAGAAGATATCATGGATCCAGCCTGAAAGAAGACAAGAGCCGCTGTGGCTGTTCCGATGAAGTGCTTTGAAAATTGTCGACTGGGTGGGAAGATCATGCGATTTTGTCTTTCTCTGGGTTAGAGGGCACTTGACCAATGGCAAGGAGATCCATCTTCGTCCGGCACTCTAAGCGGCTGAGGAGATCAAGGGTTTCATTCGCCAAAAATACAATCTAGCTAAAGGAAAGGAACGGTGTTCCACCTCTGATGGATTCAAAAGGAAGTCATTACTTTATAATCCATCAGAAAGGAAAAGACAAGCGGGAGAAAGGCTTCCCGAGGTGTGTTGAAATTTATCCTGTCAATGGGTTAGCCTCTATATCCTGCACCAAGTTGTCACGATGCTCCTGTAGCTCAATTGGCAGAGCACCCGCCTTGTAAGCGGAAGGTTATCGGTTCAATTCCGATCAGGAGCTCCACCCCTAATTTTCGCCTCATGTAAACCTCCTTGTCTGCCTCTTTATTTCTGTGAGTCGCCCAACTCGCTTCAATCTGGTAAAATTTAAATTCAGGATATATTGAGTCAGCATTCTGTTTTGACGATCGATGATCGACAGGAAAGGACTGTAAGGTGAGTCAGGAATCTCTTGAAGCCCATGAGTTGATGGAGTCGCTAAGCGAATCCATCGAAAAGCGGGAAGAGAAGCGGGATCAATGGAATATCCGGGTTGCTCTTACCACGTCGATCCTCGCCGTTTTTGCCGCTCTGTCGAACTTGGAGTCAGAGCAAAAAACCTCCGAGGCGATCATGTTGAAAAACTCGGCAATCTTTTACCAGGCAAAGGCGTCCGATCAGTGGTCGTTCTACCAGGCGAAGAAAATAAAGCTCCACATGTCCTCGAACCAGGCACACCTTGTGGAATTCTTTAAATCGTCACCCAAAGAAAAGGCTCGCCTTGCCTCCCTCGTGGAAAAGTACAAGGGGCAGGTTGGGAAGATCAAGGCAAAGGCTCTCGAGTTCGAAAAAGAGCGTGATAAGATGAATCTTCTCTCTGACAAGGCATTGGAGCATCACCACGCATTCGCCCTTAGCGTGGTCTGCTTTCAGATAAGCATCGTCCTCTCCTCCATGGCAGTGATGCTCAGGAGAAACTCCCTCTGGTATGTCAGTATGTCCTTGGGAGGGGTCGGTGCTCTCGCGTTTCTTAATGGTTTTCTCATGTTCTTTCATTTTTGACAGGCAGGAGCTGCGGTGATGGAATCACATTATGTTCGAGCCTCCGGTGTTCTTGTGGTCGCCCTTTTGGCGCTGACGGGATGTCATTCAACTCCCAAAGAGTCATCCCAAAGTGGAAAGCCTGCAACACCTCCGGTGAAGCTCGCCTCCCCGACCCCGATCGATGGGGGAGCCCACTCCTTTATTCCCTATGCGGACAAGCCACCCCTGGGGACTCCAGTGGAGACCCACTAAAGAGATTCGTCGGTCGTCAGGTATGAATTGGGTCGATCGCTTCTTGATTTTTTATTGGAGAGTAGTAGAATATGTCTGATAACCCCGCAACACCCCCCTCCGAGCGTTTGACTGAAGAGATCACTCTTCTCCTTGATTCAATGGGACTGACACTTTACGATCTTGTCCTCCCCAAGAAAAGCGGTGGGGTTCTGCGGGTTTTTGTCGACGGCCCCGAGGGTGTGACGATCGATCAGATCGAAAGCGTCAGTCGTCGTGTCAGCGTCTTGCTCGACGTTCTTGACCCGTTTCCGGGACGCTACCATCTCGAGGTAAGTTCGCCTGGTCTCGACCGACTCCTCAAAATTCCAGAGGATCTTCGGAAGAACGAGGGAAAGTGGGTGAGTCTGAAGCTCGTTGATGCCATTGAAGGACAGAAAGTCCTCAAGGGGCGGATCGGTTCCGTCGGGGATGCGGGATTTTTCCTCCATGTGGATGCTGGAAAGAAATCCCGCATCCTTGAAGTTCCATTTCTTCAGCTTCGGAGCGTTCAGGCAGAGTTCTGGCGCCCTGTTCCGGTAGCTCAAGAAAAAGTGGACAAAAAGTAGCTCAATGGGTAAGGACTTGGCGGCTGAGGATTGAGAAGAGCCAATGGGACGATTAAGGACATTTCCGGGGATTCTGCCGGTTTTAGGAAGCATCTCTACCTGTTTGGGAGACATGAATGGTTAATCAGGAGCTTTTAAGTGTTATCGACCAGCTTCACCGGGAAAAGGGAATCCCTCAGGAGACCCTGATCGAGGCGCTGCAATCTGCGATTCTGACCGCTGCAAAGAAACGTTATGGCGGCGGGGATAACTTTCAGGTGGAGATCGATCCTCGAACAGGGGAGATACAGGTTCTGCACCTGAGGCGGATTGTCGAGGATGTTGTCTCCCCCATGGAAGAGGTCTCTCTCGCCGAGGCAAAAGAGTCGGATCCCGAGGCCGAGGTGGGGGATGAGATTGGTGCCTATCTCGAGATTGATGACTTTGGCCGAGTGGCAGCTCAGGCGGCCAAACAGGTGATTTTCCAGAAGGTTCGAGAAGCTGAATGGTCAGTTGTGGCCAAGGAGTTTGGTGGCCGTAAGGGCAATGTTGTTGCCGGTGTCTATATTGGCCAAGAAAAGCGAAACTTCATCATCGATCTGGGGAAGACCGAAGCGGTGCTTCCTTTCAAAGAGCAGATTCCCCGCGAGTCATTTCATCGGGGGGATCGGGTCAAGGCCCTTCTTCTGGATATCCGAACCACCACGCGAGGTCCTCAACTGATTCTGAGTCGGACTCATCCGGATTTCCTGGCGCGACTTTTTGAGAAGGAGGTTCCGGAAATCAGTGAGGGCTTGATCGAAATCAAGGGGGTTGTGAGGGACCCGGGGGAGCGTGCCAAAGTGGCGGTTCTGTCTCGGGATCCTAACATCGATCCTGTCGGATCTTGTGTCGGAGTGAAGGGATCCCGTGTGCAGGCCATTGTTCGGGAAATCCATGGGGAAAAGATTGATATAATCGACTGGAGCCCCGATCCAGGAACATTCATTGCCCGGGCACTCTCTCCGGCAAAGGTTCTTCGGGTGGCCACACGAGACTCTGAATTTGACAAGGTGGCGACGGTGGTTGTTGCCAACCAGCAACTCTCGCTCTCGATTGGTCGACGTGGACAGAATGTTCGTCTCGCGGCGAAGCTGACAGGATGGAAGATCGACATCTTTAGTGAGCAGCAGTATGAGGCTGATCGTCAGGCTCGTGCCGGTGGCGACGGGGCCGAAGAGGAACATTCGGATGCGGCTCCCTTGCTTCTGGGAATCGAAGACCTTCCCGGCATGGGGGGAAATGTGGCCGATGCCCTCAAGGCGGCAGGTTACGATACAGTGGAAAAGATTGCCGAAGCCAATATTGACGACATTGCCATTTTGCCTCGCTTGGGTCCAAAGACCGCCGCAAAACTCGTGGAAACGGCGCGGGATTTTCTGGGATATCCCAAGCCGGCGGGAGTTTCTTCTGAGGAACCTGCCTCCTGAGAGGAAAACAGAAGATCCTTCGGGCAAGCATTTTTGATAATGAGATGTTTTGGATAGATGAGGGGGAGTTTCATTGAAAGTCTATGAACTGGCGCGCGAGCTCAAAATGGAAAGCAAGGCACTCCTGGCCAAGCTCAATCTCTGGGGGATCCATGCGCCTTCGCACATGGCCACTCTGGATGAACGGGCAGTCGCGACTGTTCGACAAAAAATGAAAAAAGGGAGCGAGTCTCCCGAACCCCCAAAGAAGCCGATTCTTATTAAAAAGAAATCATCATCGGCTCCTGCAGAGGAGCCTGTGGCAACTCCTCAGACTCAAGAGACTGCCGTTGAGGAATCTCCCGCCTCTTCCCTCCCCGTGGAGGAGGAGAGCGATGAAGAAAAGATTGTAGCGAAGCCTTCGGTTCCCAAGGAGACGCCGTCACAGGAAGAGCCGATTAAGGTGCAGACTCCTCCGGCTTCGACCGTGCCGCCCGACCTCCTTCCCAGAATTCCTGTGGAGACATGGACGGAGCCACTCGAGGTAGAAAAGTCGGCACGTCCCTCCGGGGCACCCCTTACCGCTGCAGAAAAAGAAAAAGCCTTGAAGGAGCGTGCTGGGGCTTCTGAGAAAAAAGGGAAGCCTGTTAAAGGGGCCAAGGAAAAAAATCAGAAGCTGGATCGCCTCCACCTTCTCAGGGAAGAGGATTTTGTCGACCTTGACGAGACGGGTGAAAGGGATGTCGCCACTCGGCAGGCTTCTCCTGCAGCTCCTGCCATCAAAACGGTAGCGCCAGGACTTCCCCCTGAGGTGCCGCCAACTTCCCGTCCCTCGTTTCCTCGACCGGCCTTCAAAAAAGCAACACCTTTCAAGAAGAAAGGGAAGGGGGGGGCTGATTCTCGCAAGGGAGGGGCCGCCGCTCTCGACGGAACAAAGGCTCGCAAGAAGTCCATTCGTATCGATGCCGGCATCAGTGTCAAAGAGTTTGCCGATCGCATGGGTGTCAAGGTTCAGGATGTCATCATGCGATTGATGTCCATGGGAGTGATGACCACGATTACGGAACCGGTCGATCCCGATGCGGCTCTTCTTGTGGCCGAACAAATGGGGATTGCCGTCGAGATACAGCAGGAAGAACCCGAGGATGCCATCCTTGGAGAAACTGAAGACTCCGAAGAGGACCTCGTGCCACGTCCGCCTGTGGTGACCATCATGGGCCATACCGACCACGGAAAAACTTCGCTTCTTGATGCCATCAGAAAAAGTAAGGTGGCGGAAGGTGAAGCGGGGGGAATCACTCAGCATATCGGAGCCTACACGGTCTCCATTAATGGGCGGGACATCACCTTTCTTGACACTCCTGGCCATGAGGCCTTTACGGCGATGCGTGCTCGCGGGGCGAAGGCCACCGATGTGGTGGTTCTTGTGGTCGCAGCCGATGACGGGGTGATGCCGCAGACTCTCGAGGCTATCAATCATGCCAAGGCGGCAGACGTTCCGATCGTGGTGGCGCTTAACAAGATCGACAAGCCCGAAGCCAATCCGGATCGGGTGAAGCAGGCATTGGCTGAGCATGGCTTGTCTCCAGAAGAGTGGGGCGGCTCGACGATCTATTGCCCTGTATCGGCAAAAAAACGGACGGGCTTGGATCACCTTCTCGAAATGATTCTTCTGCAGGCCGATGTTCTTGATCTCAAGGCCAATCCGAACCGTCGGGCCCGCGGACTTGTCATTGAGTCCCGACTTGATCGCGGGAGGGGAATTGTGGCGTCGGTTCTGGTTCAGAAGGGGACACTGAGGGTGGGAAACTTTCTCGTTCTCGGAGCTCAGGTTGGCCGGGTGAGAAGTCTGAACGATGCCTATGGCCACAAGGTCAATGAAGTGACTCCTTCGCACTCCGCCGAGGTTGTAGGTCTCGATGGGATGCCGCAGCCGGGCGATGTTTTTGTGGCCGTTGAAGACGAAAAGCTTGGTCGGCAGGTTGCCATGGCCCGTCAGGCACGCCACAGGGCTGCCCAGCTCCTCCAGACAAAGAAGGTGACGCTCGAAGATCTCTACAATCAGATTGAAGAGGGAGTCATCAAGGACCTGAACCTTATCCTCAAGGTGGACGTTCAGGGTTCGATCGAGCCGATCCGTCAGGCCATTGGCAAGCTAGAAAATTCGAAGGTCCGGGTTCGCTTCATCCATGAAGGCGTGGGGGGAATCCGGGAGACGGATGTTCTCCTCGCTCAAGCCTCCAACGCCGTCATATTTGGCTTCAATGTTCGTCCGGAACCGAAGGCCTTGGCCCTTGCGGAAAGGGAGAAGGTCGAGATGAAGTTCTACTCGGTCATCTACGATGCCGTTGAGGATGTGCGGAAGGCAATGGAAGGGATGCTCTCTCCCATTATCCGCGAGAAATTCCTGGGACGTGCCGAAGTTCGTCAGGTTTACAACATCAGCCGCGTTGGGACAGTGGCCGGATGTTATGTCTCCGAGGGGATGATCCAGCGTGCCGGGACCATTGTGAAACTGATCCGGGACGGGGTTGTCATCTACGAAGGGAAGATCGAGGCCCTCAAAAGATTCAAGGATGATGTGAAGGAAGTGGCCGCCGGGTACGAATGCGGAATCTCCATTGAGAATTATCGGGATATCAAGACAGGTGACATGATCGAGTGCTTTGTCCAGGAAAAAGTGGCCGGAAAGCTTGAAACGATATCCTCATGACAGGAATCCTGAGAAGCGCTCGGCCATCGGACACCTTATCCTCGTTCTCTTCATCCCTGATGCCCGTTCGCTGAAAGACAAGCGGCAGGTTCTCCAGAGCCTGCTCTCCCGTGTCAGGGAACGGTTTCCCGTTTCTGTGGCAGAAACGGGCTATCAGGATCTATGGCAACGGTCGGTTGTCGAGGCCGTCATGATCAGTGCGGATTCTGATCTTCATGCCAGGATCTTCGAAAAGGTCATCGACCTTTTTCGCTCCGATCCCTTTGTTGAACTTCAGGATGTTCATCAGGAGGTCCTGTGAGAAAGGACTACGGCTTTCGCCGGGCCGACAGGGTGGCCTCCGAAATCCGGGAAATTATGGCGACCGTCGTGGCCCGCTACTTCCGGGAGCCCCGTATTGCCAGCGTGACCATTACAAGGGTGCGCCTCTCTGATGATCTTCGGAATGCCACGGTGTTTTTTGCCGTCTTTCCCGGAGAAGATCCTCAGTCCATGGGAGAGATTTTGGAGCGCCATTCTCCGATCCTTCGGAAGGAGATGGCCCGTCAGCTCCGGATTAAATATATCCCCCGTCTTTCCTTCGTCCATGATAATGGAAACGACGAGGAAGGAAGAATAGAGTCTCTGTTTGATCAAATCTCCGGGGAAGATGTTCCGTGAGTTTTTTTGATCCGGAGAATCCGGTGAAGGTTTCGGGGATGCTCCTCGTTGACAAACCGGCTGGGCCAACCTCCCACGACATCGTTCATCGGGTCAGAAAGCTTTCTGGCATTGATAAGGTCGGACACGGTGGAACTCTGGATCCGATGGCATCGGGGCTCCTTCCCCTTCTCGTGGGAGAGGCGACGAAAATGTCGTCGTTTATTCTGGCCGATGACAAGTCCTACGAGTTTGATCTGACCCTCGGGGCCACAACCGATACGGATGACAGTACGGGAGTGGTCGTCTCAACCTCTTCTGTTCCGGAGGATCTTTCCTCTTCGCGATTGAGGGCGATCACGAGAGATTTCGAGGGAGAGAGGTTGCAACAGCCTCCCATGTACTCGGCTGTAAAACAACAAGGAGTTCCTCTCTACAAGCTCGCCAGAAAAGGCGTCACGGTTCCCAGGGAATCCCGAAGGATTGAAATCTATTCGCTGGAACTCCTTGCAGTGGAGCCTCCGGTCCTGACCTTTCGGGTTCATTGTTCGAAAGGAACATATATTCGGGTTCTGGCGCGAGAGATAGGTGAGGCACTGTCCACGGGTGCCCATCTTAGCCGGCTTCGGCGACTGTCAGTGGGAACCTTTTCGCTGGGCGAGGCGACGGCTCTTGCTGTCATGGAAAAAGAGTGGAAGGCCCCTGACTTCACCAGGAACCTGCTGGGGCCGGATCGGGTTTTTGATGCTTTGCCGGGAGTGCGTCTTCTCGGAGAAGCCTCCACACGCCTTCTGAAGGGCGCTCTTTTGCCGGCGACGGCAATTTTTCGCCGAGAAGGATTGTTTCACATGAAGGATATGATTAGAATACTCGGACAGGATGGAAAAATCCGGGCGATTGCAGAAGCCCTGCGCGAGGGTGAGAGCTTGGGAGATTTTCCATTGGGAATCCCCTTTGCGAGGGTCTCGCTCGTATTCTAGGGAGCAGGGTTCCGGAGAGGGATTTACTGGCCCGGACGTGTGTCGCGGGGTGCCGGGACCATGACAAATCACGGGCTCATTCGGGCCAAAAGTTCGTTTTTAACTAGGGAGTTTTTCTCATGGCATTAAGCAAGGAAAAAAAGCAGGAAGTTATCGAATCTTTTAAAATTTCTGGCAATGACACCGGATCTGTTGAGGTTCAGGTTGCCATACTGACGGAGCGTATCAACCAGCTGGGAGAGCACTTCAAGAAGTTCCCTAAGGATGTCCATTCCCGAAGGGGTCTCCTTTTGATGGTGAGCCGCAGGAGACGCCATCTCAAATACCTTCAGTCAAATAACCCGGCCAAGTACCAGGAAATCATCAGCCGCTTGGGTCTCCGCCGCTAGGCGCTAGGCCAGACAGTATTCCCGAATGGACAATCTGTAAAGCCTCCCTCAACGACCTCAGGGTTCATTGAGGGCCTGCCCGGGGACTCCCTGAAGCAGTCGGCTCAAACGTCTTTCAATCAATGATGTCTCGTGACACAAGAACACGGAAAGGATCCCCCCCAGAATGAAGCCAGTTACAGTTGAAGTTGCCGTCGGAGGAAAGACGGTCAGGATCGAGACAGGACGTATGGCTCGCCAGGCCGACGGAGCCGCGGTTCTCTGGGTCGAGGGGACAGTGATTATCGCCACAGCTGTTGCGGCAAAGACCGTCAAGCCGGGAACCGATTTTCTTCCTCTGACAGTGGACTACCAGGAGCGGGCCTATGCCGCGGGAAAAATCCCGGGAGGATTCTTCAAGAGAGAAGGAAAGCCGTCTGAGCGAGAGATATTGAACAGCCGCCTCGTCGACCGTCCTCTGCGTCCGCTCTTTCCTGAAGGGTTCTACTACGACACCCAAGTGATCGCCTCCGTGGTCTCCGCAGACCGGAGCGGGGTCACTGATGTGATGGCCGTTGTGGCGGCATCCACTGCGTTGACCATTTCCGACATTCCTTTTAATGATCCTCTTGGCGCTGTTCGTGTGGGCTATGTGAATGGCCAGTTTGTGATCAACCCCGACATTGAGGCCCAGGAGCAATCCAGCCTCGATCTCGTGGTGGCAGGAACGGCTGATGCCATCATGATGGTGGAAGGCAAGGCGGACGAGGTTTCCGAAGAGCTCTTCCTCGAGGCGATCCGGACAGCCCACGCTGCCTGCCAGCCGATCATTGCCGCCCAGCGCGAACTTCAGCAGAAAATTGGAAAGGCCAAGCGGGCTCTTCCCAAAGTTCCCGTGCGTCCCGAGCTCATGGAGAAAATCCGATCAGGGGGGCGTGATGCCCTTTCGGGAATCCTTGTTGTTTCGGACAAGAAGGTTCGGGAGGAGAAAACTGCCGAGATTCGGAGCTCTCTTGCCAAGGAGCTATTTCCCGAAGGATTTGCCGACCCCATGCAGGAAAAGGAGTTCTCCAACGGATTCCATGAGCTCGAGCGAGAGCTCCTGCGTGCCATGGTTCTCGATCGCGGGATCCGTGCCGATGGTCGCTCCACGACGGAGATCCGTCCCATCACAATCGAGGTAGGAATCCTTCCCCGAACCCATGGATCGGCCCTCTTTACCCGAGGAGAGACCCAGAGCCTTTCCGTGGCGACTCTCGGAACTTCCGATGACGAACAACGGATCGACTCCCTGGAGGGAGAATCCCACAAGCGGTTCATGCTTCACTATAACTTTCCGGCCTTCTCGGTTGGGGAAGTCAAGCCGATGCGGGGGCCGGGGCGTCGGGAGATTGGCCATGGAAATCTTGCAGAGAGAGCCCTCATCCCGGTTCTGCCGTCGAAGGACGACTTTCCCTATTCGATCCGGCTTGTGTCCGACATTCTGGAATCGAATGGTTCGACCTCCATGGCCACCGTCTGTGGCGGAACTCTGGCCATGATGGATGCCGGCATTCCCATCAAGGCCCCCGTCGCCGGAATCGCCATGGGTCTGATCAAGGAAGGAGACAGAATCGCAATTCTGTCAGATATTCTGGGGATCGAGGATCATCTTGGTGATATGGATTTCAAGGTGACCGGAACGGATGTCGGTGTCACTGCGGTTCAGATGGACATCAAGATCAAGGGCATTACCCTTGAGATCATGAAGAAATCTCTCGAACAGGCCCGTGTCGGTCGGATTCACATCATGGGAAAGATGAAGGAGGCCTTGCCGTCCGTTCGCTCCCAGATGTCTCCCTATGCGCCTCGCATCATGACCATCCAGATCAAGCAAGACAAAATCAGGGAGGTCATTGGGCCCGGCGGAAAGATGATTCGCAGTATCACCGAACGGACGGGTGCCAAGATCGAAATCGAGGATTCTGGTGTGATCCATGTGGCCTCCGCCGATGAGGAAGCCGCAAAGAAGGCCATCGAAATCATTCATCAGATCGTTGCCGAGGCGGAAGTGGGCAAGATCTATCTTGGCAAGGTCAAGACCGTTGCCGAATATGGGGCTTTTGTGGAAATCATGCCTGGCACCACCGGTCTTTGCCATGTATCCCAACTTGAACCCCGTCGCGTCGAGAAGGTGACCGATGTGGTCAACGAGGGGGACGAGATTGTCGTGAAGGTTCTGGAAGTGGACCGTCAGGGAAAAATTCGCCTTTCCCGGAAGGAAGCCATCGCCGAGGAAGGGGAGGGACGCGAAACGCGGGCCTCTGCCACCCACTAGATCGTTCTCGGGTCCGTTCTTGTTTTTTTGAATGGGGTTTGCCATAATGCTTCCTGTCTTATCAGTCTGGTGATTTGGCAGGGGATGTGGATCCGCAAGGATCTTTAGCCAAGGCCTGCCCCCCAAAGGGAAAGGGCAGGAGTCATTCGCATTCGTCCCAGATTTTTTCTGGGACGGGCGCGAGACAATCATCGAGGAGGTCTGTCAATGGATGTGAACAAAGGTGCTACAGGGCTTGTGGTCGTGGCCATCATCATGGCGGTTGTCTGGGGCGGACTCTCTATGTATGTCGGGGTGAATCCCTTCTTCCTTCCGACCGGAGTTCATTAATCCCCGAGACGTTTGCTTTGTCTTCCGGAGTTCCCTCCGGATATCTTTTTCGGCCTTTATTCTTATCTTCCTTTGCAGGGTGCCTGCCTTCGGGTGGGCACCTTTTTTTGCATGGATGTCTCTGTCGGGAGTCTTGCGCATCCCCTTTCCCCTAACGGCATAAACACGTTCTTCTCCCTGTCCGAGGATTCGGACCCGGGACTCTCCGACTCTTGGGTCGAGGGACTATCAAGAAAGAGCCGCGATGCCCTACATAAAGCACACTCTCTCAAATGGGCTTGCCGTTTACAGCGATCCCGTCACCTCCTCCCGCTCAGCCGCCATTGGTGTCTGGGTGCGGGCCGGCTCCCGTTACGAGTCTCCCAAGGAGGCCGGTATGACCCATTTTCTGGAGCACATGTGCTTTAAGGGGACCCCCTCCCGCAATGCCCAGGAGATTGCCAACGAGATGGACTTCCTGGGAGGGGAGATGAACGCCTTTACCTCCCAGGAGATGACCTGCTTCTATGCCCATCTTCTGACAGAAAATGTCTCCCGGGCCGCCCTTCTCCTGGGGGATCTCCTCACCCGATCAACCTTTGATGGAGAGGAGCTCGATCGGGAGAGGGGGGTTGTGATCGAGGAGATTGCAGAGTCCCGCGACGACCCGGACGATCTTGTGACCCAGAACCTCTATGAGGCCCACTTTGGGGCCCATCCCCTGTCCCGCCCGATTCTGGGAACGGAAGAGTCCCTCTCCTCTTTCTCCCGCGAGGATGTTCAGAGTTACTTCCGGCGGAACTACCATTCCGGTTCGATGTTTGTGACCGTTTCCGGTCGATTTTCCTGGCCCTCCCTCCGGGAGTCCCTCGAGCAGGCCTTCTCCGATCTTCCCTTGGCACCTAGCCAAAGGACGGAAGACGGATCCGCGTTTCTCCCGGCCTATGGAAAGACGCAAAAGGAGAAAAAGCTGGAGCAGGTCCATGTGGCCATCGGGATGCCGGGCCTTCCTGTGGCCCACCCGGATCAGACGCTCCTTCGTCTTTTGAATGTCCATCTTGGGGGAGGAATGAGCTCGCGTCTTTTCCAGGAGGTTCGGGAGAAGAGAGGGCTCGCCTATTCGGTCTATTCCACCGGGCAATCCTTTGCCGATGGGGGGCTGGTCAGGATTTCGGCCTCGACGCGTCCCTCCAAGAAGCGGGAGCTTTTGGAGATTCTCGGAGAGGAAATTGCCCGCCTTGAATCGGTTCCCTTGACGGACGAGGAGCTCTCCCGAGCGAAGAATCAGGTGAAATCCTCACTTCTTTTGGGGCTTGAGTCCATTGGAACCCGGATGAACAAGATGGGCCGGGATATCCTTTATTGGGGGGAAGAGGTTCCGGTGGAAACCATTGAGGCGAGGATCGATTCCGCCACCCCGGAGGATATCCTTCGTCTGGCGCGGGCGCAGGGCTTTTCCGCGTCCCGTTCCCTTTCCGTTCTGGGTCCGGAGAAGGAATAATGCTCGGAAAGCCTGCCCTTCCCATTCGCCTGGGTGTCAACATTGACCATGTTGCCACCTTGCGTCAGGCTCGGGGCGAGTTTGATCCGGACCCCCTCTTTGCGGCTCATCTTGCCCGTCTGGCAGGCGCCGATCAAATCGTTCTTCATGTTCGTGAAGATCGTCGGCATGCCAATGAGAGCGATCTTCGCCGCCTTCGGGAAACATCCTCCCTTCCCCTCAATCTCGAGATGGCGCTCTCCCCCGAGATGGAGCTTATGGCCATTTCCCATCGCCCTGAACGGGTGACTCTCGTGCCAGAAAAACGCCAGGAGCGGACCACCGAAGGAGGCCTTGTTTTGGACGAGAGTTTTCTCGGCCGATTGCGTCCCTTTGTTGCCCGCTGTCGGGACGCAGGGATCCGGGTCTCCCTTTTCATGGACCCTGATCCTGAGATGGTTGCCCGTGCGGAGGGAACCGGAGTGGATCAGGTGGAGATCCATACGGGTCCCTATGCCCGGGCCTTCGGCGGAGCGGGGGAGGGAGGGGCCCTGCAGGATCTTGTCCGCACCGCTGAGGTCCTCCATCGTATGGGGCTTCTGGTGGCGGCGGGACACGGCCTCACCGTCCACAATCTTCCGGCTGTTCTAGCTCTTCCCCATCTTTCGGAAGTGAACATTGGCCACAGTATCGTGGCCCGGGCCGTTCTTCTGGGAATGCCGGAGGCCGTGGGAGAAGTCAGAAGACTGCTCCTTCCCTCCTGGCAAGGAGAGAGGCCATGATTGTGGGCGTGGGGGTCGATCTTGTGCGCATTGACCGGATTGGCCGCCTTCTTGATCGCTACGGATCACGCTTTGCCAGGAAGGTCTTCACGCCCACAGAGTGGACGGAGTCAGGGGGAAGGGCGTCTCACCTGGCGGGACGATTTGCCGTCAAGGAGGCCGTTCTCAAGGCCTTGGGGACCGGCCTCTCCGGAGGGATCGCCTGGCATGATGTGGAGACTCTCTCCCGAGAATCCGGGGCTCCCGAGGTGCGGACCTCCGGCGTCGTCCGATCACTCCTGGAAAGAAAGGGACCCGTTTGCATCTGGGCCTCCATTAGCCATGAGCGGGAGAATGCGGTCGCAATGGTCATACTCGAAGGAGGGGACCGGTGCGTGTCGTAACGCCCGAGGAGATGCGTGAGCTTGACGGGCGAGCCACCCGGGAGTTTGGGATTCCGGAAGAGATCCTGATGGAACGGGCGGGTATGGCCGTGGCAATTGCCTGCCGGGAGATTCTGGGGGCTCCGGCGGAGGTCTCCCGCCACATCGTTGCGGTGGTGGGCGGGGGCCACAATGGAGGAGATGCCCTTGTGGCCCTTCGTGATCTGGTTTCTCGGGGATACCCCGCCGCCATCGTCCTGATGGGATCCGAAAAGCCTCCATCCCAGGCGGTCAGCCGGGAGCTGGACCGTCTGGCCCGAATGGGGGTTGTTCCCACCCAGGGTGTCGACTCCTCCTTCCGTCACCGGATCTCTCACGCCGCTCTCCTAGTCGACGGCCTCTTCGGAACGGGATTTCGGGGGGGATCGCTGAGCCGGGAGGCTCGGGAGCTGATCGTTGCCATGAATCGGGCGGCGGACAGCGGGATTCCCGTCGTCTGCGTCGATATCCCGTCGGGTGTCAATGGGACGACCGGCGCCGTCTCGGATGTGGCGGTCCGAGGAAGAAGGACGGTGACCTTCGGCGCTCCGAAATGGGGTCTGCTGTGCGATCCGGGCACCCGGTATGCCGGCGACATCTATCTCTCTCCCATTGGCTTTCCCCGAAATCTTCGGGACGGAGGTCAGCTTTCCTGTCTCCTTCCCCATGAAGCCAACGAGCTCCTTCCTGTCCGTCCTCCCGCAGTCCACAAGGGAGAGGCCGGCCACGTTCTCGTTGCCGGAGGGTCTCCCGGAAAATCGGGATCGGTTCTGCTGGCCGCCCGAGGAGCCCTTCGCTCGGGGGCGGGGCTTGTCACGGTCCTCTGGGACCGCTCCTTTGGGGAGGCCGCCGCCTCTCTTCCCGAAATCATGACGTTTCCGGTCGATTTCGCCACCCTCTCTCCCCGGGAGGTTTTTCGCTTCCTCCCCCGGATGGATGCCGTGGCCTGTGGACCCGGCGTGGAGGAAGCCTTTGGGGGACGGGCCCTCGTGGAATCCCTGCTTACTGACTATCCGGGACCTCTGGTGGGCGATGCCGGAGTCTTCGATCTCTTTGCCGGGAATCCCGAAAAGATGGCCTCATCAAGACGTGGTCCCCTGGTCTTGACTCCCCATCCGGGAGAGATGGGGCGGCTTCTTGGCCGGGACACGGCCACCATTGTCTCCGATCCTCTTGGATCTGTCCGGGAGGCGGCCGCGCGAACCGGGGCCGTGGTTCTTCTTAAGGGAGCCCGGACGCATGTTGCCCATCCCGACGGCAGGGTCTCGATCAACCTGACAGGGGATCCTGTGATGGCCGGGGCCGGGATGGGCGATGTCCTGACCGGGATCATTGCCACATTCCTGGGGCAGGGGCTCGCTCCTTTCGACGCTGCCCGCCTTGGCGCCTTTTTCCATGGACGGGCCGGAGAGCTTCTGGGGACCACGTCGACCCGAGGAAGGCTGGCTTCGGAGCTGGCAGATCTTCTTCCCGTGATCCTCTCCCCGGTCGGCGGAACAGCCCATCAGACCCCCGGGTTCAATCGATCCCAGGATCCTGCGCTTTTCTGGCCCTTTCCCGCACCCTGTCCGCCCTCGGCCTCTTTCGGAGGGCGGCAGTGAAAGAGGGGCATCCCCTTGATGGACCGGAAGGTCTGGCCGTTTATCTCCGCTACCTCCAGGAAACGGTGCCGGACCTGGCATTGCTGCGCCCTTCCGCTGAAACGGGCGAAATCCGAATGGCCGGTGGACCGAGGCCCGGAATCCCTCCTTCCTCATCCTTGTCGGGGGGATCTCCTCTGGGGGAGTCCGGGTCGTTGGAGTCCCTTGCCAAGGTAGTTTCGGAGTGTCGCCTCTGTGTTCTCTCCTCCACCCGAACCTTCGCTGTGTTTGGCGAAGGGAACCCCGATGCCCGTCTCATGTTCGTGGGGGAGGGTCCGGGAGCTGACGAAGATGCTTCAGGACGCCCCTTCGTCGGACGGGCGGGAGAGCTTCTGACTCGGATGATTGCGGCCATGGGGTATCGGCGAGAGGATGTATATATTGCCAATGTGGTGAAATGCCGTCCTCCGGGAAACCGGGTTCCGGAGGAGAGTGAACGCGCCTCCTGTCTCCCGTATCTCAAGCGCCAGATCGGACTGATTTCGCCCAAGGCCATGGTTCTGCTCGGTCAGACGGCCGCCGTCTCCCTTCTCTCCCGAAATGAAGGCATCTCTCGCTTGAGGGGGCGGGAGACGAGCCTTCCGGAGTTCCCGGGGATTCGGGTGATGCCGACCTATCATCCGGCCTATCTTCTTCGCAATCCGGCGGCCAAGGCACAGGTATGGGAGGACTTGCAGCAGGTCATGGGGTGGCTGGGGAAGGAGAGGGGATGAATCTGGCATTCTTGATCATAGTGGGTGTGTTGGGCTGGATTTTCATGATGGAAAACGACCAGCAGCACATCATGATCGTGCTCCCTGGCTCGGGGCAGGTCGGCCCCTTTTCTGTGGGTGTCGTGATTCTGGGGGCATTTTTGGCAGGGGTTCTCCTGTGCTATCTGGGGGGAGGACTTTCGCGCCTCCTCTCCCGCGCCAAGGCCAAAAAGCCGCCTTCTGCGGGTCGAGGCGGGGGGCACTCCGATGGTGGCCATGACGGCCACTGACGGAGGAACCGAGGCCGCTCCCTCGGCCTTTACCTATCCCGATACCCCGCTCTTCCGGCAGTATCTGGGACTTCGGAAGGAAGCCGGGGAGGCGATTCTTTTTTTTCGGCTGGGCGATTTCTTCGAGCTCTTCGGAGAGCAGGCCGAACTCGCCTCCCGATTGTTGGGGGTGACCCTCACAAGCCGTGACAAGAGCCGTCCGGATCCTCTGCCCATGTGCGGCATCCCGGCCAAGAGCCTCGACATGTACCTCCCGAAGCTCATTCATGCCGGCTATTCCGTGGCCATCGCCGAGCAGGCGACCCAGGAATCGGACCCCTCCGGTCTTTTCCCTCGAAAGATTGTCAGAACAGTGACCCGCTTTACCCTTCTCGAGGACCCCTCCCGGGAGGAGGGGGCTCCTCAGAATGGTGTGGCCGTTGTTCGGCGAGGAGAGGCCTGGGGAGCGGCGGTCCTCGACCTCACAAGTGGCCGGATTGCGGTCTGGGCCTCTGAAAACCCCTCCGACCGGGACCTTCTTCTGGATTTTCTGGGACGCAAGGAGGCGCGACAGCTGGTTGTCGAATCCAGTGAAATCGCCGCAGAGTTTCCGGGAATTCCCTCACTGGTTCACTCAAGGCTGGCCCCTTTCGACCTCTCCGGATCCCTTCCCCCCTCCTACCGTCTTCCCGAGCTTCCCGAGGTCTCCCGGGATGCCGTCAGACTTCTCTTCGGTTTTCTGTCCGACTACGAAAAAACTGTCCTGGGCCACCTTCGGGGGGTTGTCCTTGAAGGGGCCGGCAATTCTCTGGCCCTCGATCGCTGGACGATCCGCCACCTCGACATCCTTCCCCGGGAGGGGATGGGGCAGGAAAGAGGAAGGGCAGCGAGCCTCGTCTCCCTCCTCGATCGCTGCCGGACTCCTCCGGGGAGCCGGATGCTCCGCTCCTGGCTCCTCGCCCCTGAGGCCGATGTTAACGAGGTCCTTTCGCGGCACCGGGTAATCCGGGGCTTTGACGAAAGACCTCGCCTTTCGGATCGGGTGGATAAGGTCCTGGGAGGGGTGGGAGACCTTGAGCGCATTCTCGCCCGGATTGCCATGGGCAACCGTCTTCACCGGGATCTCCCCGAGTTTCGCCAATCCTTTTTCTCGGCCCTTGATCTTCTCGATGTGGAGGGGCTCGAAGAGCTCTTTCCCGGCTATGGGCGGGAGTTCGGACTGAGGCTCCACACCGCCCCCCTTCGGGATCTCCTGGCCCGGGCCATCGTCGACGATCCTCCCCCCGTGCTGGGGGAGGGGCCCATCATCCGGGACGAGTTCGACGAGGCTCTCTCAGGTTACCGCCGGATCGAATCCGAAGGAGACCGCTTCATCTCCTCCCTCGAGGAGCGGGAGCGTTCCCGGACAGGGGTGGAGACTCTCCGGATCCGCTACAACCAGGTGGCCGGATACTATATCGAGGTGTCGAAGGCTCAGGCCCAGAAGATGCCGGCCGACTACCTTCGAAAGCAGACCCTGACAAATTCCGAGCGGTTCACTCTCCCCGAACTGGTCTCCTTCGAAGGCAGCCTCCGGGAGGCCCGATCCAGAGTCCTGGCACGGGAGGCCGAAATCCTTGGGGAGCTTGGGCGGGAGGTCCTCGCCCAGAGAGAGGGCATCCATCTTCTCTCCGACTTCGTCGCCCGGGTTGATGTCCTGCTCTCCTTTTTCGAAATTGGCCGAAAGATGCGCTATGCCCTTCCCGATTTCGTTCCGGAGGGAGAGCCTCTGGTGATCAGGAATGGCCGCCATCCCGTCCTTGAGGCTCGCATGGCCCCCGAGCCGTTCATGCCCAACGATACCGATCTGATGGCGGGTGAATTCATCGTCCTGACCGGTCCAAACATGGCCGGAAAATCCACCTACATGCGGCAGGTGGCCCTCATTGTTCTCATGGCCCATGCCGGCGCTCCTGTGCCGGCAGACGAGGCACGGATCCCTCGCACCGACCGGATCATCGCCCGGGTGGGAGCCCAGGACAACATTCTTGAGGGTGCCTCAACCTTCATGGTCGAAATGCAGGAAGTCGCCAGAATCCTGAGCTCGGCGACCCCCCAAAGCCTCGTTCTTCTTGATGAGGTGGGACGAGGAACCGCCACCTTCGACGGAATGGCCATTGCCTGGGCGGTAAGCGAGTTCATTCATGACAGGATCCAGAGCCGGACTTTCTTTGCCACCCATTATCACGAGCTCTCCGAGCTGGCAAGGCGCCGGGAAAGGGTCAGAAACCAGACTGTTCGCGTCTCCATCCGACAGGGGAGGCCCCTCTTTGAGCATCGCATCGTCGATGGGCGCGCGGAGCAGTCTTACGGGATCGAGGTGGCGAGGCTCGCGGGGCTCCCGGAAGAGGTGGTGGGACGGGCCTCCGAGATCCTCGGTTTTTGGGAGGGAGGGCCCAAGAAGACGGTCCTCCCGAAGGAGAGGACCCTTCCTCCCGATCGGGATTTTTCCATGCCGCTCTTTTCCTGGAAGCGGCGACTGGAACAAAAAAAAGGGGAGGAAATGACCGAAGTGAATGAGAGGGAGGGGGAAGAGTGATCCAAGAGGAACCAAGCATGAGCGAAGGGGGAGCCGATCCTCTGGAGAGCCTCGAGGCGATTCTCCGATCGGGGACTCCCGATCAGGTTCTTGCCGAAGGGATGAAGATCAATCAGCTTCCCGACATTCTCGACTTTCTTGCCGAAGAGGGCGAGCTTTCCTCTTTGGCGGATCTTCCGGCCATGACCCCCGCCTGGTCCCTTTTTATTCGGAACTATCTGGAGATGTCCCACGACCGGTTCGATCTGGAGAGTGAGGGGGAGGATCCTTCCCAGGAGAAGGCTGTCTTTGGCTTGGGAATCATTCTTGATCTCGACCGCCCTCTTCCGCCCCGCATGACCCTCGAGGCGTTGGCGCCGCTGGCCCGGCTGGTGGAGACGATCCTCTCCCCTGAGGGTTCGGGAGCGGAGGTCTTTCTCCACCCCCGGATACTGTCGTTTGCAGATCTTTATACTTTTTCGTATGATTCAAGGCGCGGGTTTGTGGACGAACGCATGACCTTCGGCTTCTCCATGGATTCCTCCGGATCTCTTGACCGAGTTCCCCTGATGAACGGGGATGCGCCCTTCGGGGACTGGGACGAGCCGGCAGAGAGTCTCCTGGCTCCGAATGATCCGATCCGACGCGCCTTCGGGAAGACTCTCGACAATGGACGGGGGGCGATTGTGGGGCTGGTCCGGATGACTCCTCCCGAAGAAGAGGAGTGGGGCGATTTCATTGATCGTCGTTTTTCCTCGGAAATTGGAGAGGCGATGGGAACCCTTGTGGCTCAGATCTTCGACCTCTCCGCGCCGTTTGCCGGGGAGGATGAGGGGGGGGAGGGGGGCCAGGTCTCCCTTGTTCCCTGGTCGATCCTTCTTCCGATGGGGGTGACCATCGAGATGGGCGCCTTCCTTTCGGAGGTTGTTGAAAATCAGAAAGATTCCGGGAAAAAGGGCAAGGATGTCCGGAAGAGCCTGGATATTACCCCGGTTTGGCGTGACGGGACGCTCATGGCCGAGCTGGATGTCTCTGTCCCGGGCAAGGGACCGGCAAAGTTTCCTGTGGTTGATGACTATGTGGCTGGCTTCATGGAAAACTACGTTCCGGAAATTGTGCAGTCGATGATGGGGCTGACGGTTCGATGGAACAAGAAAAAAGGCGGGGGGAGATTCCTCTCGCTGGGAGTGCTCTGATCTTTTCCCTTCGTTCCTTTTGCTCCCTACGTTCAGTTGTCTTCTCTGCCCTGGGGGGCCTCCTTTTTTTCTCGGGTCCCCCTTCGGCGGAGCCCGCCAATCTTCCTGCTCCCCTTTTTGTCCTTTCTTATCCCCATGGGCGCCTGACATTGGCCAGTGGAGGGGATCCTCCTCTGCTCTTTGTTCTCTCCAAGCCTTCCGGCTCGCTCTTTCGCCTCAATATGGAAAATGGGCAGGAGTCCCTTCGGCTGGGCGGGATTCCCCGCCCTGAGGACCTGGCTGTCGACGCCGGGGGCCGCAGGGTCCTGGTCTCTCTTGACTCAAGTCGGAGTCTCTGGGTTCTTCCTGTCTCTTCGGGGCCTCCTGTCAGCATGACGGTGGGGCTCAATCCAGGACAGATCATTCGAACCCCCACCGGAGATCTCTATCTTGCCGCTCGGGCCGTCCATATCATCTACCACTTGAATCCCGTGACGGACCGACCGGATGGCTGGAGTGCGATGGGTGACGTCTTTCCCCTGATCGCTTCCGACGGCAAGGGGGATCTTTGGCTTCCCCTGTCCCGGGGTGAGCAGGTGGCCGACCTGTCTCCCCGAACCCTTGAAACTCGCAAGCTCTTCGATATCGACTCCTGCCGGGAGCCTTCCCGGGTGATTCCCCTGCCCTCGGGAGGCTTTGTT
This sequence comes from Nitrospirota bacterium, assembly GCA_021828375.1. Taxonomy (GTDB): domain Bacteria; phylum Nitrospirota; class Leptospirillia; order Leptospirillales; family Leptospirillaceae; genus UBA4572. The sequence goes on from JAKARS010000004.1 coordinate 57,444, forward strand.
GTGGGGTGCCGTAATGCCCTTCTTCTGGAAGGGCCGAACGGGGAGGAGACCGCCCGCCTCCGTCTCCGGGGACCGCTTTCCCGGGGAGTCCAGGACATGGTTCTTCTTCCGGGAGACACTCGTCTTCTCGTCTCCTTTCGAAAATGCAAAACTCTGAATCTTTATCATCTTCCTGATCTTTCAAGGATTTCCTCGTTTCGTCTCCCCTATCTCCCTGTGCGCTTGTATTATTTTGAAAAATGGCCTACTCTTTTTATTGTGATGGACGACCCGGGAAATGACAGGACAAGGCTTTCTGACTATCCCCTCTCCGCTTTCGGAACTCCTCCCCTGTCGACTCAGACTGTCCGGAAATCCCCTGCTCTTTTGCCGACAAAGCCTTTGCCTCCTGCTGTTCCCTCACCCTCCAGCCCAAGGACCCATTCATGACCGATACTCCTTCCCCGGCCTCCTCATTGCTTGCCTCCCGGCATATTCTTGTGACGGGGGTCGCCAACCGGTGGTCCATTGCCTGGGCTGTGGCCCAGTCCATTGTCAAGGCGGGAGGACGCGTCACCTTCACCTATCAGGGCGAGTCGCAGCGGTCCACCCTGGAAAAGCTCCTCTCCGAGCTTCCCTCCGTGGGGCCGGCGCCCCTTCTCCTTTCCCTCGATGTGAAAAATGATGAGGAGATCGCCGCCGTGGCCGATCGCCTGGCGAAGGAGAATCTGCGGCTCGATGGCCTTGTTCACAGCATCGCCTTTGCAAAACGGGAGGAGCTCGACGGTGCCTTTGTCGATACCAGCCGCGAAGGATTCATCCTGGCCCAGGAGATCAGTGCCTTTTCCCTTGTGGCGCTTTGCCGGGCCTTTCTCCCTCTCCTGAATCCCCAGGCCTCCATCGTTGCCATGACTTATCTGGGGTCGGAGCGGATCGTTCCCCACTACAACGTGATGGGGGCGGCCAAGGCCTCTCTTGAGGCGTCGGTCCGATACCTTGCCCATGACCTCGGGGGGAGGGGAATACGGGTCAACGCCCTCAGTGCCGGTCCCATCAAGACGGCCTCGGGACGGGCCATCAAGGGCTTTGTCGACATGCAGAAGGCCGTCGCCGATCGGGCTCCCCTCAAGGGCCAGGAGCTCACGTCGGATGAGGTGGCGGATGCCACGGTGGCTCTGCTTTCCCCCCTGATGAGGGCGGTGACGGGCGAGGTTCTCTTCGTCGACCTGGGCTATCGCCAGATGGGGATGTTCTGAGAAGTTCGGGAATGGGAGAAGTCTTTCTCTCATCCCGTCCAACCTTCCTTTGAAGGAGAGTTCCATGGACAAAGAGGTCACCTACCGTGTCGGAATTCCCGTGATGGGAGTCCGGGGAGAATCGCTCGGTCGGCTGGAAAAGGTTCTCTTGATGGAGTCGCGCCATCAGGTGACGGCGCTGGTTGTCCGCTCGCTCGACTCCATGCATATCCTTCCCCTCGACCGGGTTACAGAGCTCACTGCCGCGGAGATTCGGACAAATGTCTCTCCCGAGGAGCTTCATGGCTTTCCCGTCTTCGACCCCACCCAGTATGAGGAGGTTCCCCCCTGGTTTTTTCCTCCGGGCCACCACATCGAGCTGGGAGCCCTGGTGACAATCAAGCCGCTTGACGTTCGGGAGCAGGGCGAGGAAGATGCCATGACCCGACGTGCCTTCATGGGACGCTCAGTGGCCATTCTTGCGGCGGCGATCGGAGTTTCCCTTTTGGTTCCCATCGGGGGGTATATCATGGCCGCGGCCACCACCCCCGTGAAGGACTCCTGGCGTGAGTTGGGGGTCAAGCTGCAGGACCTTCCGATGGACGAACCCGTCTCTCACTCCTTCCGGGCCTTCTCCGTCAGCGGGTGGATGCGTGTTCCCGAAGAGCGGTCGGTCTGGCTCATTCGCCATTCGGGAGCTTCCGATCCCCAGTCGGAGCCCGAGGACAAGATTCTGGGCCTCGATTCTCCCCTTGAACTGGCCGACTCGGATCCTCGTCTGACCGTTCTCTCCCCCATCTGTCCCCATCTGGGATGCGAGCCCCAGTGGCACAAGGGCCAGAAGCTTTTCATCTGCCCCTGCCATCACTCCATCTACCAGTTGAACGGGAAACGCATAGGGGGGCCGGCTCCCCGTCCGATGGACCAGCTTCCGGTCCGCATTGCTTCCGATGGTTCCATCTCGGTCATCTACGAGCAGTTTGCCATCGGTATCGCTGCCAAAAAACGTCTGGCCTGACAGGAAGGGATAAAAGATGGGACACAAAATTTATGCCTATCTCGACGAGCGCATCAGAATCTCGAGTCTGATGGGCTTTCTCCTAAACGAGCCGATGCCTGGCGGATCCCGGTGGGCCTACATTCCGGGCTCCATGGTGTTCTTTGTCCTGATCCTCCAGTTTGTCACGGGGATGATGCTCGCCTTTTACTACGGCGGGACTCCCGATCACGCCTGGGACAGCGTCAACTATATCGACCACCTCACCTATAATGGCGTGGGCGTCGGACGGCTGATCCGGGGAATCCATTACTGGGGGTCCTCGATCATGGTGATTGCCGTGGGGATCCATCTCCTTCAGGTCTTTCTCTGGGGAGCCTACAAGCGGCCTCGGGAGATCATGTGGCTCGTCGGCGTGGTGCTTCTCGGCCTGACCATGACGGCCTCCTTCTCAGGATACCTCCTGCCTTGGGATGAGCGGGCCTATTGGGGGACGATCGTCGGAACCAACATGATCGGTCTTGTTCCTTTTGTGGGTGAGGCCATCAAGGATGCCATCCGGGGCGGGGTGGGGCTGGGGGCCTTGACCCTTTCGCACTTCTTCACCCTGCATACGATGATCCTTCCCACCCTCTTCATTCTCTTTGTCATGCTGCACATGGTGATCTTTCGCCGGGTGGGGCCGGCCGGTCCCTTTTCCGGCTCTCCGGAAAAGCTCGAGGCGACGAAGGATACCTTTTACCCGCGCCAGGTGTTGATGGATGCCTTTGGGATGCTGGGGATCTTCATTTTTATCCTGGCGCTCGCCATCCTTCATCCTCCCGGACTCGAATCCGTTGCCAACCCGTCCAATGCAGCCTACAATCCGACCCCTGCATGGTACTTCGACTGGATCTTCGAGCTTCTCAAGCTCATTCGTCCGGAGATCGTGGGGGTCGTGGGGCTCCCTGTCCTGATTGCCGTCGTCCTGGTCTTCTTGCCGTTCATCGACAAAAAGCCGGTGCGCTCCCCATTCCGGAGACCGTTTGCGGTCTTGTCCACCCTCTTTGTCCTGACCTCCATGCTGGTTCTCTCCCTCATGGCCGAAAACGGGTATAAAAAACTTGTCGATGTCGACAGGGCGGCCATGCTCAGGGGCCAGACGGTCTTCAACACCGCCGGATGCATGGGATGCCATACGCTCTTTGGGAAGGGCGGCAAGATTGGCCCCGATCTCTCCGAAGAGGGGCTTGTGGGCCATTCGGAGCATTGGCTGACAGTGCAGTTTGTCAACTCCAAGGCCCACTTTCCGGACTCCATCATGCCGGATTTCACCTATCTCACGCCGCAGCAGCAGCACGATCTTGCCATGTACATCTCCTCGCTGGGGCGCATGAACTGGCCTGACCCCACAAAGACCCCCTGAGGAGAACTACCGGCGGGGCGGCGTGTCAAAAAAGAGCCTGAAACGAGAAAGGCCCCTTTTCGGGGCCTTTTTTGTTGGGGAAGAAGGGAGTCTCCTTCCCCTCTGGGCGAGTGGTGAAAGTTTTGGAGGAGGAAGTTATCGGGCCGACTTGAGAAGCGAAATCGCCCGCTGCCTGTCGGGAACGCCGACAAAATAGGGCCGATCCCCAACCAGTGTCGTGGGAACGGAGCGAATGCCGAACCTCTCCGCCAGCTCCTTTCCTCGGGGGGTATCGATATCGATCTCTTCGTAGCTGAAAGGGATTTCTTGTCGAAGGCGGGTCCAGAAACTCTTGGCGGCAGGGCAACTGGGACACCAGCTGGCATAGACGAGCCGAACCTTGGCCATGGATCTTTTCTCCTGGAAAATGGTGACAAGAAAGGCTGTTGTCAGCCCCTCTCTCTTGTTTCTATAATAATTATAGCACCTGTGGACTGGCTCCGGGAGAGTGAGTTCCCGGAAAAATGGCTTGGTTTGGCAGAAGGAAGAACGCGATGGATTATAAGGCAATGGTGGTCGGGGGGGTGGCGGGAGGTCTCTTCGGCTTTCTGGTGAGCGCCATCCTGACGCGAAACGGATGCGGGACGGTGGCCTGCCGAATCAACCGGAGCCCTCGGATTGCAACTCTCTATTATGCCTTTATCGGGGCCTCGTTGGGGCTGACTCTTCATGCCTTCTGACCGGCCGCCCCTTCCTCCCCCCACATTGACACCCCTGGGCGCCCCCGCAGGGTCCCCTCCTCCGGTCGGACCCTATAGCCCCGGCATTCTGGCCGGAGGCTGGCTGTACCTCTCCGGTCAGATTGCCCTTCTTGAGGACGGGACGATTGTGTCGGGGGGGGTGAGGGAGGAGGCCCGACTCATTTTCTCCCGTCTGAGAGAGATGCTCTCCCAAGCCCGGGCCACTCCGTCCCATGTGGTGAAGCTGACACTCTACCTGACGGACATGGAAGGGTTTCAGGGTGTGAACGAGGCCTGTGCCGCCTTCTTTTCTCCGCCCTATCCCGCGCGTGTCACGGTTGGAGTGAAAGAGCTTCCCCGGGGGGCGAGCCTTGAGGTCGATGTGGTGGCCTATCTGGGGGAGACTTCTTCCTGAGGGACGGCCGCATGTCGGAGGAGGCCACGCAGAGATGAGCGGGCGAGAGAGGGAGGAAGACCCTTAAAAAAAAAGTCCGATCGCCTTGGAGTGCTCCTTGGCCATCGGACTATCGTTGCCTTGTCTCTTCCCTGATCCTTGAGGGATCAGGGGAAGGGGATCAGATCGCTTTCTGGACCTTCCCGCTCCGGATGCACCGGGTGCAGACGCGGATGCGGCGGGGCTGTCCCTCCACAAGAGCGTGAACTGACTGAAGATTGGGCTTGAAGACCCGCTTGGTGACGCGGTGAGAGTGGCTGATCTGATTTCCGACCACCTTGGTCTTCCCGCAGACGAAACAGTTGGCTGCCATGATAAGCTCCCGTGTAAGTCGTTCGATCGAAAATTCCTCATAGTCTAATCCATTTTGTGGGGAGGTTGCAATCCCCCTCCCGCTCTCCGAAGACTCGTTCCTCGGTCTCTTCCGGAAACAGATGATCCTTTCCTGACACCCTCTTCCGAAGAATGGGGGGGCCGGGGAGGGGCCTTTGGGGTGGAGCTTGGGGTGCCAATTTCTCGGGTTCTTGCGTATGATGGATGTCTGCATGACACACTCCGGCGGGGATTGTCACATACTCCCTGACCCGGAAGGGCTCCGGATCGACCAATGGGCTCCATAGCCAGGGAGGGGCGTCCCTCCCCGGAAGGAAGGTTGTGGCTTCTCCCCCTTTTCCCCGACTGAAACTGACCGCTCCCCTCTCGAGCTTCCCCTCGATCGGTCCCCGGCGACAGGCCCGCCTGGAGAGGCGCGGGCTTTCCACGGTTCTCGACCTTCTTTATTGTTTTCCCTATCGCTATGAAGACCGAAGGATCCGTCTGGTCGTCTCGGAGCTGACGGAAGGAGCCGAGCAGGGATTTGTGGCGACGGTCCGGTCGATCCGGAAAAAGGTCGTTCCCAAGCTCAAGGCTCCGCTCATCGAGGCGACGGTCTATGATCGCTCGGGGGAGATCCCCGTCGTCTGGTTTGGCCAGGAATATCTTCTTAAACACCTGCCGGAGGGCTCCCAGGCCTTTTTTTTCGGGAAGGTGGAGTATTCCTCCTACTCCCGGGGTCTGGTTCTCCGCTCTCCGGTGGTCGAGCCCATCGATCCCGAGCAGGGCCTCAGGCGCTCCTACCATATCGGTCGGATCGTTCCGGTCTACCGGGAGGAGGCCGGTCTCTCCACGGGAGTGTTTCGCCGCATTGTGGGCGATGTTCTGCGGGCCCTTTGGGGGGAGGCCTTTGATCCCCTCCCCGAATCCGTTCGCCGGGAGGCCCATCTGATGGGCTGGTTTCCTGCCATTGTGGAGATGCATTTCCCCCGGGAGACCGAACGCCCGATGGAGGAGCTTCTTCTTCCGGGGTATCCGCCCCGGGACCGGATTGTCTTTGAAGAGTTCTTCCTGCTCGAGTATCTCATGATGCTCCGGCGACAGGGGGTTCATCATTCGGGTCGCATGTGGGTTCCTGCGGACGCAGGGGATGATCCTGTTTCTTCCTTTGAGCGGCAGGCCCCTTTTGCCCTGACGGGGGCCCAGCAGCGGGCCTGCCGGGAGATTGCCAAGGACCTCGCCCAACCCCATCCGATGAATCGCTTTCTCCTGGGAGATGTCGGCTCGGGCAAGACCCTGGTGGCGGCCTTTGCCATGCTCCAGGCCCTTCGGGCAGGCTGCCAGACGGCCTTTCTCGCTCCGACGGAGATCTTGGCCCAGCAGCACTGCCGGACGCTCGCCGCCCTTCTCAAGGAAGAGCCGCCTGTCCTTCTCTCCCATTCGGTCAAGGGGGCCGATCGGCGTCGACTTCTTTCCGGCATCGCGGAGGGGCGCCACAGGGTCATCGTCGGAACCCATGCCATCCTTGAGGAGGGTGTCGTCTTTGAGAAGCTGGGGCTCGTGGTGATCGATGAACAGCACAAGTTTGGCGTGGCGCAGCGCAAGGCCCTGTGGTCAAAAGGCCCCAATCCGGATATTCTTGTGATGACAGCCACGCCCATTCCCCGCTCGCTGGCACTCTCCTATTACGGCGATCTCGAGATCTCCCTTCTCGACGAGCTCCCTCCGGGCCGTCAGCCGGTGGAGACGCGCATCGTCCCCAAGGCCGACGAGAGCTTCTGGAAAAAGAAAGTGGCTCCGGTGCTGGCCCGCTCCGAGCAGGTCTTTGTGGTCTTGCCCCTGGTGGAGGAGTCGGAGAAGGTCGATGCCAAAAATGCCCAGGATGTCCACGGCTATCTTTCGTCGATCTTTCCCCATGTCCGGGTGGGGCTGTTGACCGGACGAATGGCGGGAGAAGAGAAGGAATCGGTCATGGAAGCCTTTCGAACGGGGGAGATCTCCATTCTCGTCGCCACGACGGTCATTGAAGTGGGAGTCGACATTCCCCGGGCATCCGTCATGGTGGTCGAGAATGCGGAACGTTTCGGCCTGGCTCAGCTGCACCAGCTTCGGGGACGGATCGGCCGGGGGGGGCTTCCCGGGATCTTTTATCTGGTTCCGGGCGAGGGGATGGGAGAGGAAGGGCGAAAACGGCTCAGGATTCTTGAGGAGTACTCCGACGGATTCCATGTGGCCGAAGAGGATCTTCGGATGAGGGGGCCGGGAGAGTTCATGGGGGTGCGGCAGTCGGGCCTTCCGATGTTTGTGGTGGCTGACCTTGTCAGGGACGCGGAGGTTCTTTTTCGTGCGCGCGAGCTCGCCTCTTCCTATGTCGAGGGGGCGGCAGGACGGATGGAGGCGGCCTGGGAACAGTCGGGCCTCGAGGAGTTTCTGCGGCTTCGCTACCGGGAGGTGGACGTATGGCTCTCGATCCGATAGAGGGACGAAAGGGCCGACAATATTCCCGAGGGCTCTCTCGGGGGCTCCGGCGGGCGAGTCTTGCCCTTCTTCGCTCCGGAGCCGACTTCTTTCGTCTCGACCACCGCCTTCGGGGGGGAATCAGAATGCGTCTTCTCGACCTCGAGATCGAGAAGGCCTACCGGGATTTGGGGGAGTTTCTCTATGCCCGTCTCCAGCCGGAACCGCTCGACGAGGGAGACCTGGTCTTGCTTGATCTTTTGCGCAACGAAATCTGGCGCCTCGAGGAGGAGCGGCGTCTGGCCGAATCCAAGGCCCGGGGAGAGGAAAAACGGAGTCTCAAGGGTAAGGGGGAGGTGTGAAGTCAACGCAAAGGGTTGCCGTCGTCGACATCGGAACCAACTCGGTCCGGCTCATGGTGGCCGAGGCGACGGGCCGAGGAATCGAGACAGTGCTGTATCAGGATGGCCGCATTACCCGTCTGGGAGAGGGAATTGCCGCCACACGGACGATTGCCCGGGCGGCCGTTGACCGGACCGCGGCGGTTTTGAGCGAGTTCGCGGAGAGAATTCGTTCCTACTCCCCCGATGCGGTGTCGTACATCGGAACCTCGGCACTGCGACAGGCCAGTAACCGGGAGGAGGTTCTTGAGCGCTTCTTCCGGGAGGCGGGGGTTCGTGTCCGGGTCATCTCTGGCGAGGAGGAGGCCGCGTTGACCTACCGGGGGGCGCTTTTTGGCCTTTCGATGGTCCGGGGTCCCTTTCTGGTGGTGGATATCGGGGGCGGTTCCAGCGAGCTGATCGTGGGCGAGAGCGCCGTGGATTTCTGGAAGGCCTTTTCCGTTGAGGTGGGAGTGGTGACCTTGACGGAGGGCTGGTTTCGGAATGATCCTCCATCGGAGGCCGAGTTTTCTCAAGTGCGGCGGTATCTTGAGGAGCGCTTCCGGGACCCGGTGGGGGTGATCGCTCCCTACCTCGCCTCCGGGGCCCGGCTGGTGGGAACGGCCGGATCGGTCACCACGATTCTGGCACTGATCCGGGAAATGGCCCGATACGATCCGTCGAAGGTCCATGGTCAGACCCTGTCCCGCAAGGAAATCGAGGGACTATTTGAACGGCTGAGGGCTGTGCCGGCGCGGGAGAGACTGTCCTTCCCCGGCCTTGAGCGGGGAAGGGAGGACATCATTCTTGCCGGAACACTGATTCTCCTCTCCCTTCTGGACTTTCTCCGGCAGTCGGATCTGGTCGTGTCGGCCTACGGTCTTCGGGAGGGGGTCGTCATGGACCTTGCCGGAGGGGGCGAGCCCCTCGAGCGGATCAGGCCATGAGGCGCCGCCAGCGATCGGGCTCCAACGTGCGGTAGAGAAAGAAGAGGGAGGGGTCCCGGGGATGATCCTTCATTCCTGATTCGAGGATCGCCCGGGCCATCGCCTTGTCGGAGGAGCGGTTGGCCACCTCGAAGAGGACCCTGTAAAAGCCTGGCCGTGGTCCATAGATCTCTGAAAACCGTTCGGCCAGGGGCAGAATGTCCGCCGAAGGGTCGAGGTTGTGCCGGTTCTCCGCGATCCTGTGAAGAAGCGTGACGGGCTCGCGCGAGGCAGAAAGGATCCTGTCATACCACCGGAGGGCCCCACGATAGTCGTTGCGGTCCTCGTCGATCATGGCCAGCACCCAGTAGGGGACCTCGCTCAAGGGGTCGACCGTCACCGCCTGCTCCAGAAGGGCATAGGCCTCCATCCGGTCTTCTCGGGGAAGAAAGGCCCGGGCCAGCCCCAAGGTGGCCAGGCGGTGGGCATCGTCGGAGGGAGGCCCCTCGCTCTCGATCCGTTCGGCAACCTGTCGAAGAAGTCGTCCTGGAATCGGTGTCTCGGGGAAGAGGATCCGGGTCAAGGCCAGCGTCTCGAGAAAGGTGAAGGTATCCTCAAATCGGGCAAGGAGTTTGAGAAGCTCGGGGATGTAGTACGGGTCGGGGCGGATGCCGAAGCCGCGGAGAAGGGCGATGGCGGCCTTCTCGGGACGCTTCTTCCTGAGCCAGAGATCTCCCAGCTGGTAGTGTCCTGGGGCCGAGTCGATCCCGGCAAGGGCCTCTTCGGCCTTTTCCGGGTCGCCGATGTCGACCTGGAGGAGCCCCAGAAGAAGTTGTGCCTCCCGGCTTTCAGGGGCGAGGGCCAGGGCCCGACGGACAAAGGGAAGGGCGGCAAGCGGCTTGCCCGCCATCTTGTGCGTTTCGGCCATGAGAAGGCAAAGTTCGGCCGTTTCACCTTCCTCCTCAAGGAGCAGCCGATAGGTGTCCAGGGCCCGGCCAAACTCGTTGACGTTCGCCGCAAGTCGGGCGACATGTCTGAGCAGCCGAAGGTTCCGGGGGGATTTTCGGAGAAGTTTCCGAAAGAACTTGAGGGCTTGGGAGGATTTTTCGATCCGCTCGAGGCTGCGTCCGTACCAGTCCTGAATGTCGGGGTTCTCGGGGTTGGCCGCCAGAAGATTTTCAAGACTTCTCGCCATGGGGGCAAAGAGGTCGATGAGCTCGAGGGTGTCGACGGTGGAGGCCATGGCCAGGATGTTCTCGGGGGAGGAGGGCATCCGGCGGTGGGCTTCAAGGATCATGGGAAGCGCCAGCGGCCATCGTCCTTCAAGGCCGTTGAGGATGCCCGCCTCCCTCAGAAGATCGGGGTCGTCAGGAAAGAGCCGGAGGCCTTCTTCGAGGACCCAGAGGGCCTTCTGTCGTTCATCGGTCCGATCCTTGAGGAGGCCGAGAAGGAGAAAGGGAAGGGCGCTTCGATTCTTTTCGATCGCGACGGCCTTCCAGTAGGATTCTTCGGCCTGGGAGAGAAGCCCCAGTCCTTCCAGGGCCATTCCCCTGAGGGTCTCGACGGAGCTGTCCCTGTTTCGCTCCGGAGCGTTCCGATCGAGAAGGTCGAGGGCCTCCGAATAACGTCTCTTTCGTATCAGATCTCCGATGGCGACTGTGTCGGGGAGAGTGGGCATGGGGTCCTTCCTGAATCGGTCGTCGTGAGAGCTCTCCGGGCAGCGTCCGGATGACATTTTGGCCCTATGGTAGCATAACCGGCCCGGTGACGGGGTGTGAGGAGTCGGGATGAACGGGGGACGGCCCGTCAATGTCGTTGCAGGACCATGTTGGCAGAAGATTCTCGAGCGGATCCCTCCGCCCGAAGGTGGCCGGTTCTATGCCGTGGGGGGATGGAGCCGGGACCGGATTCTGGCCTCCCTTGAAGGGAAGACCCCTTCCGGCTGGGAGCAAGAGATCGACCTTGTGGCCGATCGGGGATTCTTTCCCTGGGTAGAGGCGGTCTTTCGGGCCTTTTCCGGTTTGATCGTGGGGACTCCCCATGTGGAGCGGGATTTTCTGACGGCCCGGGTGGATATCCAGGAGGAGGGACGCTTCTTTCGGATCGATCTTGCAGGATTTCGGCGCGAGTCCTATCCTCGTCCGGGAGTCCTGCCGCGCACCCGTCCCGGGAGCTTCCTCGAGGATTCCCGGAGGCGGGACTTTCCCATGAATGCCCTGTATCTCGAATGGGATCCGACACGGAAAGGATTCCGGCGCCTTTTTGACCCCTTTGGGGGAGAGCGCGATCTGGCCCTCCGGAGGGTTTCCCTCATTCGTCCGGAGGCTTTCACGGAGGATCCCACCCGGATTTTTCGATGGGCGCGGTTGGCCAGCCGCCTCCGGCTTACATCCTCTTCCGACCTTCTCCTCGCCCTGAAAACTGCCCTTGAGGAGCCGGCCCTTTGGCAGGGGGTCGGGGGGGCGAGAGTCTCGGCCGAAATGGAACGCCTGCAACGGGAGACAGATCCGCTGGCCGCCCTTGCCCTCCTCTTTTCTTCGAAGGCCGTCGCCTCCCTGACCGGAGGGGATCTCTCCCGTCTCTCTCATCAGCGGAAACGTCGTCTGGAGCGATGGGTCTCCTTGAGAGACAGCCTCGAGAGGGGCGCGGAGAAGGATCCCTTCCTGACCGGGGCAAGCCGGGAGATGTTTTATCTGGCACTTCTGTCGGGTCTTCGGCGCAGGATCTTTGACCGGGTCGCCTTGGCGTGGGGGATTGGAGCCCGGCTCTCAGAGGGGCTCGCGGAGACCCTTTTTCGGCCATCGGGCTGGCCGGGGGGGCATTCCTATGCAGGTCTGCTCAAAGAGTCCGGCGGAGATCGGGGACATCTGTGGGGGTTGGCGGACCGGATGGACAGAGGAAAGCTCCTCGACAGTCTTCTTCGATGCGGGGAGGAAGAGCTGCCCCTCTGGAAGGAATATCTTTTTGTGGGCCGCCGTCTCCCCCCCCTGATCACTGGAAAGGTCCTTCTGGACCATCCGGCGATCGCGCCAGAAGAGAGGCGTCATATTCTGGCGGAGATTCGCTTCTGTCAGAGGACCGGAGAGCTGAAGACTCCGGAGGATGTCCGCCACTGGTTGGAGAAGAGAGCCTCCCGTCTTTCGTGAGACCGGACGGATCGGGCCGGTCTCACGATGTTAGTGGAGGATTTCCTTGACCATTTTGTTGAGGGAGTAGTAGTTGGCATCCCCAGGAATGACATGCCGGATGACCCCTTCCCCGTCAATGACCGCGACCCAAGGCTCTCCGTGGACTCGCCATTGCCGGACCGTAGCCTGCTCCGAGTCTTCATAGTCGTCAATGTGGATGAAGGCCATGTCCTGGTGGTAGGTTCCCTGAAGCCCCTGCACGATCCGGTCTTCATGGACGCAGGGAGTGCAGTGAATCGGGGCTCCGAAGAAGACAAGAATGGGGCGGTGGTGGTAGATGGCATGGGAGAAGCTTTCCCTGTGGAGATGATCGGGCACATTCATCGTGCAGATGTCGCCGAATCGTTCCCCCACCGCCAGGACCGGGTTATGGCTGATCGGCGCCCGGGTTCCCTCCTTCGGGAAGGAAAGAAACCAGTCGCACCCGGAGAGTGTCGTCAAGGAGCCCATGGCCAAAAGAAAAAGGATCATGGAAAAGAGGGGCCGGCTTACCCGGCGGGCATGGCGTTGCGACGCGGGAGGGTGTGGGGGAAAGAATGTCTCCATGGTCTCTCCAGATTGGAAAACTTCAGTGGTCAGCCATTGCGCAAGGGAGAGTCGGTCTCCCCTGATGGTTTTATCATAGGACGGTGGGCGGCCCCTTGTCATCTCTCGGGGATTTCAGGTAGTCTCAATCATTTCTTATCCCACAAAATTGGGTCGCAGACATCACTGTTTGGCGCATGTGACGCTCTTTCTAACTTTTGGGGACCCTGATTGCCCGACAAGAAAAAGTCTTTTTCCCTCACGGATCTTGCCCTCTCCCACCCCTTGCCGACACTGCTGTTGCTTTTGGGGGGGATCACGATCGGGCTGCTCTCCTATCTGAAGATGGGAGTGGACCTCTTTCCCCGCGTCAGATTCCCATTGGTCAGCGTCACGGTCATCGATCCGGGCGACTCTCCCGGAGGGATGACACGAGAGATTGTCCGCCCCCTCGAAGAGAAAATTTCTTCCCTTTCGGGAATTCTGCATGTCCACTCAACGGTGGTCCCGGGGGCTGCGATCCTGACGGCTGTTTTCAAGGATAGCGAACTTGAATCGGATACGAGGTCGCGGGTGAAGAGGGCGGTCGAGGAAGTCCGTGCCCGTTTCCCGGCGTCCGTTCTTTCTGTCCGGGTGAAGAGGGTCAACCCCACGCGACAGCCTCTGTTGTGGATTCTCTTTCCGGAGGCTTCCGACGGGGGAGGGGGCTCAGCGGACGCCTCCTTGAGACATTTTGTGAGCGATACCGTGGTTCCCGGCCTGTCCCGGATGACAGGGGTGGAGAGGGTGGAGCTCCTGCTTCCTCCCCCCTTGGAAATGCACCTGACCCTCTCGCCTCAGTCACTGGAGTCGGAAGGAGGCTCCCTCACCGCTCTTGCGGACTGGCTTCGGGACCGGTCCCGGGAGTACCCCGCGGGAGCCGTGTCGTCGGATGGACACGAAACGGCCTTGAGCGTTCGGGGAGAGCCCCTGAAGGAGTCCGATCTCTCCCGGCTTCAGGTGCCGCTTCCTTCGGGCAGGACCGTCCTGCTCTCCTCGCTGGGTGCCCTCTCGAAGAGCTCCCGGAAGAAGGGAATCCTGTTTCGATTTGACGGGCATCCCGCCGTGGCGCTGAAGGTCTTTGCCCGGCCGGGAGCCAATCTTGTGACCCTTTCCTCGCGCATCCGGGCGCGCCTTGTCACATTTGCCCCGTCCCCGGGGGATTCTTCGCCGGCTCCCCGCTTTACCGTTCTCATGGATCGCTCTGTCGAAATCGGGAAAAACAACCGGGAGCTCCTGGAAACGCTCACCCTGGGGGGGTGCCTTGCCGTCTTGTCCATCCTTTTCTTCCTCGGGAATGTCCGGGAGACGGTCGTTGCGGCGGTGGCCATCCCTGCCTCGATCCTGGCGGTTTTCCCCGCATTGCATCTTTTTGGCTTTACCCTGAACACCCTGACGATGCTGGCCCTTTCCCTGGTTGTGGGGATTCTCATCGATGACGCCATCGTTGTGGTGGAAAGCATCAACCGCCATCGGGCCTTGGGAGAATCCCTGGGGGAGGCCGCCAGGAGAGGGGTCGGAGAGATTGCCAGGGCCGTTGTGGCCACCACCTTTTCCATTGTGGCGGTCTTTGCCCCCATGGCCATGATGCATGGGGTGCTGGGGGAGTTCTTCCGGGAGTTCGGCTGGACAGTGTCCCTCGCCGTTGTCGCCTCTCTGATCGTCTCCCTGACGGTCACGCCGGTCCTGGCCGGGCGAGGAGCCCTGCCGGGACAGGAAAGCCCCTCCCGGCTCTTTCCTGCGATAGGACGGCTGGGAGTTGTCCTTGGGGACTGGTATGAACGGGGGCTGCTGGTGGCCATGGAGCGCCCGATTCTTCTCACCCTTTTTTCCCTCATCCTTCTGGGCGCCACACTTCTCCTGGCCACGCATCTCCCCTCCAACCTCATTCCGGAAGAGGACCGCGGAGTCTTTCTCGTTCATGTTCGGGTCAAGGGATCTCCGAGCCTTGAGAGAACCGATCTCCGGCTCGAGGTTCTCGCCGACAGTCTCCGAAAGCTTCCGGCGGTGCAATCCGTTCTCTCCCAGGCGGGAGGAAGACAGGGAGCCCTTCCGTCCGAAGGGTTCCTTTATGTTTCCCTTGTGGACTCCTCGCGCCGGACAATGACCGACACTCAGATGATGGATCAGGCACGAAAAGTCCTCGCCGGATTTTCGGACATGACGGGGACGGTGAGCCGTCCCGGTCCCCTGGGCGGAACAGGCGAAACCCCCGCCTTCCAGTGCTTTCTTCTTGGACCCGATCCCAGTCGTCTCGACAGGCTGGGCCGCGACCTTGCGGCGTTCCTCTCCTCCCATGCCGGCATTCGCGATGCCCGGAGTTCGTCGGGAGGGGCAGAGGAACGTGTGGTCCTCCACCCCACGCCGGAGGCCATGTCTCGATTCGGTCTGACCCCGGGACGTCTGGCGGGATGGCTCTCGGACCTGAGTAACGGCAAGTCCGCCGGGAATGTCGAGACGTCCTCCGGAGAGATCCCCTTTCGGGTGGCTCTTGTCCCGTCGGCGCTTGATACCGTGGCAAGGCTTGGTGCGCTGCCCTTTTTTGTGGCTCCGGGAAGATCCCTTCCCCTGTCTTCGCTGTCAACGATCGGGACCGAGTCCTCGGGGGAGCGTCAGAACCGGGACGACCAAAGCCCTTCTGTGACTGTTTCTGCAGAAATTCTTCCTCCGCTCTCCTTGGGGGAGACCATGGACAAGGTCAATGGCTGGGCAAGGACGGCTCTCCCTCCGTCCTATCATCTTCGATATGCAGGCAATGCCGATGTGCTCCGGGATGCCAAGGGGCAGATCCTGGTGGCCATTCTTGTTTCCATTGGCGGGGTTTTCCTGATCCTCTCCCTTCTTTTCGGGAGCATGCTTCTTCCCCTGGTGATCATGGTGTCCATTCCCTTTGGGGTCATCGGTTCCGTCGTGGCTCTCTGGATTTCCGGCATCTCAGTCAATATGATGGGGGCCATCGGACTCATCATTCTGTTTGGATTGGTGACAAAGAATGCTATTCTTCTAGTGGACTGCGCGAATCGTGAGCGGCGTCTTGGAAGGGGCCCGAAAGAGGCGGCCATCATTTCGGCGCGGACGCGTCTTCGTCCCATTTCCATGACGACCTTTGCCATGGTTTTCGGGATGATGCCCATGGCTGCGGGTCTTGGAGCCGGAGGACGGATCAGGGAATCAATGGCCCTCGTTGTGATCGGAGGCCTGTTGTCATCGATGGTGTTCACCTTATTTCTTGTTCCCGTTGTCTATGCCAGGGTGGAGGGTCTCTCTGCTCGATGGACCCCGGGGAATTCTTCGCGACTGCACCGAGAGGAGGAGACTCATGGAACATGATCAACGGGTTCGCCGGCCGACCCTTGTCGGTGGGATTTCCCGGGCCTTTCTTTTTGCCGGAATTCTGGGGGGATGTGCCTTCAATCATCCTCACCCCACCCTTCACGCGGCGGGTCTCACTCCGGATGCCAGCCCCAACGGGATCATCGTGCGGGCGATCAACCCGTTTTACAACCGGAAGGCGCTTCCCTACGAGCTTCCGTATACGATCCGCCTCGATGCCGACCATCCTTATGTGATTCATTGCGAGCATAACCGGGTTGTGAAGATTCCCTCACGCTACCGCGATGTCATCGTTCGGTTCATTGGACGGGAAAACGGGTATGTGCAGTCGGTGGAGGTGAAGGGAACGGACTGGAACAACAGGATTGATCGCCGGTTTTACTTTCACCCGGATCTCGACCGCTTCCTGCGGACACTTTCGCCGGTGGCCGTGGATAGCCAGAAGGGTATCGGAATCGGCAATTACGTCAACGGATGTACCGATCCGCTCCTGATTCTTTCGGTGGCTCCCGGCACCTCAAAGGTCGTCAATGAATTCACCTTTCTCGGGGACTTTATCCAGAAGCTTCTGGATCCTCAGAGCCCGCTCAAGGTCTTCTCGTTTCTCCTCGTCGACCAGTGAAAAAAAGACCCGTTATCCTATCGGAGGCGCAGGAGGAGATTCGTGTATACGGTTGAAGAGATGCGACGGACGATTGCCCATCATGGGGTCAGGCTGACCCCTCAGCGTTCTGCCATTGTGGAGGAGCTCATCCACTTTCCCGGCATCTTTTCCGTGGCCGATCTGCAAAAAAGGATGGAGGACCGACATCCCGACCTGGGACGGGCGACCCTTTTTCGCACGATCGACCTCTTTGTCCGGCTCGGTGTCCTCGAGCGGATGCATCGGGAAGAGGGAGAGGATGGGTATATCGTGGGGATGGCCGGACACCATCACCACCTCGTCTGTCGCGTCTGCGGAGAGGTTCGTCACATCGACTTCTGTCCGATCGCCCCGGCCATTGACGAGAGGGTTCGTCGGGAAGGATATGCGGAGACGGTTCACCGGTTCGATATTGAAGGCATTTGTCTCAGTTGTCAGCAAAAGCGGGACAGCAAACAGAAGAAGGGATCTCAGGGTCCCAAAGGCTTGAAGGCGGGAAGCTCGCTGGAGGCAATATAGAGCCCGGCCCCGAGAAGAATCAGCAGGGCAATGATGAGAAGAACAGGCTTCAGATAGGAAGGAGGATGTGTGGACACGAGCAAAATTTTAGGCGGGTTGAAGACGGGAGTCAAGGGATCGGCCCTTGCTCTTGCCCTTGCCGGTTCTTTGCTGGCAACGACCGGATGCACGTCGGACAATGGCTCCGGATCGGCGATTTCGGTGGATGACCAGCCGACTCCGATCCGATTTGAAGGACAGTCCACTCCGGTTCTTCTGCCACGGACCAATCTTTACATCTTCCTGACCTCGAGCCGCCCTCTGTATATGCGGGATGGGGTCTATTATCAGTACTATCAGGATCACTGGTACCGCTCGGAAGATCTAAAGGGACCGTGGGAGGCGATCGACGGAGACCAGATTCCCGATCTTCTGCAGAATCTCCCGCCCGACTATTACTACGACAATTTTCCTTACAAGCTGCGAAAAGACCACTAATTCAGGCAGGTGGTTTCAGTCCTGTCGACAGCAGCCGGCGACCGGATCCCCCCTCGATCCTTGCCGCGATGAGGTGGCCGATTCCCATTCCGGTTTTTTTCGAGGCATTTCCTTCCCGACAGAAGATTTCCAGCCATCCCGAGCTATTGACAAGACAGCCCAGCGATCCTTTCGGGACCTCCTGATATCTCCTGACATAGGGAATGGCCGTTCCGGCATGTGACATGTCCACTTTTTCTGGGAGGAGAAGGGCATAGTAGTCGAGAAGAATGTTGCCGAAATGGTCGACGTTCCAGGCCAGAAGGCGACCGTCGGACGACTCGGACGGATCGGCCCAGGAGGTCAGGGAATCCGTCTCAACCCGGGGGCCCATATCCCTTGGCGCCATCTTCCCTGCGGCAAGGGCGACGACGGCCGGGGCAAACAGATCCCTCCCCTGAAATGTCGCGGTGGCCTCTCCCCCAAAAATCTCGGGAGAGTTCATCTGGTAGAAGACCAGGCCTTCAACCCACTCGGTCAGAAGTAACGGCAATCCGTTGTCGGGAAGAATGAAGAAAGCGTTCTGTCCTTCCCCGGCCAGTGCCCGCCTGGTGCTCCCCACTCCCGGATCCACCACACAGAGATGGATGGTTCCCGGGGGAGAGACTCGCATGATGTCGACTAGGGAGGGGAGGGCCAACGCCGGTGAAAAGGACGGAATCTCATGGGTGACATCGATCACCTCACAATGGGGGGCTCCGGACAGAATCCTGAGTTTGACGCCGGCCACATAGGAGTCTCTTGTGCCGAAATCCGAGGTGAAGGTGACGAAACGTTTCATGGATCAGTTCCTCCGGAGGTTTTCCACCAGACGGGAGCCGAAAGTGCCCCCAGAAGGCCGAAAAGCGCCCCTCCCCAGAAAAAGTGAAGGTTCGGGGTGGCCCAAAACGCAATGAATCCACCCAAAAGTGCCACGTTAAGGGCTTCAGCCCGGAGCGCCTGCCCATGATTTTGGTACAGAGCCTTCCATAAGACAATAAGGGTTCCGGGGGGAATGGGGAGGCGAGGAAGAAATCCGGGCACCCGTTCGCGATAGTCCCCATACTCAGGGTGGAAGGCCATGACCTCTCTCTCTTCGATCAGGGAAAAGAAGAAAAGGAGGGGAATGTCGATGCCCAGAAGAAGCAGGGCCCCTTGAGGTGAGGAGACGAGAGAAAGGGCGAGAACCATTGCGGCCGACCCGAGGTAGATGGGGTGGCGGACGACCCCATAAAGCCCCTCGACATGAAGTTCCGGGGCTTCTGGTGCCCGGCTCCAGACGGATCGTGTTCCGAGGATGGACGAAGCCGAGAGGCGCAGGAAAAGTCCTCCGGCATAGAGACACAGTGGCGGGAGCATGAGCAGCTTTCGTTCCAAGGGAAAGATGGGTCTCCCGGCCCCCCAAAGGTCATGGAAAAATGACCACAACGGGAAGGGGTGGCGGGCGTTTTCCACCATGGCAAGGACAAAGGGAATGGCCAGCAGGAGGATGCGGAGACGGTAGGCTCCTTGAGCCAGAGGTTCCCAGGGGCGTGTGTTGCGTGGGCCGGTGACGGGGGGCATGATGATCAATCCTCGGGATGGGGTCATGAATGAAAACATCGTAGCAGGAAGGGGTGTTTTGGTGAAAGTCCTGAAACTGGCAAGGATTTCTGGGGCATGTTTTTTGCCGGGACTCCTTGTGGCCTCCTGTGCCGGGACATCCGGAGCTCCCTCTTCCCGGCTCCTGTCCGCGGAGGCCCATCAAGCCCTCCTCTCCGGAGACGTGGCAAAGGCCGTTCGCCTGGATCGAGAAGCGCTCGTCCGCTCTCCCGACGATGTGGCGCTTATGAACAACCTGGCGGTGGCTCTGGGAAGAAGCGGGAAGAAAAGGGAGGCGGAGGCACTTCTTCGGCAAGCCCTTATCAAAAGCCCCGACAATCCCCGCATCCTTTTGAATCTCGCAAGAATCGACCTCACCTTGGGAGAAATCGGGTCTGCCTATGGCTACGCCTCGAGGATCGTTTCTCGGGATCATTGGCCTGGGGGGTTCCGAACCCTCATGGGAAAGCTCGATATTGACCGGGGAGACTACCAGGAGGCCCACATCTATCTTCACGAGGCACAGGAACGTCACCCGGAGAATCCGCTCATCTTGACCTACTTGGGGATCGTCCACTACCGGATTGGAGAATTGGCCGATTCCAGAAAAAACTTTCTGTCGGCACTGGCCCTCCATCCTTCCCCGGCACTGGCCCGCACCCTTCGATCCTTGCTGGCTCACCCCGAAAGGGTCCTGGGTGGGGGAGCTCATGGGACCAGCTCCACGTCAAAGAGGCAAAAGCTCCCGTTGACAGGTCCTCATTGAGATTTCCGGGAGAGGGCTCCCCTGGGAAGATTGATGTCGGAGGGAAAAGACTTTTCTTTCGGTCGGGTTCGCGTTAGAATAGAAAGATTCCATACCGTAGGAAAGCGGTGTTGGCAACAGGAGGATCTACTCGCATGTCACTTTCAAACCAAAACAATCTTAAAGAAGAAGCTGTCGTGGACCAGGATGAGAATCTCGGTCGCGACGAGATGGACCGCCTCTACTCGGAAACCCTTCAGAATTTTGAGGAAGGGGCCGTTGTGGATGGGACGGTCATCGCCGTGCTCCCCACCGAAGTTGTCGTCGATATCGGCTACAAGTCGGAGGGCCACATTGCCAAGTCCGAATTTTCTGATGAGGAAGCGGCGAGCCTGAAACCGGGAGATCGCATCAGCGTCTATCTCGAAGAGAGAGAGGATGCCATGGGCAACCTCGTTCTCTCCAAGGAAAAGGCTGACAGGATGAAGGTATGGGATTCCCTCGAAGCCCTGTCGGAAAAGGGTGAGGTCCTCGAAGGAAAGGTTATCAGCCGGATCAAGGGCGGCATGACGGTCGACATCGGCCTCAAAGCCTTCCTCCCCGGCTCCCAGATCGACCTTCGTCCGGTTCGGGACATGGATCGCCTTGTGGGGCAGCCCATCCAGGTCCGCATTATCAAGATGAACAAGAAGCGGGGAAACATCATTGTCTCTCGGCGTGTTCTTCTTGAAGAGTGGCGCGACCGGCGGAAGAAGCTGACCATGGAATCCCTGAAGGAGGGCGAAGTTCTTGAAGGAATTGTCAAGAACATTACCGACTACGGGGCCTTCATCGATCTCGGCGGTGTTGACGGGCTTCTTCATATCACCGATATGTCATGGGGGCGGGTCTCGAGCCCTCAGAACCTGATGGCCGTTGGTGACAAGATCAATGTGATGGTGTTGAAGCATGACAAGGAGACAGGTCGCGTTTCCCTTGGTCTCAAGCAGCTCAAGAGTGATCCGTGGAGCACGGTGGCCTCCCGTTATCCCGAAGGTTCGAAGGTTCCGGCGAAGGTGGTGTCGATCACGGATTACGGTGCCTTCCTGGAAATTGAGCCGGGAGTCGAAGGCCTCATGCACATCACGGAGATGAGCTGGAACCATGAGGTCAAGCATCCGAGCAAGATCATGGCCGTCGGGGATACCGTCGAAGCAAAGGTTCTGAAGATCGACGAAAAGAACCGGAAGATTTCCCTCGGTCTCAAGCAGCTTGGCCCCAATCCCTGGGATCTCGTTGAGGATCGCTACCCGATCGGGACGATCGTCTCCGGAAAGGTCAAGAGCCTTACCGACTTTGGCGTCTTTGTCGGTCTGGACGAAGGAATTGACGGATTGATTCATATTTCGGATCTTTCCTGGACCCGTCATGTTCGCCACCCCTCCGAAATGTTCAAGAAGGGACAGAAGGTTGAGGCCATTGTCCTGAAGATTGAAAAGGAGCGTCAGCGCCTTTCCCTGGGGTACAAGCAGATGGCGTCCGATCCTTGGGAGACAGATATTCCCGAGCGCTTCCAGGTCGGTCAGTCCATGAAGGGCAAGGTAACAAAGGTCATGGATTTTGGCTTCTTCGTGGAAATCGCCGAGGGGGTTGAGGGCCTTGTTCATGTCAGCGAGGTCGACTTGCCCAACGGAGAGCGGCTAGACCAGCTCTTCCCGGTCGGAACCGAACTTCAGGTCCGTATCGTCAAGGTCGACAAGGGCGAGCGAAAGATTGGCCTGTCGGTCAAAGGAGCGGATGAGGGGGCTTAACCCCCTGAGATCCTGATCGTCCTGGCCTGCAGCCCGAACTTCCGGTTTCATTCTACGGAAGGGAAACGGGTTGCGAGCGAGTTGTCCGGAGAGGGAAGGAGACTTCCCTCTCTCTCTTTTTTCCTTGGGATATGGGATGCTCTTCAAGAAGATTTTTAGGGCTTTTTTTGTTATTGTGGTTGTCTTGGGTGTCCTTTTCGTTTTGGGAAGAGGTGCGGCCTTTTTTAGCCGTTCCGTTCCCCTCGTGGGAGGGGCCGAGATTGGAGTTGTTCGCATCTCGGGCGTCATTCTTTCCTCACGAAAGCCCATCCGACAGATCCGCGCCTTGGCGCGCGATCCGAGGGTCAAGGCCATTCTTCTCCGGATTGACAGTCCAGGAGGAGCCGTCGTGCCCTCTCAGGATATTTATGAAGAAGTGATGAAGGCGAGGAAGTCAGGAAAGCCCGTCATTGCATCGATCGGAACGGTGGGTGCGTCCGGTGCCTATTATATCGCTTCTGCCTGTGATCGTATTATTGCCTCTCCCGGCTCTTTGACGGGAAGTATCGGGGTCATTATGGAATTGGCCCAGTTTGAAGATCTGATGAAAAAGATTGGTGTCCAAAGCGAGGTCATGAAGAGTGGCTCCCTCAAGGATGCCGGCTCTCCCTTTCGTCCGATGACGCCGGAAGAGAAGGCCTATCTTCAATCTGTTCTGGATGAAATGCATCGCCAGTTCATTCGGGACGTCGCCAAGGGCCGCCATCTTCAGGTCTCGGCGATTGAACCATTGGCGGATGGCCGTGTCTTTACCGGTGCCTCAGCCATTGGAAACCATCTCGTCGATTCTTTGGGTGACTACAACGATGCTCTTGATGAGGCCGCCAAAATGGCCCATATCTCTGGGAAGCCGGTGGTTCGGCGCTTTCCGGAAAAAAGCTTTTTAGACAAGATGGTGTCTTCCCAGGTCGGACATCTCTGGGAAACACTCGGGAAGGAATCCTTCGGATTTTGGTCTGTCATGCCGGAGTTTTCCGGGGTCCGATAGCATTTATCCATTCTCAAGCGGTAGGGAAGGAGTGTTGGGAATCCATGACCAAAGGTGAGCTTGTGCAAAAACTGGCCAGACAGTTTCCCGGAATTCGTCGGGAAGATGCACGCATCATGATTGATCTCTTCCTCGAGTCGATGAAGGAAGGATTGCGCGAAGGGGATACGGTTGAGCTTCGCGACTTCGGTGTTCTTCGTGTGAGGACACGGTCGGAGCGGAAGGCGCGGAACCCCCGGACCGGAACCTCGGTGGTTGTCGGCTCGAAGAAGGTTCCCTACTTCAAGCAGAGCCGCATTCTGAAGGCAATGCTCAAATCCAAGCCGACTGAGTAATGCCCCATGTTTGAAAGTCTGACAGGCCGTCTTGAAGGAATCTTCAAGAAGCTTACCGGGCGTGGCGGGCTGACAGAGCAGCTTGTGGGGGAGACCCTCGAAGAAATTCGGGTGGCACTCCTCGAGGCGGATGTGAGCCTCGATGTCGTCAAGTCTTTTACGGAGGCCCTTTCCTCAAGGCTTGTGGGACAGGCTCAGAAGTCAGGACTGACGGGAGCCCAGCAGGTCATTGCCGAGGTCTACCAGGAGATGGTTCATATTCTGGGGGACCACCGTGCGACCATCGCCCTTGCCTCAAAGCCGCCGACAATCATCTTCATGATGGGACTTCAGGGGTCCGGAAAGACGACCACCGCGGCAAAGCTGGCCTTGCACTTTAAGGGACAGAACCGGCGTGTTCTTCTTGTGGCGAGCGACCTGGCCCGTCTGGCGGCCATCGATCAGCTCAAGGTTCTGGGCGAACAGATTGGCGTTCCCGTTTTGCTTCCTCCTGACGGGACCACCCGCCCTTCCGATCTCTACCCCCTCGTGAAGCGTCGTGTGATTGAGGGAATGTATGAAGTCGTGATTGTGGATACCGCAGGGCGTCTCACTGTTGACTCGGCCCTGATGGGAGAGCTCAAGGAACTTCGTCGCCTCTATTCTCCCAAGGAATGCCTCTTGGTGGTGGATGCCATGCAAGGGCAGGAGGCGGTGGGCGTTGCCAAGACCTTCGATGAGGAAATCGGGGTCGATGGTGTGGTCTTCACCAAGCTTGATGGCGATACCCGTGGCGGTGCGGTTCTCTCGATCCGACAGGTCCTCAAGAAACCGATCAAGTTTGTCGGGATGGGAGAGAAGCTCGATCGCCTTGAGGCCTTTTTCCCTGACCGCATGGCCTCTCGGATCATCGGAATGGGGGATATCCAGACCCTCCTTGAGAAGGCCAAGAATGTTGTCTCCCAGGACGAGGCCGAAGCGCTTGCCCGCAAGATGGGCAAGAGCAAGATGGATCTAGATGACTTCCTGCAGCAAATCCAGAGCATGAAGAAGATCGGTTCCATCGACGACCTGATGGGGATGATCCCCGGCGCCGCATCGCTAAAAGCGAAAATCGACATGAGCGTCATGGAGACAGAGCTTAAGCGTGTCGAGGCGATGATCTTTTCGATGACGAAGAAGGAACGTGCCAATCCGGATCTCATTGATGGAAATCGCAGAAAAAGAATTGCGCAAGGGTCAGGAACAAGTGTGCAGCAGGTCAACCAGCTTCTGCGCCAGTTCGACCAGGCCCGTCGAATGATGAAGACGGCCCTCAAGACAAAAGGAAGCCGATCACTAAGGTCGATGTTTCCGTTTTGACAATCACAACAGGCTCCTGATTCCAGGATCGGGAGAAATGTAAGGAGAAATCATGGCTGTTCATATCAGACTCGCCCGGCATGGTCGCAGGAAGATGCCGGTTTACAGGATTGTCGTTGCCGATTCCCGTATGCCTCGGGATGGACGGTTTATCGAGGTGGTGGGAACCTACGCTCCCCAACAGTCCGAAGGCGAGCTACGCATTAATCAGGAAAAGGTCGACAGCTGGGTTTCCAAGGGAGCCGTTCCCACGGATACCGTGGCCCGTCTGATCAAGAGAGCCGCGTCCAAATCCTAGGGGAGACACAACGATTCTGAGAGAGGAACACTCCAAGGGGGCTCCCCTTCTTGTGGGTCGGATGGGTCGATCCTTTGGGGTTGTCGGCTATGGACGCGTTCATCTTCTCTCGGACAACCCCGATCGGTTCTATGGGGATGTCGGTCAGACCTTTCTCTTGAGAACTCCTGCCAGAGGTGGGGCCCAAACCTTCCGGAGTCGCTCGCTTCTTCTTGAAGACGCGGTGGACAAGTCGGGATCTCTTCTGGTCAAATGGAAAGGTTTCGACTCTCCGGAGTCTCTTCGCGAAATCGTAGGGTGGGAGATCTTCTGGGAGGGAGAGGACGACTGGGTCCCTGATGATCCAGAGACCGAAAGACTCGACGATCTTATTGGATTTATCGTTCGGGATTGCGACAGCGAGCAGACGGTCGGTCTCATCAGCGGCTACTATGACAGGCCAGGACAGGATCTTCTCGCGATAGAAACAGCAACAGGTCAGGAAGTGCTCTGTCCCTTTGTCCTGGAGCTCGTTCCCAAAGTCGACAGGGGGAACAGGGAGGTCTTCGTCCGTTGGAGCATTGTCGGCACATCGGGGTGATCACCCTTTTTCCCGAGATGCTGAAGAGCGTGCTCGGCACCAGCATCCCTGACAGGGCTCGACAAAAAGGTCTTGTAGAGTATCATGTTTGGGATCTGCGCTCATTTGGCATCGGATCCTACCATTCCGTTGATGACTATCCATTCGGGGGCGGCGGCGGCATGGTCCTGAAGCCCGAGCCGATTTCAGCCGCGCTGGATGTGGCGATATCCGAACTGGAAACCCTTTCGGACGGGAAGCTTCCGCGCCTTATTTATCCCTCCCCGCAGGGACGGGTCTTTGTCCAGCCGGTGGCAAAGATTTGGGCGGAAGATCCTCGGCCGATGATTTTTCTTTGCGGTCATTATGAAGGGGTTGACCAAAGGATTCTCGACAGTTATCCCTTTGAAGAATGGTCATGTGGCGACTATGTCCTCTCGGGGGGGGAGTTGCCCTTCTCCCTCATGGTCGATGCGGTGGTGCGGCTCATTCCGGGAGTCCTGTCCAATGCAGACTCTCCGCAGAACGAGACATTTTCTAACGGATCGTTCGACTTTCCACAATATACCCGCCCCCGGGTCTTTCGGGGACGGGAGGTTCCTCCCGTACTTCTGTCGGGAAACCATGAGGCCATCAAATCATTCCGGGAGGCTCTCGCCCGGAAAAAACAACAGGAAGTTCGTCCCGACCTCGGAGAGGCCCAGTCGGGGATTTCCGTTTAACCACGTCATCTTGGATGGCGAAAACGAGGTGTATGATGCAGGTTCTTGACCAGATCGAACAACTATTCATGAAGGAAACCACCCCTCAGGTCAGTGTTGGCGACACTGTTAAGGTGCACAGCAAGGTCGTTGAAGGGGAAAAGGAGCGCATTCAGGTTTTTGAGGGTGTAGTGATTGGACTTCGTGGGGGCGGGACCCGCTCCATGATGACCGTGCGCAAGATTTCCTTTGGTGTGGGAGTGGAGAGAACCTTCCCCCTGCACTCTCCCCAGGTGATCAAGGTTGACCGTGTTCGTTCGGGTCGTGTTCGCCGCGCCAAGCTCTATTTCCTTCGGGACAAGAAGGGAAAGGCTGCACGCCTCAAAGAGGTCAAGAACGAGGAATAGCTCTCTCCATTCTCCTCCCTTTCCCGATGGCTCCTGGGAGGATTCTCTCCTGTCTCCTGGGGGGACGCGGGCTCTTGTTGTGGGAGTGGATGAAGTGGGGCGAGGCCCTCTTGCGGGCCCCGTTGTGGCAGCATGTGTGGTTTTCTTTCCACCGGTTTCCCGTCTCTCTTCGTGGGGGATTGCCGATTCAAAGAGCCTCTCTCCAGACAGACGTGATGAGCTTTCCCGTCTGATCCATCTCGAGGCCGCTCATGTGACGCTCGGATGGTCCAGTGTTGATGAGGTCAATGAACTGAATGTTCGCCAGGCAACATTTTTGGCCATGAATCGGGCATTGCGGCAACTCCCGCCTTCCTTGATGAAAGACCCCCGGCTTTGCGTGGCCGTTGATGGGCGGGACAAAATTCCGGGTGTGGAGAGCCAGCAGCGGACCGTTGTGGGCGGTGACCGAACCGTTCTCTCCGTTGCAGCCGCATCGATTGTGGCCAAGGTTGCCCGGGATTCCTACATGGAAAAGCTTGATGCGCTCTTTCCGGGATACGGCTTTGCAAAGCATAAGGGATACGGCACGGAGGAGCACCGAAATGCCATTCTCCGCCTTGGACTCTCTCCCCACCACCGGCCCCTCTTTTGCCGGAAGTTACTGACACAGGCAAAATCCCTATGAATTCTGATCCATCCCATAAGATGTCCAGCGTTGAGGGGGAGGCCGACTCCTTCTCAGTCGGTCTCCCGGAGAGTGTCTCCGATCCGACCCCTTTTCGATCCCTTTCTTTCGTCCTTGCCCATCTCCTTTTTTCCTCGTTTCTCCTTCTGTCGATTTTTTGGACATTTTCGACCTATACGATTCTTGACGCCATGCGAATCCGGGACGCATCCTCGGCCCATCTCCTGATTGTCTTTGATCGGCCTCCTCCGAAGAAGGAGGCATCGGGACTTCAAGTGACCCTTGAAAAGATTGTGGGCGCGGGAAATGTCTCTCCCATGCCGATTCAATCCGGTCAAGGACCGACAGAACGTCGGACGCGACAACGCGTACTCTCTGTCTTGCTAGTCCCAGGAAAAGCCCCTGACGGGACTCCCGTGAGTCTCTCCGAAATGGTGCGCTCCATCTCCCAGGTTGTCCATAATGACGCCAGGATTCAGGACATTGTCTACAGTCCGGACTGGATCTCACGGGTGGACTCCCTCATGTCTCTTTCTTTCCAGCTTCGAAAAGGATTGCTTCTTGTCCTTTTCTTGGCGGCCTTCTCCCTCTCCCTCTATTGGGGTGTGCTGGGAGCCCCCCTTGTCGCCCGTCTTGGCCATCTCTCCCGTTCGGGAGAGGGGGCAGAAGCCTTCCCTCGGACCGGGACCTTTCGGTCGGACCCTTCGCGTCCTGAGATCGAATCGACTCCTCGACGTCGGACGCCACCGTCCTTTTTCCAGAGAGTCTTTTCTTCTGTCCTTATGGGAGGCACCTCCTCCCTCATCGTTCTTTTGTTCGCCTGGTCCCTCAAAAATGTTCTTTTTCCCGAACCCTTCTCTCCCTTAACGGCTCTTCCGCTTCCAATCCCTTTCGGGGGACGATTGTGGCTCCTGCTCATTATGGGCTCGCTGCTCGGAGGCTTGGGGGGGGGAGTCATCGCTGCACCCTTCTCTTCTAGGCCGCAAAGCCACGGAGACTCTTCTCGGTGAAGACGGGATCTCCCGGTGAATCTTCTTTGTCTCCCCGTCAATGGATGGATTCAAGCCGAACGTTGAGGGTGCTCATCTTTTTTCTTTTTTGCTCTCTCACGTTTTTTCACTCGACATCTTTGTCCCTCGCGGATGAAACCTCCATTGATCGCCAGCTTGAAAAACGACAAAAAGAGATGAACGCGCTCAAAAAACGCCTCCTTGAAAACAAGCACCGGATCATCTTGGTCCGGGGACGTCGTCATAAACTCAAAAAAAAGATTCTCTCCCTCAAGGTTCGGGCCGAAGAGTTTCACCTGAAGATCGAACGTCTCCAGATACGGGAGATTCGCGACAAGCAGGCCATTCGGAGGGTCCAGCATGCCATTGACAGGCTTGACACAATTGTCGATGCGGATCTCCGGGAGAA
>JAKARS010000004.1:86019-93002 GCA_021828375.1 Nitrospirota bacterium
CCGAAGAGTTTCACCTGAAGATCGAACGTCTCCAGATACGGGAGATTCGCGACAAGCAGGCCATTCGGAGGGTCCAGCATGCCATTGACAGGCTTGACACAATTGTCGATGCGGATCTCCGGGAGAAAGGCTCCCTTGAGAGCGTTCTCCTCTCCCGAAAGGCCGAGCAGGCCCTCTCCCGGATGGACGGCGTAGACATTGTTCCGGAAAGCGTTGTCCACTCCTATGTGCTCTCCGATCAGTCCCAGCATCTTTCCTCTCTTGTGCATGGATATCGTCACAAGGAGCATCATCTGAAAGGCAGCCGAAGCCAGCTGAAAGATCTTGAGAAGAGGGAGGTTTCTCTTCTCAAGCGGCAGCAGGCGGAGGAGGCGGGACTGACCACAAAGATGGAACACATAAAAACGGAGATCGCGCAACTCAAGAAACAGGAAGGATCCATCCACGCGGACAACAAGTCGATACTCCGCCGTCGCAAGAAACTCATGGAGCTCATTGTTCGTCTTGAGAAAAGGAGAAGGCGAGAGGGCCGACGGGAGATCTATCGAAATCCCCCGGTTTTGGGAAGAAGTCACTTCCTTTGGCCGCTGCGAGGGAAAATCATTGAGCCGTTTGGAACGTTTCATGACGGCATCGACATTGCCGCCTCCATCGGAGAGAAGGTCAGGGCGGCTTGGTCGGGAAAGGTTCTTTTTGCCCGATCCTACACGGGATATGGTCGATTAATCATTCTCTCCCATGGCAACCATCTCTATACGCTCTATGGCCACCTCGACAGGCTTTATGCGCGTGAGGGGGAGCACGTATCGGCAGGGCGGATCCTCGGGACGGTGGGGCGGGGGGGGACCAAAGGAAAATCGACACTTTTCTTTGGCGTGACCCATCGTGGGCACCCGATGAGCCCGATGCGTTTTCTGGCGCACTAGAGAGACGTTGAAGATCTTGCGAGGAATTCCCTTCCTTTTTCAATGCTGGCGAAGGATTTTTCTTTGATTTTTGCTTGTAATGCGCAAAAATGAATGATAATCTTACTACTCGGGCACGTGTGGAGGGGATAGTGTCAGAGGCTGGAACTTGTCCGGAGATGCCGGGATTGGGATTGAGGATTATTGATGCGTCTTTTTGAATTTATGAAGGGTCCAAAACGTAGTGGCTGGAAAATTCTGATGAAGACAGGAAATGTCATACTTCTTCTTCTTGTGGGGATTCTCGCCGGGGGAGTGGGCCATGCTGTTCTTGCCGACGGGGGAACCGATAAAAGCCTCAAGATCTTTTCCATGGTCTATGCTCTGATCCAGAACGACTATGTGGACCGCATTCCTGCCCGCCCTGTTCTCGACAGTGCCATCCGGGGGATGGTGGCTTCACTTGACCCCCATTCCGAGTACATGACTCCCCAGGAGTATCATGACCTCGAGATCAATACCCAGGGACGTTTTGGGGGCGTGGGAATCAAGATCACAACCTCCGGAAACCATATTCTTGTCCAGGCCCCCATTAACGGGTCTCCGGCCTTCAATGCGGGAATCAAGAGCGGTGATGAGATCATCCGGGTGAATGGAGTCGGAACGGCAACCCTGGGTCTGGCCAAGGCCGTTCGAAAGATGCGCGGCAAGCCAGGGACCCATGTGGTTCTGACGATCTACCGCAAGGGAGTTTTTCAGGCGAAAAACTTTGACCTTGTCCGGGAGATCATCAAGATTCATACCGTGAAGTTCCATATGATGCCTGACCATATCGGCTATGTGCTCATTCGGGAGTTTTCCGAGAATACGGGACGGGATCTTGATGCGGCCCTGAAAAAACTTGATCGCCGGGGAATGCGCGGACTGGTGATCGATCTCAGGAACAATCCGGGTGGCCTTCTCACCAGTGCGGTGGATGTATCGTCTCTCTTCATCCCCGATGGCAAGACGGTCGTCTCCATGAAGGGGCGGCGTCAGGCCCGAGCTTTTCGCTCCCATGGGGGAAATGGCTTCCCGCAGATTCCCATCGTGATTCTTGTCAACACGGAAACGGCATCCGCGGCAGAGATTGTCTCCGGTGCCCTGCAGGACTACCATCGCGCCACAATCCTTGGAACGCAGACCTTCGGCAAGGGATCGGTGCAGACCATTCTCCCGCTGTTTGACGGTTCGGCCCTTCGCCTGACCACGGCCCGATACTTTACCCCCTCCGGTCGCTCCATCCAGGATTACGGCATCACTCCCGACCTTATCGTCAAGGAGTTCATTCCCAAGGGAGCCCGCTCCATTGAGGTTCCCCGGGAGGTCGACCTCAAGCATCACTTCCTGAACCCTGACGGGAAAGAGCAACGGATCGTGATTCCCCCGGGAAATATCCAGAAGCATCTTCTTTATCCGATTCCGTCAGGCAAGAAGGATACCCAGCTGGTTGCGGCGGTCTCTCTCCTCAAAAAGCGGATCGAACGGTAATCCCGACCCATCCCTCCGGGCCGGTTCATCCCGGCCCGTTTTTCCTCGTTGTCGTTCAAGGATTTTTCCCTTCCGTCACGTTGTGGCTGTTAGCACTCTCGATAGGGGCTTGCCAACCCTCTTTCCCTCTGGTATGCTTTTATCACTCAGGTCATGCGAGTGCTAAAACTGATGAACAACCCCAAACACGAGGGAGGTTTGAATGAAGTTTAAACCGTTGAAGGATCGCGTTTTTGTGAGTTATGCCGAGGAGGTCGAAAAGACTCAGGGAGGCCTCTACATCCCCGATGCCGCCAAGGAAAAGCCTCAGAAGGGCAAGGTGGAGGAGATCGGTGACGACGTCAAGTCTCTGAAGAAGGGCGATACCATCCTCTTCGACAAGTATTCCGGCTCCAAGATCACCATGGAAGGCACCGACTACCTTATCCTTCGGGAAGAGGACATCCTCGGCGTCTTTTCCAAGTAGGCCTTTCCCGCCAAGAGGCGGGCGATAAAATTGGATTCATTTTTTGACTATCAATCAGGAGGATCGACATATGGCTAAACAAATGGTTTACAGTGACGAGGCCCGGAGTGCTGTTCTTCGTGGCGTGACGGCTCTGGCCGACGCCGTGAAGGTCACGCTTGGCCCCAAGGGACGCAATGCGGTCATCGACAAGAAGTTCGGTGCCCCGACCATCACCAAGGATGGTGTGACCGTGGCCAAAGAGGTCGAGCTCAAGGATCCCTATGAGAACATGGGCGCCCAGCTGGTGAAGGAAGTGGCTTCGAAGACCAGCGACATCGCCGGAGACGGAACCACCACCGCCACTGTCCTTGCTCACGCGATCTACCGTGAGGGGGTGAAGAATGTGACCGCCGGTGCCAATTCGATGGACATCAAGCGCGGAATCGATCTTGCCGTCACGGCCGTGATCGAGGAGCTCAAGAAGCTGAGCAAGCCCTGTCAGGACAAGAAGGAGATTGCCCAGATTGCCACGATCTCGGCGAATAATGATGCTGAGATCGGCCGTCTCATTGCCGATGCCATGGATAAGGTTGGCAAGGACGGGGTGATCACCGTGGAAGAGGCCAAGAGCATGTCGACCTCTCTTGATGTGGTCGAAGGAATGCAGTTCGATCGTGGATATGTCTCTCCCTATTTCGTGACCGATCAGGAGCGGATGGAGGTTGTTTTGGACAATCCCTACATCCTGATCCACGAAAAGAAGATCAGCAACATGAAGGACCTTCTCCCGATTCTCGAGCAGATTGCCAAGATGGGCCGTCCCCTGCTCATCATCGCCGAAGAGGTTGAAGGTGAAGCCTTGGCGACACTCGTGGTCAACAAGCTTCGCGGCACCCTGAATGTGGCGGCCGTGAAGGCTCCTGGTTTCGGTGACCGGAGAAAGGCCATGCTCGAAGACATCGCCGTGCTTACCAGCGGGACGATGATTGCCGAGGATCTCGGTCTCAAGCTGGAGAACGTGAAGCTCTCCGACCTCGGACGGGCCAAGCGCGTTTCCATTGACAAAGATAACACCACGATCGTCGAAGGGGCGGGCGAGCATGCGAAGATCCAGGCCCGGGTGAAGCAGATCAAGGCCCAGATCGAAGAGTCGACGTCCGATTATGATCGGGAGAAGCTTCAGGAGCGGCTTGCGAAGATCGTCGGCGGAGTCGCCGTGATCAATGTGGGCGCTGCCACTGAAACCGAAATGAAGGAAAAGAAGGCGCGCGTCGAGGATGCCCTCCACGCCACCAAGGCCGCTGTCGAGGAAGGAATCGTTCCCGGCGGAGGCGTCGCCCTTCTCCGTTCTTCGGCCGTTCTCGATCACCTCAAAGCCGAAGGCGACCAGAAGATCGGTGTCAACATCATCAAGCGGGCGCTCGAAGAGCCGCTTCGCCAGATCTCTCACAATGCGGGCCTCGAAGGCTCGGTGGTTCTCCAGAAGGTTCGTTCGGAGAAAGGCTCCATGGGCTTTGATGCCGCCACTGAGACCTACGTGGACATGATTCAGGCCGGAATTATCGATCCGACCAAGGTGACCCGGAGCGCGCTCCAGAACGCGGCCTCCGTGTCTGGTCTGCTTCTGACCACCGAGGTGATGATCTGCGACATCCCCGAGAAAGAAGCCAAGGGTCCGGCAATGCCCGGCGCCGGCGGTATGGGCGACATGTACTAAGATCGTCTCCGAAACGAAAGGGGGGCTCCGGCCCCCCTTTTTTTTTCCTGTAAATCTTTCCGGAAGAAGGTGCCGCATTTCCATGGCTCGCCTGTCTTTCCCTTGGGAACACGGATCGTGTAGAATGAAAAGATACAAGAACCCGAGGGATGTCGGTCGACTGAAGCTCCGTGAAGTTCGTCGACAGGGATCTGTTTGGCTCTCAAAACCTAAAAGAAGGAGTCTTTTATGAGTGCAAATGTCGCGGAAATCACCACTGCAGAATGGGACAAGAAGGTCCTCGAGTCGAAAGGCCTTGTCATGGTCGACTTTTGGGCCCCCTGGTGCGGTCCTTGCCGGATGGTGGCTCCCGTGGTCGATGAGCTGGCCGAGGAGTACAAGGGACGCGTCTCCTTCCTGAAGCTCAACACCGATGACAACCAGGAGATTGCGGTTCGCTACCAGGTGATGGGGATTCCAACCCTGATTTTCTTCAAGGACGGGAAAATCGTCAGCAAGCTGGTGGGCGCCCAGAGCAAGAAGACCTTCAAGGACAAGATCGAAGAAATCCTGGCGGCCTGACCGGGTGCTTTCCCACCTTCGGGTGGCTTCTTTTGCCACCATCCACGAGATCTCTCTTTCATTCGACGGGGGGCTGACCGTTATCACGGGTGAAACCGGTGCCGGGAAGTCCCTTCTTGTCGATGCCCTTTCCCTTATTGCGGGGCAAAAGCCCCGGAACCTTTCTGTTCGTCCCGGAAGCTCCGAGGCCGTTGTCGAAGCTTTTTTTACCCCTCTTTCCTCACCCATCCCCGACGCTCTTTCAGAGATTCTCACTCCGGATGACGATATTGTGATCCGGCGCCTCATCTCTCCCCACGGTCGCCTTCGTCAGACAGTCAACGGGCACGCGGTCTCCACCTCCCAGCTTTCTTCACTGGTTCTCCTGCTGTTTGACCTTGTCGGACAGGGGGAAAGCCTTCGGATGAGTGGCGGGGAAAATCATCGTCAGTTTCTCGATGAGTATGCCGGAACATCCTCCTTGGCGTCAGACTATGAACGCCTGCGCCGGGAGATTCTGGCAAAGCGCCGGGAGCGGTTGGAGATTCTTGAACGCAAGGCCAATCTCGACCGCTCCCTCTCGGAGCTCAGGGAACGTCAAGAAGACGCACACTTGCTCTCCGGGCGGCCGGGAGAGTTCGAGGAGCTCTCTGCGACCTTGTCCGCCCAATTGAACCTTCAGGAGATCCTTCAGTCTTCGGGACGGGCCTACCAGATGCTCAGCGAGGATGAGGAAAGCGTCCTTGTCCACATCGGTCGCATTTCTGGCGAGATTGATCATATTCTGGGATTCGATCCGGCGGCCCAGATTTTCCAGGAGCGATTGGGAGAGGCCCGGGAGATTCTCAAGGACTTGGCAGGGGAACTCCGGCACTATCAGGAGGGGCTTGAGCTTGATCCCGGCCAGCTTGAGACACTGGAGAGCCGTTTTTCCCTCTATCGCCGCTTGGCCCAAAAATATCATGTCCGTCCGGAGGAGCTGGTGAACGTCCTCGAGGAGTCGGGGGGAGGAGATCCAGACGAGGTTGATCGGGAGCTTGAGGCCTTTGACCAAGAGATCTCCCGTCTCCATAAACAGTTGCAGGAGGTCGGCAACGAACTTTCGGCGAGGCGCAAAAAGACGGCCGGAGCCTTTTCTGAGGCGGTGAAGGAGTCCTTGCGGCGACTCAGGATCGATCATCCTTCCTTCACCGTTTCGATGGTCCCCTACGAGGGAGATCTCGGAGGAGCCTACGGCCCTGAGCAGGTGGAGTTTCTGTTTTCCGCCAATCCGGGCATGCCAGAAAAGCCCCTGGGTCAGGTGGCTTCCGGAGGGGAGACCTCCCGGGTCTTGTTGGCGATTACCCGGACGCTGGCCGACAAGGATCCTGTCCCGACCCTCATCTTTGATGAGATCGACTCTGGAATCGGCGGGGAGGTGGGCGAGGTTTTAGGAGACCTTCTTCGGGAAATCGGACAGACCCGACAGGTCATCTCCATTACCCATCTTCATCAGGTGGCCCGGAAGGGCGATCATCACATTCTCGTGGAGAAGCTCTCGGATAAGGATGATACAACCTCCCGGGCGTTTTTCGTCGAAGGGGAGGAGCGGGTTCGGGAGATCGCCCGGATGCTGGGTGGAGAAAAGATCTCCCCTTCGGCCCTGTCCATTGCCCGAGATCTCCTGAGCCTTTCGTAAGTTTTTCTTCCTTCTTTCTCTTTCGATTTTCCCTTATTTCAGGAGTTTCGCGTGATTCCATGCTCCCGGGGAAGGGCGCAGACCGCTCTTTTCGCCTTCCTTGCCGGATTGTCTTTCCTGATGGCTCCCTCTTTCTGTCGGGCCGATCCGGCCCCGATCCTGGAA
>JAKARS010000017.1 GCA_021828375.1 Nitrospirota bacterium
AGATGGGGCCGAGGAATCGTATACCGGCCAGGCGCTGAAGCCGAATGAGGGACTGCCTTCGTTCGGCTTTTTTCATTCCGGAGATTGCCCAAGGCAGATTCCGGACAACCAGGAGGAGAACACTATGCGTCAGATTGCTTTTTACGGTAAAGGCGGCATCGGAAAGTCCACGACCTCCCAGAACACGCTGGCGGCCCTCGCCGAGATGGGCAAGAAGATCCTGATCGTGGGATGCGACCCCAAGGCCGATTCAACCCGCCTGATCCTGCATTCGAAAGCCCAGAACACGGTCCTTTCCTTGGCGGCCGAAGCCGGAACGGTCGAGGATCTCGAGATTGAGGATGTGATGAAGCAAGGATTCAGCGACATCCGTTGCGTGGAGTCCGGAGGCCCCGAGCCCGGTGTCGGATGTGCCGGCCGCGGCGTGATCACCTCGATCAACTTTCTCGAAGAGAATGGCGCTTACGACGGCGTGGACTATGTCTCCTACGATGTGCTGGGCGACGTGGTGTGCGGGGGATTCGCCATGCCGATTCGCGAGAACAAGGCTCAGGAGATTTACATCGTCACCTCCGGCGAAATGATGGCCATGTATGCCGCCAACAACATTGCCAAGGGCATTCTCAAGTATGCCAACTCCGGCGGTGTTCGCCTGGGGGGCCTTGTCTGCAACGAGCGCCAGACGGATCGGGAGTATGACCTGATCGAAGCCCTGGCCAAGCGGCTCAATACCCAGCTGATCCACTTCGTTCCGAGAAACAATATTGTCCAGCATGCCGAATTGAGACGGATGACGGTGATGGAGTTTGCCCCCGACTCCTCCCAGGCGGAAGAGTATCGCCAGCTGGCCAAGAAGATCGATGCCAATGGGGGCAAGGGAACGATTCCGACCCCGATCACGATGGACGAGCTCGAGGATCTTCTCATGGAGTTCGGCGTCATGAAGACGGTCGACGAGAGCATTGTCGGCAAGAAGGCAGACGAAGTCGCCGTCGCCTGATCCACCTTTTCATTCCCCACGCGGCGGAGAGAATCTCTCCGCCGCCTCTCCTCTCTCCCGCCTTTTCCGGGAGGACATTCAGAGATCGTCATCCGAACGGAGGGTTCCATCATGAGTCAGAATATCGAGGAAGCCAAGAAAATCATCGCAGAGGTTCTGGAGGTCTATCCGGAAAAGACCCGAAAGAAACGAGAAAAGCATCTGAACGTTTTTGAGGAAGGAAAGCCCGACTGCGGGGTCAAGTCGAACATCAAGACCGTTCCGGGGGTCATGACCATCCGGGGATGTGCCTATGCCGGCTCGAAGGGTGTGGTCTGGGGGCCCATCAAGGACATGATCCATATCAGCCACGGGCCGGTGGGTTGCGGCCAGTATTCATGGGCTGCCCGCCGCAACTATTACATCGGAACGACCGGCGTCGACTCATTCGTCACCATGCAGTTCACCTCCGATTTCCAGGAGAAGGACATCGTCTTCGGAGGCGACAAGAAGCTTGAAAAAATCATGGACGAGATCCAGGAGCTCTTTCCGCTCAACAAGGGGATCACGGTCCAGTCGGAATGCCCCATCGGTCTGATCGGAGACGATATCGAAGCCGTTTCCAAGAAGAAGAGCAAGGAGTACGACGGCAAGACCATCGTCCCGGTTCGCTGCGAAGGGTTCCGGGGGGTGAGCCAGTCCCTGGGCCACCACATTGCCAACGATACGATTCGCGACTGGGTCTTCGACAAGAAAAAAGGGGCGGAGATCGAGACCACCCCCTACGATGTGGCGATCATCGGCGATTACAACATCGGGGGAGACGCCTGGTCCTCCCGGATCCTGCTCGAGGAAATGGGACTCCGGGTCGTGGCGCAGTGGTCGGGGGACGGCTCCATCGAGGAGCTGATCAACACCCCGAAGGTCAAGCTCAACATTCTTCATTGCTACCGGTCGATGAACTACATCTCCCGCCACATGGAGGAGAAATACGGGATTCCCTGGGTGGAGTACAACTTTTTCGGCCCGACGAAGATCGCCGAATCCCTCCGGAAGATTGCCGCCTTCTTCGACGACAAGATCCGGGAAAATGCGGAAAAGGTCATTGCCAAGTACGAAGCCCTGACGAAGGCCACCGTCGAAAAATACCGGCCGCGCCTTGAGGGCAAGACCGTCATGCTCTTTGTCGGAGGACTCCGTCCCCGGCATGTCATCGGGGCCTACGAGGATCTCGGGATGAATGTCATCGGGACCGGTTATGAATTTGGCCACAACGACGACTACCAGCGGACCACCCACTACGTCAAGGACGGAACGATCATCTACGACGACGTGACGGGATACGAATTTGAAAAATTCGTCGAGGCGTTGAAACCCGATCTGGTGGCCTCGGGAATCAAGGAAAAATATGTCTTCCAGAAGATGGGCTATCCCTTCCGGCAGATGCACTCCTGGGACTATTCGGGTCCCTACCACGGATACGACGGCTTTTCGATCTTTGCTCGCGACATGGATATGGCGATCAACAATCCGGTGTGGCAGATGGCGAAGGCGCCCTTCTGAGCGGGAAAAGACAATATGGTTCGGCCGGAGCCCTTCGCTCCGGCCACAAAAAGAGGATCCGACAATGAGCCAGAACCCCAAGCACGTCCTCGACCACTTCAACCTGTTCCGGGAGCCGGAATATGTGGAGATGTTCGAAAACAAAAAGAAGAACTTTGAAAATCCCCATCCCCAGGAGAAGGTCGCGGAAATCATCGAGTGGACCAAGACCGAGGAATACCGCGAACTCAACTTCAAGCGGGAGGCCCTGACCGTCAATCCCGCCAAGGCCTGCCAGCCTCTTGGAGCCGTCTTTCTGGCTCTGGGTTTCGAGGAGACACTCCCCTTCGTCCACGGCTCCCAGGGGTGCGTCGCCTACTACCGGAGCCATCTCTCCCGTCATTTCAAGGAACCGACCTCCTGCGTCTCTTCCTCCATGACAGAGGATGCGGCAGTCTTCGGGGGGCTCAACAACATGATCGATGGCTTGGCCAACGCCTATGCCATGTACAAGCCAAAGATGATTGCCGTCTCCACCACCTGCATGGCCGAAGTGATCGGGGACGATCTGAACGCCTTTATCAAGAATGCCAAGGAAAAAGGATCGGTTCCCCAGGAATACGATGTTCCCTTTGCCCATACCCCGGCCTTCGTGGGGTCGCACATCACCGGCTACGACAATGCGCTGAAGGGAATCCTGGAGCATTTCTGGGCCGGCAAGGAGCGGTCGGAGACGGACCTGATCAACATTGTGATGGGCTTTGACGGGTACAGCGTCGGAAACATCCGGGAGGTGAAGCGGATCCTTTCCGAAATGGGCGTGAATTTTCTCCTCGTCGGCGACACCAGCGATGTCTTTGATACCCCGACCGACGGAACATTCCGGATGTACATGGGGGGAACGAGGCTTTCGGATATGGTGGAAGCCATCAATGCGAAGGCGACCGTTTCCTTTCAGGAGTACAACACTCCAAAGTCGCTCGAATACGCGGCATCTTTTGGACAGAAGACCTTGGCATTCCAGTATCCGATCGGCATCCGGGCCACGGACCGCTGGCTCATGGCCATCTCGGAGCTCAGTGGAAAGGCCATTCCCGAGAGTCTGAAGCTCGAACGGGGTCGTCTTGTGGATGCTGTGGCGGACTCAACCTCTCACCTTCACGGAAAGAAGTTTGCCCTATACGGGGATCCCGACCAGATGCTGGGACTCTCCGAGTTTCTGATGGAGCTTGGGGCGGAACCGGTTCATGTCCTCGCCACCAACGGCGGCAAGGAGTGGGAAGAGAGAATGAATGCCCTGTTCGCAAGCTCCCCTTACGGAACCGGCTGCCATGCCTGGCCGGGACGGGACCTCTGGCACATGCGGAGCCTCCTCTTCACCGAGCCGGTGGACTTTCTTATCGGAAACACCTACGGAAAGTATCTCGAACGGGACACCGGGACCCCGCTTATCCGGATCGGCTTTCCGATCTTCGATCGCCATCACCACCACCGCTATCCCACGGTGGGCTATCAGGGAGCCATGAATGTCCTGGTCAAGATCCTCGACAAGGTCTTCGACGAGATGGACAAGAATACCAATGTTCCCAGCAAGACCGACTACAGCTACGACATCATTCGCTAGCCACTCTCCATGGAGGGGAGGAACGATCTCCCCTCCGCTTTTCAAGGGGGAATTATGGGAACGCCCAAGGTCTCTGAGGTCTTCCAGGAGGCGGCCTGTGGCCACAATCAGGCGAAATCCGAAAAAGACCGGAAGAAAGGGTGCACGAAGGTTGCCACTCCTGGCGCTG
This sequence comes from Nitrospirota bacterium, assembly GCA_021828375.1. Classification (GTDB taxonomy): domain Bacteria; phylum Nitrospirota; class Leptospirillia; order Leptospirillales; family Leptospirillaceae; genus UBA4572. The sequence goes on from JAKARS010000017.1 coordinate 4,315, forward strand.
CCGCGGGAGGGTGTGCCTTTGATGGAGCCAAGATCGCCCTTCAACCGATTGTAGACGTGGCCCATCTGGTTCATGGACCGATTGCCTGCGAGGGAAATTCCTGGGATAACCGCTCCGCTCTCTCGTCTGGAGCTCGAACCTACAGGACAGGCTTCACCACGGACATGAACGAGATGGACATCGTCTATGGGGGAGAAAAGCATCTCTTCAAGGCCATCCGGCAAATCATCGAACGATTTGATCCTCCGGCCGTCTTTCTCTACCAGACCTGCGTTCCGGCGATCATCGGGGACGACATCGAGGCGGTGGCGAAGGCGGCCACCGAAAAGTTCGGGCGCCCCGTCATCCCGGTCAACGCGCCCGGATTTGTCGGGGGAAAGAATCTGGGTAACAAGCTCGCCGGGGAGGCACTCCTCGACCATGTGATCGGGACGATGGAGCCCGAGGTCACAACCAGTACTGATCTGAACATCATCGGGGAGTACAACCTCTCCGGAGAGCTCTGGCAGGTCAAGCCCCTCTTGGATCGTCTGGGCATCAGGATCTCGGCCTGCATCAGCGGAGACGCCAGATACCGGGAGGTCGCCTCTTCCCATCGGGCCCGGGCCGCCATGCTGGTATGCAGCAAGGCGATGATCAACATCGCCCGGAAGATGGAGGAGCGTTACGGGATTCCCTGGTTTGAGGGGTCCTTTTACGGGATCAGCGACATGAGCGCCTCCCTTCGCAATATCGCGGCACTTCTTGTCTCCCGGGGGGCTCCGGAGGATCTCGCGGCCCGGACAGAGGCGCTGATTGCGGAGGAAGAGAAGGCGGCATGGGCCTCGATCTCCCGCTTCAAGCCTGCACTGGCCGGCAAACGGGCCCTCCTGATCACGGGAGGGGTGAAAAGCTGGTCGGTCGTGTCGGCGCTCATGGAAGCCGGGCTTGTCGTGGTCGGAACCAGCGTGAAAAAGTCCACAGCCGAGGACAAGGAGCGGATCATGGAGCTCATGGGAGAGGATGCCCACATGATCGACACCATGACCCCCCGGGAGATGTACCGAATGCTCAAGGAGGCCGAGGCGGACATCCTGATGGCGGGGGGGCGTTCCCAGTTCGTGGCCCTCAAGGCCAAGGTCCCTTTTCTGGATGTGAACCAGGAGCGCCGGTTCGCCTTTGCCGGATACAAGGGGATGGAGACCCTCATCTCCGAGATTCATCGGGCCTTGACCAATCCCATCTTTCAGACTCTCAGGGAGCCGGCCCCCTGGACTTCAGGATGTCGGCTCACCCCGCTGGTCTAGGGGACGGACGAGGAACGGGACAGGGGACCCTTCAAAGGAGCCACAGATGACCACCCAGGACTTTGTGTCGGTCAACCCCCTCAAGATGAGTGCCCCGCTGGGGGGCGCCCTCTTCTTTCTGGGGATTGAACGGGCCCTTCCCGTTTTTCATGGATCGCAAGGATGCACGTCCTTTGCGCTGGTTCTTCTGGGGCGCCATTTCAAGGAATCGATCCCGCTGCAGACCACCGCGATGAGCGAGGTGACGACGATTCTCGGGGGAGGGGAGAACATCCAGGCCGGGATTCTCAAGATCCTCGAGAAAGCCTCCCCCGGAGTGATCGGACTTTGTTCGACGGGGCTCACCGAAACCAAGGGCGAAGACATTGCGGGAGAGGTGGTTCTCTTCCGGAAAAAACACCCTGAACATGCCGCCGTTCCCATCGTCGGCGTCTCGACTCCGGATTTCAAGGGATCGCATGAAGACGGCTTCCGGGCGGCCATGGTCCGGACGATCGAAGAGCTGGTGCCGGAGGGAGGAAAAAAGCTCAAGGGGCAGATCAACGTCCTGGCCGGCTCCCATCTGACGGTGGCCGACCTTGATTACCTGAAGGACCTCCTGAAGGGATTCGGCTTCGACCCGATTTTCCTTCCGGATCTATCCCGCTCCCTTGACGGCTTCGTGCCGGACTCGTTCGAACCCGTGTCGATGGGGGGGACAAGCCTGGCGGATCTTCGCCGGATGGGCCAGTCGACCCATACCCTTGTCCTGGGAGAGTCGCTCCGAAGAGCCGGCGAGGTCCTCTTTGAAAAGTGCGACGTCCCCTACATCGTGGTCAACCGGTTGATGGGACTTTCCGCCTTCGACCGATTTCTCGTGACTCTTCGGGATCTCTCCGATGGGAACTACCCGGAGTCCTTGAAGCGGGAGCGGAGCCGCCTCACGGATGCCATGCTCGACGCCCATTTTTACCTGGGAGCTCTCCGGGTGGCTGTTGGCCTTGAGCCCGATCATCTCTTCGATGTGGGGCATTTTCTTCTCGAGAACGGCATGGATCTTGTGAGCCGGGTGACGACGACAGAGTCTCCGCTTCTTTCAAAGATGCCAGGGGGAAAGGCGGTGATCGGCGATCTCGGTCGGCTTGAAAAGGAGGCGCTCGAGACAGACGCCAAGCTTCTCGTCACGCATTCCCATGGACGGCAGGCCGCCGAGCATCTGGGAATCCCTCTTTTCAGGCTCGGCTTCCCGATCTTCGACCGTCTCGGTGCGACCCACAGGCTCTCGGTCGGCTATCGCGGAGCGATGGAGACGCTGTTTCGACTCGCGAATGTGGTCTGGTCGCGGGATCCGGAGAATCGGCCGGATACCTGGTATTCACCGGCTCCTTCGGAAGCGGCTTCGACGTCGGAGACGCCTGTTTTGGAAGAAGGATTCGTTCCTGTCCGTTTCGACGGCTAAACCCCTGAAAACCCAAAGCCGGGAGGATCCCATGAAGGTCGCCTTTGCCACCCAGGATCTTGAAACAGTCAACGCACATTTCGGGTGGGCCAAGAACATCGCTTTTTACGATCTCGATGCCGGAGGCTACAAACTCGACCATGTGGTCTCCTTCGAGTCCGATCTGTCCGAAGACGGAAACGAGGACAAGCTCGTTCCGAAGATCGACGCACTCAAGGGTTGCGCGATTCTCTATGTCGCCGCCATTGGAGGATCCGGAGCCGCACGGGTTGTGGCCCAGAAGATCCATCCGGTAAAAGTGGAGAAGCCGGAGAGGATTGCGGATCTGCTGGAGAGGCTTCGTCAGCTCTTGAATGGAACACCTCCCCCCTGGATGCGGAAGATTCTTCGGGATCAGGGCGAAAAATCGGCAGACTTTGCCGAGGAATAAGAGCTTTGAAGGGTGCGGAACACGGGTTCCGTTCGGAATGGAAGACAGCGACAGGGGGAACGAGGACGATGAGCAGCGGCGATACGACACAGGAAAAATCCGGAGACTTTTTTCGGGATCTGGCCCTTCAGTTTCGCTCCCACGACGGGTTTGGCGCATGGGACAAGCTCTCTGACGAGGAGGTCCTGAAGCCCTTCATTCTCGATGCAGAAGCGCGCCGGGCCATTCCCATCATTGGAGACCCCGATCCCGACGTTCTCTGGAGGCTCGAAATCTTCTACAACACGATCGCCCTCTCGATCGAAAAACGCACCGGGGTCATGGTGACCCCCATCATGAAAATGTCTCACGAAGGCTTCGGACGCATGGTCCTGATCGGGGGGCGTCTGGTCGTCGTGAACAAGAATCTCCGGGATGTGCACCGATTCGGGTTTGCCTCCCGGGAGAAGCTCCTGGAAGAGGCCGAGAAGCTGATCTGCCAGGGGACGGAAATGATTGCGAAATTCAAGGATGTTGCAACATTCGGATAAACCCGCCTTCACCGGACCAGCGGCCTTGTCGCAAGGCCAGGAGGAAAACCGATGGATAAGAAAGACAGTGAGTTTCTGAAAATCATCCAGGAACCGGAGACCGAGGCTTCGGGGTGCTCTGAAAAATCGACCTGTGGGAGTTCCGCCGGTCCTGCGGACATGGATCCGGAGGTCTGGGAGAAGGTCAAGAACCATCCGTGCTATAGCGAGGAAGCCCACCATTTCTATGCCCGCATGCATGTGGCCGTGGCTCCGGCCTGCAACATCCAGTGCAACTACTGCAACCGGAAGTACGACTGCTCCAATGAATCCCGTCCTGGCGTGGTCTCCGAGCGCCTGACGCCGGAGCTTGCCGCGAAAAAGGTTCTGGCGGTCGCCTCCGAGATCCACCAGATGACGGTCGTCGGCATCGCCGGAGCCGGAGACTCGTTGGCCAATCCCGAGAAAACCTTCAAAACCTTCGAACTCATCTCGAAGGCCGCGCCAGACATCAAGCTCTGTCTGTCGACGAACGGACTGGCCCTTCCCGATATGGTGGACCGCATCGCGGACTACAATGTCGACCACGTCACCGTGACCATCAACATGGTCGATCCGGAGGTCGGGGAAAGGATCTATCCGTGGATCTACTTCAACAAGAAGCGGTGGAAGGGCCGGGATGCCGCCAAGATTCTTTCCGAGCGCCAGCTCCTGGGACTTGAGATGCTGACCGCCAGAAAGATCCTGGTCAAGGTCAACTCGGTGATGATTCCCGGGGTCAACGACGAACACCTGAAAGCGGTCAACCGGGAGGTCAAGAAGCGCGGGGCCTTCCTTCACAACATCATGCCCCTCATCTCGGAGCCCGAACATGGAACCTTTTATGGCCTGACGGGCCAGAGGGGTCCGACGGCGGAGGAGCTGAAGCATCTCCAGGACTCCTGCGAGGGAGAGATGAACATGATGCGCCATTGCCGGCAGTGCCGGGCCGATGCTGTGGGTCTTCTGGGCGAGGATCGGTCTTCCGAGTTTACCAACGAAAAAATCGAGGCCATCGAGATCGCCGATGTCTCCTATGATCTGTCCGCCCGGGAGGCTTATCGGGACAAGGTCGAGGAGACCCGGGAAAAAGAACGGAAAATCAAGGAGATGCTCGCCGGACTCGGACGAGGGAAGGGACTTGAGGAGGAGGCACCCATTCTTGTGGCGGTCGCCACGGCCGGGGAGGGGCTGATCAATCAGCATTTCGGACATGCCCGGGAGTTTCAGGTCTATGAAGTGAATGCCACAGAAGCCAAGTTCATCGGCCACCGCCGGGTCGATCTCTACTGCGAAGGAGGGTATGGGGAGGACGACTCTCTGTCCCGGATCACCGAGGCCTTGTCCGATTGCGTCGGGGTGATGGTGGCCAAGGTGGGGGGATGCCCCAAAAAAACGCTGGAAGAGGCCGGGATCCTCCCGATCGATGGCTATGCCTATCAGTCGATCAAGCCCTCCCTTCTCCAGTGGTTTGCCGAGTACGTGGAGGGAGTTCGTTCCGGAAAGTTCGTTCCCAAGTCCGCCAGCGGACAGACGAAAATCAGGTCCGGGGCCTTTACCGCTCCCGCCCCGGTTCCCGGGCAGATTCCCTTGGCATTCTTGAAATAGGGGAGAGGAAAGATGGCCTACACGATTGTTCTCGAAAACTGTACCGGATGCTCGGCCTGCGAGCCGGAGTGCCCGAATTCCGCGATCAGCGCCACCGCCGACGGTCTCTATCAGATCGATCCCGACCTGTGTACGGAGTGTCTCGGGTTTTTCGACGAGGCCCAGTGTACGGCCGTCTGTCCGATTGAGGAGACCTGCATCCCCGATCCTGCCCTCGTGGAGGATCGGGAAACCCTGATGGCCCGAAAAATCAAGCTTCATGGAGAATGAATCGAGAGGGCGAAACAAACGCCAAGGAGGATGGAAATGGGTGTGACTGTCACAGAGAAGGCCGGGGTCTTTCTCCGGCGCATGATCCGCTTCAACGGGGGGGACGAGCGATCGGGAATTCGGCTGATCGTGAAGCCCGGCGGCTGCTCCGGCTTGTCGTACGACATGGAGCTGGCTCCCCAGGCCCTTCCGACGGACCGGATCTTTCCCGGACCCGGGTTTGCCCTTCATATTCCGGAGGAATGTCTCGGATATGTGGACGGGTCGGAAATCGATTTTGAAGACAACATGATGAATACCCAGCTCGTTTTCAAAAATCCGAATGCCACCAGCTCGTGTGGCTGTGGGACCTCCTTCAATGTGGAGGGGGGGCCCTCTCCGGCCGAGGGGGGATGTTCGAAAAAAGGGAGCGGACACTAGTCCATGTCCTCCCCGCTTTCGAGCGAGACTAAAAACTGGGAAGACGATTCTGTGGGGCTTTTCCCACCGGCTCCTCCGGAAGCCCAGGCTCTTCTGCGGGAGGCTTCCCGGTCCTGGTCCGACACCGCGAGGGCCCGAGGGTTCCTTTCCGAAGCGGACCGCCTCCATGGAGAGTCCTTGCCGGTGGTGCTCGGGTGCTACAAGTTTTATTTCTACAAGGGCCTTCTTCGGGAGGCGATTCCCTTCGCGCTGCGGGCCGCGGAGATGATGGGGCAGCGTCTGGGGCTCCGTCGATCCTTCATGGAGCTTTCCTTGGAGGATGCCCCGTTTTCGGACTATGTGGCCGGTCCGAGATTCTATCTGTTTGCGATGAAGGCGGCGGGATACCTTTATGCCCGCCTGGGCGAGACGGAGAGGGGACTTGAAATTCTGGAGAAGATCCGGACCCTCGATAAAAATGACCATCTGGGTGTTTCCCCGCTGATCGCTGTCATCAGGAGGGGAGGAAGGGAGGAGGAATGAGAGTCTTCTGCGGAGCCCGGCCCACCCCGGAATGTCATGAGTCCTTGCCTCCATCCGATGACTCCTGCGCCGGGTGCGAGATTCTTCCTCTGAAGGCGGAGACAGCGTGCTCTCCGGCCTCTTCGTGCGTGCGAACGACCTATGCCCGTCATATTGACCGATTCTTTCGGAAGAATCCCGGATTGGCCCCGCGATTCTGGAAGGATGGGTACTTTGAAACCCGGGCCATCGTGACGCGCTATCTTCCCCAGGAGCTTCTCGAGCGGATGGTCAGAGATTCCGACGAGACGGTCCGGATGAATGTCGCCCTGTTTCTCAGTCCCTCCCGGCTCGTCCGGATGATGAACGATCCGGACAGGGAGGTCCGGATCCGGGTGGCGACCCGGATCCCTGTGGCCCTTCTGCCGATGATGTCCTCGGATCCCGATTATTATGTCCGCCACCAGGTGGCCTTGAGGATTGCCCCTTCGGCCCTTCTTTTCATGAAGGACGATCCCGATCCCGAGGTGAGGAGGGTTGTCGCCAGACGGATCCCCTCTCCCCACCACCTGATCTTCGAATCCGATCCCGATGCCCTTGTCCGGATCGAGGTTTTGGAACGGGGAGGCCCCGATCTGTGGGACAAGGCGCTCGCGGACCCGGATGTCAGGGTTCGTTTCTGGCTCGCCGAACACGCCTCGGGAGAGGCGCTTCGGCACATCGCCCAGGACTCCGATCCCTTTCTGCGCCAGATCGCCCTCCGGCGTCTGGGGGAAGAGAGCGGGAGGGCGGTTTCATGAGCGCCGCCAGCTCTTTTGTCGATCTTGATTCCTCTGCCACCACGCCCGTCTCCGAACGGGTCCTGGCGGCCATGCTCCCCTGGTTTTGCGAGGTGTATGCCAACCCCGGAAGCCCCAATCCGGAGGGGGAGCGTGCGAAGGCCGCGGTGATGGCGGCCAGAGAGTCCCTGGCGGAGTTCCTCGGGGCAGAGCCCCGGGAGATCCTCCTGACCAGCGGAGGCACGGAGTCGAATCAGGCGGCAGTCCGGTCGGCCCTTAAGGCCAGGCCCGGACGGCGGACACTTCTTTTGAGCGCGATTGAACACTCTTCGATCCTCGGCCTTGTTCCCGAACTCGAGCGGGAGGGATTCACGGTTCACCTCATTCCGGCCGGAAAGGATGGGCGCATCGACCCGGCAGAGGTGGCATCCCGCGCGGACAACACCACGGCCCTCGTGGCCGTCATGTATGTCAACAATGAAACGGGGGCCATCAACCCCGTGGAAGAAATCGGAGAGATTGCGCACAGAGCCGGAGCCTTGTTTCTCTGTGACGGGGTGGCCGCAGTCGGAAAGCTCCCGGTGGATCTTAGAAGGATCCCGGCGGACTTTCTGTCGCTTTCGGGACACAAGATTCATGGCCCCAAGGGGACAGGGGCCCTTTTTATCAGAAAGGGAGAGACCTTTCATCCCCTGATGCCGGGATCCCAGGAGAGGAAACGCCGGGGAGGAACGGAAAATGTTCCGGGCATTGTGGGGCTGGGGGAGGCCGCCCGGGAATCTCGCGAGTTTCTCGTCGAGGGAACCGGGAGAGTGCAGCGGCTTCGGGATCTCCTGGAGGAGACGGTTTTCTCCTTCTGCCCACAGGCTTGGAGAAATGGACCGGAACACCCGTCCCATCGGGCCCCTCACATGACCAATCTCGGCTTCCCGGGGATCCCCGGCGAGAAGATCCTTCTGGGCCTTGTCAGGGAAGGGATCTATGCCTCCATGGGCTCGGCGTGTTCGACCGGAGGTCTGGATCCTTCCCATGTTCTCCTGTCCATGGGGCTGACCCGGGAGGAGGCTCTCTCCTCTCTCCGGTTTTCCCTGGGGCGCCGAACCCGCCCTGAGGAGATCGACCGCACCCTCTCCGTTCTTGGACACATTCTTGGCCAGACTTCAACCCGGAGGGTGTCATGAATCCTCAAAAGGATCGGGGAAGTGACACGAAGCGGATTGCCTTCGACAGTCCCCAATGGAACGGCGACGAGGTGTCGTCCTTCATCGAAAGTCTGGGGCAAGAGGCCTTCGAAAACCCCATCGAGAGTCTGGAGAGCCGTCTGGCGTTCGTCTTCGGAAGAGCCCGGGCACTGGTGGTCCCTTCGCCCTCTGTGGCGCTCTTCCTTGTCATGTCGGCGCTGGAGATCGGGGAGGGGGATGAGGTCATCGCCTCCCCCCTCTCCTGGTTCGGGATGGCCCGGGCCGTGGCCTGGAGGAAGGCGGCTCTCAAAGTGTCGGACATCGATGCCTGGTCCTTTACCCTCGACCCGGATAAGGCGGCTCGAAAGATCGGGCCCCGGAGCCGGCTCCTCCTTGTCGCCAACTCCCTGGGCCATCCGGCCGACTGGAAGCGTTTTGAGTCGCTGGCGAAAGAGAGCTCGACCGTGCTAGTCGAGGATGCGACAGAATCTCTCTTTTCAGAGTCCTGGGGGCGAAGGACCGGAAGTTTCGGAGACATTTCCATTTTGGCCTTCGGTTCTCCCCACCCCAACCTGGGAGAGTCCTATGCGGCCATCCTCACGGACCGGGAGGATCTGGATTGCCTGCTACGGACACTTCGGGGGGGAGGAGGAGAAAAGCTTCCCTCGGGCACACCGCCGATCCTCCCGATGGAGGTGACCCTCTCTCCGGGCATGGCGCGTCTTGCACTTTTGTCCTTGAGCCGGTTGCCGTCCGGACTCAAGAAGAGGGCCCTGCTCCTTGAGGCCTATCAGGAAAGCATGCGCTCCTTTGAAGGGGTCAAGGAGCTTTATCAGTCGCCCAACACCGACTTTGTGAATTGGTTTGCCTATATGGTCCACCTGGGAACCCGGTTCTCGGTTCTCTCGCGCAACGCCATCGTCGAGGACCTTTGCGGGTCAGGAATCGAGGCGCGCCCCTTTCCGGCGCCCCTCCATCTGCATCCCTGGTTTTTGGCCCGGGGATTCCACAAAGGAATGGCCCCCATCGCCGAAAAACTCGCGGAGAGGGCCATTGCCCTTCCCTTCCACTCGGCCATGGAGGCGGAGGAGGCGACGATGATTGTCGAGCGTTTCAAGGAGGCCGCCACCAATGTCGGAGCCGGATCCGCCATTTACTGACAGACGTCCGGGTGTGGCGGGAGAGCTTCGCCCTCCCGTCTTTCCGGGAGATGAAAACAAATGGAGGGGTGCAGGAATGGAGAGGGTTCATGTTGTCTTTTCCAATGACGGAAGCGTGAAAAAGATCTCCGGGTGCCCGGAGGGGATCGAGGGACAGGACTGGTTCAACTTTTTGTCACGGAAAACATGGGACCGCTACGAATCCCTGTCGGGGGGGCGGGGAGTCTTCCGCTTTGAGAAGGAAGAGATGGAAGCCCTGGCCGGGGAAGCTGCAGGGAGCAGAAAATAGTTCCCCTCCCGAAAGGAGCGTCGCCATGGCAGACGGAGACATTGTCGAACTGACAGGCCCTCCCTTTTTCGAGTTCGGGGAGAAGGTCCGGATCAAAAAGCACATAAGAAACGACGGAACATTCCCCAACAAGGATGTCGGGGAGATTCTCGCCCGCAAGGGCGACGCCGGTTATATCCGGAGTATCGGAACATTTCTCCAGCAGTTTTACATCTATGCCGTCTATATTCCGGAAACGGGCGTGACCGTCGGATGCAAGCGCCGGGAGCTTGAGTCTCTCGACTATGACGACGGTCCGGACGAGGGTCCGGGGACGGAGCCGTCCGGAGGGGAGCGGCCATGAAACCCAAGCATTATCCGACGGGCCGGTACCGTGCCGGGGAGAAGGTCGTGATTCTTCGGGACATTACGAACGATGGATCCTATTGGACGAAACTGCCGGGAGATCTCCTGGCGGAGGAAGGGGAAAGAGGCGAGATCCTGGGGGTCGGCTATCAGAAGGAGATGAATCGTGTGGTGTACTTCATCTCCCTCCTGCCGGACGAGAGGGTGATCGGCTGTTTTGAGGAAGACATCTATCCGGAAAAAGGGGGAGGAACGTCTTTTGTCGGGAAGCTCCAGGAGAGGTCGTAACAATCCTGTCGGAGGAGAGGGCATGGACGAGATTTTTGAGGAGCCGGAAGCGGAACAGAACGATTTTGTGGGGGACTTTTACTGGTCCCTTGCGAAAGTCATGGACCCGATCCGGTTTGAGTTGATTCTTGCCGGAGGGGATGTGCGTCTGGCCGGTGTCGGAACGGACGGCCGGGTCGTTGTTCGACTCAAGGGACCGTTTACTCGCTCCTGTGCAGACAAGCGGGCGATGGTCGCCCGAATCGAGGGATACCTCCGGGAGCATGACCCCCGCGTGACCGCAGTCGTACCGGTGTGTCCGGCTCCGGAGGAGACCCTTTGACGAAAGATTTGTCCGGACGCTCACGAGGAGGGAGATCGCGATGAAGGTGATGGTTCGAAAAAATTCCGAGGGGATCTTTTCTGTCTATGTTCCCAAAAAGGATCTCGAGGAGCCGATCGTCAGCTCTGAAAAGCCCGCTCTTTTTGGGGGAACGGTCACGTTGGGAAACGGAATGGTGCTCGAACTTCCGGAAGTATCGCCGGGACAGGGGCTTCCCCTGACGGTGGAGGCCCGGAAAATTTCCGGATAGGAGATCTGCCATGGAAGAGAATGTGGTCAATGAAGTGGCCGAGCTGGTGGGCCTGAATTGGGAAGGGCTCGGTCGGGGGACCCTCCGCCTTCTTCGGGAACGCTTCCCGGGAATTGTCTTCCTTGCCGTCGCCGCCTCCGATGTGACAGAGGAGCCCTTCCGGCAGTCCGGAAGAATCGGCTTTCATTTCATCAATACGACAGACCATTGTGTGTCTCTCGTGAACGATCGGCGGGCGGCAGGAGGAATTCTGCTGGCCGTCAGGGAGTAAAGACAATGACGACTGATGCTGTTCCCCTGGGGCGCCTCTCGGCCCTTCAGGACCCGTCGGACAAGGATATCGCCCAAAAAATAGACGAGATCGCCCGTCTCTGGAAAACGGGAGATCTGATCGTCTACCTGGGCGCCGATCTTTACCCCGAAAGCCCGGAATTTCCCACAGAACCGGCGGCTCTTGCCGCCATCCTGAGCAAACGGGTTGCCGTTCCCGGACGCTTGTCGGGACGGCTTCATGAAATTGCCCAGTATATCGAGTCCCACAAGCACAGGAAAACACTTCTTTCCCTGATGGAGGAAATCTTTCGGAAAAAGGTGATGCCGGCTCCGGTTCACCGCCTTCTGCAGGCATTTCCGATTCCCTTGGTTGTCGACACCTGGTATTCCCCCGAGTCCTCGGAGCTCCTGCTCGGTCCGGGAGATTGCCAGATCAGCGGGGTGAGCCGGGCCGAGTACCGCGACCGGTGGTTCCGGATCGACGGCAGGACCTCTTCCGGCTGGGATCCGCTCGAGGATGTCTCGCCGGGATCCCGTGTCCTCTATCGCCCCTTGGGAACCATGAATCCGGGAGTGGAGGTTCTGGTCTCCGATGCCGACTACGTGGAGGTTCTCACGGAGATCGACATCCAGACACCCATTCCGAAGTTTGTCCAGCAACACCGCAGCGGCCGCCACTTTCTCTTTCTCGGATGCCGCTTCGACAACCAGACCTCCCGCATTTTTGCACGCCAGATCATGAAGCGTTCTTCGACGAGCCATTTTGTGGTTCGTTCGGGAACCGTGACCAGCAAGGAGCAACTCTTCTACGAACGGGAGGGGATTGAACGTCTTCCGCTCTCCCTCAACGAAAGTTTTCTTCCGGAGCTCGAAAAGCGGCTTCGGAGTGCGTGACGTGATGGCTGGCTGAGGAGGAAGGTCCCATGGAAAATTCTTCGTGTGTGATGGCCCCGACTCGAGGGGGGGGACGCTGGACCCCCCGCTTCGTCGAAACGATCGATGTCGAAAAGTGCATCGGATGTGGCCGCTGCTTCAAAGTGTGCGGTCGGGGAATTCTGGCCCTCATGGGAATCGACGAGGGGGGGGAGGTCGTTCCGATCACGGCCGACAATGAAGACGAGATCGACAAAAAAGTCATGAACATCGTCCATCCGGAGCTTTGTATCGGCTGCGAGTCCTGCGCCAAGGTCTGTCCCAAGAAGTGTTATACCCACGGGGAGCTTGCGGCGTCCTGAAGTGAACCGAAAAACGGGAGGAAGAGATGGAACCCTGGGAGACGGAATACCGAAGTCTGGTGGATGCGGAGGACTATTTCCGGTTTTTTGATGTCGACTATGATCCCCATGTCGTCTCTGTGAATCGTCTTCACATCCTCAGGAAGTTTGGGGAGCTCTGCGTGGCGATTGAAAAGGAATGGCCTGACCAAGCCTCCGGAGGGAAAAAGAAAGAGGCCTACCGGACGGCCCTCCTTTCCGCCTATGAGACCTTTCTCACCCGAACCGCCCAGGACGAGAAGTTGTTCAAGGTGTTTCGGGAGAACCAATCGGGCATCAACGTGGCCTTCCATCCGGAAGGTCTCGAAAAAAGAAGCTGACCGGACGACGGGAGATCTTCCCGGAAGGGAGCGCCAGCCGTCGGTCGCATAAAAAGAAGGAGAATTCATGAAGATGGTGAGAGCCATAGTCCGGCCCGAAAAAGAAAATGATGTCGTTTTGGCTCTCGAGGCCAAAGGATTTCCCGCCATGACCAAGACCCATGTCTTTGGCCGGGGAAAGCAAAAGGGGCTGAAGGTCGGGCCGATCCATTACGATGAGCTTCCGAAGGTCATGCTCATGATTGTGGCGGAAGACTCGTCGGTGCCGGTGATCGTCGAGGTCATCAAGAACTCCGCCTATGTGGGCTACGAAGGGGACGGAAAGGTCTTTGTTTCTCCTGTGACAGAGGTTTACACCATACGGACCGGGGAAAAATCCGAGGGGTAAAACCCTACCGAGAAGGAGTGACGACAATGATGGTTGAGGTGACGGCGATCATTCGCCGGGACAAGGTGGCTCCGACAATGAGAGCCCTTGATGCCATGGGGCTCGGCGCGATGACGATCACGACAGTGAGCGGTCGGGGTCTTCAGGGAGGAAATGTCATGACAGATCTCGACCGGGAGGTCCCGGCCGAATACGATGCTGTCTCGAAAATAACCCGCAACCTGACGCCGGCGTCGTTCGCCCTGGTTCATTCCCTGACGAGGCCGGTCTTCTGGATTCCCAAGCGAATGCTGCAGATTGTGCTTCCCTCGAGCATGAAAAATGAGGTGGTCGACATGATCATGAGCGTCAACCGGACCGGATGGATGGGAGACGGGAAAATTTTTGTCAGCCCGATTGACGAGAGTCTCCGGATCCGCACCGGTGAACGAGGTGTGGACTCTGTGTGACATAAATGTTTTGCTCGAGACTTTTTTGGAAGAAATATGTCGTGCGCGACTTTTGGGGAACACAGGATAAGGTCCTGCAGATTCATCGTTTCTTCCTAAGGTATGGAAATTGCTTTTCCCTGTCCGGAATGATCGGAAGGAGTATCTGCCATGCGAACGATTGTGCTTGTCCAGAAGGATACGACACGTCACGGGGAAATTGTCCGGGAGTTGAATGCCCTGGGCGTGGAACGGGTCTCCGTGCTTTCTCTCGAGGCCTTTCAGGAGCAAGCCGGCAGACTCGATGTCGACGGGATTCTTCTCGACCGTGGCGAATCTTTCGGAACCTTTATTCAGATCGTCCAGGCGATGGGAAGCGGCCCCCCGATCCCCATCATCCTGCTGATGGAGCGCCGGGATGAGCAGGGAAAGGACTGTCTGACAGGCGTTCTTCTCCAGCCTTTTTGCGACCTGAGATTTGCCTCACTTCTTAAGGAGGCCGTCTTTCACATCCGGGACTTCTGCACGGTCTGCGAAGAGAACCAGAAGCTCAAGAGCGAAATACTCGAGCGAAAAATCATTGAGCGGGCCAAGTGGGTCCTGGTCATGGAGGAGGGGCTGTCGGAGGAGAAGGCTTACCGGCGGATCCGGGCCGATAGCATGAAACGACGAAAGTCCATGAAGGATGTGGCACTCGACATACTTGCCCGATCGGGTGGCGAGGTCAATGCTGACCCATGGGGCGGGGGGAAGGAGCCCTCCTCTCCCCCTTTGTGGGGGGGGAACAACATCATCCGGAAGTGAAGGAGGCAGGATGGATCAGAAGGAGCTGGAGGCCCGATTCAGAAAGTTGACGCGACAGGCTGCCGAGACGGCCATGGAGCTTCACGATCTGACGGAGGAGCTCCCGGGAGCGTATCTGCGAATCGAAGAAGTCGCCAAAAAGGCCATCCTCAAACATCAAGAGTGGGCTGAGGCAAAGGAGGCCTTCGAGAAGTCCTCCGGGGGCTGATGCGACAGCTGTCGGGAAGGAGGGGACAAAATGGAGGACCGGAAGGGATTCCGAGCCGAAGTTCCGGTTTTTGTAGACACGACCCTCCGTGACGGAGGCCAGTCTCCCGGGGTTTTTTTTGACCGACCCACCAAGATGGCTGTGGTAACAACGCTGTCGCGTATCGGAGTCAAGGAAATCGAGGTCGGTTCGCCATGTTTGGGGGAAAGGGAGCATGAGGACCTGAAGGTTCTTTTGTCTTTGCCGGTTCCTGCGGAGCTTTTTCCATGGCTGCGACCGCTCGAGGAGGACTTTGATGCGGCACTTCGGCTAGGTTTCAGGCGGGTTCACATCTCCTTTCCCACCTCCGATCTTCACATGGCGGTACTTCGTCGTGTGGGACGGGAGGAGACGCTCGACCGGGTTCGTCGGGCAGTTTGCCGTATGGTGGAAGAAGGATGTCGCGTCTCCGTGGGTCTTGAGGATGCGTCGCGGGCAGAGATGGGATTCCTTCAGGACATCATCAAGACTGTGCAGGATGCGGGCGGGATCCGTGTTCGGTATTGCGATACCGTCGGGCGCCATCATCCTCTTGAAATGTCCGAGCGAATATCCGCTCTGGCCTCTTTCGGGTTGCCGATCGAAGTCCATTGCCACAACGACTTGGGTTTGGCGACGGCCAATACTGTCTCGGCCTTCCATGCCGGGGCGGCCTTTCTCTCGACAACGGTCACCGGAGTGGGGGAACGGGCAGGCAATGCGGCCATGGAAGAGGTGGCTTTTGCTCTGGCCTTCTCCGGGGAGGGGGGCGAGACAGGGATCGACTTTCCGGGGCTTGCCCATATTTCCCGTTGGCTCTACACGGCAATTGGGCGGACCCTTTCTCCTCATCGTCCCATTGTCGGGTCGCGCATCTTCCACCACTCTTCCGGGATCCATGTCGATGGCGTCATCAAGGAGCCATCCAATTATGAGCTCTTTCCCCCTGAGCTGGTGGGCCTGAAGAGGAAGATCATCGTGACCCATCAGACGGGCCGGGCAGGCATCAAGAATGTTCTCGAACGAATGGGGTATCGGCCGACTTCCGAGGTGCTGGATCGTCTGGTTCCCGTCATACGGGAAGAAGGATGGAGCATGAAGGGAATCGTTCCGGCACAGACCATTCTTCGCCACTTCATGGAGATCATTGAGTCCGGGCTGGAGACCCCTCCGGCGAGGCAGGAATCATGACGCTTTCGGCTCCCCTTGTGGCCAGACAGCTGACGCTTCCCGGCTGGACTCCGGAAAATCAGGCGCGTCTCGAAAAGAGCCGGGTTTTTCTGGCCGGGGTGGGGGGAGTGGGAGGCGTGATCGCCCAGTATCTCGCGATGGCGGGTCTGGGAGAGCTGACCCTGGTCCATGAGGGGGCTCTTGAGATTCCGGATTTGAACCGGCAGACCCTCATGGAACTGTCCGGCGTGGGGAAAAGCCGAGTCGGGCAGGCCTCCTGCCGCCTGACGAAGCAGGTTCCCTCCTGCCGGATTACGGCCATCGATGCCCGGGTGTCAGGTTGGATGGAGCCCCTGGTCTCCTCGGCCGACCTTCTCATCGACGCCCGTACGAACTTTGAGGAACGGTTTCTTCTGGGGCGGATGGCCCTTCATGCGGGCAAGCCTCTGATTTTTGCGGCGATGAACGGAATGGAGGGCATGGTGGTGCCGCTTCGCCCCGGCCATGGACCCTGTCTTGAATGTGTTTTTCTAGAGGGCGATCCGGCATGGGATCCTCTGGGTTTCCCTGTGCTGGGAGCCGTCTCCGGGGTGATCGGATCCATGGCGGCGATCCTGGCGATACGGATCCTCTCCGGGTATGGGGGATCTCCCCTGTCGGAGATGACCGTTTTCGACGGGATGGATATGTCGGTGCGCTCCTTCAAGATCTCGGCCGACCGGCGATGTGGGGCCTGTGGTCCCCGGGAGGATTTCAAAAAAACGGACGCTGATCCCTAGGGAGGGAATGATGATGTTTCGAACCAGATTGTCAAGAGGCACCACACTGATCGTCGGGGCCGCCTTGTTCCAGACCCTGGTCGCTGGGGGAACCCCTGTTGCACAGGCGGAAGAGGCTCCGCTTCACATAGCTGCGGCCGCCGACCTGATGCCGGTTCTCCCGGATCTGGCCCGAAGCTTTACCAAGAAGACGGGGATTCCTGTCAGGATCTCCTGGGGGGCCTCGGGGGAGGAGGCCCAGGCGATTCGCCACGGGGCTCCCTACGATCTTTTTATGGCAGCTGACCGCTCCTTTCCGGACAGGCTTGCCAGGAAGGGATATCTCCAAAAGGCAAGTCTCAAGGTCTATGCCAAGGGAATCCTTGTCCTCTGGGTGTCGAAGAAGACGTTGGACCGGGCCCATGTCTTGCCCGGAACCGGAGTGCTGTCGAGCGTCTCCGTCCACCGGATCGCCCTCGCCAATCCTCGGCTGGCTCCTTACGGGAGGGCGGCGATGGGCTGTCTTCGTTCGAGGAAGCTTTCGGGGCCTCTGCACAAAAAACTCGTCTACGGAAATTCCCTGGCGCAGGCGGCCCAGTACCTTCGGACCGGAGCCGCTCAAGCCGGATTCCTCTCCGAGTCCCAGGCCATGGCCCTTGGCCGGCTTGTCCCGGGGGATTTCGTGGCCCTTTCCCCCCATTGTTCGCCCTGGCTTCCTCAGGAGATGGGAATTGTTGCCGCCTCCAAAAACAAAAAATCGGCGAAGGCTTTTGAGGACTATCTTCTGGGGGCAAAAGCCCAAGGCTATCTCATGAAGCATGGTTATCACGGATAAGGAAAGACGGAAAAATGTTTCATTCTGCCCTCTCCGTCACGGTCGGCCTCTCATTGCTGACGGCCACGATTCTTTCCGTTCTGAGCCTTCCTTTAGCGGCCTGGATCGTGTTTTCGAAGAGCTCATGGACGATGGTTGGTGAGTCCGTCCTGACGCTGACTCTTGTCCTTCCCCCGGCCGTGCTCGGGTATCTGATTCTTGAGGTATTCAGCCCGGACAGTCTTCCCGGCCGTGCCATGGCGCACCTCCTTGGACATCCCCTTCCCTTTTCCTTTGCGGGACTCCTGGTGGCCTCCATGATCTATAGCCTTCCCTTTGCCGTGTCGCCCGTGGCCCAGTCCTTCCGGCAGATTCCGCCCGGGAGCCTGGAAATGGCACGGGTCTTGGGCGCCGGTCATTTTACGGTCTTCAGGAAAGTGGTGCTTCCGATGTCCCTCTCGGGGCTGGCCACCGGATGGGTTCTGGGATTTGCCCATACGGTGGGAGAATTCGGAGTGGTCATGATGGTGGGAGGAAACATCCCCGGCGAAACCCGGACACTCTCCCTGAAGGCTTACGACGACCTCCTGTCCATGCAGCCGAACGGAGCTCGGGATCCGGTCCTTCTTCTCCTTCTGTTTTCCTTCATTTCTTTGATTGCGCTCAATTTCCTTCGGGGAAAAGGGGGGACACCTCATGGGTCCGAAGCCTCTTGATGTCGATCTTCTTCTGACGGGGCGGGGGGGGAGCCTTTCTTCGGAACGGGTCGGATTCGGCTTTGCTCAGGGTGCGGGGATCCTTGGGCTCTGCGGGCCTTCCGGGTCAGGAAAAACGACGATCATGCGGGTCATGGCCGGCCTTTCTTCCCGAGCCTCCGGTCGGGTGAGCGTGGATGGGGAGTGCTGGTTTGACAGTGCCCAGGGGGTGGGCCTTCCTTTCGAATGCCGCTCCGTGGCCTATCTCCCGCAAGGAGCCTCCCTCTTTCCGCACATGAATGTTCGGGAGAACCTTCTTTTTGCGGCCCGCCTCGAAGAACGCGCACGCTCGGGCCAAAGATCTCCTCGGACCCTGATCATCGATCTTCTCCGATCATTCCGGGCGGGACGAGGCCTTCCGGGCTGGGCCGAAGAAATCATTGAGATCTTTGGGGTGTCCGATTTTCTGGAACAAGGAAGCCGGGAGCTTTCGGGGGGAGAGGTCGCACGGATTGCGCTGGCGCGGTGCTTTCTTCGTTCGGCCCGGCTCTACCTTCTCGATGAGCCATTTTCAGGGCTCGATCCTGAGAGTCGCTTCAGCTTGGGTCAAACACTGTCCGGACTTCTGAATAAGAGACAGGCCATGGCCCTTCTGGTGACACACACTCCTGAGGAGATTTGCTCCTTGGCACAGGGAATGGTCCGGCTCTTTCCCGATCGGGACGATTCCAGAAATCCTGCAAGGATGCGTCCAACGGGACGAGGTCGGGAGACAGGCTCAACGGTATTTTTTTCTGGAGGCCCGGAATGAAAAAGGCATACATGAAAGGAATCCTCCTCGCAGGAGTCTTTCTTCTCTTCCGGCCAGGAGACCTTTTCGCCCATGAGAGGGTGTCGGCTGACATGGTGGGGCTCTCTCCGGGGCAGGTCCTCTCCGTCATGACGTCCGATTTTCTCGTTCCGAACGGATTCGGATGGCTTCCGGGGCCCATGTTTTACCTGGGGCACAAGGAAACACTGGGCTTATCCTCCACACAGATCGAAAAAATCCGGAAGATTGCCCGGAGAATCATGCCGGCGACAATCAGGCAAGGGCGGGCGATTGAATCCCTCAAGAAGAAAGTCGTTCGGCTGTCGGATGGTCGACTCCCGCTCAAAGAAAATCGGCTTCGGAGACTTCTCGTTCGGATAGGAATGATGGAGGCAAACGCCAACCTTGAGCACATCCTGGCCCATCGAGCCTGCTTGGATCTCCTTACTCCCGGACAGCAGAAACGGTTGTTTTCCATCCTCTCCCCCCACACAGAGAAAGACCCGCCCAATCACTGATGCCAATCTTTCCTTGTCCACCATGTTTCCGACTTAAATGTCTGGGCCGTGTTCCTCTCGGCCAAGTCTCCCCCCAAGAAACGTCTCGTGTTCCTTCGAGGGACGAGGCGTTCCCCGAGAGGCATTCGTCGCATGCCGGGGGGCGGGAATGTCGTTCCATCCTCATTCTTTGATAGGAGAAATTGAGTTGCGGGGGGCCGAGTCCTCGCAGGAGCCTCTCTTCTTGGCGATTCGGTGCGAGTGGTTGATCACAATGATCAGAGTCCGGGGATCGCAAGGATCCCAAAGTCAGATTCTGTTGGCCTGGATGTTTTTATGGGGAGAGCTTGTATGACGGCATTATTTCGGTGGAAACATCACGGAGAGGGAGTCCGGCGAGAGGAGCATGCGGGGGAGATGGCTGGGAATGATGGAGGGGGCTCCGGCCGGGGCTTCGCAGATCCTCGCATCCTTCTCCATATTCTCGATGCCGTTCCCAATCTGGGAATTGCGGTCGCCTCTCCCGACATGGGGTCGGGGCGCGGAGGAAACACCATTCTCTACATGAACCAGGCCATGAAGGAGATCGTCTCCCAGATGGAATCGG
>JAKARS010000018.1 GCA_021828375.1 Nitrospirota bacterium
CCCGGGCATGGAGATAGGTGAAGAACTGGCAACTGTCCAAATGTCGCCAGATCCGCTCCTCCGCATGGTCGAAGACAGGAGACTCTGTTCCGCATTCCGGGCAGGAAAACAGAATCCTCGGAGGATGAGAAACCGTCACGTCCACCCGTTGCTTCTCCACGTCCATCGTCACCGAGTCAACGGTCCACGGGGACACAATCCCCAGAAGATTCTGGTACAACTCCGTGTCTCTCACCGCTCTTCCCTCCTTCATAGGGGTTATCGATGGAGAAATCATGGCATACCTTTTGCCCCACGGAAAAGTCGGAAGAACCAGCATTTTCATTCAAATTCGATGGTTGCAGGAACAGTTGAGACAACAGCGCCATGATGCCTGATTCCCCTCGCCGATTTCCGAATCGGGGAAGATATCTTGTTCAAAATTCGATCGGACATCTTATGTTGGCCAGTATAGACCGCTTTCTCTCGCTTTTCCGTACATTTCGGAGAAAAAAGACAAAGGATATTCCTGTTCCACAGAAAATCCTTCTTTCCAATGGTGCCCATCTGGGAGACGTTCTTCTTGCCACTGGGGTTCTCCGTCTTTTGAGAGAAATCTTTCCTGATATAGAAATAGGATTTCTTGCCGCCTCCTGGTCGCGCCAAATCCTTGTAGACCATCCTCTTCTCGATCACCTTCATACAGTCGACCACTGGAAACTGAGCCGCTCACGAGCATCTCTCCGTGAAAAAGTTCTTCACTACATGAGAACCAGAGCTGTTGCCGAAATCGAAATAAAAAATATCGGATATGATGTCGCCGTCGATCTTTACCCTTATTTCCCCAACAATATTCCTTTGCTCCATCGGACCGGGATTCCCGTTCGGATTGGCTATACAAGTGGAGGATTCGGCCCCCTCCTGACACACTCCCTGGAGTGGATGAATTCCGACCGATCGATTCTCCTGTATCAAAAAGATCTTGTCGGAGCATTTTTTCCTATCCAGAACAAATCTTTTTCTCCATGGATCTTCCCTGATACACCCCACTCGCAAATGATTCTTTCAGATCTTGCTGATAAATTCCCGCTCAGGGATCCGTATGTCGTTTTTCACATGGGGGCGGGATCGGCCTTAAAAGAGTGGCCGATTTCCAGATGGAAAGAACTCGCAGTTTTTTTTGAGGGCTCGCCTTACAGGATTGTGATGACAGGTGTGGGGGGGCGGGAAAAGGAAAATATCGATGCGGTCACGGGAGAAAACGGCGAGCGGATTCTCAGCCTGTGCGACAGGCTCGGGTGGAACGAGTTTGTCTCGGTTGTCCAGGGAGCCACGATTGTCATCAGCGCCGACTCCGTGGCCGGTCATATCGCCGCGGCGACGGGGACACCTTGCGTTGTAATCGGCACCGGTCAGAACGTGAAGACTCTTTGGCACCCATTTTCAGAACGCGCTCAAGTTCTTGTCCATCCCGTTCATTGCGCCCCCTGTTATAGAAGCCAGGGTTGCGAAGGGATGGAGTGCATTCGGGAAACGGCACCTCGCGAGGTTTTTGATGCAGCGGTGGAGCTTCTTTGAAGCAAACTGTCGTGAAAAATGAATAAAATCAAAAGATTGCACCTTCGTATAACAATTGCCCAATCAGTCTTTCATTCGCTGATGTCCTCCATTGTCCTCCCGGAACGGAAGATCCCCCGCACTCCCTCAAAAGCCTTCCCTGGGAGAGTCGCGCCTTTCAGGGAAATCCGGTCTCCATGAATGGCCCAAGATGAATATTCCTCGATGGAGAAAAGATTCTCTAATACCCTGAATGATCTCAGCGCAATAGAAGTTCTTCGATCCCTCCCCACACTTCTTGGGGTGTGATTTTTTCCATGCAGAGGTTTTGCCGGCAGGGGGCGTAGGTCAACCCGTCATAGCAAGGGGAACAGGAGAGCTCCAAGGATTTACAGAGTGGAATGACTGAGGAGTTCGTTTGGCGGGGAAGCCTTTCCTTAGGATCGGTCGGTCCAAACAAGGCCATAAGAGGTTTCTTCAGAAGAAGTGCCAGATGGAGCGGTCCCGAATCGTGGGCGACAACAACGTCGGCACAGGAAATCAATCCTATGAGATTGACGAGGTTCGTCATCCCGATCAGATCTACCACCTTTGACCTTTTGAAGTAATCACAAACCCAGAGGTCCGATCGGGCCCCCGCCACAATGACCGTGTATCCCTGAGACGTCAGCCGATCCGCCAGTTCGACATAATGCTGGATCGGCCATCGTCTTAGGGGGTCCTCCCTCAGATGGTTCTTCGCGCTTCCCGGGAAGAGAAGGATCCAGGGCCTATTCTTGTGACCCAGGATTTCTTCCAGAACGGGATCGAGACTCGGAGGAGAAAGGGGCGGGAAGGAGAAATCGGGCATGGAGAAGTCATCAATACCGGAGAGAAGTCTCAGATACTCGTCTCCATGATAGCGTCCGAAAACGGGGATGGTTCTCCCCTCAATTTTTCCAAATTTACGAATTTCGCGACATTTTCCGGGAGGAAGGAGGATTCTGTATCTTCTGTCCCGATGTCCTAAGAGGGCCTGGTCATAACGACTTCCCGACAATCTCTTCCAGACGCTCATCACTTCCTTCAGGGCCCGAATCCGGGAATCACCGAAAAGGGCCTCTTCGTTCACGGGAACAATGTGATCAACCATTCCTGCCACTTGAAGAAGAGGAACAATTCTTTCTCCTGCCACCCAGGTGATTCGAACCGATGGACGGGTCGATTTCAGCCAATGCAAGGCTCCAAGGGCCATGACTGCATCACCAATTGCGCCAATCTTGACAATCAGAACGTCCATTTCAACCGATACACGTTAGATCATCGTTAGGTCCCTCTAGAATCACTATACCGCCCCCTTTCTCTTCAGAACCACCCCCACCGTGCGGACAAGGATCACAAGATCGAGCCAGAGCGACCAGTTGCGGGTATACCAGACGTCGAGACGAACCCTCGTCTCATACCCCCGTTCGCTCCTTCCAGACACCTGCCAGAGCCCGGTGATTCCGGGTTTCACCAGAGTGTATGACTCGGCATTTCCCCGGTAACGGCAGTCGAGCTCCTCACGGGTCACCGGGCGGGGCCCCACGAAACTCATCTCTCCCCGAAGCACGTTGAAAATCTGGGGAAGCTCGTCGAGGCTGGTCCTTCTGAGAAAGTGCCCAATTCTTGTGATTCGGGGATCTTTTGCCAGTTTGTGATTCTCCGAAAACTCTTTTTTTAGCCCAGGGTTCTCCTCCAGCATTTTCGAAAGGATCCCCTCCGCATCTTCCACCATCGTCCGGAACTTGTAGATGCGAAACGGTCTGCCCTTCTTCCCGATCCGCACCTGGGAATAAAAGACCGGGCCCGGCGAAGAAAAGGCAACCAATGCCCCCAGAGCGACGATCATCGGAACAAGCGGTATGGAAAGGAGAAGTGCCAGCAGGATATCGGAAAGATCCTTGAAGCCGCGATTGACCCGGGACTTGAGGTTGTTGTGGACCCCCAGGAGAAAGATCTCTTCGTAAAAGAGATAGGTCAGCTCGCTGTTCACTAGGTTGACCTGGGCGATGTTCGGAACGAGATAGACCGACAGCACTTGCCGCTGAACTTCTTCGACGATGGAGGAAAGGCTATCCCGGCGCATTTCGGGAAGGGCCACTACAGCCCCCCGGACCCCGAACGCGGCGACGATCTCGCGAAGATCGGAGAGGTTTCCCAAAACGGGAAGTTCGGGAGCCGTCTCTCCGGAAAGGGCGACCGCTCCGGCCATGCCCTCCGGAGTGACGTCGGTGGTCCCGTTCAGGGAGACTTGACCGACGATCCGGATCCCCATGTAGTGGTCCCTGAAGAGCCCCAGGTGGACAAGTCGTCCCCAGACGTTATCTCCGATCAACACCGATTTCTTGACACCGAGTCCTCTGGCATGGAGAAACGGCTTCCACCAGTAGCGGACCATGGGAACGAGAAAGAGCGAGATGAGTCCCGTTCCCACCATCGTGGCCCTCGAGACATCCGAAGACATCTTGCCCAGACTCACGATGGCAAAGATCGTGAGATAGGCGAAGAAAAGAGAGCGGACGATCTGCCGAGTCTCCTCCCAGAACGGGGCCCGCTTCGAGTAAAGCCCCTCGTAGGCGAAGACACCGGCGACAACCATCGGGATCCAGAACCGGGACAGCAGGTCGGGAAAATTCTGGGCAAAAGGGAAGGGCAGCCATAGGCCGAGGAGACGGGCTCTCAGCAGATAGGCCATCCCGAGAGCGAGGTAAAAAGCCCCCAGATCCCCGGCGAGCAAGAGAAGGACGATCAGGACCCGACATCCTCCCGCTTCAAGGTCACGCTTGAGATTCAAATCGCGATCCTCCTGCCCCGACTATGAACGAGAAGACCCGTCATTCTCTCTTTCGGCAAAACGTCTCCCACTGGTTATCGACATATCTGCGATATTCTTCTTTGAATCTCTCCAAAGAAAATCGTTCGGCACTTCTCCGTGCCGCACCGGGCAAAAAGCTTCCTTCGTTTTGGACAAAGATCTTGACCGCCTCCGCCAGAGATTCGGGTGTCGGCTCCCGGAAGAACAGTCCGCTTTCCCCCCCGTCTCTCTCTTCGGATCCAAAGTCCGTCGCCACTATCCCCATGACCGTCTCCAACGCCCCCCCCCGGCCCAGGGCGATGACCGGTACGCCGGCCGCCTGGGCTTCCACCGGAGTGATCCCGAAGTCCTCCTCGGCCATGAAGAGGAAGGCCCGGGCCCCTTTCAGAACCTCGCCCCACTCCCGGTCTGAGACCCAACGAATCCATTCGATATTTTTTTTCCCCTGGAGAAGCGGCTCCAATTTCTTTTCTTCCGGCCCGTTTCCTATCACGAGAAGGCGGTAAGGAAGGGATTGAAAAGCTTTCACGATACGATCGGCTCTCTTGTAGGGAACGAGGCGCCCCATGGTCACGAAATATTCCCCGCCCGGCGAGGACTTCATCTCGAAGCGGCGGATATCCACCGGGGGAGGAATCACGGTCGAGGAGCGTCCATAGACCTTCTTGATCCGATCGGCCACAAAGCGGGAATTGGCCATAAAGGCATTCGGACGCTGTCCGGCCATGCGGTCCCAGCGGCGAAGAGAGGGAAACAAGAGGGAGGCCGCCATTTTTTTGATTTGCCCTGGCATGCTCCGGGAAAAGTACGCCTCCGTCATGTCCCAGAGATAACGGGGAGGAGTATGGCAATAACAGAGGTGCAATTGCCCCGGGCGAGGGAGGATTCCCTTGGCCACCGCGTGGCTTGAGGAGAGAACTAAATCATATCCTGCAAGGTCGAGGGATTCAATGGCGCGGGGCATGAGTGGAAGAAGATTCCGATAGAGGTGTTCGACTCGGGGGATCTTTGTCAGAAAGGTCTCGCCGATGGGATCCTTGGGAAGATGATGCCTCTCCGAGGAGGGAAGTCTGTCGAAGAGAACGAAGAGATCGGCCTCGGGATAGAGTTTCATGATCTCCTCCAGAACCCGTTCTGCTCCGGCCCAAACGGTGAGCCATTCGTGGACGATCGCGACTTTCATGAAATCACTGGCAGATCGCCTTGCATGACGACCTGTGGTTCTCGATTTTTGGAAAAAATTCGTTTTTATTGGAAAAAGAATACTCGGGAACGAACGTCCCTTCAGGGAAACCCTCTGGGAAGTGAAGAAATGCTCTGAATTCCTGTAACTCTCTCCCATAAACCTTCCTGTCCACGGATCTGAAGATTTCCCTCATTTTTCCTCTTCGTTTTTCATTCGACCCTCTCTGTAATCGCTCAGAGTGTTACGTGGAATACATTCACCTTCTTTCCCCTCCCCCCCTCAAATCCTCATCGCCTCCCGGACCTTCTCCATGGTCAGCTCCGCCTCGGTCCGGGCCTTCCTGGCCCCGGACTCCAGGATGTCGCTCAGTCTCTCGCTCCCCTGCCCCTCGATCTCCCGGCGCCGCTCCCGGGCCGGCTCAAGGATCGCCTCGACCTCTCCGGTCAGGATCTTCTTGCAGTCGATGCAGCCGATGGCGGCGGTGCGGCACTCCCGGTCGATGGTGGCCACCGTCTCCTTGGGGGTAAAGATCTGGTGGAGGGAGAAGACCGGGCACACCTCGGGACGCCCCGGATCGCTGCGGCGCTTTCTCTGGGTGTCGGTCACCATGGTGCGGAACTTCTCCCACACGGCCTCTTTGGTGTCCGAGAGGAAGACCGCATTATCGTAGCTCTTGCTCATCTTGCGCCCGTCGAGCCCGGGAAGCTTGGGGGTTTCAGTGAGGAGGGGAAGCGGCTCGGGAAAGACCTCCCCGTAGAGGCTGTGGAAGCGGCGGACGATCTCCCGGGCCAGCTCGAGGTGCGGGATCTGGTCTTGCCCCACGGGAACATGGGTGGGGCGGTAGAGGACGATGTCGGCGGCCTGGAGGACCGGGTAGCCGAGGAAGCCGTACTGGGCCAGATCGCGGTTTTCGATCTGGGCCATCTGGTCCTTGTAGGTGGGGTTCCTCAGAAGCCAGGCCACCGGGGTCATCATGCCCAGGAGAAGATAGAGCTCGGCGTGGGCCTTCACGTGAGACTGCTGGAAGAGAACGCACTTCTCCGGGTCGAGGCCGGCCGAGAGAAAGTCCAAAAGGAGCTCCCGGACGTTGCCCCGAAGGGCGTCGGTCTTCTCGTAGTTCGTGGACAGCGCATGCCAGTCGGCAATGAAGAAAAAACAGTCATGCCGCTCCTGGAGCTGGGTCCAGTTTCTGAGCGCCCCCATGTAGTTGCCCAGGTGCAGCCTTCCGGAGGGCTGGATGCCGCTCACGATTCGTCCCACGGGAACCTTTGACTCGTCTTCCACACACTCTCCTTGGTCTGTTGAAGTCAATGTTTCGACGTCTTCCGTCTTGCCTTTCCAATGTCTGTCTTTCCCATTCCTCCCGGTCGGCGGGAGGGCTCTCGTCTTGGGTCCTTCTCCCCCCCCTCCGGGAGCCCCCTGCTAGGAGCCGGCCAGCGTCTCGATGTACCGGGAGAGCCCTCCCATGACCGGCCAGACGAAACGGGACATGATCCCGATGTAGGGATCGAGGACGACGAGGGCCATGACGAGGAGAACCCCGTAGGGCTCGATCCGGGACAGGGCCAGGGCCGGCCGGGGAGGAAGAAGGCCGGCGAGCACCCGTCCCCCGTCGAGCGGAGGAAGCGGGATCAGATTGAAGACGAAGAGGACGACGTTGATCTCGATGCCCATCCGGCAGAGGTCGGAGAGGAGGGAGAGGGCGGAGCCCTCCCCTCCCCCGACTCCCAGACCTCCGTCCATCCCGTTCAGCCCATGGAGAAGGGACATGAAGAGAAAGGCCATGAGGATGTTCGACAGGGGGCCGGCCAGGGCGACGAAGACCATGTCCCGTCGGGGATGGCGAAGGTTGGCGGGGTTGACCGGAACGGGCTTGGCGTACCCGAAGAGGAATCCCGTATGGAGAAGGAGCAGCATCAGGGGAAGGAGGATCGTCCCGAAGGGGTCCACGTGGGCCAGGGGATTCAACGTCAGGCGCCCCGCATAGCGCGCCGACGGATCCCCGAACCGGTTCGCCACCACCCCGTGGGCCAGCTCGTGGAAGGTCACGGCAAAGAGGAGCGGAACCCCGACGACGAGGATCTCCGTTCCGATCCCCGTGAGCCAGGCCATTCCCTCGGCCAGATGTAGATGATCCAATGTCAGAGAACTCCCGTTGTGACTCTTTGGGGACCCGTTCCCTCTCCCTGCCGGGAGGGGGGGGAACGGGTCCTGCCGATTGTCTGTCTCTTTCTCTCTTACCCCGTCGTGTCCCTGAGGCCCTGCGGCTCTCTCCCGGACAGGGAGGCCGGCCGCAAAAGCCCGTCCCAAAATCGGGAGAACTCCCTCCGGGGAGAACCGCTCCGCGACACCCGAAGCCAGGATCTTCCCGGAAGCTCCCGGGAGAAGACGCCTCGAACAAAACACGCCTTTCGCACAGAGGAACCGGAGAGGGCCGGTTCGGCACCCGGTCGCCCTGATCCCCTATTGTACCGGATTCTTCGACAAAATCACCGCTGAAACCGCAGGGAGGAAACAGGACTCCCGGGGAGGGGTCTGGAGGGAGAGGAGAGAGAGTGGGCGAGGAAAGAGAAAAGACTGGCGCGCCCTCCTCTTCTTCCGGCCTCTTCTGGCCCCTTCCGGGCCCGTCCCCGGACGACCAAGCCCCTCTCTTCTCCTCGGGGAGAGAATGAGAAGACCGGGGCCGATCCCCGGGGGGGGGCTCCAAACGAAGAGTCTTGGGCAGGAACGAAGGGAGGGACGGTCGAGGGTTGTCGCGACAGGAGGCCTCCCGGCTCCGAAAAGGTCCTGGGCCGGCAAGGGACCGACAAGCCGGAGGAGAGACCTCGACCTCCCTGACTCCGATCCTGCCACAGACTGGACAGAGGCCCCGATCCCCCGTTCCTCGCCCCGCCGCGCCACACTTTCCGCATCGGGCAATACGCTCGCCCGGCCGAGAAACAATGAAGACGGTGGCGGGAGCTTTGCCTGACTCCTTGGTGGGGCGAAAGGGCCCGAAAAAATCCTGCGCCCAGGGCCGGGGACCGGATCCCCTCCCCCTCCGTCCCCCCGGGCCTTCCGCCCCCCGTTCCGGCTCTTTCCCGGCCCGGCTCCGCCAGGATCTCTCTCCTGACGGGAGAGGGGCGGCCGGCCCGCGTCGACCCAAGAGGAGCCCTCCGATCCTGCCCGGCCCTGCCATGACCCTCCCCGCGCCTTTTTCCTCATGATCCTTTCTTATGCGCTGGATAAAAGATTGCAACTTGAAGACCTCTCCGGACTGATCTCACACTCAAAGAATGAGGGGAAGAATTTCCCTCTGTCGCCTCTCTCTCTCCAGGATCCGGGAAAGTCCGAACTCTCCGCTCTTTCCTGAAGCTTTTTCCTTCGACGGGCCGGTGAGGACCCAAGGAGGGAAAAGCTTTCTCCTGGAATACATGATACGGAAACAGGAGGATAAGAAGATGACATCAAAAAAGACCATTCCATCGGGGACGGCGGCCAAGACGGCGATCATTTCGTCGGTCTTCTGGCTGGCCATGGGGACGACCCTGGGGTTCGTCACCTCGCTCAAACTCTCTTACCCGGATGTCCTTTCGGGGACTCCCTACCTGAACTTCGGCCACATCCGGCCGGTCCACGTCCTGACGGTGATCTACGCCTGGATCTCCATGGCCTTCGCCGCGGCCATGTTCTACATGACACCGCTCCTCTGCGGAACCAAGCTCTGGAGCGAGCGGCTGGGGGTCATGAACATCTGGCTGTGGAACCTGGGGATCATCATCGCCGACATCTCCCTTGACCTCGGGATCAACTCCGGACGCGAATATTCGGAATACGCCTGGCCGATCGACATCTATGTCGTCGCCTTCATCTTTGTTCCGTTGGGCGTGAATGTCTGGATGACCGTCCTCAACCGGACGGTGAAGGGCATCTACCCGACCACCTGGATCATGATGGCGGCGATCCTCTACATGACCACCGACTATTCCCTGACCCAATCGGTGGAGGTCTTTCACATCACGGGGCTGAACGAAGCCCTCCTCACCTGGTGGAACGGCCACAACCAGCTCGGGATCTGGATCACGCCCGTTTCGATCGCCATCGGGATGTACCTGATTCCGAAACTCTCGGGGAATCCTCTCTACAGCCACAAGCTGGCCCATCTCACCTTCTGGGGGCTCTTCGCCTTCTATTCCACACCGGGAGCCCACCACCTGATGGGAGCTCCCATCCCCGAGTGGCTCAAATCCTTCGCCTCGGTCTCGGGAGTCATGATTCTCGTTCCCGGGATGGCCTTCATCGCCAACGCCCTTCTCACCATGCAGGGCAAGTGGAAGCTCTTTGTCGAACGGCCTCCCATCCGCTGGGCGATCACCGGAACCCTGATGGGCGTCCCCCTCTTCTTCCAGGGGGCCTTCCAGCAAACCCGGGCCATCAACTGGTACATTCACGGGACCCACTGGATCGTGGCCCACGCCCACCTGGCCCTTCTGGGCTTCTCCTCCTTCATGGAGATCGGCGCCATGTACTATGGCCTTGAGCGTCTTCTGAAGCGAAAGTTCAACCCGACGCTCGAACTCTACCACTACTGGCTCATGACCATCGGCTTCATCATCTTCTGGACCTCGCTCACGGCGGCCGGGCTCATCCAGGCAGCGGCCAAGGTCTACGAGATCCCCTATGTGGCGTCCGTCCAGGCGGCACACCCCTACATGGTGGCCCGCTCCTGGGGCGGCTTCATGATCATCACGGGACAGTGGATCTTCCTCTACAACCTCTACCGGACCGCAACGGCGCCGGCCTCCAAGGCCGTTCCCTCCCTGCTCGCCCAGGAAAGCTGACCTGACCGGAGCCCCTCCTCCCGAACCGGGAGGGAGGGCTCCTCCTGACCTCACCTTCTCTCCCTCTCCCGGAAGACCATGGCCGACCAAGTGCCGGAAAGGGTCCACGAGGGTGTGGGGTCGTGCCACGTCCTTGCCTTACTCTCCCGTTAAGCGGGAGAAGAGGGGCCTCCCCTCCCCGCCATCCGGCCTGCGGGGCCGCGGACGACACGAACGGTGCGTCGATGGTGGCTCTGCGTCGACTGTTTCGCGTCGACGATCTCACCCCCAATCCTCCGGCAAACATTACCGATCGATCCGGGCGGGGCGTCAATCCCCGGCCACAAATGCGCGTCCCCCGAATCGGGCCCCCCCGGCGTCAGCTTCGAAAGCCCTCACCGGCGCCTGTGTGATCGAAAGGCTCCACACGGAGCTCCCCCCTATCCTGTGTCTCCTTGACAGCCTATCGATGCGCAGATAGACTGGTGTCATGCTTCCCTCCGAGACGAAAGAGATGAAAGAGCGGATTATCGATGTTGCCCAAGGGTTTGTTCAAACCCGTGGGTTCAATGCGTTCAGTTACCGGGATCTGGCAGAGCAGATCCTGATCAGAACGGCAAGCATCCATTATTACTTTCCCAAGAAAGACGATTTGGGACTTGCCCTCATTCAGCGATACCGCGCCGATTTCGAGGGAGCCATCCGGAACATCGACGACGCGGAGCGATCCCCCAAAGATCGCTTGTCGGCCTATCTGAAGATGTTTCTGGATCTTTCAAAAGGGGGGGCCCGCCTTTGTCTTTTTGCCGTCTTCTCGGCGGAGCTTCCGACCCTGTCGGAGAGGATTCAGGACGAGGTCAGGATTTTTTACGAGACGAATATCGACTGGCTCAATGACGTGGTGAGCGAGGGACGGTCGGCTGGCTTTTTTTCTTTTTCAGGAGAGAGCCGGGAAGTCGCCTCTGCAATCTTTTCCTTTCTTGAAGGGGAAATGCTCGTTCGACGGGTTTTCCCGGCGGAGGCGCATTCCCCGGAGATCCCCCCTGCAATCCGTCTCCTGTTGTCCTGGAAGGGCTGACGAAATTCCGGGAACGTTGAGTGTCACGAGGTCTGTTTCCTGGCGCACAAACCTATCTACTGGTAGATATTTTATCCAGCAGAGAGGCCTGTCAATGCTGTCCCGATGGTCGGACAGACACCTTTACTCACCCCATTCCGAAAGGGAGATCCATCATGTCCCAGAAACATGTTTTTGTCGTGTATTCCGGCGAGTCCGACGCCAGCCGTGTCTACCATGCCCTGGTCTATGCCCGGCAGGCTCATCGTCGCGGGGATGAGTCCAAGCTGTTTTTTGCCGGAGCCGGATCCTATTGGCCTGAAGCTCTTGATGGAGGGCATCCTGTCATGGGGGATCTTTTCAAGGAGCTCAAGGAGGCGGGCGTCATTGAAGGGGTGACAAAAAACTGTGCGGTGGCTTATGGACGGGATGAGGCGGCCGCAAAGATCCTTCCCCTGGTCTCCGGTCCGGAAGAAAGCAAAGGTCAGATCGATCTCCTCGATTATGCCGATCGTTCCTACAAGATCTGGATCTATTGACCGTCATCACATCGGCCGACTCCTCCCCGGAGACTCAAGGCATGGGGGGAAGACGTGGCGTCGACTCCCCAGGGACCGCTCTTTTTTCTTGAAAGGCGGTCCCTGTTTTTTGGAGAGGAGACCGGGGGGATTTTCTGGCGATTTGTCTTTATTCAGGGGCGCATTCTCCCTGACCTGTCGCATTGTCCGACACCGTCTCCCTAGGAGTCAAAAGTTCCCCCCGGGTGGTTAAGCGACCCCGGGTGTCGACTCCTCACGGGGGTGTGACGGAAGTCCGGCCTTTTTCTTTTCCTTCAGTCGGTCACGCTCAGCCCTGATGTTGATCGTGGTGGCAGGGGGCAACACCCGGTCCAGGATGGCGCGGGCGATGACCGGATCTCCCAAAATGTCCCTCCCCCCCCCAATGCCATAGGTCTGATTCGAGATCTGGATCATGGGGCCACGCTCGTCGCGCCGGGAGATGAGCGGGAAAACACGTTGGCGCCCAGACGATCAATGGGGAGGTCCCCCATCCCGTCGAGGATCAACCCTTTGACCTGGGAGAAGACCTTGAGTTTTTTCCGCAAGCTGCCCCTTGTGAGGGGCTTTTCCGAGGCTTGCCATCAAGGACTGGGCGCTCCCAAAGAGGGGACGAAAACCTTTCCGGAGGACCTCGACCCCCAAGGCAACAGAGAGAGGGGGCTTTCCCACTCCCGGAGGCCCTAAAAAAACGACACTGTCTCCTCTATGCTCCCTCCTCCGGCTGCAAGAGGGTGATTTCCCTCGGAAGGGAGGTCGCTGCGTTCACATAACCGGCCTCCTGCTGGGAATCTCCTGGATTGCCGGACCCCGAGGAAACATTCGCCCACTCTCTCCTTTTCCATTGGTCGGCGTCAAACGCCTTGGGACAAATCAGGGGTTGAGAGTGCCGGTCCGGCCGGTCCACCCTCCGGGGCCTCCGGGGATCTCCCCTCCATGCTTTCCGGGGTGGGAGTCGATACGCCGTTCCTTTCGTCCGCGTTTTGCCGATCCTTCTTTCGTTTCCCTTTGTGAGATCGTTTCTGTCGTCCTCGTTGCCCGACTCAGTCGGTTTTCCGGAGAGCGGGACCCTCCGGAGAATACACCGCATCCGCTTGAGGTGGATCAGAAGCGTGCACAGAGAAGTATACAGAGAGGTATCTCCCCGCTTTGGGATCCCCGGGAGCATGTTCTTGCCGCCGCTTGCGTGCTGCTTTGGGCACCAAGCCAGGAGAGGCCGCGAAAGGGCGGCCGTTCCTGAACCAAAAGGGATCTCCGACCAAGGCAACCAGAAGCTTGGCGGTGAGCCCCCACTCCGGTCATGAGCTGCCGGCAGACGGGGTGACTGTTGGCAGACTCTCGATCCGGGCGTCAACGCCTTCAAGTTTTGACGCGAGCTCTGTCCACTCCGTGCTCATCAACCGATGCGTCTCCCGACGGGAGGAGGAAAGTCTTCCCTCCGGATCGTTGACAAGACCTTCCGCCTCTCCCCGAACCTTCTTCGGGGATTGTCCCACCCACGATTGCGCATTCCAGGAGAAGGCCTCGGATGTGGTCGTGGCGGTACACAATCCGATCAGACGCTTCGACTCCGAGGGTGGCTCTGGCGATCCTGGGCCGCTTCCGTCGTCACCGGAACGCTCGGAGGGGTCGGTCGACGTACAGCCCCGCAGATCGCCCGGGCGTCTGGGCATCGTTTTGTTGGTGCGCACGAAGGGCTTCACACACTGGGAAGGTATCCGGATCACCTCATGGCCCATCTTCAGGAACTCCGCTCCCCCTTCGTTTACCGATCCCCAGGATTCCATGGCGATCTCGATTCCCGGTGTGGTACTCTTCATGGTGGTTCCTCCCTTTATTCTGTGATAGGGGTTGGTTACCACCCGCCACTCTGGCCCACCGTGAAGCCGTCAAGGAAGGGGAGGAACCATTCCATTGCCAAGCGGGCCATTGCCAAGCGGGATCAGCAGGAGGAAAAAGGTCGATTTCTCGATAAAAGCTTCACCGAGCGACTCTGGAGAAACCTCAAGTACGAGAAGAGGTTTACCTCCATGAATATCAATCTCCCAGGACACTCGAGAGCGCATCCGGTTTCGGTTCACCTTCTCCAACCGGAAAAGATCTCCCCTGTCCTTGGGGTCCAAGACTCCCTGGGAGGTCCCAAACGGGACATCTTCGCGAGGGATAGAGCCGCCAGAACCTCTCTCCTCGAACTGGGGAGGACGTGCTCCAGCATCTGCTTGCAGAAGTCATAAGATCTGACAATCTGTCTTGACGACCGGATTCGCCATTCCCGGGCGCCCCGACGCCATCCGCACCCTGGCCCATCGCCTCTGGACTCTCTGCGGGCGGCAAAGCTGGGCCGACGACGCCCGCGCCTGCAAGGACGGCTCACCTTCTGGAGCGGAGACGACCAAAGCTCGGCCGCAATCGGCTTGGCGGGGAGCAGAGACCAGCTTAGCGATTTGAGGAGGCTTTATGACCCATCCATCCTGGACCTATCCCGGTTCCCGCTGGTGGAAGTTCGACTTTCACACGCATACGCCGGCATCGAAGGATACCGGGCATTGGCAGGCGACGGTCGGCACGGCCGACGAAGTGACCCCAGAGGCGTGGCTGCTCCGCTACATGGCTGCCGAGATCGACTGCGTGGCCGTGACCGACCACAACAGCGGCGGGTGGATCGACAAGCTCAAGGCCGCCTACGCGCAGATGATGGCCCAGGCCGAAGCGGGCAACCTGCCCCCCGGGTTTCGTGAGATCACGATCTTTCCAGGTGTGGAAATTTCGGCCAGCGGCGGCGTGCATATGTTGGCGATCTTCAACCCGCAGGCCGCCACCGGCGACATCGACAGCCTGCTGGGAGCGGTAGGCTACACCGGCACCAAGGGCAACGGCGACGGCGAGACCGGCAAATCGGTGGTCGAGGTCATCGAGGAGGTGCTGAAGGTGAATGTGGGAGCAATCCCGATTCCGGCCCATGCCGACGCCGTCAAGGGGTTGCTGCGCGTCAATCCCGGCACGCGGAAGTGCGTGTTGTCGGCGGCCATGGTCAAACAGGCGCTGGAGGTGGGGGGGCTGCTCGCCGTCGAGTGGTGTGATCCGGCAACGCCGTATCCGGAAGCCGTTGAAAAGCTGGCCAATCCTTTGGCCCGAGTGTTGGGAAGCGATTGCCACAATTTTCGGGGCAGCAAGACACCTGGCAGCGCTTTTACATGGGTGAAGATGGCCAAACCCACACTGGAAGGGCTCAGGCTGGCGCTGTTGGACGGCAATGGCGTATCGCTGCGACGCAGTGACGAGGAGCCCTTCAATCCGTTTCAGACGCCCGCGCATGTGATCCGCAGCATCGAGATCGACAAGGCACAGTTCATGGGAAACGGCAATGCCGCACGGCTTGAATTTTCGCCCTATTTCAATGCCATTGTCGGGGGTCGCGGCACAGGCAAGTCCACCGTGGTGCACGCGCTCAGGCTGGTCACCCGGCGCGAGGGAGAAATTCAATTGCTCCCCAAAGAGAGCGAGCCGCTCGAACGCTTCGAGGCCTTCAACACCATCGCCACGAGACGTGACGACTCAGGTGCGTTGAAGGCAGAGACGGCCATTCGCCTCGAGTGGGAACATGAAGGGCGGCAACTTCGCCTGAGCTGGTCAGCCACCGGGCAGGGAACCTCCGTCGAGGAATGGGGCGACGGCCAGTGGCACTCCTCGCCCAGCCAGAGCGTCAACCCCAGCCGTTTCCCCGTCCGCCTGTTTTCTCAGGGGCAGATCGCCGCGATGGCGGGCGGCGGGCGGCCGGCCCTGCTTACCATCATCGACGAAGCCGCCGGCGTCGAGTCATTCCGGCAGGCGTTCGAGGAGGCCACGCGCACCTTCTTCGTCCAGCGGGCGCGGCTGCGAGAGATCGACGGCAAGCTCGCAACCTTGCCCGAAGTCGAACGGCGCTTGCAGGAAGCGGATCGCAAACTCAAGGCACTGGCCCAGGGCGACCACGCCGCCGTGCAGCAGGCGTATGCCCGCATCCAACATCAGACGCGGGCGGTGGAGGAAACTCTGGCACAGCTGCGCGACGCGGCGGCAAG
Source organism: Nitrospirota bacterium (assembly GCA_021828375.1). GTDB lineage: Bacteria > Nitrospirota > Leptospirillia > Leptospirillales > Leptospirillaceae > UBA4572. Next base: position 16,033 of record JAKARS010000018.1, read on the forward strand.
GCTGCGAGAAACCGCCTCGAGACTTCTCCTGGACGACTGGCTACCACAGCATTTCGGAGATACCGAGACCGACCTGCTTGCGTGGCGGGCAGATGCGGATGCCCTGCTGGCACGGGCCCGACAGAGACTGGAGCAGGAAGCCGACACGCTGGAGCAGGGAGCGAGCAGGTTGGAGGGCGATGCGCGGCTTGCCGCATGGCGGGCTCGTACGGCCCCCGCGCGCGAAGCGCATCAACAGTTGCAGGCCCAGCTGGCGGCGCAAGGAGTGGCCGACCCGCAGGCCTTCGCCCGCCTGACCCAAGAACGCCAGCAACTGGAGGTGCAGGCGAAGACACTGCGGCAGTTGCAAACGGATCGCGCTAGGCTGGAGGCAGACAACAAGGCCCAGCAGGCTCTGATTGTCCAACGCAGGCAGGCCATGACCCACCAGCGGCAAGACTTTCTGTCAAAAAAACTGCAGAAGAACCCCCATGTGCGCATCAGTGTCATCCCGTTCGGATTCGACTCCACAGCCATCGAGCGCAGCCTGCGCGACTTGCTCGATGTGAAAGACGAACGCTTCGTTGACGACATTCTCACCGGCGAGAATGGCCAGGCTCGCTCGGGGCTGGCCTACGACATCGCAACAGCCGACGAGCCAGACAAGATGGCAAAACTGGAGGCCGTGCGCCACAGGCTCATCGAGCCTTCCGAAATGTTGGGCGGACATTTCCGAAATTTTCTGAAGAAAAAGGCCGACAAGCCAGAATTCGCGGACCATGTGCTGACATGGTTCCCCGAGGACGACCTGAAAATCGAATACCAGCGCGATGGTCGGTGGTATGCCATCAGCGAAGGCTCCCAAGGCCAGCGGTCGGCGGCGCTGCTGGCCTTCCTGCTCGCCTTCGGTGAGGAGCCCATCGTGCTTGACCAGCCCGAGGACGATTTGGACAACCACCTCATCTACGACCTGATCGTGCAGCAGATCCGCGAGAACAAGCTGCGCCGACAACTGATCGTCGTCACCCACAACCCCAATGTGGTGGTCAATGGCGATGCGGACCTGGTACATGTGATGGATTTCAAGGGTGGACAGTGTATCGTGGCACAAAGTGGCGCGTTGCAGGAGAAGGCCGTGCGCGATGAGGTTTGCCGGGTAATGGAAGGCGGCCGAGAGGCCTTCTCCCGGCGCTGGAAGCGCCTGGGCAGAGAGGTCTGAGATGCTGGGTACCCGTGCGGAATTGATCGAGAAGATTCGTCTGGGCGAGGACAGCTTCCTGGAGCTGAAGGAGGTGAGGTTTGCCGGCGGCAAGGTGCGTGGTCCTTCGCAGGAGGATCTGGCCGACGAACTCGCGGCCTTCGCCAACAGCGCGGGTGGGGTGCTACTGCTGGGCGTGCAAGACCAGCCGCGCGAAGTTCTGGGCATCCCGCTGGAGCAGCTGGACGCCGTCGAGGCGCGGGTGCGGCATGCCTGCGAGGATTCGGTGAAACCGCCCTTGGCGCCGCTCATCGAGCGCCTGACGCTGCCCGATTCGACCGGCACGGATCTGCCGGTGCTGCGCGTGGAGGTTGCGCGCAGTCTGTTCGTGCATCAGAGCCCCGGGGGATATTTTCATCGCGTGGGGTCATCGAAGCGACCCATGCTCCCGGACTATCTGGCGCGCCTGTTCCAACAGCGCAGTCAGTCACGCCTGATCCGTTTTGACGAAACGCCCGTGCCGCGAGCATCGCTCACCGATCTGGACGAGGCGCTGTGGCGGCGTTTTGTTCCCGCGAGAAGCGCGGATTCGGGAGAAGTATTGCTCAGCAAGTTGGCCATCGCCGCGCAGGAAGAGCAAGGCGTCTGGCGCCCGACGGTGGCGGGATTGCTGATGGCCAGCCGCGAACCACATCGGCATCTGCCCGGCGCGTTGATTCAGGCCGTCGCCTATGCGGGGACCGGCATCGTGCCGACGGGAGAATCGGTGTATCAACGCGACGCCCAGGATCTCACCGGCCCGCTGGATGAGCAGATTCGCCTGGCCTGTGCCTTCGTGCGCAAGAACATGCAGGTGGCGGCATTCAAGCGTGCCGACGGGGGGCGGGTAGACAAGCCTCAGTACGACATAGCCGCCGTGTTCGAGGCTGTGGTCAACGCGGTGGCACACCGCGACTACTCGATGGCGGGCAGCAAGGTGCGACTTCGATTGTTTGCCGACCGTCTGGAGCTGTATTCGCCGGGTATGTTGCCCAACACCATGACCCCGGAGAGCCTGCCCTTCCGGCAGGCCGCTCGCAATGAAGCGTTGACAAGCCTGCTCGCACGCTGCCCCGTCGGCGATGACGAACTTGCCCGCTATCGCACCCACATCATGGATAAGCGCGGCGAAGGAGTCTCGATCATCCTTGCTCGCGGCGAAGCTCTCTCGGGCAAGCGTCCAGAATACCGGATGAATGACGATAGCGAGTTGGTGTTAACTATTTTTGCAGCGGGTATGGAGCGAGACCCCCCTGTCTCAGGATAGCTGTCGGGGGAGAGTCATGGGCCTCCTTGGTCAACCTCTCAACACGAGCGGAAACTTCAGTCTGGATTTGCAAGATTTGCTGCCAACATATTCATGATCAACCGGATCAGCACATCCTTGTCTTTGGGGTCCGATTCCGCCACAAGGAGGGCCAACGCGGCGAGGCCCACATCATTGACAACCAGTGTTCCATCCTCTCGCACCAAACGGCCATTCCGGTTCAAAAAGTCCAGAAAGAGCAACGCCGCACTGCGTTTGTTGCCATCCGAAAATGGATGATTCTTGATGACGAAGTACAGAAGGTGGGCGGCCTTGGCCTCGACTGTCGGATAGGCGGGTTGTCCAAAGGCGCTCTGATCCAGATTGCCCAGGATGGACAGAAAGCTGTCCCCGCGCTCCTGCCCGAAGAGACTTCCGGCCTCTCCGCGATGGATGAGGTCCGCCCTCAACAAGGCGATGATCTGTCGGGCCTCTTCTATCGTGGGCAATACGCCGCCCTCCTGCCCCGAAGGTTCCGTCAACAGGCCTTCGTCATAGCGCCAAAGCCAGAGGAAGGTCCGGGTGTAACTGGTGGCGACATCCACAAGGCCCTTCCCGGACTCCCTTGACAGGGCTGGACTTTCGGCCGTCTTTCGGATCAGAAGCAACGCCTTTTCCAGTTCACGGGCATTGTCTTCGAATCTCTTCTGATTCAGGGTGTATCCCCGTAGAAGATGTTGTCTGAGAACCCCGGTGGCCCACTGGCGAAACTGCACGCCTTTTTTCGAGTTGACCCGGTACCCGACTGAAATAACGGCATCAAGGTTATAGTGTTTCACCTGACGCCGAACCTTCCGGCTTCCTTCAGTTTGAACGACTAAGAAATTCTTAGCAGTTGCTTCCTCCCCTAATTCATTTTCCCGATAAATATTTCGCAGATGCATCAAAATATTTTCAGGAGATGTCTCGAACAGCTCACCCATTTGGCGTTGGCTCAACCAGACATTGTCCTGCTCTACTGTGACATCAATAGACCCATGATCGGTCTGGTATATGACGACATCCTTCATTCCGTCACCTCTCCGAGCCATTCGGCGATCTCCCGCAGGGCCTTCTTGAGTTCTGCATCGCCCTCCTCCGGACAACGCGGAGGAACCTACTTGAAAAAGAAACGATTGACGTTGGTCTCGTAACCGATCCGCCCGATCTCCTTAATCCTTGTCGGCCTGGAAGGAGTCGTCGATCCAGGCGTCGGGAACAGGGAGCGGGAGTCAAGCCCTCCCCAAGCCGATTCTGAATATCCCAAAACCTGGACCCGGCTTTCCCTTCCTCGATCGTGGCGATTGTTCCTTCATTGATGTGAGGCGCCATTCAAAGCGGACAGTCAACCTTGATCCGGCGATAGCCGAAGACCCGGCAGTCGGGCACGCGGCATCATTCCCCGTCTTCTGCCAAAGTGTCGATGTCGGCGCTCTGTCGTCTTTGTACATTGCTGATCGTTCGTCGCTTTTTGGCCTCATTGCTGACCGAGACCCAAAGGCCGGGGACGTTGATCCGATGGAGCTTGCCCCGTCGGTGTTCCGACGACTTGTGGGGCAGGGTCCGGAGAGAAAACCCTCCCGGCGTGCCCCCTACCGGTTGGTGACCGTCTGGGAGCTCACCGGCTCCCACCCCCCGCCCAGGAATCGAAAGAGGGTGAACTGGCGCGAGACGGTCCCCGGAGGTCCCCAGGAGACGCTCCCCGAGAGCCCCTCGTAGGACTTTTTGGCCTGGGCGGTCACCCCCAGGTGGTAGCGCGTGGTGAAGCCCTCCGAGAAAAGGGACGAGAGAAGGGCTCCGCAATCGTAGCTCTCGAGCATCAGAAGGTCGGGAGGCTTCCCGGAAAGGCTCCGGAGGCGGGCCAGGGTCCGATCGGCCTCGGGGGTCCCTCCCCGTCCTCCGGCGATCCGGTAGAGGTTCACCGGAGAGACGCTGTAGAGGGGGTTGTGGATGTCCGAGACCATATCCCAGTGGCGGCGCGCCATCATGAAGGTCTCGTTGCCGACGACGTCGACGTTCTGGATCTCCTTGTAGACCAGCTCGTCCATCACCTTGAAGGGATGGGCGGAGTCGTTGGGGAAGGCGACCACGTCGAAGTCCGGCAAAAAGAAATACGGGAGGGGCGGAGGAGGCGACGGGCTCCCCTCCCGGGCGGGAGACGGCGACGGATGGATCAGGAAGTAGGACTTGCCGCCATAGGAGACGAAGTCCCCCGCGCGTCCCGAGACCCCCTCCGGGAGAGGTCCCCGGGGAGGAATCGGGATCTCCTTCCCCATCCTCCGGAGGCGGCCCACCGCCTGTTCCCGGTGGCGCCTCCCGGAGGAGACCCCCACGGGAGAGTCCAGGGTTCCCCCGCCCGACTCGAGCGCCGGACCGAAGGCGGCGAGGAAGGTGCGGCCATAGAGATCCCGGGGATAGAGAACGGCCACCTTCGCCTTGGGAACCAGGGAGAGGGAGAAGGCGGCCATGGCCCGGGCCGTCATCTCCGGAAGCACGGCCAGGCTCACCATGAACCGGTTTTTGGGGTCCGGCGCCACCGACGGCGTGACGACGAGGAGCTGGTCGGCGATGATTTTTTTCCGCACCGCCCGGTAGTCGCGGGAGAGAAAGGGCCCCAGGAGGGCCCCGACGTGCTCCCGGGAGACCAGGTTGTCGTACCAGCGGCCATACTGTTGGTGAGGAAGGACAAAGCGCACCAGGAGGGGAACGGGCGGGGTGGAGCCCGACTCCCACCCCGCCACGGCCCCCGTCAGGATCGACCGCATGTAGGGCTTGAGGGGGCCTCCCGACATGTCGGGGAGGATGAGGCCGGCCCGGGGAGAGGGGTCGGGGAGGGAGATGCGGTTGGCCAGCTGCTCGGCCTCGGAGACGAACAGGGAGTCGGGGTAGTCGAGGAGCATCCCCAGGACCCGGGATTCGGCCTGGCGGGGATGGTGGGCCCGGAAGGAGAGAAGGGCCAGACGGTAGTCGGCATAGTCTCCGGGAAAGTCGTGGGGGAAGAGGGTGTTGACCCGGGAGAGGGCCTCCTCGTCATGGAGAGAGGAGAAGACGAGGTCGATGGTTCGGGTCACGACGGTCTTCTGGTCGGCCGGAGTCAGTCGTCCCAGGGACTTCCCCATGAGAATGACCCCGCCCAGGGGGTCGGCGCTCTTCCAGAAGGGAAGAAGGATCCCGCTGGCGGTGCGGAGATGGTCCGATCGCACCAGCGACAAGTAAAAGGGAAGGATCTGGCGGACGGCCGCCGGATCGTTCCCCTTGTCCCGATCGGCCAGGGCCAGCTGATAATGGATCCGGCGGATCAGATCGGGAGAGAGGGTGCCCCGTTTCGCGGGGGAGAGCAGGGGCAGGAGGAGGGAGATGGCCCGGCCGGAAAATCCCAGATGGCGGTCGGAGGAGGCGAGACGGAGGAGGTCCTCCGTCGGCAGACCGATCGCTCCGGCCCCCAGGAGGGCCTCCTCGAGAAGGTCGTGGGCCTTGCGGTAGTCCCCGGTCTCATAGGCCTCCGTCCCCTGGCGAACCAGATCTTCCTGGGAGATCGACAGCGTCGTGGGGGGGGAAGGAGGAGGGAGCGCCGGAAGGGACGGAAGAGAGACGGAGGGCCCCGCCGGGGGAGCGGGGGCCGGAGAGGCCGCAGGCGGGGAGGGCGCCGGTGACGGATCGGAAAGCGCCTCCGTGGGGATCGCTCCCAGAGTCGAAACGGCCAGAAGGAGTCCCGCTCCCACATGGCAGAGACCGAGCCTTCCCCCGAATCCCGACCGCTCCTTCCCCCAGACCTTTCTCCCCACGTTCCTTCTCCTTCCCCGCCCGGCTCCGCCGGGATCTCTCTCCTGTCGGAAGAGACGATCTCACCTCTTTTCTCTCTCTCCACAATACACAAAACGGCGCCAAGATGCGACCAGCTCCGGAATCCTAGGCCCATTCGGGAGGAAAGAGACGTCCGGATCTGGTCCGGACCTCATCTCTTTTTGAATGGCCCGGGAACTCCTCCCACATTGCCCCCCGATCCGCCAAAGCCCTCTCTGCCGCCAGGGGCGTCTTTCTCGCCAGGAAGCAGGAGCCCGACGTTGGGAGGCGTCTCGAGCCCATAGGCATCCTTGACGGACTCCGCCTTCAGGTTTCCCAAAAACAGGAGCTTCGGCGGTATGGAAAAGAAGAATCTGTTTTGAAAAAGGGGAGATCGGATCCGTCAAAAAAAATTGTTGATCTTTACCAAAAAGTTCGTACAATGGAGTCTGATGGAACCGTTCTCCGCCGTCATTCACATATAAAAAGAGAGCACAGAATGCTGTCTCCCCTTGCCGACACGCCACGCCCTTCCGGAAAAACGATGCGTCTCGCCGGCCTTTTCCTTTTGATGGCCTCGGCCTTTTTTGCCGGACCCCCCAAGGTCCAGGCCGAACCCCTGGCCTTCATCGAGCATGTCAGGGTGGGGCTTCACCAGAAGACCGTCCGGATCGTCCTGACCCTCGACCGTCGGCCCCCCTC
>JAKARS010000019.1 GCA_021828375.1 Nitrospirota bacterium
ACCGTCACAGCCCGCATGAGAAAGCGGTCCGGCCCCTCCCTGACAAAGACCACCCGGTGCCCCCCGGAGAGAAATACGGCGCTCTTGGGGACCCAGAGGGTGGCTCCCCGGGCGGGAACGACGATCCGGACGGGAAGGTACATGCCGGGACGGAGGCTCAAGGGGGTATTCCGGAAGATCCCCCGGACCACCACAGTCCGGGTCCGGGGGTCGGCCAAGGGGCTAATGTAGGCGATGTGACCCACAAGGGGGGCCCGGCTCTTGGGAGGATGGATCCGAATCTCCTCCCCGAGCGACAGGGAGGGGAGATCCTGCTCGTAGACCCGGGCATTCACCCGAACCCAGTCGAGGTTGCCGATCACGAAGAGACGGTCACCGGAGTTGATCGACTGTCCGTCGACGACGTTCTTTTTCAACACATAGCCGGTCAGGGGAGAGCGGATCTTGAGATATCGCCGGATTGCGCCCGTCGCCTCGAGCCGACGGATCTCCCGGTCGACCACGCCCAGATTCTTGAGGCGGGCCAGGGCCGCCTCCCGGATCTTCGGCGACAGGGAATGCGTCCTGTGGGCTTTTTCGGTAATTTTTTCGAGGCGGATCGCCTGCAGATATTCCTGCTGGGCTTCAATATAGTCAGGAGCAAAGGCCGTCAGGAGCACCTGCCCGGCCAGGACCTGGTCTCCGGTATCGACGTAGATGTTGTGCACATAGCCGAAGATCGAGAGACGGTGGATCGAGCGGGCCGTCACATAGCGGACCCGATCGTCGATGAGGGCCACTTCCCCATTGGTGCGAATGATCCGGTGGCCCCGCCCGGGAGCGAGCACCTCGTCGGTGATTCCCAGGGTCCGGATCACATCCGGGGCCATCCGGATCCCCTCCTCCGCCGCCCGGAGAGCGGACGGGAAGGAAAGGCTTCCCAACAGGGCCATCCCCAGAAGGATGGCGCGACTCCCTCCGGAGAGAGCCCGGATCATGCCAGCCCGCCGAGCGAGCTCTCCCGGCGGCACCGGAAGACGTTCCAGATGGAGTAGATGAGGACGGGGAGGGCCACTCCGAGCATGATGAGGGCAATCATCCAGTTCTCCAGATCCACATTGTGTCCGGCCAGGTGAAGGATCTCCTGGGCCCCGCCTCCGACCACAAAGATCGCCCCGCCGCCCAGGAGGGTGAGGCTTCCCGTCTTGAGGCCGATGGCCGCAATTTCGCTGTCCTGGAATTTATGGGTCGTTCGGAGGGAGGCCCCGAAGATCCCTCCGAGAAGGACCAGCATTGCCGTCGTCCCCAGGCCAAAGAGAAGGCCCGGGAGAAATCCAAGCCAGGGAGACCCCATGCGGGGAGCTGCCACCGTATAGACGAACATGGCAAAGGGACCGACCCCGAAGCCGGCAATGAAGCCATGGATCATGGCCCAGCGCACCGGAAAGATTTCCGGAGGGACGTGGGCCGGATGGTCCTCGGTGTGGGCATGTCCCAGAATGGCCGCCGATTGCTCCGCCGGCTGCATGGGCTCATGGTGGTGGCCCAGGAGGTGGAGATGGAGATACCGCCCCCTTCGGTGGATCTGCCAGCCGGCGGCCACCATGACCCCTCCGACGATCATGTTCACCCAGGAGTTGATCGCCTCTTTTGTAAACCACGAAAAAAGGAGGAGGTAGGAGATTTCGGAGCCCAGAGCCCGTTGCAGGGTAAAGGCCAGGGAAAAATAGAGTCCGGACCGGAGACCCTTCTTGCCCGAGGCATTACCGATGGCGTAGCTGAAGGTGATCGGCCAGGTATGTTCGTCGGGAAGGATGCCATGAAGAAGGCCGTAGCCGAAGGACTGTAGGAGAAGGGAAAGCATTTGCACCCCGCGCTCAGGAAATGACGTGTCGACACTCGTTGATGCCGTCTATCGATGATACATGATCTCATTAACGGCGATCAAGAGAAAAACACGCTCCCGGGGAGAGGGTCAGCCCGGAGGAACCGGAGAGGAGTCAGCCGAGAGTCCGGAAACGAACCATACCGGCAAACTTTTCGTATCGGGAGGAGAGAAGGTCGGACGAAGGAATCGCCTCCACCTCGGAGAGGTGCTTCGCGAGGGAGGACTTGAGGAGCTGACTGGCCCGGGCCACATCCTTCTGGGCTCCCCCGGGAGGTTCGGGAACGATTTCGTCGATGATGCCCATCTCGAGAAGGTTGGGAGCGGTCATGCGCAAGGAGGAGGCCGCGTCGGAGGATCGGGCCGGATCGCTCCAGAGGATCGCCGCACAGGCTTCAGGAGAGATGACGGAGTAGATGGAGTTCTCCATCATGAGGACCCGATCGCCCACGCCAAGAGCCAGAGCGCCCCCGCTTCCCCCCTCCCCGATCACCACCGCCACGATGGGAACGGCAATTCCGAACATCTCCTGGATGTTCCGGGCAATCGCCTCCACCTGACCCCGCTCCTCGGCCTCGATCCCGGGATAGGCCCCCGGCGTGTCGATCAGGGAGACGATGGGGAGGCCGAAGCGCTCGGCCAGCCTCATGACGCGAAGGGCCTTCCGGTAGCCTTCGGGATGGGCCATTCCGAAGTTTCGGGTCACCCGGTCCTTGAAGGACTTCCCCTTGTAGTTGGCAACGATGGCGACGCTTCGGCCGTCGAGAGAGGCCAGGCCTGCCAGGACCGACGGGTCGTCCCGGAAGCTCCGATCGCCATGCAGCTCCATGAAATTGGAGAAGATCCTCTGCACATAGTCCCAGGCGGTGGGCCTGTCATTGGCCCGGGCGAGAAGAACCCGGTTCCATGTCTCCGTGACCGATTCCGTCGAACGAACACTTTCAGCCAAAACGACCTTGCGTGCCATGCAGTCTCCCACTCATTCGTCCGTCGCCCGCTCCGGAGAGGATCGGGGTCAGGGCGGGTGAAGTTCGGGGAGGAACTCCCCTCTCTTCCCAAACCATTCGGGACAGGGTCCCATCTTCGACAGGATAATCGTCTTGAAACGGATTGTCAAAGTCTCCGGGGGAGCTCCCGAACCGGAAGATCCTTGCTCCTTGGCCATATCGAATGGCTCTTAAGAGCCGTCTAGAGGGAGAGCGCCAGAAGAAAGAGGATCTCCCCCGACTCCACCAAAAATCCTGCCACATCTCCCGAAAACCCGTCCACTTTCGGAAGATGGAGGCGTCCCAGGAAAAGCATCCCCAGAAAGACGGCCCCGGCCCCCCAGAAGATCCGCTCCTCCCCCGTCAGGCAAGCCCCCAGGACTCCCAGAAGAAGGACACCCATTGAGGCGACGCCGCTTCCCGTCAACAGGGTCTTCCCCAATCCGCCCTCCGTCCCCGGAAATCGTCGCGCCAGAATGCGCGAGACCCCCGGAAGAAAGGCCCGGGAGAGGACGGGAGCCAGGAAGAGAGCCGAAAGACGGGGATGGGCCAGGAAAATCCCCGTTCCTTTGGCCAGAACATAGAGGATCAGGGCCAGGATCCCGAAGGTTCCCTTCCGGGGATCCTTGCGGATCCGGCGCTTTTCTTCCGGGGAGACCGGGGCATAGGCGCACTCGAGGGTATCGGCGACCCCATCGAGGTGGATCCCTCCCGTGAGGAGGATCCAGGACCCCAGAAGAATCAGGGTCTCAATCGGACGGGGAACCATGGGAAAAAATCGATGGAGCGTCCAGGAAAAGAAGGCCAGGAGACTCCCCAGGAAGAGACCGGCCACAAGGAGGGTGGCGGGACCCAGGCAGAGCGGCGCCCCCGAGAGGTGAACGGAGCGGGGGACCGGAAGGCGGGTCAGGAAGGCAAGGCCCAGAAGAAATCCCTCCACGCGGAACTTGAGACCCGGCCGTTCTCCCTCCGGAGGGGACGAGGTCACCCGGGCCCGGCCTCGGAGACGGAGGCCTCGGAGAAGGTGGCCATCCGGTTGTAGAGCTCCACCGCCGACACGACCAGCGGATAGGCCACCGCCGCGCCCGACCCCTCGCCCAGCCGAAGGTCGAGGGCCAGGAGAGGGGCCAGACCCAGATGCTCCAGGAGATGCCGATGGCCGGGCTCCACGCTCACGTGGCTGGCAAGAAGCCAGGGGCGGACTCCCGGAATGAGCTCGACGGCCAGCAAGGCCGCCGCCGTGGTGATGAAGCCGTCGAGGATCACCGGAATGCGCCGGACGGCGCCTCCAATAATGAATCCCGTCAAGGCGGCAATCTCGAAGCCTCCGACGGCACACATCCAGTCGAGAGGAGAGGAGAGAAGAGGGCGATAGATGGCCAGCGACTCCTCCACGACCCGGATCTTTTTCCGTCGTCCCTCGGGGGAGAGGCCGGTTCCCGTCCCGGCAAGCTCCTCGGGCGGGCGACGGAGCAGCGCCGCGGCCAGGGCGGTGGAGGAGGTCGTGTTGCCGATCCCCATCTCGCCGGTAAGGAGAAGGGTGGCTCCCGCCTCGGCCGAACGTTCTGCCATCTCCATCCCGACCTCAAGGGCCCGGATTCCGTCCCGGGGCGCCATGGCCGGCTCCCGGCGAAAATTCTTCGTTCCCCGGGCCACCTTCCGATGGATCAGCCCCTCGGCCCCCGACAGCTCTCCATCCACCCCCACATCGACGATGGAGAGGGAGAATCCGTGGGTGCGGGAGAGAACGCTGATGGCCGCCCCGCCCCGAAGATAATTGAGGACCATCTCCCGGGTGACCGAGGAGGGATAGGCCGAGACTCCCTCGGCCGTCACCCCATGGTCTCCGGCAAAGACCACGCACGCCCCCTTGGGAGCAGGAGGGCGATCGGAGCCGTGCAGGCGGGCATACCAGAAGGCCACATCCTCAAGGCGGCCCAGGCTTCCCAGAGGCTTTGTCAGGTGGTCGAGGCGGTCTTTGATCGCGGCGTCGAAGCCCGGATCGATGGGGCCCACCTTCCGGGACCAGGCGTCAAGGGGAGGATGAAGCGGAAAGGGAGGGTCCGAAGAGGGCGGGACAGAGGAAGGGGAAAAAGGGGCATTCATCGGCAGTGGCTCCTTGGGAGATCTGAATGGGAGACGGGACGCGTCGCCTCATCCAAGGGTTCTTCGTTGACGGGCACCCCGGGAGGGCCCAGGGCCACCAGGGACTGATCGGGCCGGGGGTCGCGCCCTCAAAAGGAATCGTCCCTCAGCGGATCCGAAGGGGGCAGCCGGCCATCACGGCATAGACCGACCCGGCCTCCCGGGCGAGACGCTGGTTCCAGAGGCCCAGGCGATCCGCAAAGAGCCGGGCGGAGCGATCCATGGAGACTCCCCCCCACCCCACCTCCTCGCTGACCACCACCACCGGACCCGGCCGGCCGGAAAAAAGCTCCGACAGGCGGTCCATCCAGCCGGTGATGTCCGGTTCGGAGAGGGTCTCCAGGACACAAAAGCCCAGGCTGTCAAGGAGGACAGGCATCCGGGAGCGCGCCCCCTCCCCGGACAGGTCGCCCGAGGCGATCCCTTCACCAAGTCCGGCCTCAAGGGTTTGCACCCCCTCCGGCCGCTCCTTCCGGTGACGGGCGATGCGTTCTTCCATCTCGGCGTCGAGAGCCTTTCCTGTGGCCCAGTAGAGCCAGTCGTTGCCGAATCTGTGGGCAAGGAGGCTCATGGCAAAGGACGTCTTGCCGGAGCGGACTCCTCCGGTCACCAGGACGAGATCCCTCACCTAGAAAGGCCGGCGGCGAAGGCGGGCGAGGATCTCCTCTCCCTTTCGGGACTCGACCGAATGGGGAGTCACGGCAAAGTCAAGAAAGTCGAAATGGGTCCGAAAGAGGTCCCGAACCTCGTCCGAGGTCGTTGTCCAGGGAGGCCCCCCTTCCCGGCCGTGAACATAGAAAAGGCCCACAAGCTCCCCTCCCGGCCGAACCATCCGGGCCGCCATCTGCACATAGTCCTGCCGCCGGTCCGGATCGATGGCGCAAAAGCAGGTCTGCTCAAGGAGATAGTCGAATCGGCCGTGAACCTCGGAGGAGAGGCGAAAGAGATCCTCCTCCACATAGTGGACCCGAACGCCGTGCTTTTTGGCCAAGGCCCGTCCCTCGGCCACCGCCTCCGGTGCAAAGTCCACACAGGTGACCTCGAAGCCCTGAGCCGCGAGGTAGAGGGCCTCCCATCCCCGCCCGGCCCCGGGGATCAGAATCGTGGAATAAGGAACAAGGACGCCGGACTCCACAAGATGGACGAAGGGAGGAGAGACCTGTCCCAAGTCCCATCCGGTGTTTTTTTCCAGGTAGCGGCCATTCCAGAAATTGCTGTCGGGCATGACAAGACTCTCCTTCGACATCATCGAAAACACAGGGCCTGCAATTTATTTTCCTGATCCGGCATCGACGTGAGGCAGACCTCAGCGGTGATCGCAGATCGTCTCCGGTGAAGAAACGATAAAGAATCGTGACGAGCCTGTCAAAGGCCCGGAAAAGATCGGACCGGAACGCCCTCTCCTCCCCTGTCAGAAAGCGGAAGGTCCCGCCGGATCGCGGAGGTCGGCAATCTTTCGATAGAGCGTCCGAAGCGATACCCCCAGGATCTTTGCCAGCCCCGGAAGGTCGTCGCCCTTCTGGGTCAAGGCCCAGGAGAGGTAGTGCCGTTCCGCCTCCTCGAGGGAGACAAGGCGAGGGACCCCGGAAGGAGGGGAGGGAGACGCGGCGGGAACGGACAGGCCCTCCACGAGATCCGGAAGATGGTCCGGCGTGATTTCCTGGCCGTCGGAGAGAATGAGGGCTCTCTCGAGGATGTTCCGAAGCTCCCGGACATTGCCCGGATAGGAATGCCGTTTCAGAAGCGCCAGGGCCTCCCGGCTTACGGGAATGCGGGCCGAGGAAAGACGGGAGAGGATGGAGCTCACAAGAAGGGGGATGTCCTCCCGTCTCTCCCGGAGGGGGGGGAGCTCCACCGGGAAGATGTTCAGCCGATAGTAGAGATCCTGGCGGAAGCTCCCCGCCTGCACCATGGCCAAAAGATTGCGGTGAGTGGCGGAAATCAGCCGGATGTTGGCATGGAGAGGTTCGATCCCGCCCACCCGGCGGAAGACATTGGTCTCGAGAAGGCGAAGCAGCTTCGCCTGGACGGAAAGAGGCAGTTCCCCGATCTCGTCGAGAAAAAGGGTCCCCCCGGTCGCCGCCTCCACCAGTCCCGTCTTGCGGGTGTGGGCGCCGGTAAAGGCCCCCTTTTCATGGCCGAAGAGCTCGCTTTCGATGAGGTTTTCCGGAAGCCCCGAGCAATCCACGGCGACGAAGGGGCGGTCGGCCCGGGGAGAGAGCTTGTGGATGGCCAGCGACACCAGCTCCTTCCCCGTCCCCGTCTCGCCGTGCAGGAGAACGGTGGCGGTCTGGGGCGCCACCTTGTGGATGGTCGCCATCATCCGGACAAAGGCGGGCGATTCCCCGACAAGTCCTTCAGATCGCGGATCGGGGCGGCCGGCCGGAGAGCTGATGATCCGCTCGAGGTAGACAGGAGTCTCCTCGGCATTCTTCCCGGAATGGGCCGACCCGGAAGCCACCGGGATCACCTCCACGCTGGCAAAGACTCGCCCGTCGGCGGAATGATGGATATGGAAGGCCCGGGCCGAATGCCCCCCCTCCCGAGCCTCGAGAAGGGGACAGACCTCGCCATGGCGATCACAGGGGACCGAAGAATGGTGGGAGATCTCATGACAGGTTTTTCCCACCACATCCTGCGCCCCCAGGGAATAGATCTCCCGATAGGCCCGGTTTGCCGCAAGAATCCTGTAATCGTCCCCGATGATCACACAGGGCTCGGAGAAGCCCTCGAGAAGCTCGTCGAAGCCGAGTTCATGCGCCGGGGCAGCCAGGGGCGCCGGGAGGGGAACCGGGCGAAGAGGTCTCATCAACACTCCTTTTTGTCATATTTGTCACCCATTATAGGACATCCGTGTCACTCCCGACAAGACGGCGAGAGAGCATCTAAACCAAACGCCCTTGAATAAAGGCCATTTTTAACGGCATTCCTTTTGCTATACAGAATGTGTCGGAATGTTGTCTCCGTTTATCGATCCCGCTGGACCGGCCCATCCGGCCACACGGCCAAAGGAGCGTCGCAATGCTGTCAGACCAACTGGTGAGTCTCTCCCGCCTTCAGTTCGCGGTGACGGCCCTGTACCATTTTCTCTTTGTTCCGCTGACTCTGGGACTCACCTACATCCTGGTCATCATGGAAACCGTCTATGTCATGACCGGAAAAGAGATCTACAAGGACATGACCCGTTTCTGGGGAAAGCTCTTCGGCATCAACTTCGCCCTGGGGGTCACCACCGGGCTGACCATGGAATTTGAATTCGGGACCAACTGGTCCTACTACTCCCACTATGTCGGAGACATTTTTGGCGCGCCCCTGGCCATCGAAGGCCTCATGGCCTTTTTTCTCGAGTCGACCTTCGTGGGCCTCTTCTTTTTCGGCTGGGACCGCCTCTCCCGCCCGGCGCACCTTTTGGTGACCTTCCTTACCGCCACCGGAACCAACCTCTCCGCCCTCTGGATCCTTGTGGCCAACGGATGGATGCAGCATCCGGTGGGGGCCCACTTCAACCCCCTGACGATGCGCATGGAAATGTCGAGCTTCTGGCAGGTTTTCCTCAACCCGGTGGCCCAGGCCAAGTTCGTCCATACCGTCTGCGCCGGCTATGTGACCGCCTCCGTCTTCGTCCTGGGGATCAGCAGCTGGTATCTTCTCAAGGGACGCAACATGGAGTTCGCCAAACGCTCCTTCCGGATTGCCGCGGCCTTCGGTCTGGCCACGACGGTGGGAGTGATCATCCTGGGCGACGAGTCGGGCTACCTCGATGACCTGGGGCAGAAGACAAAGATTGCCGCCATGGAAGCCATGTGGAAAACCGAACCGGCTCCTGCCTCCTTCAATCTCTTTGCCATTCCTGATCAGGCCCACATGAAGAACGATGCGAAGATTTCCATTCCCTGGGTCCTGGGACTCATTGCGACACGCTCCTTCGACACCCCGATTCCAGGACTTCGGGAGATCGAAAAGCACAACGAGGGACGCATCGCCAGCGGGATCACGGCAGTTCTGGCCCTCGACCGCTATCGGGCGCATCCGGACGATGCCGCCGCCCGGACCGAATTCGAGAATCACCAGAAAGACCTGGGATTCGGCCTCCTGATGAAGCACTATGTCCCGGACATCTCCAAGGCCACACCGGCGGACATCCATCGGGCCTCCATGGAGAGCCTTCCGAAGGTCACCCCGCTCTTCTGGAGCTTCCGGTTCATGGTGGCGCTGGGCTTCTCCTTCTTTGCCCTCTTCGCCCTGGCCTTCTACCACTCCAGCAAGAACCGCTGCGACAAGAAGCCCTGGCTGCTCAAGTGGGCCCTCTTTTTTATCCCCATGCCCTACCTGGCCAGCGAACTGGGCTGGTTCGTGGCCGAATACGGTCGTCAGCCGTGGTCCATCTACGGCATCCTGCCCACATCGGATTCGGTGTCGAGCCTCTCCAACCGAAACCTTTACTTCTCCCTGGCCGGCTTCACCCTCTTCTATACCGCCCTTCTGATCGTCATGATGACGCTCATGTTCAAGGTGGCCCGCAAGGGACCGGCGACCCTGGGCACCGGACGCTATGACGGGGAAGACGTCCCCCACACCCAACTCGGAACCCCCACGGTCTAACGGCGAAGGAGATCGTCACGATGTTCGACTATGCCACACTCAAGTTTCTCTGGTGGGTTCTCGTGGTTGTCCTCCTTGTCGGATTTGCCGTGATGGACGGATTCGACATGGGCGTGGGAACCCTTCTCCCCTTCATCGGAAAGAACGACACCGAGCGCCGGGTCCTCATCAACAGCGTGGGGCCCCACTGGGAAGGCAATCAGGTCTGGTTCATCACGGCGGGGGGCGCGCTCTTTGCCGCCTGGCCCATGGTCTATGCCACGGCCTTCTCCGGCTTCTATGTCGCCATGCTCCTGGTGCTCTGGTCCCTCTTCTTCCGCCCTGTCGGCTTCGACTACCGCAGCAAGCTCGAGAACCCCACCTGGAGGAATTTCTGGGACTGGGGGCTCTTTGTCGGAGGAGCCGTTCCCCCGGTCGTCTTTGGCGTCGCCTTCGGCAACCTCTTTGAAGGGGCGGCCTTCCGCTTCGATCCGGAGCTCCACTCCTCCTTTTCCTTTACCGTGCTGGATCTCTTCACCCCCTTCACCCTCACCGCCGGAGTCCTGAGCCTTCTGATGATCGTCTTCCACGGGGCCACCTATCTGGTTCTCCGGACGGAAGGGGAGCTTGCAAGGCGGAGCCGGCGGGCCGCCACGCTGTCGGCCAGCCTCCTGGCCCTCCTTTTCCCGGTGGCCGGATACGCCCTGGCCCACGGAGTCTCGGGCTACCGGATCCTCTCCGGGGATGCCCCCGGCGGCGTGGCCAACCCCTTGGGCAAGACGGTAGGCCGGGCGACCGGAGCCTGGCTTGACAACTTTCACGCTCATCCGGCCCTTTGGCTGATCCCGGCCATGATCTACGCCGGGATCGCGCTGGCCCTTCTCTCGCTCCGGGCCGGGCGGCCGCTTTTGGCCTTTGTGGGATCGGCCGTCACCAATGCCGCGGTCATCACTACGGCCGCCGTCTCGCTCTTCCCCTTCATCCTGCCGTCGAGCCTCGATCCCAACAGCAGCCTGACGGCCTGGGATGCGGTCTCGAGCCCCCTGACCCTCGAGATCATGTTCTGGGCGGCCATACTCCTGACCCCGGTCATCCTGGCCTATACCGGGTGGTGCTACCGGGTCATGAGAGGAAAGGTCACCGTGGCACTGGTCCGGGAACAGGACCACACCCTTTACTGAAGACAAAAAGAAGGAGACACAGATATGTGGTATTTCTCTTGGTTCATCGGCGTCACCATGGCTGTTCTTCTCGCGGTCATGCATGCACTCTGGTTTGAGGTCCAGGCCGACACGCTCCTCCTTCAGGAGCAGGGCCAGAAGACCCCGAAGAGTCGATAGGAGCAAAAGCCACGGCAGGAAGCTGTGACATCCTGCCCGAGAATCCATCATAACCTTACAAAAGGAGACGTCATGAAAGAAGTTGTCGTACTTGGAGCCGGAACGGGAGGCATGCCCGCAGCCTATGAACTTCAAGAGGCCCTCGGAGACAAGCTCCATGTGACCGTCGTCAATCAGGCGGAGTTTTTTCAGTTCGTTCCGTCGAACCCCTGGGTGGCGGTCGGATGGCGCACCCGCAAGGAGACGACCTTCAACGTCAAGCCCTACCTCCAGAAAAAGGGGATCGACTTCATCGCCAAACGGGTCGATGCCATTGATCCCAAGGCCAATACCCTGACCTTCATGGACAAGACAACGCTGAACTATGACTATCTCATCGTCACCACCGGGCCTCGCCTGGCCTTCGAGCTGATCGAGGGAGCCGGCCCCGTCAACGGCCATACACAGTCGGTCTGCAGCATCGACCATGCGGAAGCCGCCTATGAAAGGCTCCAGGCCTTCATGAAAAATCCCGGGCCCGTCATCGTGGGAGCCTTCCAGGGGGCCAGCTGCTTCGGACCGGCGTACGAGTACGCCTTCATCCTCGACCGCCACCTGAGAAACCACCGCATGAGAAACAAGGTTCCCATCACCTATGTCTCCGCCGAACCCTATGTGGGCCATCTGGGACTCGGGGGCGTGGGAGACTCCCAAGGGATGCTCGAGAGCGAGTTCCGCGCCCAGGACATCAAGTGGATCACCAACGCCAAGGTGACCAAGGTGACCGAAAACACGATGTATGTGGAAGAGGTCGATGCCAATGGGAACAAACTCCGCGATCATGAGCTTCCCTTCAAGTACTCCATGATGATCCCCCCCTTCCGGGGCATCGAGGCGGTGGCCAAGGTCGAAGGGCTCGCCAATCCGGGCGGCTTTGTCATCATCGACGAGTTCCAGAGAAATCCCACCTACAAGAACATCTACTCGGCCGGGGTCTGTGTCGCCATTCCCCCCGTCGAAAAGACCCCGGTTCCCACCGGGACCCCGAAGACGGGATACATGATCGAGTCGATGGTCTCGGCGATTGTCCAGAACATCAAGGCGGAGCTTGCCGGAAAGTCCCCCGACACCAAGGGCACCTGGAATGCCATCTGCCTCGCCGACATGGGGAACACCGGAGCGGCCTTCGTGGCCCTTCCCCAGATTCCGCCCCGCAATGTGGCCTGGTTCAAGAAGGGCAAGTGGGTCCACCTGGCCAAGATCGCCTTCGAGAAATACTTCATCCGCAAGATGAAGACCGGAAGCTCCGAGCCGATTTACGAAAAATACATGCTCAAGGCTCTGGGCATCACCCGCCTCGAAGAAAAGCCCTGACCGTCACTCTCCCCGGGGAGGGAGGATCCACTCCCTCCCCTTTTTTCTTTCCGCTGCTTCTGAGCCTCTCTTCTTCGTCTCCCTCTTTGCGTCTGCTTCTCCTGATCCCTCCGGCTCCTTCGACGCCTCCCCACCGTTCCATGCTACACTGACGGAAGACTGATTCCGTTTCCCTCCGAATGGCTCAATATCTGCGGGAGTATTGATGATGGCCCGATGGCGCTCCGACCATGCCGGGATCCGCCCCCTGGCACAGAGCGAGAAAAGTTACGGCTTCATGGACCTCTTCTGGAACTGGTTCGGTGACAGCGCCAATGCCTCAAGCTGGTACTTCGGGGGCCTTCTCGCCCTGGCCGGTCTTCCGGTGCTGCTGTGGAACACCTTCCTCCTCACCCCCCTGATCATCCTTCCCTGGGCCACACTGGCCTGGATTTCGGCCCGGACCGGCGCGACGACCGTCGTGCTGGCCCGACCGGCCCTGGGGGAGCGGGAGGGGACGCTCTTTCTGGGGGTCGCCGAGACCTTTGTCCAACTGGGATGGACCACCGTCACCACCTATATCGGGGCCCTCTCCCTCGTCCATATCCTCCACGGACCCCAGGGATCCCCCAATGGCTCTCCCGCCTCATCCTCCATGGTTTCCGCCATTCTCGCGATTGCCCTCGTTCAGGGGGCGGTGGCCGCCGCCGGCGCCGGGGCCATCCGGCTTCTCAAATGGATCAGCTCCCTTCTTCTCCTCCTTCTGGGAGGCATCGAATCGCTCTCCCTTGTCCGGCATTTTGGAGTGGCCCCCCTGCTCTCCCCTCCCCCGCCCTCCTCGGCCCCCTTTTCCCCCCTTCGCCTCTTCGACATCTCCTTTGTCAATGTCTGGACCTGGCTTCAGGTGGGAGACTTTGGCCGATTTTCAAAGACGGAAAAGGGGGCCTTCTTCGGGTCATGGCTGGGCCTTTGGGCCGGACAGGCCTGGTTTGTCATGGTGGGCGCCATGGCGGTCGTCGGACTCGGACTGGCCACCGGCCATCTCGACGCCGGCGACAGCGATCCCTCGCGGCTCATGGAGCGGCTGGGACTCTCCTGGGTCGCCCTTTCGGTAATCTTTCTCTCCTGCGTGAGCGTCAGTGCGAGCAATCTCTATGGAGCCGGCATGGGGCTGCTCTCCCTGATCTCGGGCCACCGGGCCCCCGCCCCCCTCAAGGCTCTGGCCATCGTCTCGGTGCTCCAGGTCTTCACGGCCTTCATCCCCCTCTTTTTTGCCAGCTTCATCGGCTTTTTCACAGACTTCCTCACGGCAATCGGCGGCCTCTTCGTTCCGCTTTGGAGCCTGGTCCTGGCGGAGGCCTTCCTGAACGCCCGAAAGACAAAGAATGGAGGGAGCCCCGCCCCGGAAGAGCGCCATTACTGGAGGCCACACAAGGCCAATCTCGCCGGATGGCTCTCCCTGGCCATGGGGGCTGGCTTCTACTATGCCGCTCCCCATCTCTGGCCCGCCCTGATCGAGAAAACCGGTCTCACGATTCCGGCAATCCTGCTCACGGTGGGATCCTATCTGGGGCTGACCCGGATCCTCGCACAATCTCCTCCGGCCCCGAGGGATCGGCCCGAGACTTCCGCTTGAACCTCAGGGGCGCAAGGGCGAAGTTCCATTCCGAAGAGTGGGAGAGCAAGAACGGAAGGATGGACAGGGAACGGGGAAGAGTCTGGCCTGGAGCAAAAGGGGGGGAAAGAGATGAAAGAGGGAAAAGGGAAAAAAAGAGCGAAGCCGCAAGGCTTCGCTCCGAGGACGATGTTCCAAATTAATAAAGGCGCAATCTCAGAATAAGTTACTTCTTCTTGGGGGCCGCCTTGGAGTTCACGGACTCACGAAGAGCCTTCCCGGGGGAGAATTTCGGAGCGGTCTTGGCGGCAATCTTGATCTCTTTGCCAGTCTTCGGGTTGCGGCCGGTCCGGGCCTTGCGGGAAACGGTGCCGAAGGTTCCGAATCCAACGATGGTGACCTTCTCGCCCTTCTTCATCGAGGCTTCGATGGACTTGAGGAATCCGTCAACAACCGCATGGACATCCTTCTTGGAAAGCTTGGAAGACTTTGCGACCTTTTCGATGAGCTCCGTTTTGTTCATGAACGATCTCCTTGAAGAAAGGTGAGTGAGTCTTTCTGCTGCCTGTGAAAAAGAAGTATCAAAAGTTCAACCTGTCTTTCGGACACAGGATAAAACAAGAAAATAAAAAAAGATAGTCTCTCTCCCCAAGTTTTTCTAAAATTTCTCTCCCGAAAAGGTCCGAGAACAGGAAGTATTCAAACAAAATCAAAGAGATTAAGTTACTTACGACAACACAAAAAGATCAGGAGCCTCAAGAAAACAGGCAAAAACTTCTCATTCCCACCTTTTTTTATCCCCCGTTCAAGAATGCGATTTCCCAAGGGCTCATGTGACATCTCACCTCTGTCGACTCATCTGTCCCGGGCTCCATCGTCAAGAGCCGCGGCAAGATAAGCCGCCCGCTCTTCTTCGGTTTCCTGATGTTCTGCCGGATCCCACCGTCGGTTTTTTGTTTTTCGCCTCTTCAATCCCCCGAAAGTCTGTCGGCACCTTCATGGGCCATTCTGGTCTCTTTTTTTCCTGTGGATTCTTGTCTTGCCCGGCCAGAAGAAGCGCGGGCCGGCATTGCGTGAATTTCATTGCCTTTGCCGATAGGCGAGGGTTTTCACCCATCCCTCCCAGAGACAACAAAGGGGCTCTCCTGGTCCGTCGTCTCTTCGCGTTTTGGAGATATCGGACCCTCCCGGTTATCACGCCCCGGGATTTCCGAGGGAAAGCCAGCGAATCCGTCGATCAAAAAAGAGGCGGGAGGAGGCAAGACATCAGAAAGGGAGCGCCCTGGCACGGGCGGAAAACGGGGATCGGCCGGAGAGGAAAGAAAGACGGGCGTTACCGGAAGGGAGATCCCCACAGAAAAAAGCCGTGGCAGGAAGCCGGGTCTTTCCCCGTCTGGAGCCCCACACGCGATCTCACAGACAGTCTCCCAACCTTCCCGTCACGGCACAATCATGGAGACGCCAAAAAGCGACGTCCCCTCCTGGGCTCCTGACTTTTCCTTACTGTCGAAGAGAGGCCATGTCAATGGAAAAGCGATACTTGACGTCGGATTTGAGGAGCCGTTCATAGGCCTCATTCACCTTCTGAATGGGAATGACCTCCACATCGGCCGTTATATTGTGCTCTCCGCAGAAGTCGAGCATCTCCTGCGTCTCCCTGATCCCCCCGATCAGCGATCCCGAGAGGGTCCTCCGACCGAAGAGAAGGGAAAAGGAAGCCACAGGCAGAGGTTTTTCCGGAGCCCCCACCAAGGTCAGGTGGCCGTCGAGTCCCAGCATGCCCAAAAGGGCATTGATGTCGTGGTCCGCGGCAATGGTGTCGAGGATGAAGTCGAAGCTTCCGGCGTGTTTTTTCATCTCGTCGGGATTCGTGGAGAGGATCACCTCGTGGGCCCCCAGCCTCAGGGCATCCTCCTTCTTTTTGGGGGAGGTGGTGAAGACCGCCACATGGGCCCCGAAGGCCCGGGCAAACTTCACCCCCATATGTCCCAGGCCGCCAAGTCCGACGACTCCGACCTTCTTTCCCCGGATCTCCCCCCAACGGCGGATGGGAGAATAGGTGGTGATGCCGGCGCAAAGGAGGGGAGCCACCCCTGCAGGGGCAAGGTTGGCCGGGACACGGAGGACAAAGTGCCGGTCGACCACGATGCTGTCGGAGTACCCCCCATAGGTCACGCCCCCGAGGTGTCTGTCGGGAGAGTTGTAGGTAAAGACTCCGTTTGGGCAAAACTGCTCGAGATTCGCCCGGCAGCTGGGGCAGGTCTGGTCGGAGTCGACGAGACACCCCACCCCGACGAGATCTCCCGCCTTGATGTCCTTGACCCCTGAACCCACCCGCACCACGCGACCCACGATTTCATGGCCGGGAACCGCCGGATAGACCGTTGGCATGACCGAGTTCCACTCGTTGCGGACGGTATGAAGATCGGAATGGCAGATCCCGCAGTAGAGGATGTCGATCTGCACATCCCGCTCGGTGACGTCGCGCCGGGTGACCTGGGTTGGGGCAAGGGGGGCCGTGGGGCTGGCCGCCGCATAGGCTCTGGCATGGTACATGGATGAACTCCTTGTTTTTGAAGAAACCAAGATTTCAGAGACCGGTCATCCGCTCCATCTTTTCCGGATACCGATCTCCCTGGACAGATGTTTCGACCGAAAGCGCGGTGATCTCCTCAAGATCCCGAGGAGAAAGGGCAAGAGAGAGGGCCCCGATGTTTTCGTCAAGGCGCTCCCGACTGGTTGTTCCCGGGATGGGCACAACATAGGGACGCTGCGCCAGAAGCCACGCCAGGGCCACCTGAGCCGGAGTGGCGCGATGGCGCGATGAAATCTCCGTAAGATGCTCCACCAGGATCCGGTTGTGGCGGAGAGCCTCGGGGGAAAATCGCGGGAGGCTCTGTCGAAAATCCCCCGGCTCGAAGGTCGTGCCCTCACGGATGGCCCCGGCAAGAAAGCCCCGGCCCAGGGGGCTGTAGGCCACCAGCCCGATCCCCAGTTTTTCAAGGCAGGAGAGAAGCTCCTCCTCCGGCCGCCGAAACCAGAGGGAATACTCGTTCTGGACCGCAGCAACGGGCTGCACGGCATGGGCCCGGGCAATGGTTCCCACGCCCGCCTCGGAGAGGCCAAAGTGGCGGACCTTCCCCTCGCGGATGAGATCCTTGACCGCCCCGGCCACCTCTTCGATGGGAACCTCGGGATCGACCCGGTGCTGGTAGAAGAGATCGATGACCTCGCTGCGGAGCCTTTTGAGGGAGGCGTGGCAGACCTCCCGAACATGTTCCGGGCGGCTGTTCAGGACAGGGCCCGATCCGGCGGTCGTTCGGGGATCCACCGAGGTGTCAAAGCCGAACTTCGTCGCAATCACCACCCGGTCGCGCACCGGCGCCAGCGCCTCTCCCACCAGCTCTTCATTGGTGAAGGGACCGTAAACTTCGGCCGTGTCGAAAAAGGTGATGCCCCGCTCCACCGCATGGCGGATCAGGGCAACCATCTCTTTTTTGTCCTTGGGGGGGCCATAGGAAAAGCTCATTCCCATGCAGCCAAGACCCAGGGCCGAGACCTCCAGACCACTTTTTCCCAACAGGCGTTTTTTCATGGGCCAACGCTCCTTTGCCAAGATGCCGCGTCGTCATCACCGTGACCTGACTCTCCGAGAATACCTCAACACAGACGGGAGGTGGTAGACCAATCCTGGGAAATACTTGCCTAAAAATGCAACGTCAAAAAAGAGAGTTTGCCCGGAGGGAAGAGGTCATGTAGGATGAAAAGGAGGAGGAGATGATGGAAAACGTTAAAAGATTCGATATGCCGAAAGAGAGGGAAACGGATCGTCTTGTAGGCGCCCTCTCAGAAAAGATTGCCCGATTAACCAGAAACGGGGATATGCCTGCCACCGCCATCCCCGGACTCTCCCTCTTTCGCCGGGAGGAGCCGACGGAGCCCTTCAGCGGTCTCTATGAACCCAGCCTGTGCCTGGTCGCCCAAGGCAGCAAGCGCGTTCTTCTGGGGAGCGATACCTACACCTATGATGCCAGAAACTACCTGATCACCTCGGTCCACCTCCCGACAATCGTTCAGGTGACCGAGGCGAGCCGGGAAAGACCCTACCTGGGGCTCAAGCTGGTTCTCGACCTTCGGGAGGTCTCCGGGCTCATGCTGGACACCCGCCTCCCCGCCCCGGCCCCGCCACAGTCCCGCCGGGGCATGGCGACCGGACGGGTGACTTTATCTCTGGTCGACGCCGTCCATCGCCTCATCGACCTTCTGGGAGAGGAGAAGGACATCCCGATCCTGTCGCCCCTGATTCACCGTGAGATCCTGTACCGCTTGCTGACGGGCGACCAGGGGGCCCGCCTCAGACAGTTTGCCACACGCGGAAGCCGGAGCCAGCAGATGGCCCACACGATCGAATGGATGAAACAGCACTTTACCGAGGCCATCAGCGTGGACGATCTGGCCCGGATGGCCGGCATGAGCCCTTCGAGCTTTCACCAGCACTTTCGCGCCATGACCGCCTTGAGCCCCCTTCAATACCAAAAGCAGCTCCGGCTCCAGGAGGCCCGAAGGCTCATGCTGACGGAGCACCTCGATGCCGCCACCGCCTCCTTTCGTGTGGGCTATGAGAGCCCCTCCCAGTTCAGCCGGGAATACGGGCGGATGTTTGGGGCTCCCCCCCGACGCGACATGACGCACCTGAGGCAGATCGCCGTCAGCGAATAGGGCATCGGAAAGTCCTTGTCAAAGACAGCGCTCGGCCGCGCCCCTTCCTTTTCTCACCTCCCCCTTCAGGAGGGGCCCCTTCAATTCCCCCCTTGGGGGGATTGTCCATTTCCCGCTGACATCACCCTACGACGTCCTCGAATAGCCGCAAATACGGTTCGAAGCGGAAACGCCGATTACGGGCATACCCTGTGATTTCACGCAACATGCCGATACCTTCGAGTCTGGCCACAATCTGGTTGGCACCGGCGGGGGTGATATCCAGCCATTGGCGAACGGTGGCCACGCTCACGATCGGGTGATCGAACAGTTGGTCCAATACGCGTTGACCGTTGGCCGCGGCCCGGCCCAAGTTCTCGATGATCCGGGAACGGTAGTCCTCCCGCATGCGCATGATCAAGGCAGCCGTCTGGGTCGCTTCCCGGCTCACTTCGATCACGCCCTCAAGAAAAAACGCGACCCATCCCTCCCAGTCCCCGGCGTCACGCACCTTCTGTAGGCGATCATAATACTCGGATCGGTGTATTTTGAAATAATGCGAAAGATAGAGCACCGGCTTGGACAACAGAGACTTTTCAGTGAGAAGGAAGGCGATGAGGAGCCTCCCCACACGCCCGTTTCCATCCAGGAATGGATGGATGGTTTCGAACTGGGCATGGGCCAGCCCCACCTGCACCATCGGCGGAAGCCCGGCCCCATCGTGCAGAAAGATTTCCCAATCGTTCAGCGCTTTTGGGACTTCGTATGGCGGTGGCGGCACAAATGTGGCAGTGGCCAGTGTACAGCCAGACGGACCGATCCAATTTTGGCTGTTGCGCAGTTCTCCGGGTGCAAGTTGCCCTCCCCGCACGCCCTTCATCAGCTCAGCATGGATCTCCCGGATCAGTCGCA
This sequence comes from Nitrospirota bacterium, assembly GCA_021828375.1. Classification (GTDB taxonomy): domain Bacteria; phylum Nitrospirota; class Leptospirillia; order Leptospirillales; family Leptospirillaceae; genus UBA4572. Next base: position 19,474 of record JAKARS010000019.1, read on the forward strand.
CGGAAACGGGAATCTCCGCCAACCGCGCCAAACCATGGTTCATCGCCCGCACATAGTTTGCCACCTCGCTCACGTCCTTGGGGGTATCGGGATCGAAGAGTTGAGCTTCGGCGGACAAAAGGTTCTGCAAGGAGCTTTGAGTGCCTTCAATTTGACTGGAAAGGACCGCTTCTTTTCGCACGTACATGAAAACGAAGAGGTCGGGGTTGGGCAGAGTCAGCACGGCCCCATCCAATCTTCCCAAGGCGTAATCGGCCTGTGAAAGCTTCTCGCGCAAGAGATCAGAGAATTCGAGCGAAGGATTGGGCGGCAGGGAGGCGGGGATGAATGCCCGATAGCCACTGGGCTGACGGACATAATGACCGGAACGTCCATCCTTGTTTTCAGTTCTGTTCATTACAGAGTCCCCGGACCACCTTAGTAAACGCTGTGTTTATTTTACGACCATTTTTTTTCGACAGTCAACGCAAGGATCGACCCTGGAGAAAAAGGCGATGACTCTGAGCCGATCGCCAGTCAGGCCGATCATGCCGTGAGGATCGTCTTCATGGGGCTCCAGCGGATGTTTTCCCGAAGCGGTAAGATCCACCGGAGAAAGCGGGAGGGCCTCCTCCCGCTCCAAATAACTCCTGACATAGCGAGATTCTCCACGAATGGCGGGAGTCATCAACGAGAGCCCCTCGGCAAGGACGGGATCTTCTTTGCCAGGAAAAGCATGAAACACGAAATTCGTCTGTTTCACAGTGACTCTGCAAGAGCATTAATGTCTGGGACTTTTCCTTTTTGGGAAATCAGAGTTTCTTTGAGTGGAAGGAGAAGCAACATCACCTTCTGTACGTCTCCCAGAATGTTGATTGGGAATGGTCCGGATTTGTGACGGGAGCTGAGGTCTCGGACTCCGGGATTGGATCCGTCCCTCAAACCTCCAGCATTCCAACCATCTCGACCCATTCCTATGGGAGTTCTCTATTCTTTCTGGGAAATCGGAAACTGAAGGCGACAAGGTGTCGGAGAGAGGCCGAAGATTGAAACTTTTGCGGCGATGCGGGGCGGGTGGCTGAACGATCACTTAACCTCTTGGTTCCTTGTTCATCAGGGTTCCCACTCCGAATGCCGGGCGTGCCACACGGACAGGGAGAACCTCCTCTGCCGTCAGTAAAATACTCACTTACGAAAATCATGGAAGATTTATAGGCATGTTCCCTCTGGGCAAACATCTCGACTCCGATAAGTCGTGAATTGGGACGCCATGAAAACTCCATGTACTTTTCGAAGTTTAAAGACCCTCAAAAGGACTTGGAGTATGTGCCACCTGATTCGACAGATGAACGAAGGTAACCATTTTGTGATCAAACACCCAAGCCCTGTTTCTCCCGACAGGATAGATTCTGGAAAGAAAACTTGCCTGGTTTCGCACATACACGCCGGTTTCATTGATGGACTGGGTTCCCATGTAGGAGTCGAGCTTCTCAAGAATCCCTTCCTGACTCCTGGAAACGGGAATTCTCCGCACCAGCAGGAACTGGGAGTATCCATTTCGCTGCAAAAAGATGCTCTTTGCCGTCAATGACCAATAACCATGGCCCTTGAGCCAACCGATCACCCCCAAATCGTAACTGACCTCGGGGTCATTTTGACCATATCGGCAAATTTCGGTTGAATTGAGAGTCCCGATCTTGTCTCCGCCATACCCTCCGGAAGACAGGTTCTCCATGATCCGCTGGTAAAGATTGTGTGCTGCCTGCCTGGAGAGACCTTTTTGGGCAATGAATTTCCGGACCTGTTTGTCTTGTACTTTATTCAGGTTGACATGCTCCTCGGCTGAATACAGGTTGCGGGCATAAGTGCCGATGAGGCTAGCGATGAAAAGGGGAGATGTGGGATTCTGATGAAAGAGCAAGACCCTCATTGCGTCATTTTCAGCTTTTCCAAGCGACTTCATGAGAGCGATATAAAAGATCGACCCCAGATACTCATCGGGTGGTTCGATGGCCGTTGTAAAACACCCTCGGGACTGTTCTGCAATCTCGACCCCTTTTCCATCAATCGTCCGGATGTTGGTTGGAGTGAAAGTGCTTGCAACCGGATAGCGTCCAAGGACAACCCCTGTCCGTGACACGAACGCCACGGCATTGATTGTCTGTCCATAATTTCCTGCCAGCCCAATCGTTATCCAGAGATCCCCGCTACGGGTGGAAGCAACAAGTGAATTTCCTCCAAGTGGTTGGCGACCAAGAGGAATCGGCCCCTTGATCACGGAGAGTGTGGAGGGATCCACTTCGTAAAGGGCCGACCACATGGAAGGAGCGGGCATCTGGGCCACGATCCAGATTTTCCCATCGTTACCGATCGCCATTGTGGAATTTCCCCCAAAGACCCCCGGGGGGAGAAATTGAATGAGGCGTTTGTACGCCCCCCCCGATTCAGGATGTCGGGACCATGTGGGGATGCGTAGAAGTGTAAGGTCGGGATTCTGGACCAGGACATAAAGCATCCCATCCGGGGCAATACGCGCAATCTTATTCCCGGAAGCATTAGGAACAGCGTAAGTGAGTGACTTATTTTGAATAATGCTCTGATTACTCCCCAAAAACTCGGTAACATTCACCCTGTTGTAAGCGCTTTGGAAAACAACGAGTAACCCCTTCCCGTCAGGCGCCAGAACGGCGGCATCGGCGTAGTCCTGGAATGTGGTACTGGGAGAATAGACCACCCTTGAGGATCCCTGGGGCAGCATTGAACAGGATGTGAGGAGAAGGGGAAAAAAGAAAAACAAAAGGCACAATCGTCGAACGGGCATGAAGTCTCCTTATGTTGTCGAAACATGATGACCAAGAGCGAAGATATTCTTTTAATGATC
>JAKARS010000047.1 GCA_021828375.1 Nitrospirota bacterium
GTCATCTTTTGCGGAAACGGTCCTCACGTGCGGATTGAGTGGCAAGGACCCCTTCCGCCATTAAAGAGGTCGTCCGCCCGGCAAGCCCATGGCTGACTCTGCCCGACTAGAAAAACTCGTTGCGCTTCTTGTCATTGTGGCTGACATCCTGGAGAACCCCCCGGTCATCAAATCGCAGACGAAGGGTCTTTGACGAGGTATGGACGCTCAGAAATCCATGGCTTTTGATATGACGGTAGACCCAGACCTCCTCGCCCAGAAGCTTCGACTTTTTCTCGGGGGGACCGAACATCTTGAGGACATCCTTCTCGGTCGTCTTGCCCACCACGAGGGCCAGGACCTTGGCCTCGGGGATCGGCCGCCCCTCCTCTCGGGAACATCCGTTCAACAGGACGACCGCAAAACACAGGACCACAACTCCCTGCCACACCCCCCTGCGGAAAAAAGCACGGGGAGAGACTCCTTCCGTCACTCTCACCGAAAGACCTCCCTTCAATCATTGGACCATCACTCGCGCATCACTGCTCAAAGTAAATGGGAACGGAGCGCGGCATGACCGCCCCGGCGAAGCCTCCCGCTCCCCGGTCTTCTCCCAAAAAACGTCGTCCGAGGCGTCCGGGGAGGCGCAAAAACATTCTCCTGATCTCCATTGGAGCTGTCCTGATTCTCCTCACAGGAGTCGCCTTCGGGATCTCCCTGATCGACAAGAAGATCCTCGCACGCATCGATGAAATTCGCAACGCCCGACCCATCCCGGTTTTCTCCCAACCGCTGACCCTTCGCACCGGGGAGAGCATTCCCCTCTTTCGGGTCTGGCATTATCTGGTTCTCTCCCGGGAAGGAGGAACCATCCCCTTCTCCCCCGGGTACAGCAAGTCTCAACGCACCATCACGCTTTCGACCGGTCCAGGAGCGCAAACCCTCATCGGATGGAACGAGGGGGGGCAAATCGCCTTCATTCGATCCCACTCAAGGGATCTCCCCGATACCTCACTCGAACAAATGACACTCCCCCCTCTTCACCTGGGATCGATTGTCGAGGGTCACGCCGTCGAATACCGCCCCCTCTCCTTTGATCAGGTGTCGCCTGCCATCAAGAAAACATTTCTCCTCTCCGAAGACCGGCGCTTCTTTTCCTCTCCGGCCATCGACCTCAGGGGAATTGGGCGGGCCTTCTTTCATGATCTCAAGGCCCATCGTTTCAAGGAGGGAGGCAGCACCCTCACCCAGCAGGTGGTGAAGATTCTCTTTCTCGAACGCCGGAAGACGCTGACGAGGAAACTTGAAGAAGCGGTGCTCTCGCTCAGGATGGCCGCAATCCTTCCTCCGGAGCAGATCTTCTCCCTCTATCTCAACCACATTGATCTCGGCGGCTACGGAACCGAGAGAATTGTTGGCGTGGAGTCCGCCTCCCTTCTCTACTTCGGCCGGCATGCCAATCAGGTGGGATGGAAGGAAGCGGCGACACTCGCCGCATTGGTTCGGGCCCCGACGTATTACTCGCCCTTTCTCCACCCCAGAAGAACTTTGGCCCTTCGAAACCGGATATTGGGACTTCTCCACGACCACAAAATCCTGACGACAAAACAATGGAAGGCCCTGACCGCCTCTCCTTTGGGTCTGATCGAACCCAAGGGCCTTTTTCACCCGCTTGGACCTTACTTCCTTTCGGAGGTGGCCAAGCGGCTCGCCTCGACGCCCCCCCCCGCCCTCCCGGACTCGCTTCGAACAACCATGGATCCCCTTCTCCAGGAAGAGGCGGACCATCTTCTGGGCCTTTTTCTTTCGCGATATGACCAAAGACTGCCGCCCAAAGTTCGCACAATCCACCCCCACGATATTCAGGGGGTCATCATTGTGATGGATCCCCGAACAGGGGCCATCCGGGCCATGACCGGAGGAAGGGACTTTGCCACATCCCCTCTCAACAGGGCCACGCGGTCGAAGCGCCAACCTGCCTCGCTTTTTAAGATTGTTCCCTACCTGACGGCCCTCTCTCCGGTGGGAAGCCTGCCCCCACAATTCACCCTGGCCAGCCCCCTCTCCAATGCCCCCATGCGCCGGGTTCTGGCGCACCGACGGTGGATCCCAAAAAACGATGTCTACGATCCGCGGGCCACAATCATTCTCTACCGGGCTCTGGCCCGCTCAATGAATCTTCCGGCCATCCACATGACGGAGGCTCTCCCGAAGGAAAATCTCGTTGATACCGCCAGAAAACTGGGCCTTGACACCCCGGGACCTTCACGGATTCCCCTCTCCTATCCGTTGGGGGTTGTGACCCAGACCCCTCTCCAGATGGCTACGGCCTACAGCAGAATCGCCAATGGCGGACTTTCCGTCTCGCCGGTTCTTCTTTCCCCCTCTCCGGGAGCCCCGGCTCCTCCCTCTCCCCCACGAATTTTCCCCCCCGACTCGATCTACCTTCTCTGGACCGCCCTGCAAGGGGTGTTGGATGATGGGACCGGAACGGCCTTTCTTCCGGGCAATCCACAAAGGAATCATTGGGCAGGGAAAACCGGAACCGCCAACAGGGGACGCGATGCCTGGTTTGTGGCGATTTCCCCCACGGAGGTCATCCTTTGCTGGGTCGGATTTGACGACAATACCCCCACCATGCGCTTTGGGGCTCAGCTCGCCCTTCCCATCGTGAGCGCCCTCATTGCCTGGCAGAACGGATCGCCTCCTGCCGTCTCCCCCCCCTCGGATATCGTCTTTGCCGACATCGACAGAAAAACGGGACTTCTTTCCGACCCCTCCTGCGGTCCCTCATTGCATCTTCCCTTTCTCCCGGGAACGGTTCCGCAGGAGAACTGCACCAAGACACTTCCCGCCTCTCCGGAAAACCCCATTCTCCACTTCTTCCGACAGTTTTTTTGAGATTTTCTGCCTCCCTTGCCCGGGAACGGGGAAGGGGTCTGCCCATCGATTTTCCGTCGATTCCCCTCAATCCTTTTCAAGGGAAATAGGGCCTCAAGCGTGGGCGATTGCCAACTTCTCGAGCCTAACGGCTCCATTAAAGGCTTTTCCCCCTATCACAAAGGCATTTTTCAGGAAGAGCGACGTTTTGCCACTGATTGGGATTTTCTGACTGGAACGACTTAATTGGTGCGCCCGGCAGGAGTTGAACCTGCGACCTTCAGATTCGTAGTCTGTTGCTCTATCCGGGCTGAGCTACGGGCGCGATGGAGAAGACAAGGAGAAAAAAAAGGGATGGGAGAGCCGCGGGACGATAGCCGGCTTCCTGAAATAATGAACAGAAGAAGTCCCGATCAACTATTTCGGGACAATATTACAGCACCGATCAGGGAAATGCAAACAAAAATCTCGGCAGGCCCCCGCCCCTCCCATTGGGCAGGAAAAAGATGGCATGCCATTTCATGCGAACATCGAAAGAACAATCACCGACAACTCCAGCGAACGGAAAAGAGGAAAACACTATCACCAGAGGAGGGAGCAACTTGATTGACAGGGAGAAAGAATGAGCGATTTCGCGATGGGGAAAGACGGCTCAAGAAAAGAAGAGTGGTGAGCCGCCTGGGCTTCGATCCCAGCACACTCGCCTTAAAAGGGCGATGCTCTACCGAATGAGCTAGCGGCTCATCGGTCATTATGGCCAAATTCCGCCGATTGGTCAAGAGGGAACGAGCTTTCGAGAGAAGAAGAAGCCAAAAAGGCTGAATGTTAAATGTTTTCCGCCAAACAATCAGCAACTTTTGAAGATTTTAGCGCGAGGCCGTTAAAAGCTTCTCCTTAACCTTCTCGGTCGCCTCCCTGTCAGGAAAGGGCGTGGTGGTATAAGCAAAGGGATACCGTCCTGCCTGAAAAAGATCGAAAAGAAGCCCCAGAGCCATCCCATCCCCAAAAAGCAGATTGGCCGTTCCCAAGTAGGGGCCTCCGCCACAGGCAGGATCAAAACTCCGGGTCAGATCAAACCAGTGGTTACATTCGGGATACAGGCGCTTATGGGGTTCAGGCTCCTGAAATCCGTTAACGACCATGTGGACCTTCTGGCGGGTATAGACCGTCAGATTAACATTGGTCCCCTTTCCCTCGGGACGAAGAAGCGCGCGAATTGTATAGGAGGGATTGTCTTTCTGAATGGTCTCTAGAATGGTCTTCGACTGGGCCGGGGGGAGGGGGATACGAAAGCTCTCGGAGGAATCCGGTGAGCCGGTCGGAGCGACCGCACACCCCCCCAAGGTGACAACAAAAAGAAAAAGAGTCGCCCACGATAGAATTCCTTGTCGTCTCAGAAGACTCATCGGTTGCCTCGACATGCCCCCCTCCTCCCTAAATGTCTCCCTCACACGAAAATCTATTGGGGATCATTATGATAGTTTTTAACAAAAGAAGGAAGATCCATGCCTGAAATTCATGGTAAAAAATTCCGAAGGAAGCCCACCTTTTCCTGTCTCAGCCCCACCTCCAAGCCGAAAGAGTTTATCTGCGTTGAGATCGCTCGAGAAATCGGGCATGATAGATAAGGAGAAAACAATTCAGGGCCTGCATTGAATCATCCTGCCCCCATCAACCGGAAAGGAGGAGAGCTGCTTCATCTTCTCGAAAAGAAGCGGCGGCACCCTATGGCGACTCACCCCACTGACACAAAACAAGATCTCGAAAAAATCCTTCAGGAATGGGATAACCCCGGACAGGCCGTGATTCCGATGTTCCATTACTTCATGGAAC
>JAKARS010000048.1 GCA_021828375.1 Nitrospirota bacterium
GCGCATGCGGTTGAGGTTTAAGGCCAGCTTGCGCCCCAGACCGTGGAAGGTGGTGGCATAGAGGAAGGTGGAGGGAAACATCTGCCGGCCGTCTTCGACGACCCGCTCGATGGGGCGTCCCCGAACGTGCTCCACGGTATCGGGAACGACATAGCAGCCGATGGTGAGAACCCTTTTCCGGAGCTCGGCCAGGGCCTCGGCGCTCCGCTCGCTGATCTGGCAGTCGGTCAGGACGATGGCCGCATCGTACTGATGCCCCGTCCGCTCGATCATGGGCAGGAGGTTCTGGAACCCCTCCATCTCGTCCGGCTGGAGGAGGTTGAGCTCGTCGGGGGCCATCCGGAACTGGAAACGGCTCGAACAGGCCACCACGTCGAAGGTGGAGGCCACCTTCGACAGGGCGATGACCTGGGCCAGGTGGGACGCATAATAATGGGGCCATCCGTCCATGGAGAAGGAAAAGTCCACGATGGCGAGGATGCGAAGCTCCGTCGCCCCTTCCCGGAAGGGGGACGGACGATTCATCACCTTGAGCGTGGGGGCAAAGAGCTTCTGGGAAATCAGCCGTCCCGTCATCCCGGCCAGGGGCGCCTCCTCGAAGCCGACCTTGAGGAAACGGGCCAGGCTTCGCGTCTCGGAACGGATCAGCGCCAGGTCCCACGGCCAGACCTCTCTCCGGTGGGAGGGAGGAACAAACAGGGGGATTTCCCCGGTCATCCGCAAAAGGCTGGGGGCCTCCTGGGTGGCACCCAGCCCCCTGCCGGTCCGGGAGGTCTGGCCGCCGCGCCCCCCTTCGGCCCCATACCCGTGAGTGGTGTCGGGAGCCCGATAGTCCCAGTCCGGAGGAGGTCCCTCCTGTCCCTTCTCCCTTGGCCCCGAGGCCCGTCCGAAGGCCCCTCCCCCCCCGGATCCGGATCCGCTTCCGCCTCCGCCCCCCCCTGAATCGGGGCTCCGGGCCGAGACACCTTCCGCTCCGCGACCTCCCTGCCTCGCGCGATCGAAGACCTTCCGCCACTTGGCATAGAACTCCCAGATCTGATCGAGGCTGGCCTCGCGGCTTCCCGCCTCCGCCGCCCGATCCAGGGCCTCCCGAAAATCTCCCAGGAACTCCCGGTAGCGCCCGTAGAGACGGTATCGGCTCAGGAGGATCCCCGTGCGGACAAGAAGAGGATGGCGCTCGTGGGGAAGGGAAATCGCACCCCCGAGAGCCTTGGCCAGCAGGATCTCCCCCAGGACGAAGGGATCGAAGCTGTGGCGGAAGGTATTGATCGCCAGGCGCTTCTTTCTGACCCGGACAGGGTAGAGGGCCTCGTAGAGCGGGGCGAAAGTCTCCGGAGGGAGGGCGAGCCGCTGCATCTGGGCCCGGTCGGTCCGGTAGTCCTCGAAGAGGGTGACAAGGCCGGGGGGAAGGGAGAGAAGGGCGACGTCCTCCCCTTCGGGGCGAAGGCCGGAATGGATTTTCCCCAGTTCATGCATGGAGAGAAGTTCGAGGAGGGACGAAACCTCCGGGTGTCTTGCCAGGGTGCGGATCCCCAGCGACAGCGTCCGGGCCGACGCATTCCACTGGGGGCGATCGGTCTCGGGGCGCAGGGAGACGCGAACAGGAATTCCCCCCGAAAAACGCGACGAAAGGATGGAGAGCCGTCTCTCGAGACCTCTGAGGTCGGAGGTGCGGGAGGCCACCTAGGTCTCCTTTCGGGGACTTTCGCGAGAAGGGGCGGGGCGACGGAAAGCCCCTTCGAGGACCTGTTCGATGGCCTCGAGCTGCTCTTCATCGGGATATCCATGCTGGTCGTGGGATATCAGGCGGTTGAGCCAGAGCCCGCGGGCGGAGGTGATGGGATCGGCCCCGTCGAGGATCGACTGGCCCCAGTTCTTGATATGGCGCGTGGAGAGGGGGGCCGAGAGGTGTCCCTGCTTGTAGGCTTCCCGCAGAGTGGCGGCAACATTCATGATGCTCTGGGCAATACCGGGGGGAAGACCCTGCTTTTTGAAGATTTCCCGTTCAAGCTCCGTATTGTAGTCGACGAAAACAATGGACTGAAACCGGTCCAGAAGGGACTCGTCGAGGTCGTGGGTCTGGGAATAGGAGGCCCCGATATTGCTGGTGGCACAGAACTGTATTCGGTCGAGCGGCACGGAGATCACATCCCCGGTAATGAAGTCGTGGAGCTCGTAATGCTCCAGAACCGGATCGATCGCCTTGAGAATGAGGTTCCGGGCCGCCCGGGACGCCCGGTTGAGTTCGTCGAAGACCACCGCGATCCGCTCACCTTCATGGGCCAGACGAAAGACCCGCTTCAAGGGACCCTCCACCCGCGTCCAATCCCCCAGCGTCTGGGCAATGACAGAGAGGGGAACATCGGAGTACTCCCGGGAGAGGTTCATCATCATCCGCATCTTTTCCTGAGGGCCGATGGGAATCGGTTTCGACAGGAGATCGTAGTCCTCCATCCCGTCGGAGCAAGGAATCATGACGATCTGGTCGATACGACCTTCATTTTTAAGAGACTGAAGATGTTCGATGACAATGGAAAAGGTTTTTCCGGAGCCCGTCGGACCATACAGAAGCACAGAAAAACCCTTTTCAAAAATCGTCCGGAGAGAAAAGGGATCGGGAGTCGGCAAAAGAGAGAGGGGGTCTTCCTGCGGGTCGAGAGCCGCCTCTTTTGGTTCGACACTCTTCATGAAAGAGCCTCCTTTTTCGGAATCGGGGGACGGCTTTTTCCTGACACCAAAAAACTCAGAGGAGGGAGGAAGGGCCTTCTTTTTCCGAAAATAGAGATAGACGATAAAGAGGAAGATGGCAATGACGGCCATTCCCCATGACATGACAAGAACGGCAAGGGAGGGGGAGAAGTAGTGAAAATTGGCCCCGAGGATGAGGAGGAAAATCGAAAGGGTGATAAAAACGAAGATGCCATAACTGATTCGACGGAAGGTGGGGGAAAAGGAACGGCTCCCGAGGATAAGAAGCCCCAGGATGACAACATAACTGACAACAGCACCGAATCCCGCATTACTGCCCATTAAAACGATTCCCCTTTCATGGCCGAAGTCTCCTTAATCAGGAGAAAAGATACACAGGAGGTAAAAAAAAAGGGGGGCAGCAAAGAGCCACCCCCCGTTTTGAAACCGGAAAGCCTGAAACGTCCGACTAGGCCTTGACTTCGTAAGGAACGGCCTTGTGAGCCGGAGCCGTGGCCGTACGGTAGAGATTGTAGAGGAAGATCCACTGTCCCGTGATGATCATGAAACCGCCCCAGGACCGGGCCACCATGTAGGGGTGGGAGGCCTGAACGGACGCCACGTAGGGGATCTCATAGACCTTTGCGGCAGCCTGGATAAGGCCAGCAGCCGTCAGCGAGGTCCAGAAGATGATGAATCCGATGGTCATGAGCCAGTAGTGGTAGAGCTCAAGGGTCGGATTGAACTTGCGCTTCAGAAGCCGCTCGAGACCATAGTACATGGCACCGATCTCCACAAAGGAGGAGAAGCCCAGAAGAGCCAGATGGGCGTGAGCCACGATCCAGTGGGTCCCGTGAATATACCAGTTGATCGCGCGGGTCTGCTGGAATCCGCCCTGGAAGAAGAGGGGAATACCCATCAGGGTTCCGGTGATCGCCCAGCGAAGAGCGGGAACTTCAACGAAGAGCTTCCACTTGCCCTGCATGGTGAGAAGGGCGTTGGCAATGAAGGCCATACCCGGCACGAGAATGAGCACGCCGGAGACGGACGCAAAGGACTTGAGCCACTCTGGCACGGGGGCACCCATCATGTGGTGCGCTCCGGGAGTGGAATAGAAGGCGAAGAGACCCCAGAAGGTCAGATGCGCCAGTTTGTGGCTGTAGAGGGGGTTGCCCGAGAGCTTCGGAATCAGATACATGGCGATACCGATGGAGATCGGGGTGATCCAGATTCCGAGCTGGTTGTGGGCATTCCACCACGTGATGAGAGCCTCGTTGAGACCGGTCACATGGAAGACCTCCACAGACTGGGACATGGAGTAGACCGTGACGAGGTAAAGAAGACCGGCCATCATGATCCAGGTGGTCGGATAGATTCCCTTCACGGTACGCGTCAGGACGGTCATCCACACGTTCACGCCGAGGGGAACGAGGATGAAGGCGATCACATAGATGTCGATCGGCCAGGCAAAGTCAGAGTACTCACGACCGGAGCTCATACCGAGGTCGAGGGAAACGTCTGCGACCATGATGCCCAGGTTCCAGAGCCAGATGTTCATGACACCGAGCCGTTCGCTCCAAAGCTTTGTTCCGCAGAGCACGGGGGTCATGTAGTACATGGCGGCGGCAAAGGCCATCGAGATCCAGGCATAGATCACCGTCAGGACGTGGACCGGCCGAATGTGCCCGAAGTTCAGGTAGGGTGTTCCCGCGAGAACATCAGGGTAAGAAAGTTTCAGCGAGGTGACGAACCCGAGGGTCGTTCCCATCGCCAGCCAGAAGACGGAAGAAATGATCGCCGTCTTTGCTGCGGTACCGTTCGGAATTTCTTTGTTGGAAGCCATACCCCCTCCTTAAATTGGCACGGATAGAAGGAACTGCCGACCTGTAACGGCCCGTCCCGGACCCTTACATTTCAGCCCACGAATCAGTATACAAAAGCCATTTTGGATTCGCAAGGGCTTGGAGAAAAAATTT
>JAKARS010000020.1 GCA_021828375.1 Nitrospirota bacterium
CGGTCCATTGATGCGGTTGACGGATGACGTCTTCCGCCCGCACGATCTCGAGAATCTTGGCGACTTTCTTGTGATCGTCCGTCATGGGACTGGAAAGAGCGTCATCCAGACGGGGAAAGAGGGAGCCCTGAATTCGTCTCCAGATACCGCTGAGCTTGTTCATCATCGTTCTTCCTCCTTCGGTTGAGAACGAGATGAATTATATCAAGATATTATATTATTATAAATAAACAATAATATACAATGCAATCGCTTTAATTAATTATACTTATGCTGGCTCAGGGTTTTGCAAGAGGCTCGTATGAAAGTGAAAAACATTAATGGGACAAGTCAAAATGCTTGTAAATGTGGAAGCTGGCTTGAGCATTGGAAAAAATTCAGTGAACAACAAATTCCGGAATATTGTTCGGAAGTGAAATGTATGTATAAACCAACTGTAGGCGCACATGTCCAAAAAAACAACGATACCGACAGAAACTGGTATATCGTTCCCCTTTGTAATGGGCATAATAGGAACGCTGAGTATTTAGAAATTTCCAACTCTGTTACCCTTGTTCCCGCAAATGTTAGTGAAACTTGTGCGAAATCAAAAACTAAGTGAAAAGTTCGTCCGATTGCCCGAGCCACCACCTTTCAGATCGTTACTGCATAATGGAAGAGGAAGACTTATAGAAATTTGGATTGAAATGAAGGTTATACGGGAAAGGGGTCAATCTGAAACACTAATTGAGAACGTTGATATCGAATGCACTGCCTACCAAAAAGAAAAACAGGTTGCGTTTTGGGGAACTCAAGTATGATTGTCCAAAATCTAAGATCCATTATTGAAAGGAATCCACCATTTAATGTCACTGCTAGTTTCGGCTGGACTCCCAATCGAGAATTTGCTGATCGACATAGCTTATGGATCCCTGAGGAGGCAGACCTTTCATTCCATAAATAAGGCTTGATTTACTTAATCAAAGAATTTTTGCTGTCCAGGGGGCGTAAATATTGCGTGAGTGGCGAATCAGAACAGTTCAGGAACTCGTAACTGAAGGTGCTTTAGAACGTCCCATGGACGGCAACCATGGGGAAATTCACCCAAAGACCAGCGATTTCGTTCAACATGGTATTCCATTCGTCATGGCTTCTGATTTAAAAGACGGGCGCGTCGATTTAAAGCAGTGTGCTTTCATAACTGAAAGCCAAGCGCGATCATTACGGAAGGGATTTTCTTTGGAGGGAGACGTTCTTATTTCCCATAAAGCAACAATGGGTCGAACTGCCATTGTTGATAAATTGGACGTTCCCTTTATAATGCTCACTCCTCAAGTAACATACTACCGAGTCAAGGATCTATCCAAGATCTCGAACCACTACCTAAGGTATTACTTTAACAGTCCGGGATTTCAAAGACTTTTCAATACTTGGGGGCAGAAGGGGTCAACCCGATCATATTTAGGTATCTCTGCTCAACTTGAACTTCCTGTTGTTTTACCTCCCCTCCCTGAACAACGCGCCATAGCCCACATTCTCGGCACCCTCGACGACAAGATCGAACTCAACCGTCGCATGAACGAAACCTTGGAAGCCATGGCCCAGGCTCTCTTCAAGTCCTGGTTTGTGGACTTCAATCCCGTGCGGGCGAAAATGGAAGGAAGACCCACGGGATTGCCCAAGGAGATTGAAGACCTGTTCCCGGATAGCTTTGAGGATTCGGAACTGGGGGAGATTCCCAAGGGGTGGAAGGTTAGCACCATTGGAGAATGCTTTCGATTGACAATGGGACAATCGCCTCCGGGCGAAACTTATAATGATAATGAAGAAGGATTGCCGTTTTTTCAGGGGAGCACGGATTTTGATTTTCGTTATCCGGTAAACCGAAAATTCTGTTCCGCACCGACAAGAGTCGCAATTTCTGAGGATACACTTGTGAGTGTTCGGGCGCCTGTTGGCGATATCAACATGGCTTGGGAGAAATGCTGTATTGGGCGCGGCGTGGCTTCGATAAGACACAAGTCAGGTAAAACCTCCTACACATATTATGTAGCGTGGAATCTTCAGGCAAAGCTTCAGGAGTACGAGCACACTGGGACTGTTTTTGGTGCTATCAATAAGAAACAACTCGAAATAATGAAAATTATTGAACCGTCAGAAATATTGATAGGTAGGTTCGAATCAATAGTACGGCCATTGGACTGCCGCATTCGTTTCAACACTTATGAAATCCGCACGCTCGCCGCACTGCGTGATACGCTCCTCCCTAATCTCCTTTCGGGGGATATTCGAGTGAAAGAGGTAGAAAGGTTTCTGAAGCGGGAATTATGACTTAATCCAATCGTGGTTAAAGCGTTTGATTATGTGAAAGGGGACCACATGGAACTGAAAGACTTTATTTCTGAAACCTTAGTCGAAATATCAACGGGAGTACTTGAAGCGGCAGAGAAACTTCAAGGAGACAAAAAAACAGAAAAAGTGTGGATCAATCCTCCTATGCTACCTGCAGGCACCAAAGGCTTCACGGAGACTCCACAACATATTGGAGTATTAGGTCGACTCAGCGAAAAGGCGCAAATTGCGGTTCTTGCAGTTGACTTCAACTTGGCAATTACAGCAGTAGACGAAGAAAAAGGAAAGATAAGTGTTTTATCGGCGATTATTGGTTTTGGTGGAAGTTCAGAGGCCTCGACTGAAAATAAATCGATTAGCTCAGTTAAATTCACGATTCCTATAGCTCTTCCCTTAAGTATCCGCCCAATTTAACGAGAAAATGGGTTGGCTTCTGAAATATCGTTGGTTTAGGTATTGTATTGAAGATTAAAGTCTAGTTGCCGATTATATGGGGGGTTCGAAATGTCTAAGTTCGAAAGACCTGAAATTTTGATTCTTACAATTCTTTCAATAAATCCTGAAATTCCCCCTTTAAAAAGAACTAGAGAAAATATCTATTTTAAAGAGAGATCCCATGGATAATTGGGAGGCTGCGATCTGGGATTCACTAAAGTGCTTCTATACCATATTGCCCTTGACCAGAATTGACCTTGATCAGAATATTGTAGAGGTTAACTTTATGAAAGCCCCTCATACTCCGCCAGCAACTTTACCAAAAGGAAAATGTGCGGTCTATGCCTTCTGGCATGAAGGGGAATGGTTGAAAATTGGGAGAGTTGGCCCAAACTCTCAGGCAAGGTATACCAGTCACCATTATTCCCCAGTAAGTTCGGGTAGTAACTTGGCCAACTCATTAAAATCTGACAAAACGATCCAATACAGAGATTTTGATCAAAATGCTCCAGGAAACTGGATTAAAGCTTATTGCAGTCGAGTCAATATCATTTTACCTGAAGAATATAATTCATTGACGCTTCCACTTCTAGAAGCTTTTTTACATGCCCGGCTTCTTCCCCGATACGAAGGGAAACAACCTCATTAAGTTTCAGAATATAATTTATCTATTCTCTAAAGGTAAATTGGGAGTCTTTACACTTTCAGGAGAATGTTTATGACCCCAGCCCTCACCGAATCCGATCTCGAACAGATTGTCCTGAGCTGGTTCGGCGAGCTGGGATACACGATCCTTTACGGCCCGGAAATTGCCCCGGAGACCCCTCAGTCCGAACGCGCCTCCTATTCCGACCCCCTTCTTCCGGCTCGCCTTCATTCCGCTCTTTCCCGTCTCAATCCCCACCTTCCTCCTGAAGCCTTGGAGGAAGCCTTCCGGAAGCTCACCCGGATCGACTCCCCCGCACTGATTCAGCGAAACCATGCCTTCCACCGCTTTCTTGTGGAAGGGATTCCCGTCGAATACCGCGCCCGGGACCGGATCGTCTCCGATTTGGCTCGCCTTTTTGACCTAGCCAACCCCGACAACAACGATTGGGTGGCGGTCAACCAGTTGACCGTTGTGGAAGGACACCACAATCGGCGGCCCGATATTGTGGTCTTCGTGAACGGGATTCCCTTGGGAGTCATTGAGCTCAAGAATCCCGGAGACGAAAAGGCCACGATCTGGTCGGCCTTCAACCAGCTTCAGACCTACAAGGAACAGATCCCGGCCCTCTTCACCTTCAATGAGCTCTTGGTAATCTCTGACGGCTATGACGCTCGCATTGGCTCTCTCTCGTCCAACCGGGAACGGTTTGCCCCCTGGCGAACGATTGAAGGGAAAGAGGAAGCCCCTATGCGTCCCCCGATTGAGGTCCTGACGAAAGGGGTCTTCCGGAAAGACCACCTGTTGGATCTTGTCTCCCACTTTGTGGTGTTCGAGGCGGAAACGGACGGCAGCCAGGTCAAGAAGCTGGCCGGATACCACCAGTTTCATGCGGTGAACAAGGCGCTCGAAACGACGGTCGCCGCCTCCCGCCCCACGGGAGACCGGCGGATCGGAGTGGTCTGGCACACCCAGGGGTCCGGGAAAAGTCTCACCATGGTCTTCTATGCCGGGAAGGTCATTCTTCACCCGGCCATGGAAAACCCGACTCTGGTGGTGCTCACCGACCGGAACGATCTCGACGGGCAACTCTTTGGAACCTTCTCCCGGTGCCACGAGGTCCTGCGCCAGACCCCGGTTCAGGCCGAGACCCGGCGGCGCCTCCGGGAACTTCTTCGGGTCGCTTCGGGAGGGGTGGTCTTCACCACGATCCAGAAGTTCCTTCCCGACCCCGATTCGGACGGGGATACCTTTCCCAAACTCTCGGACCGTCGGAACATTGTGGTCATTGCCGACGAGGCCCACCGAAGCCAGTACGACTTCATGGACGGATTTGCCCGGCACATGCGGGACGCTCTTCCCAATGCCTCCTTTATCGGGTTCACGGGAACGCCGGTGGAGCTGTCCGACCGGAACACCAAGGCGATCTTCGGGGACTATATCAGCGTCTACGATATCCAGCGGGCCGTCGACGACGGGGCCACCGTTCCGATCTACTACGAATCCCGTTTGGCCAAGCTCGATCTTCCGGAGGCCGAGAAGCCCCATATCGACCAGGAATTCGAAGAGGTGACGGAGACGGAAGAGGAGGAGCGCAAGGAGAAGCTCAAATCCAAATGGGCGGCCCTTGAAGCGGTGGTGGGAACCGAAAAGCGGATCGGTCTCATGGCCCGGGACATTGTCGACCACTTCGAGAAACGCCTGGAAGCCTTAGACGGCAAGGCCATGATCGTCTGCATGAGCCGGAGAATCTGTCTCGACCTTCACAAGGCCCTTGTCTCTCTCCGCCCCGACTGGTACGACAAGGACGATACCAAAGGAATCCTAAAAGTCGTCATGACGGGAAGTGCCAGCGACCCTCTGGAGTGGCAGGAGCATATCCGGAACAAACCCCGAAGGGAAAAGCTCGCCAACCGGTTCCGGGATCCGGCCGACCCCTTCAAGATCGTCATTGTGAGAGACATGTGGCTCACGGGATTCGACGCTCCGTCTCTCCACACCATGTACCTGGACAAGCCCATGAGAGGCCATGGGCTCATGCAGACGATCGCCCGGGTGAACCGGGTGTTCAAGGACAAGCCGGGCGGTCTGATCGTGGACTATTTGGGGATTGCCCACGAGCTCAAGCAAGCCATGGCGACCTACACCCAGAGCGGGGGAACGGGGAAACCCACCCTGGACCAGGACGACGCCGTGGCCGCTCTCTTGAAACACTACGAAATCTGTGGCGGACTCTTCCACGGGTTCGACTGGAGCTCCGGAAAGACCTCTCCCGAAAAACGCCTCGCTCTCCTGCCCTTTGCCCAGGAGCACATTCTGGCGCAGGAAGACGGAGCCAAGAGGCTTTCCCGGGCGGTGACCGACCTCTCCAAAGCCTTCGCTCTGGCGGTTCCCCACCCCAAGGCCCTTGCGATCCGGGACGACGTAAGGTTCTTCCAGGAGGTGAACGCCGTCTTGTCGAAACGGGAGAAGAACGGGGAGCGAAGCCGGGACGACATGGACCATGCGATCCGGCAGATCGTCTCGGGAGCGATCGTCTCCGAGGGCATGATCGATATCTTCCAGGCGGCGGGGCTCAAAAGGCCGGACCTGTCGATTCTCTCGGAAGAATTTCTGGCCGAGGTTCGGACCATGCCCCAGAAGAACCTGGCCGTGGAGCTTCTGCGAAAGCTTCTCGACCAGGAGATCAAGACCCGCGCGAAAAAGAATGTCGTCCTGTCCCGGTCCTTTTCGGACATGCTGGAGAGGAGCCTCCGCGCCTACCATAACCGGGCAATCGAGACGGTCCAGGTCATTGAAGAGCTAATCAAGCTGGCCGGAGAGATCAAAAAGGCCGAACAACGGGGAGAGAGCCTGGGTCTCACTGACGACGAAGTGGCCTTCTACGATGCCCTGGAGACGAACGACAGCGCGGTGAAGATTCTCGGGGATAAGGTCTTGTGCGAAATTGCCCGGGAGCTGGTCCAGACGATCCGGAACAACGTGACGGTGGATTGGTCCGTTCGGGAAGATCGACGGGCGCATATCAAACGGCTGGTCAAGAGGATCCTCAAAAAGAACGGCTACCCTCCGGACAAGCAGGAGAAGGCGACGGAGACGGTGCTGGAGCAGGCGGAGACATTGTGCGGGGAGTGGGTGGCGTGAGGTCAAGTTCCCCTGCTCCCCGATCCATAAAAGACTCGATCTCTCGTGCCCATTTTTCCTCTCATTATTTCGCTGAGTGTCGGAATAATTCGCTTGAATTATTTTGTCACAGGTGTTGGAGAAGTAAGGAATGGCTTAAAACAATGGTGCCGGAGACCGGGATCGAACCGGTATGACCTTTCGGTCGAGGGATTTTAAGTCCCTTGCGTCTGCCTGTTTCGCCACTCCGGCAAGGGGGAGGGGAGACTCGATTCACCGAAGGTTATCACGCGTCCGCCTTCTCCTGCAAATTGACAAAAGATCCTGTCTGCCATTATTCTTATAAGATCATGGTTTGCGTGATCCGACATCGTTGTGATGGATTCGCCAGATACCGCCAGTGACCTGTAAAGGGTCCCGGTCAAAAGATTATCAACAAATGCTTCCGGAGGAATCTCATGAAAAATCCGCTCGACTCCCTTTGGGGAACCGTCATCTCGGGATTTGTGCTGACGGGCATCCTGTTCTTTGTCGTCAAGGGGCTCGTCAACCACTAGACTTTTTTACGATCACCGGACACCGTCCCAACAAGGAGTCATTCCATGGAACAACAGGCAACGGAGCTCATCGTACGATGGTTTCACTTTTTGGCCGGAATCATGTGGATCGGCCTTCTCTACTACTTCAACTTTGTTCAGGGAGCCTTTCTCAAGGCGGCCTCTCCCGAAGCGAAGGCGGATGCCTTCAAGCATCTCGTCCCCCGGGCCCTTCTCTTTTTCCGCTGGGCGGCCCTTTTGACCGTCCTCTTCGGCCTTTCGATCCTGGGACAGCGCCACATTCTCCTTCAGGCCTACACGCTGCAGGGTGGATCCGCCATCATTGGCATGGGTGCCTGGCTCGGAACCATCATGCTTTTCAACGTCTGGGTCCTGATCTGGCCGAACCAGAAGAAGGTCATCGGTCTGGTTCCTGCCGAGCCCGCGGAAAAGGCAAAAGCCGCCCGTGTGGCTTTTCTGGCCAGCCGGGTCAACGTGATGCTCTCGATCCCGATGCTGTTCTTCATGGGAGCTTCCAGCCACGGCGGAGCGCTTTTTCACTGATGGAGTAACAAGAGAGTTTGTGTGTCGAAAGAAAAAAGGCCAAGGGAAACCTTGGCCTTTTCTATTTTTTCTCTTTTGCCCGGTCCAGAGACCAGAGGCGAAAGATCAGGCGGGAGAATGCATGTAGCTCCAGACCGAGTAAAAAAGAAGAATCCCGAAGCCGGCCTTCACGACGAGGATCAGAATCTTGAGGCGTCGGTGGCGGGCATCCTCCCGGTCATCATCCCGCTGTGCCATCGAGTGTCTTCTTCTCCCGGATTTCGATTCCCGGAAGTTCCGGGATGGGGCTGGCACCGGGAACGATCGCGAGCCGATAGACGATGGGGGTGGCCGTAGGGATATTGACCTCGAGAATCTGTTCTTTCGTCAGGGATTCGAGCTCCATGATCATCGCCCGCAGGGAATTTCCGTGGGCAACCACAAGGCAGTTCTCTCCCTTGAGCAGGGCCGGAAGAATGGCTGTGTGGACGTAGGGGAGGACGCGGTCCTTGGTCGTTTTGAGGCTCTCGCCGCCAGGTGGGGCCACGTCGTAGCTTCTCCTCCAGATGTGGACCTGCTCGTCCCCGTATTTTTTGGCCGTCTCCGCCTTGTCGAGTCCCTGCAGATCGCCATAGTGGCGTTCGTTCAAGGCTTCGGAGCGCTCTACCGGGATTCCCTTGTGCTCCGAAGTTTCCAGAATGAGATCCAGCGTCTTCTGGGCCCGCTTGAGTCCGGAGGTGTAGGCCCGGGTGACAGGGTAGGATTTAAGCCGCAGTCCGGCGCGCCGGGCCTCCTCCATGCCCAGGGGGGACAGGTCCACGTCGACCCATCCGGTGAAACGGTTTTCCTTGTTCCAGACACTTTCTCCATGTCTGACGAGAATCAGAAGCGCTTCCTTTCCCAAGAGTCTCTCCTTTGTCGGCAAGTAGGGTTCCCTGACCATGGCGGGAGGGGGAGGGACACGCCTTCCCCTGTTTTCTGGCCTTATCCTACCATATCCCTCCGCATTATCTCCCGTTCTTCAGAGGCGCTCCTCCCTGCAGAGATCGCAAGGGCAAAGATCCCTCAGGAGGTCGAAGGAGTAGATCCCTGTATTGTGGCCGTCGGAAAATCCGATGGACAAGGCATACTGGCCGACAAGACTCCAGGATGTCGGCCGGATGTCGGCGGGAATCGCCTCTTCCCGGACGGTTCTCTCTCCGGTCCATTCGTTGACGCAGGAGGCACAGGGACATTGAAGGCGAAGCGTCCGGGAAGAGAATAGGGACAGATGGCCATCGCGCCACTCTACCCGGATGGTTTTGGGGTCGGTCAACTCAATATTCTGGGGAAGGATCATGGACGCTCCTGTATGTGAGCCGGAAAATCTCCGGCAGGTCAAAGATCGTGCTCTTCCTCCGAGCGAAGGGGACGGCGCATCAGGGCGGAGAGGGTGGTTCCGAGGTCGGCATGTTCGTGGAGGATCCGGTAGACGGCCCGGGTGATGGGAAGCTCGACCCCCACCTTTTCGGCCAGGGCATGGGCCGAGGCGGCGGTGGTGACCCCCTCCGCCACCTGTCCAAGCTCAATGAGGATCGACGCCAGTGAGTGGCCCTCTCCCAAGCGAAGGCCCACACGGCGATTGCGGCTTTTGTCTCCGGTCGCGGTCAGCAACAGGTCCCCCACCCCGGCAAGCCCCGAAAAGGTCAGGGGATCCGCGCCCATCCGAACACCCAGGCGGGTCATCTCGGCCAGGCCCCGGGTAATGAGGGCGGCGCGGGCATTGTCGCCAAGTTTCATGCCGTCGGAGATTCCCGTGGCAATGGCCAGAACGTTTTTCATGGCACCGGCGAGCTCGATTCCCCGGACGTCCCGTCGGGTATAGACCTTGAACCAGGGGGCGTTGAAGAGGTGCTGGAGGTCGCGGGCCAGCTCCGGATCCGGGGAGGCGGAGACAATGGCCGTGGGTTTTTTTTCGACGACCTCCCGGGCAAAGGAAGGTCCCGAGAGGATGGCATAGTCGTTGGGGTCCGGCGAGTAAACCTCCCGGCAGATCTCCGAAATGGTGGCGAGGGTGCTGTTCTCGATGCCCTTGGTCGCTCCCGCCAGGGGGAGCGGGCGGGGAAGGGCCTTCGCCACCCGGGACAGAACCTCCCGGCAGGACTGGCACGGGATGGCCAGAACCAGAAGGGTTGCCCGTGAAAGCGCTTCACCCAGGTCGGGGGTGACGGAGAGGCTCTCCGGAAGAATCATTCCCGGGAGGTAGACCCGATTTTCCCGGGTCCGGGCGATATCCTGGGCCAGGATCGGATCCCTGACCCAGAGGGTCGGAGACCATCCCGCCAGGGCAAGATGCACGGCCAGGGCCGTTCCCCAGGAGCCTCCGCCCAGGATCAGGGGGGCCGGAGACGTGCCGATTCTCGAGAAGGTGCGGGGAGAGGAGGGGTTAGCCATGGGAGTCGGTGCCGCCTTTCGCGGGAGGGAGGTCCGGAGCCACATGGGGTGAAGGATAGCAGGTTTGGGTACGCGGGTCGAACGGATCGTTGTCGTAAAGGACTCGCGCAAGGGAGAGCCCGTCCGGAGGGAGGGGTTCAACGGCACGAAATGGCGGGGGCGCGCCTTTTCGGAGAAGAGCCGGAATTTCCTCCAGAGGGCGTCGTCCCTCTCCTGCCTCGAGAAGGTATCCTCCAATCATGCGCACCATCTTGTGGAGGAAACCCGGGCCGGTCACCCAGAGAATGGCTCCGGCAGGCCGCTCTTCCCAAAGGATAGCGTCAATTCTCCTCGTGCTGTCATCGGGGAGGGAGGAGGCCACGGAGAAGTGGCGGAAGTCATGTGTTCCCAGAAAGAAAGTCGAGGCCTCCCGGGCCCGGGAGAGAAAGAAGTCGGGAGGGAGGGCGGCGGAGAAGGGGGTGGCCAGGGGGTGGAGAGAGAGACTGGCCGGGAGCCGTCGGAAGAGATAGCGGTAGATCTTCCCTCGGGCGCTGTGGCGGGCGTGAAAAGAGGAGGGAACACTGCGGCAGTCGAGGACGCGGAGGCTTCCCGGAAGTCGGGTGTTGAGGATTCGAGAAAGCCGGTCCACAGGGATGGAGAATCCCTCAGGAAGATCCGCGTGAGCCACCTGGCCCCAGGCGGAAACTCCCGCATCGGTCCGTCCGGAGCCCGTCACCCCGACCGGGGCCCGACAAAGAGTGGTCAGGGCCTCCCCCAAGACCCCCTGAACGGTCCGCCGGTTCGGCTGGACCTGCCATCCGGAAAAATCCCGCCCGTCGTAGGCCAGGAGAAGGGCGATCCGTCGGGAGGTGAGAGCAGGGCTCAGGGGGCCCTCCAGGGCTCGTTTCTTCGGAGGGCCTCCCAGGCTTCCTTGAGATCGACAAAGGCTTCAAGCTCGGAAGAAAGGGCTTCTTCCCAAACCTTCCAGTCTTCCGGACTTCCGGTTGACGCGGGGGATTCCCCTCCCCCCAGAGCCTTTTCATAGGCGCGGGTGGAGAGAAAGCGGGCCTTCCTGTAATCGGTGTGCCGGGCGTCGAAGTCGGCCAGGCGCTGTACCTTGAGTGGGTCCATGGGCGTCCTTCGAGGAGAGGAAGGGGAGGGGAGTGAGTCCCCCCCCCCCGGAAAACTTAGGTTGCCTGGGCCAGATTCCCCAGGGTGATTGGCTGGAATTCGGAGTTGAGGATGCTGATCCGGGAGGCGATATTCCCGGCGATCTTGAGATAAGCCTCGGAGAGGGGACTCTCCGGGTGAGCCAGGCCAATGGGGCGGCCCGAGTCTCCCGCTTCGCGGATCGCCAGATCGATGGGGATTCGGCCGAGGAAGGGAACTTTGAGTTCCGCCGCGGCGTGCTCCCCGCCCCCGGTCGAGAAGATGGGGGTCTCGTGGTGGCAGTGGGGACAGTGGAAGGTGCTCATGTTCTCGACGATCCCGAGGATCGGGACGTTGACCTTCTGGAACATGGCCAGTCCGCGACGGGAGTCGGAAAGGGCCACCTCCTGGGGAGTCGTGACAATGACGGCTCCGGTGACCGGAACCAGCTGGGCCAGGGAGAGCTGGGCATCGCCGGTTCCGGGAGGCATGTCGACCACCAGGTAGTCCAGCTCGCCCCATTCCACATCCCGGATGAACTGGGTAATGATTCCATGGAGCATGGGGCCCCGCCAGATGAGGGGGGCGCCCGGGGGGGCCATGAAGGCCATGGACATGACCGGGATGTCGTGCATCTTGGGCGGGAACCACCGGTTGTTGATCTGCTTCGGGAGGGTCGACACTCCCAGCATCATGGGGATGTTGGGCCCGTAGACATCGGAATCGAGGATCCCCACCCGGGCGCCAAGGCGGGAAAGGGCAATGGAGAGGTTGACCGCCGTGGTGGATTTTCCGACCCCGCCCTTTCCGCTGGAAACGGCGATGACATTCTTGACCCCGTCGATGGCGGCCTTGCCTTCGCGGGCCCCTCCCCCTGTGGTCCGGGCCGTCATCCGGATATCCACCGAGGCAATGCCAGAAACCGAAGAAAGGGCTGAAAGACAGGCTTTCTTGATCTCTTCCTTCAGGGGGCAGGCGGGGGTGGTGAGGATCACCGTGAAGACGACATGGCCGTCCTTGACGGTGAGATCCTCGATCATGCCCAGGGTGACAAGATCCTTTTTGAAGTCGGGTTCGATGACGCGCCCCAGGGCCTTCATGACGCCTTCGGCGATCGTCTTGTCCTCAGACTGGCTCATTATGTCTCCTTATCTCGATATCGTTGGAACACTTGGATGAATGTAAGGCTACAAGAAAAGCCGACTCCGGTCACGCCGGAGGTTCTTCCGCCGGAGAAAAGCAAAGATCAAGCTCTTCTCGGGTGGTGGTGCCGGTTGTTCCGTCCTCTCGGAGCAGGTCAATCCGGCCTTGGGAGATACGAATGACCTGATAGAGCTTGCCCTCCCTGTCCCGGAGCTGAGGACGGAAAAGGTGCTCCCGATAGGAGAACCCCGGGTTGGGAGGGGTGTCCCGACAGAGTTCCTCAAAGGACTCGGGAGTGAGATCGGCCTCTCCGTTTCGTGCGGCCAGATAGTCCACATAGGAAGGGCGACGGTTCGACGAGGAAAAGGCCCAGAGAAGACGGGCCACAACTCCCCGGGGTGAGAGTGCCCTGCCGGGAATCCTCTCCCGGATCCGGACCGGGTGATGCCCCCCGATCGAAAGGGGTCTTACTGGTTGTCTTTCCATTCCTCGAGCCAGGCCATCTGGATCGCCTCAAGGATCTTTTCATTCGAGGCCTTGGGGTCTCCGGTAAATCCCGGAAGAGCCAGAATCCAGCCATGCATGTCGGTGAAGCGGACCGACAGGGGGTCGGTCTCGGGATGATGCTC
Organism: Nitrospirota bacterium; assembly: GCA_021828375.1. Classification (GTDB taxonomy): domain Bacteria; phylum Nitrospirota; class Leptospirillia; order Leptospirillales; family Leptospirillaceae; genus UBA4572. Next base: position 12,948 of record JAKARS010000020.1, read on the forward strand.
GTAGAGCTGGTAGCCGATCTCGTACGGGTCGTTCCAGTTCATCAGTCGGCCTCCGTCAGTGTTCGTGCGAGCCCCGGGAGCAGGGGGGGATGCGGACGGCGATGTCGCCGTTGATCCGGGCCTGGCATCCAAGTCGGGATTTGAGCGTCAGCCCCTCAGCCCGGTCAAGCTGATCCTCTTCGTCCTCTTCCATGACCGAAAGTCTGTCGAAGCCGTCCTCGACGATGACGTGGCAGGTCGAGCAGGCGCAGACCCCGCCACAATTGTGCTCCAAGGGGACTCCCGCCGCCTTGGCCGCCTCGAGGATCGAGGCATTCTCGGGGACGGTGACGGTCGTCGGGGTGAAGGGTTCGGCCAGGCGAGGGTCCGGGATGAATGAGACCTTAGGCATGGGCCCCTCCTTCTTTGGGTAACTCCGGAAGGGCCTTTCCCGAAAGGGCCTCCGTCAGTGATCGATTGACCAGCCGCTCCGCCAGGGGCTGGGTGAGGCGGTCGAGTGTCCGGATCTCGTCGCGGACCTTTTTCCCGTCGGTCCCTTCCATGGCGGATCGAAGGAGCTTCATCTGTGCAATGATGGCCGACCTCTCTTCCGTTCCCAGGATGTCATCACCGACCGTGCCGAGGGCCCGCTCGGTGGCTCCGAGAACCGTCTGGGCCTCCGTCCGGCTGTCGATCAGGAGCCGGAGGGCGAAGTCATCCTTGGCATGGGCAAAGGCCTCTTTGAGCAGCTCTCTGACATCGTCCTTGCCCAGTCCGTAAGACGGGTGGATCACCACATTGGCCCGCTGTCCCGTCGTCTGTTCCCGGGCGGTCACCTCGAGAATGCCGTTGGCATCGATCTGGAAGGTGACCTCGATCCGGGGGGCTCCGGCCGGAAGGGGCGGGATTCCCGAGAGGGTGAATCGTCCGAGGCTCCGGTTGTCTGCCGCCATCTCCCGCTCACCCTGGAGGACATGAATGTCCACATTGACCTGTCCGTCGACGTAGGTGGTGAAGAGCTCCTTGGCCTGGGCCGGAATGGTCGTGTTCCGCGGAATGAGGGTGCTCATCACCCCGCCGATCGTCTCAATCCCCAGGGAGAGGGGGGTGACATCGAGAAGGAGGAGGTCCTTTCGTCGTCCGGAGAGGATGTCGGCCTGAACGGCCGCTCCCTCTGCCACCACAAGGTCGGGATCGACGGAATCATAGAGAGTCGCCCCGAAGTAGTCGCTCACCGCCTCCCGGAAACGAAGAAGACGGGTCGATCCTCCCACAAGGATGACGCCATCCACCGACTTGGGGTCGGTGCCGGAGTCTCTCATGGCTGCACGCACCGAGGCAAAGGCCCGTTCAACAAAGGGCTCCACCAAGGCATTGAGACGTTCCCGGGTCAGCGTCGTGGAGACGTTGAGAGAAGGAATGCTCACCGACACAGAGGTGTCCCGGGAAAGCGCAATCTTGGCCCGCTCGGCCTCTTTTCGGAGGGTGTCCCTCACCTCGGATCGAAGGGCCAGCTCCTTGAGGCCGGGGATCTCGGAAAACCAGGAGTCCATGATCGCCCGGTCGAAATCCTCTCCTCCCAGATGCGTGTCCCCGTTTGTCGCCCGCACTTCGAAGATTCCCTTGCGGATCTCCAGGAGAGAAAAATCAAAGGTTCCTCCCCCCAGGTCGAAGATGGCAAAGAGACCGTCTTTTTTCTCGCCCAGGCCATAAGCCAGGGCCGCGGCGGTGGGCTCGTTGATGATGCGGAGGACATTGAGGCCGGCCAGGGCACCGGCATCCTTGGTGGCCTGGCGCTGGCCGTCGTTAAAGTAGGCCGGGACCGTGATCACCGCCTCCGTCACTTCGCATCCCAAGGCCTCTTCCGCGCGAGAGCGGAGGTTGGCCAGGATCAGGGATCCGATCTCCGGAGGGGTGAGGAAGCGGTGGCGTGCCGGGTCAGGAATCGCCGGGGTTCCGTTCTTGTCGATGACCGGATAGGCCAGGTGAGCACGCTCGGCCGCCGTCTCCGCGAAGGATCGTCCCATCAGCCGCTTGGCCGCATAGACAACCGTCGTCTGGGGATCGTTGATCAGGTCCCGGGCGGTCCACCCCACACGGACGCCGTCAGGGGAAAGCGCCACCACGGAAGGGAGCAGGGGGCGTCCCTCCCGGTCACGGATCACTTCAACCGTTCCGTCTTCTTTTCGGTAGGCGACCAGGGAGTGGGTCGTTCCCAGGTCAATTCCAATCACATGTTTCAATGGGGGGCCTCCTTGATTTCGGCCAGGAGATTCTGTATATAGGCCCGTTTTTCAAGCCGTTCGGCCAGGTGGGTAATGTCGGAATCCGCGACGCCCTTCTCTTCCGCCAGAGAGTCGATCCTGTCGAAGTCGGCGTAGATCTCCCGTTCCAGGGGATCGAGAACGGCTCTCACCCGTGATTCGGCCTCGGAATGGCGTCCCTGGGAGGTCAAAGACTGAGTCTCTTCCCGAAGGTCCATGATCTCCATCAGGACTTCCGGCGGAAGGGTTGTCTTCTTGGGACGCCCGTCTTCGCCGCGCTTCCTTGAAATGTAGTAACGCGCGCGCAAAAAGGGATCCCGAAGCGTCCGGAAGGCCAGGTTCACGAGGGAGGCATTGGCCAGGGAGATCTCCTGCTCCTTTTCGGTCTCGCCCACATGGTGATCGGGATGGAAGAGACGACTCTTTTCATGATAGGCGGAGATCAGAAGCCTTGGATCCAGGGCCAGCCTCTCCGGGATGTCGAGAATCCGGAAATAGTCGCGCGCCTCTCCGAAGGGTTGGACTCTGACGCAGGAAGGGCATACGTCGACATCCTCGATCGTTTTCTCGCAATTCCAGCAGACCGACCGCCCCGTATGATCCATTCTGTCGTGGTGCGGATGCAACGTGGGGGCACCGGATCGGGGTATCGCCGTATCAGCCATGTCAAACCTCCGGAAGTCAAACGGGAGAAGGCATGGTCCGCCCCCTCCCGTCCGGGTTTCTTTCTGTTAAGCCGAGAACGAGGAGCCGCAGCCACAGCTGTGGGCGGCGTTGGGATTCTCGAACTTGAAGCCGCCTCCCATCAGACCGCCTCCGACGAAGTCGAGGGTCGAACCGTCAAGGTAAACCTTGCTCTTGGGGTCGAGGACGATGCGAACGTTCCGGTTGGAATCGGCGTCAATGACTTCGTCGAATTCCCCGGGGGCCTCTTCGAGCTTGATGAGGTAAGAAAGTCCCGAACAGCCTCCGCCTTCGATTCCCAGACGGAGAAAATGGGTTTCCTTGTTCTGGACCTTCTTGAGACGGGCCACTTCGTTGATGGCAGATTCTGTCAGCGTGATCATCGCTTCCTCCTTGGATCGTGCGTTGATGGTCTTGGGGTCAGGCCTTCTGCCGCTTCTTCTGGTAGTCCTCGATCGCTCCTTTGATGGCGTCTTCTGCCAGGACGGAGCAATGAAGTTTGACCGGGGGAAGATTCAGCTCTTTGGCAATTTCGGTGTTTTTGATCTTGAGGGCGTCATCAAGCGTCTTGCCCTTCACCCATTCCGTGGCGAGAGAGCTTGAGGCGATGGCCGAACCGCACCCGAATGTCTTGAACCGGGCCTCTTCAATGATCCCGTCATCGCTGATTTTCAGCTGAAGCTTCATGACGTCGCCGCACTCCGGGGCACCGACGATGCCTGTTCCCACATTGTCTTCCGCCTTGTCGAATGACCCCACATTCCGGGGATTGTTGTAATGATCGATCACCTTGTCGCTGTATGCCATGATATTCTCCGTCTTTTCTTGGGTCCATCCATTCCGGGCAAAGGCCCGGGCCTATCCCTCTTCGTGTTTTCTTCCCTCTCTCAGTGGGGGCTCCACTGGACGCTCTTCAGGTCAATGCCTTCCTTGGCCATTTCGTAAAGGGGTGACATTTCCCGAAGCTTCTCAACGGCCTGCTTGACTCGTCCGATCACGGCCTCGATCTCCTCCATCGTATTGAAGCGGCCCACCGAAAAGCGGATCGATGAGTGGGCGAGGTCAGTTCCGACGCCCAGGGCCTTCAGGATATAGGAGGGTTCAAGCGTGGCCGAGGTGCAGGCGGACCCGGAGGAGAGGGCAATTCCCCGAAGTCCCATGAGCAAGGCCTCCCCCTCTACAAAGGAGAAGGAAAGATTGCTGACCGCGGGGCTTCTCTGTTCCCGATCCCCATTGATCTCGACGTAGTCCATGGCCTCGAGGATCCCTGACTCAAGACGGTCGCGCAGGGCCTTTCGGTGAGCGGCCTCGCCGGCAAGATTCTCGCGGATGATGCGGGCCGCGGCTCCGAATCCCACGATGCCGGAGGTGTTCAGGGTTCCCGAACGGAATCCCCGTTCGAGGCCGCCTCCCTCAATCTGGGGGGCGAGCCGGACCCGGGGTTTCCGGCGGACATAGAGCGCTCCCACTCCCTTGGGCCCATGCATGAGGTGGGCATTGAGGGAGAGAAGGTCCACGTTCATCTCGGCGACATCAAGCTTCATGACTCCGGCGGCATAGGCCGCATTCGTATGGAAGAGCACGCCCTTTTCCCGGGTGATGGCCCCGATCTTAGCGATCGGCTGGATGGTTCCGATCTCATGGTTGACCGTCATGACCGAGACAAGAATGGTATCGGGTCGAATGGCGGCCCTCACGGCTTCGGGGTCGACGATCCCCCCCCGGTCGACCGGCAGGACGGTCACGGTAAACCCCTGAGTCTCCAGGGTCCGGATGGGGTCGAGGACCGATCGTCCCTCGGTCTCCACGGTCACGATATGGGAGCCCTTCTCCCGGTACATCGCTGCCACGCCCTTGATGGCCAGATTGTCCGATTCGGTCATTCCGGAGGTGAAGATGATCTCCTTCGAGTCGGCTCCAATGAGAGCGGCCACCTCTTCCCGGGCTTTTTCCGTCAGCTCTTCCGCCTGCCATCCGAAGGCATGGTTGCGGGAGCCGGGGTTGCCGTAGACGGTGGTGAAGGTGGGAAGCATCGCCTCGACCACGCGGGGATCAACCCTTGTGGTGGAGTGGTTGTCCAAATAGACCGGATCCATCTGTGACTCCTTTCATGACGGAAGGTTCCTGCCCCAGCTCGCGGATCGAGAGGGCTTCGAGAAACCAGAGAATGTTGTTTTGCAGTCGCTCCAGGGGAGAGCGGATGTCGCACTGGTCTCTCTGTTGGCAATCCTTGTCGGAACCGTCGGAGCAACTGACAATCCCGACGGGACCTTCAACGGCGGTGAGGACCTTGAGGACGGAGATCTTCTCCGCCGGAATCTTCAGGGAGTACCCCCCCTTGGGGGCGTTGTGGCTTTGTATGAGTCCGGCTTTCGAAAGTTTCTGCATGACCTTGGCCAGGATTTCCGGGGGGATTCGATAAACCCCGGCGATCTCCCGAACATTGGAGGTCTCGCCCTCCCGGGCCTGGGCCATGAGGTTCAGGGCCAGAAGTGCATAATCGACTTTTTTTGTCAGCTTGAGCATCGGATTCTCCGACTTGTTTTATCGCAGACCATTTTGGTCTGCAATCAGTCTATCAAGGGGATCGCCCTCTGTCAAGGGAGGGACGAGAAAAACTCTGATGGCAAATCGCTAGTCAAGGCGGAGCGTTATCCCGGAAGGAGGTGTTGGTCACGGGGACAAAGTATCCCGGAGCGAGATGAGCGGGGAGGGAGGGCGTCACGGGGCGCGAGAAGAACGGAGGACGGTCGGGGGCTCTCAGGGGTGTGAAGGTCCGGGGGGACTTGTGGGGAGGGGGGAGGCCTCCCTCCAGAAGGCCTCAAAGTTCTTTTGCCAGGACCGGATCTCTCCCATGGCGAGAATGTTGGCCACCATCCTCATCTGATGGCCATCGGAAGGGGTGAAGGAGCCCCATCCTCCCGATCCGTGGAGGAAGATCCGCCGGTCGATGAGGGCCTGGGGACGGAGAAAGGAGGGAAGAGGTTCGGGCAGAATCCTGACGGGAATGTGATCGGCGTGAAGAGTGTCGAGCGTCTTGGCATAACGGTCTGCTGCGGCACGGGAGACGAGAATCCGGAGATGAATCCCATTCTTCCGGGCGATGTGCAGGGCATTTTCAAGACGGTAGGGTTTGGGGAGGCCAAAAAGGATCAGATCGACCTGGACCCGGGCCCCGGTGATCTTGTCCGCGAGAAAGGCCCGGGCGAAAGGTCCCCGTCCGATGATCCGGTGTCCCTGGGACCCCATGCCGATCCCCACGCCGAGAATCGTTCCGACGAGAGTGACGATCAGGAGGGCATGACGATCAAAGGGACTATGGATATAGGTCGTTCGGCGGGACGGGGGAGGGGGAACCTCCAGGGCCGTGACTCCCAGGTAGAGGAGAAAGACGAAAAGAACCCCGGCCGGATATCCAAGAATAGCCCAGTCGGTAAAGGAAAAGGTGGCATAGGCCCAGAAGATCCCCATGAGGCCGGCCGGAACAAGAAAGGCAAGGGCTGTCCGGAGGGAGTCTTTGGGGGGGGCTCCGGTCCAGCGTCGAAGGACGGCCAGGTGAAGCAGGCTGAATGTCAGGAAGAGCCCCATCCCGAATCCGAGATACTGCAATCCTGTCATGAGGTCGGACATGATGCCCCCGACCACTCCCATGAACAGGGCCACCATGCCGAAGATCTGTCCGGACGTCATCCCCATCAGGGCCGTGGCAAATTTCTCGTTTCGGTCTTCGACCTCCGGGTCGATGATGTTCAGGGAGTCGTTCTCGTTCATGGTCGGGGGGATCCTTGTGGGGAAGCGGGAGGGTGACGGTCAGGGGCCAGCCCTGTCAGGGAGACGGGAATCATATGGTATTGGCCACTGTAGCGCTCCCCCATGAAAAGGGAGAGGGTGACCGGAAAGGATGCGGGGACTCCCGGAAAGGTGATCAGGGTGCGGAAGGTCTCCCCGCCGGAGAAGTGCCGGTCCGCAGGAAATTCGACCTTCCCCAGAAGGAGGCCCCCGTCCTTATCCACCAGGGCCGGGGGCTCATAGGCTCCGACCTGGTAGAAGGCGTATTTCTTGTGGCGATGAAAGTGGATGGAGATCATCACGGAGGTGTTCCCTCCCGCCACTCCGATCCGTTCTGCCCGGATGCCGATGATGCCATTGTCCGAGTCGGGAGTGAAAACGTCCGAGTAGGCCATGGGAGCCTGTGTGGCATTTTGGGGGCCCGGGGCGATGTCCGGAGGCGGCGTCTGGCGCTTTGCGATTCCTCGGAAAAGGTCAGAGACAAAGAGCCCTCCGGCGAGCCCCACAACGATCATCAGTCCGATGGGAGAGAGAATGAGGCGGGCCAGGGGAGAGCCTGTGATTTTTTTCATGGAAGAGCGCCTCCAGAGGGCTTGGTCGAGGATTCCGCAGAGGGTTTTCCCGAGGTGTCGGAGGTTCCGGGACTTGCGGGAGCATCGAGAAATTCGATCCGGACCCGGGAGACACGCTGGCGGTCAACCTCCACCACCGTTATTTTCATGTTTTTCGAGAAAAAGAATTCGCCTCCCCGGGGTATGGTCTGCAGTTGGGACAGGACAAATCCTGCGAGTGTCTCGTAGTCCTCTCCCTCGGGGATAGGGATTCTGTAGTCCTCGGACAGGTCCCGAATCGAGAGGGAGGCATCGACCAGATAGGAGCCGTCCCGAAGGCGCTCGACAGGCTTGGCCACCTCGTCGGATTCGTCCTCGATCTCGCCGACAATTTCCTCAAGGAGGTCCTCCATGGTGACAAGACCGTCCAGCGCGCCATATTCGTCGAGGACCAGGGCCATCTGAGTCCGTCTTTTCTGCATCTCCTTGAGGACGTAAGGGACCTTCATGGATTCGGGGACAAAGTAGGGGGTATGGAGCACCTTGTCGATCCGGAATGTCCCCGGAGCGTTGAGGAGCTCGACAAGATCCTTGTAGTAAAGGATTCCTGCCACCTCTTCCCCTTCGGCCCTCAGGACGGGGTAGCGCGAGTAACGATTTTCGGAGAAAATTCCGATGATCTCCGAGAGCGTCATCCCGGTCCGGAGAGTGACCATGCGAACCCGAGGGACCATGACTTCCCGGACCGAGATGTCCGTAAACTTGAAGACGCTCTGAATGAGGTCCTGCTCCGTCCGGTTGATGATGCCGTGTTCGCCGCCTTCCTTCAGGAGCAGTTCGAGCTCTTCCGGCGTGATCGGATAGGAGGCGGTGGTAGGGGTGACCCGAAGGAGCCGGACAACGAAGAGGCTCGTGGCCGTGACCACCCGTACGGGAAGGGCCAGAAGCTCCGAGAGGAGAAGGATCGGACGGGACAGACGAAGGGCAATGCGCTCATTGTTTCGAATGGCGATGGTTTTGGGCACGATCTCTCCCAGGACCAGCATGCCGAAAACCTGAAGAAGAATGACCCCGAAGACGCTCAGGGGAAGAAAGATATGGTGGGCCGAGACACCGGGAATTTCAGCCAGAATCGGCTTGAACTTTTCGTAGGAGACCGTTCCCGTCGCGGCCGACGCCAGTCCCGTTGAGAGGGTCATCAGGACCTGGACTGTGGCCACGAACCTCTCCGGATCTTTTCTGAGGCGGAGGAGCGCCCGGCTGTCGGGGGAGCCGTTTCCGGAGAGTTGCTGGACCCGGGAAAGGCGAAGGGAGATGACCGAGAGCTCGGCGGCGGCGAGGAAGGCATTGAAGAGAATCAGAAGGAAGATGGCAAGGGTATCGGCCCAAAGGGGAGTCATCGTCCCCGTCCATATCTTTCCCCGAAGGAAGGAAAAGGAAGAGGGGGGGATCCGCCTGATGCGCTGGAGGCCGGAGTCAAAAAGGAACGGCCGCTCGGAGTGTCGGGGGTACTAATACAGCTCTCCTGCTTTTGTCCCGGATCAGGCTCCCGGGAGCCTCCTGTCGGTCGGGGGACCGGGGAGAACCGGAGAAGCCTCCAGACGCTCCTTCGCCGGGTTTCTGAGTGTCGCGCTGATGTCGGCGCGAGGTTTCGAGAGGCTGACGGAGGGTCGGGGGAGGGGAACGGAATGGTCTTGACAATGGATCCGTTGCCGCCTATATTGGGTAGGCATCGACGTTCTCATCATAAACTATTTTCCTTGAATTGAGCAAGGGGGCCAACATGTACGA
>JAKARS010000049.1 GCA_021828375.1 Nitrospirota bacterium
TGGTGGGCCGAGGGAGGATCGAACTCCCAACCCGCTGATTAAGAGTCAGCTGCTCTGCCAATTGAGCTATCGGCCCGCAATGTTTTTACCAAATCGGGCACAAAAACTCAATAGGCTTTTTGATTTTCCTGTCTTGCTCAGGGCCGGCCTCCAGACCCTGCATTGATTGTGGTACCCTTTTGTGGTGGTGGGGCCATGCTTTTCTAAATTCTCCCCCATTCCGCCATTGTCGCAATGACTCTCTTTCCCGTGAACACACTGGAGCCCCCACGATGGAGTCTCCCCGCACCCATATCGACTGGCCCGGACGCCCTGCCGCCTGGCTTTCGGCCTCCGAGCCACCACAATCGACCTTTGATCAGGAATTCCGGCCCGATCCACTTCGACACACCCTTGTCTGCGGAGACAATCTCGACGCATTGAAGCTTCTACTTCCCTCACTCGAGAGAAAGATCCGGGTCATCTATATCGACCCTCCCTACAATACGGGAAACGGGCTTCTCTACAACGACCGATTCGGCTCCCGGGGGCGAGACGGAGACCGTCATGGCGCCTGGCTTTCCATGATGGCGCCCCGACTTCTTCTTGCATGGCGGTTTCTACGGGAGGACGGGGTCTTTTTTGTGAGCATCGACGACCGGGAACTCCCCCGCCTCCGCATGCTCTGCGACGAGATCTTCGGAGAAGACAATCTTGTCTCGACAGTCATCTGGAGAAAAAAGGTTGTCCGGGGACGGGGCAACCGCCACATTCTCCCGCAAACGGAATACATTCTCGCCTATGCCCGGGATATCAACGCCCTCCCTCCCTTCCGGGAGAACCTCACTCCCAGGATGAAGACAGAGTATGGGCATCACGACGAACGCGGGCCCTACAAAAAGATCCCTCTGGCCAAATCAGGCACCCGGCAATCGCCCCGCCCCAACCTCTTTTACACTTTGATGGCCCCGGACGGCAGCGACATCCCCTGCCCCACGCACCAATGGCGATGGAGCCGGGAGACCGTTGAGCGCCGACGGGATGAAATTCTGATGGAGAAGAACAGGAAGGGACGCTGGACGGTTTATACCAAGCAATATCTCCGCTCCCCTGAAGGGGAGGAACGGAAACGCACTCCGGAATCCTACTACGATCGGGTGACAACGAGCGACGGGACGTCGGAGATGAAAGAGCTCTTCGGGGAGGTCGTTCTCGACTTTCCCAAGCCCTCCCGTCTGATCCGCGACCTCATCTCCTGGGCCACTCCCCAGGGGTCGAGCGATCCCGTCATGGACTTTTTCGCCGGATCGGGCTCCACCGCCCAGGCCGTTCTGGAGCTCAACGCCCAAGACGGGGGCTCCCGACCCTTTTACCTTGTCCAGTCGGACGACCCGATTTCCCATCCGGAATTTCGGAGCATCTATGAAATTTGTCGGGGGCGCGTGGAACGGGTGGTCAAGAGGCTTGAAAAAACCGGGCACTCCCCTCTGGCGCTGAAAGAGTATCGTCTGGTGGATTACCCTTTGAAGCCGTGACGGAAAACATAGCGGTAAAAGGCGGGCTGAAGCCAGCGGGATCGCTTCATGGGAGGAGAGACAAAGGAAGAGATCCGCTCGGCCATGACGGCCGGATGGGTCCCGCGAAACGGCTTGAGGAATTCGTAGTGCTCGGGCATGTAGTCCTGGGCATCCAGAATGCCAACATCCTTGGGCTCGGGCTTGCCTTCCCAGTAATAATCCACCTGGACCTGGATCTTCTGGCGGAGAAGGGCCCGGGACTTCACCCACCCATAGTGATACATGTGCCCCTCCGCGTACCGCCAGAGATCCTTTTCCTTTTTTCCGATGAAAAGGCCGTCGGAGACCCGGGCAAAGCCCAGGGCATCGCCCACCGAGGTCACTTTGGTGGGACGGACGATCCGAAGGGCCCGCCGATAGGCCCAAGGGTCAAGGCGATAGTAATCCCCCACAAAATGTCGGTAGCGAAACATGAGGCCGAGAATGGAGGGATCGCTCCTGTAGCGCTCCATGGACCGACGGATCCCGGCATAGTCCTTCTCGTGGAAGATCTCATCGGACTGGAGGTAGATCGCCCAGTCCGCATCTTTCCGGCACTGCTCCAATGCGATGTTTGTCTGGTCCGCATAGACAAGACCATCCCGGGCCCGGGACTTGTCCCATACGGATTCGATGATCCGGATCTTGGGATCTCCGATCCTCTGGACCCGTTCGAGGGTCCGGTCCTCGGAGTCTCCGACGTTGACGATCAGCTCATCCACCAACGGCAGAAGTGACCGGATCGACTCCTCAAAGGGGTAGTCGAGCTTTTCCACATTGCGGCAAAACGTAAATCCCGAGACGATCAAATCCCGATTCTCCCCATGCACCATCAGCGACTCATTTTCTTTTACACCCTTCAATTGCAAAACCTCTTCATGTTACCATAGCCGTGGCAACCCTGAAAGCTCGCCATCCGCCGCTCCCGCAGAGTCTCGCAGGACGGGAAGGCCGGCAGCTCCCACCTAGCGGCGCCTGTGCGCCACGCCCAAAGGGGCGGAGGTTTCTTCGACGATGACCCCCGAACGCCCGCCGGCCCTTGCCGGAAACTTCTACCCGGAGGACCCTCTCGAGCTTGAGCGGCGAATTGCCGCACTTCTGGACTTTCCTCCCCCCGGGAACCTCCCGCGCCTCGACCCGGATCGAATCCGGGCCATCGTCGTTCCCCACGGAGACCTTCTTCGGGCCGGCGAGGTTCAGGCGATCGCCTACCGCCTCCTTCAAAAGAAGAAGAATCGGCCGGCCCGCATTCTCCTCCTCGGGCCTCTTCATACGGGATCCTCCTACGGCATTGTCCTGCCGACCCATCCGTCCTTCAGGATTCCGACGGGAGCCTTCCCTGTGGACCGGACGACCATTCGCCAGCTGGCGGCCTTTGCCGAAACCTTGTTCTCCGACGAGTCCCACGAATTCGAGCACTCCATTGAAACACAGCTGCCCTTTCTCATGGCGATCTGGGGAGGGATCCCCATCGTTCCGGTGGGGTATTCCGACATTACCGCCCATGTTCTCTTCCGTGTCCTTGAGCCTTTGATGAACGATCCGGAGACCATAACCATCTGTTCGGCCGACTTTTCCCACTACTTTTCGGCGGAAAAAGCCGCCAAAATCGACCAGGCAACCGTTTCCAGGATACTTTCCGGAGGAGAGGTCGATCGCCTCGAGTCCTGCGGGTCCGTCGCCATCAATGCTCTAAACCACCTGGCCCATCAATTCGGAACCCTCCCCTCCCTTCTGACCCTCTCCCACTCGGGAGCCTCCACGGGAGAGAGCAGCCAGGTGATCGGCTACGCGGCGATCGCCTATACCCAGCCCCGGCGTTGACCCCTCTGGAAACAATCCCCTCGCCACGACGGCTGGCCAACCCCACACCTGTCTATCTCCTCATCGCTTCCCGGGTTGCCCGAAGCGTCGGCCAGGGAGCCCTTGCCGCCAATTTCATCCTTGAACTCAAACGGCTTCAATGGAGTGCCACCTCCATCGGAGCCGTGCTCTCAGGCGGCATCCTTTTTTCCATTGCCGCGACACTCCTCTTCGGTCCGGCCAGTGACAGATATGGGCGAAAACCTTTTCTCGTGGGATATGAGCTCCTTCAGTTTCTTTGCGCTCTCGCCGGATTTCTGACAGAGGCCGGCACCCCCTCGGCCCTGGTCCTGTCGGTACTGGCGATCGCGGGAGGTTTCGGTCAGGCCACGGGAGGAGGTGCCGGCGCCTTCTCTCCGGTGGAGCAGTCCTGGCTGTCCCGCTTTCTTCCGGACAGCCTGCGGGGCCATTACTTCAGCCTGAATACGGCCATCGGCTTCTTCGGGATGGCCCTGGGCACCCTGAGCGGTCTTTATCCGCGTTTTTTTCCCTTTCTCAACTCTCCGGAGGCCCATGCCCGCGCCGTCTTCCTGACGGTCATGGGGGGAGCCCTCCTCTCACTTCTCCTTCTCCTCCTTGTTCCGGACACACGCGAATCCTCCCCCCAGGCTCCCCTGGAGGAGACGCTCAAGAAAGAATGGTCCCTTCTCAGGACGCTGATCGGGATCAATGCCCTCAATGGGTTTTCTCTGGGGCTTTACGCCCCCCTTATGGCCTACTGGTTCTCCCTGCGCTTCGGCAAGGGTCCGGGCGCCATTGGTCTGGCCATGGGAGGAGGGTATCTTCTGGCCGGCCTCTTTTCCTTGGCGTTGGCCCCCCTCACCCGACGCATTGGAGCGGTTCGAACGGTCATCGTCGGTCGCGGGGCCGGACTGGTCTTCACCCTTCTCATCCCCCTCATGCCCTCGTTCTTTTTCGCCGTTTTTTTTCACCTTCTCCGGGTGGCCTCCAACCAGGGAACCATCGGGGCACGGCAGGCCCTTTCGGTGGGACTGGTGGGAGAAGCCCGACGAGGGCTTGCCGCCAGCCTTCACAATGTCTCGATGCAGATTCCCCAGTCGATAGGTCCCGCCATGGGCGCCGCCCTTCTCTCCCATGGTCTTCTCGGAGCTCCCTTTTACATCGGAGCGCTCCTTCAGGGAGGCTATCTCTACTTTTATTACCGGGCCTTTGAGGGATTCGACAGAGTTCAAAAAAAAGAA
>JAKARS010000050.1 GCA_021828375.1 Nitrospirota bacterium
GTGACTCCCGAGGATCCTGACCTTCGCCTCTCCTTCCCCCGGACCAAGGATGACGAGCTGGGCCGTCTGGTCTTCTTTCTGAACCGCTTTGTCGACCTCTTCCGGGGATGGATGGGGGAGGTGTCGGATCGGGTTCGCTGGGTGGAGGCCCATGCCGATCTTCTGGGGCGCGACCACGAAAGGCGCTACCGGAAGGAAGAAGAGGTCCGCCTCTCCCTCAACGAGCTGAGGCTTCGGGTTCGGGATCTCATCAATGGCAAGCCTCGCATCAATGAGGGCGAGATTGCGGGAGACCTCTCCTATTTTACGGAGAAGTCGAAGAAGATCCGGCAGGTGAGCGAATCTGTCCATGACTCTGTCCGGGAGGCGCAGAAGCTCTCCAAGGGGCTGGCCCTGGACGGGGAGTCCCTGGCGAGGATGCGACGAAACCTTTCCGAGGCCTTCAATGGAGTGGGGGAGATCTCTCGCGAGCTCCATCTCACGGGGATCAATGCGGCGATCGAAGCGTCCCATGCGGGGGCGCATGGCCGGACCTTCCGGATCGTCGCCGATACCGTCGCCGACCTTTCCCGCAAGACGGAAGGGGCCGTGAACTCGATCGGGACGGAGCTGTCGACCTTGACCTCACAACTCGAGCGGGTGGTCACCACGCTCGACTCGGGAGGAGAAGAGATCGACACGGCCGGGCGTCGCCTCGTGAAGCTTGACGAGCACTGGAAGCTCTTCTTCGAGGCCCTTGGTCGCCTGGAAATCCAGTGGGAAGGTCTCGCCGAAAGGATCTCCTCCGAGACCGAAGCCCTCCTCAAGATCCAGGCGATTCTGGATTCGCTTTCCGAGGACTTTCGCGAGCAGCTGGGGCAGAAGCCCCTTGAGGAGCGCCATCTGGGAGAAATCAGGAAGGTCGTCGGGGAGCTCAATGCCGAGATCGAGCGATTTCGGATTTAAGATCGGGAAAGGAGTCATCCAAGGATGTCCTGCAAGCTGTCACAGAGGGTCGATTACGGAATCCGGGCCATGGTGGAGATTGCCGTGGCGGGAGCTCATGGAATGACCGGGGCAAAGGTCGCCGAGCGTTCAAAGATTCCCAAGCCCTTTCTCAAGCAGATCATGGCGACATTGGTCAAGAACGGCTTTGTGGAGTCAAGCCGGGGCCCTCAGGGAAAGTATCGTCTCCTGCGGGACCCCGCGGATATCCGGCTCTCGGGCATTGTCCGGGCCCTTGAGGGAACCGTCTCCCTTTATGACCCCTCGTCCCCTCCGGGTCCCGCCCTTCAGACCCTCTTCGACAAGCTGAGCCAAGCCGTGAATGAGGAGCTTGAAAAGGTCACGCTGGCCGAATGCATCGAGGCCATTGAAAAGGATCGTGGCGGACAGCCCCTCATGTTCTATATCTGAAGGGGCTGCTTCCGGGAGGATGTCCGGCCTCTGTTTTGTGCCTATGGAGAGCGCAGGCAACCCTGCCGCGTTAAGTGTTCAGGAAAAAGTCCACGGCGGCTTGCGTGGGAGGAAGTCTTTTTATTTTTTAGAAGAAGGTTCGCGATTCATGACAACATTCCAGGCACTCGTCATCGGCGCCACCCAGGGACTTACCGAACTGGCCCCCATCAGCTCTTTGGGGCATGGGGTCATCCTCCCGGCTCTCCTGGGGTGGGGAGAGATCGAAAAGGATCCGTCCTATCTTCCCTTCATGGTGTCCCTCCATTTGGGGACGACAGCGGCCCTTCTGCTTTATTTTTACAGAGAGTGGATCATCATCCTGAGATCCTTGATGGTGCTCCCCGGAGGCCGTCAGAGCCCCGAACTCCTGACGGCCCGGAAGGTCTTATTTCTTCTTGTGGCGGGGACGATCCCGGCGGGACTTTTGGGGCTTCTCCTGGAGAAAAAAATTCGACATCTTTTTTCGGCACCGACTCTCGCGGCGCTCTTTCTCATCATCAACGGAATCCTTCTCATCGTGGCCGAATGGATGAGACGGAAGGGGAGGGGGCAGGGAGGGATGGTCCTGGAGTCCCTCGGTCTCTCGCGCGCATTTTCGATCGGGATCTTTCAGGCGGTGGCCCTTCTTCCCGGGATTTCGCGTTCGGGCATCACCATGGTGGGAAGCTTGTGGAGCGGTCTTGACCATGAGGATGCCGCAAGGTTTTCCTTTCTTCTTTCGACCCCCATCATTGGGGCCGCGGGGGTTCTGGAGATTCCCAAACTCTTGCACCACGGATCTCCCGGGGCCATTCACCTGGCGCTCGTGGGGGGCGGGATGGCCTTTGTCATGGCGTGGCTGACGACCTTCCTCCTCATGCGGTACTTCAGAAACTACGAGTCGACCCGGGCGCTGGTTCCTTTCGGCGTCTATTGTCTGCTGGCGGGAACTCTTTCCCTGTACCTCCTTCCTTAGCGAGGGGAGGGAGCCAAGGACGGGGGATCGGTCATACGGGAGGTTCCGAGCCGGTCCTTGTAGACAAGTTGGCCTCCCAGCGTTGCGGCCACGAGAAGGGCCAAAAGACCGGCTCCGGCAATGAGCTGTCGTGAGGGGAAGGTTCCTGGGTGTCGTTCTCCCCCTCTTTCTGTCAGGATCCACAGAAGAAGAAAGAGGATTCCCCCGCTCAAGGCGATTCCCCCATGAATCGAGGCCATGAGGGGCACGGGAATGTGTTGCGCTTTGATCGTAGAGAAAGACAGGATTCCGGTGAGAAGGGCCAGGAACAGAAAAAGAAGGGTCAGTTCCAGAGCCTTCTTCTGAGTCCAAGGAGGGATCCTTCTCTTGATCGACGGGAGGGCTTCCACCACCGCTGACAAAAGACCCAATGAGAGGGCAAGATGAACGATCAAGGGGTGGAAGGGGATCGGGGGATTCATGCGGCTCCTTTTCCCGACAAGGGGGCTTCGGGCTTTTTAAGATGGGGCTATTCTAGCATCTGTCGCGTGCCGGGAACAGGAGAAAACATCCATTGATGGGGTGCTCAAAGGAAGAAGGATCGACCGTGATGAACGTTCTGGTGACGGGAGGAACCGGATATATTGGCTCACATACGACCGTTCTCCTGCTTGAGGCGGGGCACGATGTGACCATTGTCGACAACCTGTCGAACAGCGACGCGTCCGTGCTTGATCGCATTCGAAGGATTGCAGGGAAACCCGTCTCTTTTTTTCAGGCCGATATTCGCGACAGGAGCCGGCTGGGAGAGATTTTGACCGGGACGCCCTTTGATGCCGTCATTCACTTTGCCGGACTCAAGGCCGTGGGAGAGTCTTCCCGGCTTCCTCTCGAGTACTACGACAACAACGTGGCCGGGACCCTCTCTCTCCTTTTCTCCATGCGGGAGGCCGGTGTGAAGACGCTGGTCTTCAGCTCCTCGGCCACCGTCTATGGAGTCCCCAAGACTCTTCCGATCACCGAAGAGGCGGCCCTCTCGGCCACGAATCCCTACGGGGCGACAAAGCTTGTGATCGAAGAGATTCTCCGGAGCCTCGTCGCCTCCGATCCTGCCTGGAAGGTCGGGATCCTTCGCTACTTCAATCCGGTGGGAGCGCATCCGTCGGGACTCATCGGGGAGGATCCCCGGGATGTTCCCAACAACCTCATGCCCTTTGTGGCCCAGGTGGCGGCCGGGATTCGTCCGCATCTCTCCGTCTTCGGAGATGACTATCCCACTCCCGATGGAACCGGAGTCCGGGACTATATCCATGTGATGGACCTGGCCATGGGACATCTGGCGGCGCTTCGGGCCCTCTCCTCATGGACAGATCCGGCTCCGCTGACGGTGAACCTTGGCACGGGAAAGGGCACCTCGGTTCTCGAAATGGTTCGGGCCTTCGAGAAGGCGTCAGGCCAACCGATTCCCGTCAAAATCGCCCCGCGCAGGCCCGGAGACGTCGCCGCCTGCTGGGCCGACCCCTCCCTGGCCGAAAAAATTTTGGGGTGGAGGGCCGCTCGGGGAATCGACGAGATGTGTGCCGATGGCTGGAGATGGCAGAATGGAGAGGCCAAGCGTCTCGGCAAAAAAGGGACGGCCTCCGGTGCGTGACGAATGGTACGGCTATCTGGGGGGAACGATGACGACGATGGCCTTCCTTCCCCAGGTGGTCAAGACATTGAGGAGCCGGGATACCCGAAGCCTCTCCTTTGGCATGTATCTTCTTTTCACCTCGGGGGTCTTTCTCTGGCTTCTTTATGGGATCAAGCTCCACGCCCTGCCCATGATCCTGGCCAACGGGATTACCTTGCTTCTCTCGCTGGTTCTTCTCTGGGCCAAATGGCGGTGGAAATGATCCGGCCAGCGATCGCCTTTACGAGAAGTTTCCTAACACATCAGGCATAAGAGGGAGTCTGTTTTTGATGAAGTGCACTCAAGGTTCTGACGCGTCATGACATTTTTCTTCTGGAAGGATCCGGCCTACATTCGACTCCGGCCCTATTTTCACGGATGGGTCCGTCCCTACCGAGGGAAGCTGATCGGGGGCATTCTTCTGGGCTTTGTGGCCTCGGCGATGACCTCGGGCGTCCCCTTGGTCCTCAAGCAGCTCATCGACCGGATCTTCACCGAAAAGAATACGCACTTTCTCTTCATCCTCCCCTTTTCTTTCTTCCTGCTCTTTGCCC
>JAKARS010000005.1 GCA_021828375.1 Nitrospirota bacterium
TTGGCTGCGGATGGGGTCAAAAATCTCGACAAGGGGTCATGGTCCGACGGAAAAAGTATAACACTCTCGCCCGAGACGGGGAAAGGGGCAGAAGGGGAGAAGGAAAAGCGTCATCGAGGCATTGCAAGATTGGGTTCACCGCTTTATTCCTGTGTGCCAAGGTTGTCGGGGGAGCCATGGGGTCGAAATCGGACTGTCCCATAGATCAATAAAGGCTGGTGCCGGCGACCTTTATGCGGAAGGGGCTCCCGGTCGCCTTCACCTGCTCCGTGTTCTCGGGTATAATTTCATATGAAACAAAATGATGAAATCATGATTCGGTCAATTCTTTCACCGCGATGATGTTCAAGGGGCTCTCTCTGTCTTCTGGAAGCCCCCTCGCCGAGAGGGGTCTTCCCAAAAGACGGGGTTCATGATGGATGTTGAGGATAGGTCTGAGAGGAGTCATTCATGATCAAAGCATTCGGTTTTGCCGCCAAGGCTCCAAAATCCCCCCTTGTCCCCTATGAGTTCACGCGTCGGGATCCGGGTCCGGGGGATGTCGTGATCGAGATTCTCTATGCGGGCATCTGCCACTCCGACATCCATCAGGTTCGGGATGAATGGGGAGGCGCCACCTTTCCCATGGTTCCAGGCCACGAGATTGCCGGAAGGGTAACCGCCGTGGGATCGGAAGTCACCCGATTCGCTCCGGGGGACCTGGCCGGGGTTGGATGCATGATTGACTCCTGTCATGTCTGTCCCTCCTGCCGTGAGGGCTTAGAACAATTTTGTGACCATGGACCCGTATGGACTTACAATTCGGTGGAGAGAGACGGAAAAACCCGAACCCAGGGAGGGTACTCCAACGTCATTGTCGTCCGGGAGGATTTCGTCCTGAAGCTTCCGAAGGGACTCCCCCTCTCTCATGTGGCCCCTCTTCTCTGCGCAGGAATTACGACCTATTCCCCCCTCTCCCGTTTCGGGGCAGGGCCCGGACAGGAGGTGGGAGTCATCGGTCTAGGGGGCCTGGGACATATGGCCATTAAGTTTGCCCGGGCGATGGGCGCCCGCGTCACTGTTTTCAGCACCTCTCCGGCCAAGGAAAAGGATGCCGCCAACCTTGGCGCCCACGATTTTGTCCTGACCCGAAAGGAGGGATGGGGTGCTGGCGTTGCCGGCCGTTTCGACCTTATCCTTGACGCCGTTTCCGGCGATCACGATTTGGCGCCCTATCTGGGGGCCCTTCGCCGTGATGGGAATCTGGTGCTTCTTGGGGCTCCGGAGAAGCCGCTTTCTGTTCACTCCTTCATGCTCATTTCCCGTCGTCGGAATCTGACGGCCTCTCTCATCGGAGGGATTCGGGAAACCCAGGAGATGCTGGACTACTGCGGAGAACATGGGATTGTTTCGGACGTGGAGGTCATTCCGGTGGAGAAGGTCAACGAGGCCTATGAAAGGACCCTCGCCGGAGATGTCCGCTACCGTTTTGTCATCGATGGAGCGACGATCAAGCCATAGACAAGTGCGAATAAGGAAATGAGGGCCGCTGAAGGAGTCAGCTTTCACGGCAGATGACAGCCACACGAGGAATCTAGAGGAGGAAAAGAATGGGAGAATGGATCGAACGAGGTCTGGCATTCAAGGAATTTCCCGCCGGGGAGAAGAAGGTTCCCGGAATCATCCTTTTGATGGAGGCCTATGGAGTCAACGAGCATTTTCGCCGTCTGGCCGCCAGGCTGGCGGGGTGGGGCTATGCGGTTCTCGTTCCCGACCTCTATCGACGCTTTCCCGAAGAGCGGCGGGTCGTCGCCTATTCCGACCGGGAGACCGCCATGGGCAATCTTTCCCGACTCAAGGACGAGGAGGCCAAGGAGGATATTTCGCGATGCCTCGACATTCTCAGAAGTGATCCCCGTGTCGATCGTGATCGGATCGGCGTGGTCGGTTTCTGCATGGGAGGACGATTGGCCTTTCTTTCGGCAGGATGGTTCGGGGAGAAGATCAAGGCGGCCGTGCCGTTCTATGGAGGGGGAATCGGGGCTCCCAAGGGATTCTTCCCTGGGCATACGGAGGTTCCCCTCTCGCTGGTTCCGGGGATTCGGGCGGACCTTCTTCTTCTCTATGGGGAAAAGGATGACTTTATCCCCGAAGAGGAACGCAAGGCTGTAGCCGGGGCTCTCTCCGCTGCCAACCGTTCCTTCCGAATGGAGACCTTTCCCGAGGCTGGCCACGGATTCTTCTGTGAAGATCGCCCTTCCTATCACAAAGAGTCGGCAGATCGATCGGAAATGCTTCTCCGGGAATTCCTTGACCGCCATCTCAAGTCCGCTCCTTCACGAAACGGGTAACGCTTCCGATGAGTTAAAAGAAGGCAAAGAAAGCATTGCCTCCCGGATCGGAGTTTTTTCGGGGGGAGAGGGAAACGTGTTCCGGGGGATCTGTCGCGATGGCTGAAAATATTCTGTCTCAGGATGAGGTCAATGCCCTGTTGAGGGGAATTGTCGAGGGGGACGTTGAGACCAGCAAGCCGGAGGTTACCGAAGAGGCAGGCAAGAAAACCCGTGAGTACAACCTCGCAAGCCAGGAACGGGTCATTCGGGGACGGATGCCAACCCTTGAAATTGTCAACGAGCGGTTTGCCCGTTTTTTCCAGATTACCCTCTCCTCTACCCTGAGAAAGGCCGTGGAATTTTCCCCCGTTTCCACTGAGATGATCAAGTTCGGGGAGTTCATCAAGAAAATCCCGCTCCCGTCGAACATCAACATTCTTCGACTCGAGCCGATGAAACGAAACTTTCTTCTCATCATCGATGCCCGGATGGTCTATCTTTTGGTGGATCATCTTTTCGGGGGAGTGGGGCGAGGACATGTCAAGGTTGAGGGCCGGGACTTTTCCCCCATTGAAAACAGGATAACCCGGAATATTCTCAACCAGGCCATTGGGGATTTCGAAAAAGCTTGGGCTCCGGTCCACCATATCGGAGTTTCCTACATCCGCTCGGAAATCAATCCTCAATTCTCTGCCATCGTGAGCCCCACCGAAATGGTGATTGCCTTGACCTACAGGCTCGATATCGACGGCCAGGGGCGCCCTGTTTACATATGTATTCCTTACTCCACGATCGAGCCGATCAAGGAGAAGCTGTATACCGGCTTCCAGAGTGACCAGTACGAGGTCGATCACCGCTGGATCCTTCGTCTGCGACAACAGATTGACAGTGTTCCGATCAAGCTTGTTGCCGAACTCGGAACGACGAAGGCGCGCCTCTCCGAAGTCCTGGCCTGGAAGCCCGGAGACATGATCACTCTTGACCAGTATGTGGATGATCCGATCAAGATTACCGTGGAGAAGGCCCTCCGATTCATGGCTCGTCCAGGAGTTTACCGCTCCTCGCGGGCGGTGAGGATTGAGGAGCGGGTTTTTCCGGATCTGACCGACGTCAAGCGAGGGGACGAAGAAGAGGAAGGATAAATTCCGAGTTGACTAGTTGTTGTGGTTGTGGAGGTCCTATCGGTGCGAGAGGTCGTTAACTTATGGTGCGCCCGGCTGGAATCGAACCAGCGACCCACAGCTTAGAAGGCTGTTGCTCTATCCGACTGAGCTACGAGCGCGTGAGATAAAAAGAGAAAAAGGGACGAGAGAGATTCACACGGGAATCTCCATTCGCCCCCTTATTTTTAGGAGAGCTTGGCGGAAAATCAGTGGCACATGACAAAGCTGAATGCATGGCGAACGGGATGAACCATGTCGTGGACCATGGGAAGTGGGGCAAAAAGAAGCAAGTAAAGGGTCACAGGAATCCACACAAAGGCTCCCACGACCATTGCCAGTTCTTTCCACTTTGTGCCCTTGGCCAGAACATCCGTTCCGGTGGCAGCCTCTTCTAGTTCCATCAGATCCACTCGATGCATCGGTCATCTCCCTTTCATCTGCCTTATCAACGTTCAACCACTGCCTAAGCCATCAATTGGACGGTCAGGAGCTCTTGTTCATTCCCCACGATCCCATCTCGACCGGTTCGCCGTCTTGGCAGCCTCTGTCAAGAGGCGTTGCATCCTTTGACTCAATCGGGACGACATGACCCCTCGAGATCAAGTAGTTTTCCACTTCTTCCCCGCTCACATCCGCAAGCATCACTCCATCGATTTCGACGCAGGGAGACAGACGTTGGCCCGACTTCCTCACCATTTCACTGTAGGCTTCGGGATCACCGATGATGTTGATGTCATTGTAGGGAAGGGAGTACTTGGTGAAGACTGCACGAACTCCTCGGCTCCATCCACAGCTTGGCTTAAGATAGGCCTTGATCGTGATATTTTTACTGTTTTCCATGACATCCTCCGAGTGAAGCTGTGTGTCACTGATCATGCAAAATGCTTGAAGCAGAGTGTTATTGTATCCGAAGAGAGCCAGTGGCTTCAAGGTCAGCGAGACAGTGGGTGGGGCGGATTCCAAAAGGCCACTGAGCGAAGGGACAAGGAGCCGTATCGGAAGATATCCACGGGAAAGGTCACATGAAATCCCTCTCCGGCCGCTCCCATTGCCACGAATAGAGGGGCAAAGTGCTCGATGGTCGGATGGGAGAGTGAGGCATTTGGAGCTTCCTTCCTGAAGTCGAGAAGGGAGGTTGTGTCGGAAGACTCAAGCTTTCGGACGACCCACTGGTCAAACTCCTGCGCCCAGGGGGCTATCGCGTGATTCTCACCGGCGATAAGGGCTCCCAGGTTGTGGGTAAGGCCACCGCTACCGATAACAAGAATCCCCTCGTCTCTCAGGGGAGCCAGGGCTTGGCCGAGGGAATAAAGACGACCTGGATCCGTACCTGGAAGAGAGAGCCCAAGAACAGGAATGTCAGCCTTTGGACGAAGTCCGATCAGCGGTACCCACATTCCATGATCGAGGCCGCGTGATGGTGCGGGAGTAACCGGCCCGATCTCTGGGAGCTTTTGTAGAATCGGGAGGAGATCCGCTCCGGATGGGGCAGGATAACGAACGCGATAGAGTCTTTCAGGGAAGCCCCAAAAATCATAAATCAGGGAGGAGGGGAGAAGGGGGCCTGCAAAAAGCCCCCTCTCGACCCAATGGGCAGAGAGGATGATGATGCCTCGGATATCTCCAAGTTCCTCCCCCAAATTTCGAAGGGACTTCATCCACTCTTCGTCTTCAAGTGAGCTGGGTGCTCCGTGGGAGATGAAAAGCGATGGCAGCCTGTTCATAGGCTGGGACTCCCTTCAAGCCAGGCCTCAAGGGCAAGCAGCGTCATTCCAAAATCGGCAACGCATGCATTTTTTTCGGGAACATTGTCGGAGAGGGCCATTCTGAGAACGTCCGGCGTCAGGAATGGGCGGGGGAGAAGAAGCTTCTGCAGCACGGCCGATGCCATCATGATGCCGACAGGTGCTCCGAGAATGGGGATTTTGAGATGGCAAGAGGTTTTTATGGTTTCCATCATCTGTCGGTAGGTGTAGATACGGGGGCCTCCGGCTTCATAAATCTTGCCCAAGGTCTCCGTTCGCGATGAAACCATCACGCACAGCCTTGCCAGATCTCCGGCAAAAATTGGCTGGACTCGGGCCGTCCCTGGTCCGATCATGGGGAGAACGTGGACGAGTCGGGCAATGTCCAGAAATTGATTGATTGAGCGATCTCCTTTTCCAAAGACCAAAGAGGGACGCACGATGGTATAGGGAAGGAGGCTCTTGCGGAGGGCTTCCTCTCCGCGGGCCTTTGTTCGATGATAGGCACTGGGCGCGTTGGGAGAGGTTCCCACAGCACTTATGTGCACGATTCTCCTCAGAGACCGCTGATCCACCGCGGACAATGCATTGACGACACCCTGATGATGAACCATCTCGTAAGATTGTTCCCGGGTTTCGGCAAGAATTCCTGGGAGGTACCAGACGACATTGGCTTGAGACAGTCCTTCTTTCATCCCCATTCCTGAGACTGCGTCTGCCGGGTAGAATTCCGTTTCCGGAGGAAGAGAGTCGGGATGCTTTCTTGCAAGGAGTCGGACGCGAGCTTTCCCCGCAGTTTTGAGGGCATCGGCCAGATAGCGTCCAACAAACCCTGTGCCCCCGATAATTGCATGCACTTCCTGAGTGGCGTCACTCATGATCGACTCCTTCCTCCAATGATGTTGACCGGATCGTCCCGCAACAGTGTGGCCGAGTCAAAAGAAGAAAATGAAGGAGCCCTAGGCTGTGGCTCCGGTGACATTGATCCGAGAGAGGATTCGGCGGGATTTATTCAATGCTGACTGAAAAAGGGCGAGATCTGGCTCCCGGTTCCACCACCCGAGAGAGAGCACGATGGACCCTTGTGCCTGACGTGCTGGGTAGCCAAGAGCGGTCAAAACATGGGAAACAGTCAGGGATTGGGCCGAGCAGCTGGCGCCGGTTCCAACTTCCACTCCTTCACGGTCGAGCAATGATAGGAGCGCCTGTCCGTCAACTTCAGGGACGAGGATGTTCAGAATCCCTGGGCGTCTTGGGGCATGAAGGGCCGCAATCTTCGCATCCGGATGCTCCTTTTGGATGGCTGAAAGAAAGAGGTGGTCCAAGTGTTCAAGTCGCTGGCGATCTGTCGAGAGGGATTCTTTTTCCTGTCGAAGAGCGTGGGCAAATCCTGCGGCAAGGAAGACCGGTTGGCTCCCTGCCCGACGTCCGTCTTCCTGGGCCCCTCCCAGAAGCCAGGGATTGATCCGGATCCCCCGGCGAAGAAGAAGCGCCGCGATTCCTGCCGGACCCCCAGCAACGGAAGAAGATAGGGACATCAGGTCGGGTCCATCACTCTGCAAGGAGAGAGGCTCCCATCCTTGGGCCGCCGAGGAGTCACTGTGGAGAATCCCGCCTCTTTCCCTTACGATTCCGGCGACCTCCGCTAGGGGCTGGAGGAGACCGGTCTCAGGACTCACTCGTTGCAGGGAGACCAGTGTTCTCGCTCCCGGCCAATTTCTTTTGAGGGCATCGGTGTCGACCGTCCCTTGGGGAGTCAGCGTGAGAAGCTCCATTTTTGCGCCCGTCTCACGGGAAAGGGCTTCTGCGCTTCGGAGGACCGAGCTGTGTTCGAGAGGAGAGACCAAAATATGATCCGGTGCAGTGTTTCCGGGAAAACGGACTCCTCGTATGGCCCACACATTGGCTTCCGTTACGGAGGAGACAAAGATCACTTCTTCCGGCCGGCTATGGGCATACCGTGCGACGTCGTCCCGATATCGCTCGAGGCGTTCAGCTTTGTCGAGTCCCCTTCGGGTCCGGGCGGTGGGAACAACGGTATCTTCGAGCTCTTTATCTATCGCTTCCCGGACCCCCGGTCGAAAATACGGCATTGTGTCGACATGAAGATGGATCATCCTACGTCCCTTAATGTTGTTAAGTTTTTGGGTCCTCATCCTTGAAGAGGATTGGCGAGCCTGTTCACAAAAATCCTAAAAACGCCGAATTCCGTCCTTTTTTTCTCTCCGGGTTCCTGTCGGCTATCATTCTATGATAGCATGACGAGAACCAGTGGGCGCTCATTGAAACAGAAGATGGTGACATTTTGGTCGTGTCTGATTTTGTTATTGTCGTCTCCGATCCTTCCCTTTAAAATATGTCCAAGACGAATCACACGGGGGAACCCCTTCCGATGGCACATGATGATCTTATCAAATCCATTTTGACCGACTCCAAAACCGTGGCGGTTGTCGGAATTTCCGACAAGCTCGGACGTCCAAGCCTCACCGTCGCCAGCTACCTTCAGGACCATGGCTTCGATGTTCTTCCTGTCAATCCCAACCTGAGCTCCGTGGCGCATGTTCCCTGTTATCCCGATCTGAAAAGCCTTCCTGTGACACCTGACCTTGTGGTGATCTTTCGAAAGGCTTCGGATATTCCGGATGTTGTCCGGGAAGCGGTGGCGACGGCGGTTCCCCGCGTCTGGATTCAGGAAGGGATCGTGAGTGAGGAAGGATATCGTATGGCTGAGATTGCCGGAATGGCGGTCATTATGGACAAGTGCATCATGAAAGAACATGCCCGCCTGACCCGGGAAGGCCACTTGGGGAAGGAACATCACTAAAGACCTTCGGTGGATCGTCCTCCTTGCATGGATTGCTCCAGAGCGTTTCCCATGCTATAGTACCCAAGTTTTCCCGCAATGAATCACCCCTTTCTCCCCAAGGCGATGTAGCTCAGTCGGCAGAGCAGGTGAATCATAATCACTCGGTCGGGGGTTCGAATCCCTCCATCGCCACCAATTAAAAATCTCTGAATGGATCCCCCATTCCAAAATTGGCATTCCAAAATTGGCAATGCTGTCTTTTTCTCGCACCTGTATTTCTGGATGGAACTCCTGTGTAACGATTTGTTCATTGACCTCCTCTCATATTCTCCCCCTCTCGTTAGTGCCAATCAAAACTTGACGGTAGTTCTATATGAAATTATATTGAAAGAGGGGATTTTTATTGTGTTTCCCTTGACCCTATGACCTTAAGGAGTCCCAATCATGCCTCCCTCAACGAAAAAACTCAAAATACTCATGATCCAGCCGACGCTCATGAGGCTCTCCGGAGTGCCGGTCCAAGCAAAAAAACGCCTTATCATGACGATGGTGACCCCATATCTTGCAGGGCTCACCCCGCTTACCGATGATGTTGTGGTTGTCGATGACAAGGTTCAGAAAATTCCCTTCGAAGGGAATTTTGACCTTGTGGCTATCACCACGACAACCGGGTCTGCGAACCGGGCCTATGAAATTTCCAGGAAGTTTCGGGAACGAAAGATTCCCGTTGTGATGGGAGGGTTTCATTCCACCCTTCACCCAGCCGATACCCTCCTCCATGCTGACAGTGTTGTCGTAGGAGAGGCGGAAAATGTCTGGGGAGAGCTACTTGATGATTGTCGACGGGGGAAAATCAAGTCCCTTTACAAGGCAGAACAGCCAAGCGACATGAAAAGCCTTCCCCGGCCTCGCTATGAACTTCTTGATCTCTCCCGTTACCGCATTCATATGATGCCAATTCAGGCGACCCGTGGCTGCAATTATCATTGTGATTTTTGTGAGGTTCCCGTTGTCTATGACGGAGCCTATCGCATGCGGCCGGTGGAAGATATTGTCGAAGAGATTCGACAGCAAAAGAAAATCATGGGGATCAACCAGTTCCAGTTCATCGATGATCAGCTGACGGGAAAGCATGCTTTTGCCCGTGAGCTCTTCAAGGCGCTGAAGCCCCTTGACATCAAGTGGAGCTGCTTGTGGACGCTCAACACCAACCATGATGAAGAGCTTTTGGATTTGGCCATTGATGCCGGCTGCATTCATGTCAACATTGGGATGGAAAGCATCAATCAGGCAAATCTGAACGACATTCACAAGAAACAGAACCATGTGAAAGATTACATCGACTTGCTGAAGGCCATGGAAAAACGTCGGCTTTTTTACTCGCTGAATCTGATGTTTGGCCTTGATCATGACACTCCGGATGTCTTTCCTGCGACGCTGGACTTTCTGGAGAAAGTTCGTGCTCCGCTGGCCTTTTTCAGTATTGTCTCTCCAAGGGAGGGCACGCCTTTGCGTGCGCGGCTCAATGTGGAAAATCGGGTGGTTGATCCGACTGCTGACCAATATTCTTCAGGCCATGTCTGCATGTTCGTCCCTAAAAACATGACGAAAGAACAGGTTGAAGAGGGGATCGATTGGGTTCAGCGCTCGTTTTATTCTCCCCGTTCCATCATGAAGCGGCTTCTCTACCCCAAGAGCCCCTTTACTTTCCATCGTGATGGGCTTCCCTCAAATCTCTTTTTTCACTATGTATCGCGCAAGGGTATTGATACGGTGGAGTATTACTGACAAGAAAGATTTTCTCTCCCTTGCATTCAAAACCTGAAGGATCGGGGTGCTCGATAAAAAAGCCTCTCTCCGAAAATATTTCGGAGAGAGGCTTTTCTTTTATCTGGCTGTGGGAGGAGATTGGTCAGAATGGATCGGCGATGAGAGGCCTTAAGAGCCTGAGGATCGGAGTCGGGTCCTGTTAAGGTACCAGAATAGGGACAGAAGCCCGATGAGAACAAAGGCGCCAATGCCTGAAAGAGCTCCGATGGAAGACTTGATTCCGTAGGTAGGAGTTCTGGCGGGGTTGTAGATGACAAAGAGGAGAGCATAGACGGTGTAGGCCGTAATGATGGAGAAGACAAACGAGAGAAGGGTGACCCAACCCAGACGTCTGTGAACCATTGGATTCTTCTTGAGGACCCGGACTCCTCCCGCCACTTCAGTGGTCATGAATCCGTTGAAGACCACCACCCCCGTCAGGATCAGGGCTGCTGTCGAGACGAGCGAGTGGAAGATGATGATGGGATAGTAGACCATGTACTTGATCATTGATGGACCGCCAAAACCGACGATGCCAACGATATACTGCTGGGCCAGATACATGAGAAACCATCCCGCCACGAGTATGGTCGAGAGAAGCATCGTATTGTGGTGGGCTGTCCCACGGTGTTTGCGTCCGAGATAGGCGCCAAAAAAAAGGCAGGAGAAAACAATGGTTTCGCTGGTGATCGTAAGGTCCCACCAGAAGTCTGCTTTGGTACCAAGAAATCCGTGCATGGCGGCTATCCGTTCTTAGGGGTCTGAGAGGAAGTGTCGGCACTTTCCAGTGCCTGACAGACAAAGTACCACAGTGCAAAAGGCACGACACCCGCAAAGAGAAACACCATGAAAAAAAGTGCTCCGAATCCGAGAAAGACCTTGCCAGGTTCGCTCCCGACCGCATGGAAAAATGCCTGGAGGAATCGTCCACCCAAGAGGTTGGGAACCATAAAGGTATATCCAAATCCCCAAAACCCAAAAACTGTGGTCAGGAGGGGATGACGTTTGACGAGCTCCGTCAGGGACAGCTTTTCTTGGCTCATGACGTTTCGGTGTCCGGGGGTGATGCCGCAATGGTTGTCAATGCTTTCTGATCGGTCGACAGGTTCAGTCTTCCCACGGGGATCGAGAGGGGCGAGTCCTGTCTCGGCGGCAAAAAGATCTACCACCTTCTTTAATTCTAGCACAAGCCTGATGGGTGATGAAGAGCGAGCCTTGTTGCGGGAGGAGAACAGCTCTCAGGACGAGGTCTTGTCGGCAGCGGAAAGGTTCTTCAAGAGTTCGAGAAGTTCGGTGATTTCTTCCGGGGGAAGGGATCGGCGGCGAATGGTGGCCTGCACCCTCCTTTTGTCGATGGTTTGTCCCCAAATGCCGAGAATGGTCCGACTTCCATGGAAGTTGATCTTGCGGATGAGTTCGTCAACATCCCCGTTCTTCCACTCAAGAAGAAGGGAATTCCCCCGGATGCGGAGCGATTTCAATGAGTGGGGTGTCAGTAAAAGACACTGGTTGCCAATGGACGTTACCGCAGAGAAGAAGACTAGCCAGAATGCGCCAAAGAAGACGTAAAACCACATGGTATTGGCTTGCTGGTGGGCATAGTAGGACCAGGAGAGGATTCCCGAAAGAATCAGTGCCGAGCCGTGGAATATGCCGCTAGTCAGGGCCCCTTTTTTATCGGGGGCGAGAATGAAGTGTTTATCTACCATGGGATGAAAAAATAGCATATAATCGGACCACATTCAATCGTGGGGAGGGGTTGTGAGAGTCTGGCAAGGAAGACGGATTGGGGTGGACTTGTTGGAAGTCCATCGTCCGGGGCAGGCAGGGAAGAGTCAACCTTTCGAGATTGTTCGCTTCGGTCAAGGGGTTGCCATTCTCCCTGTGACGAACGATGGGCGGGTGGTCCTCATTCGCCAGCTTCGCCCTGCAGTCGGCGAGCCGATCCTTGAGATTCCTGCAGGAAAAATGGAGGCCGGTGAGGAGATCCTTGAATCGGCCCGTCGCGAGCTCTTTGAAGAAACTGGAATCGAAGGAGCTGATCTTCACCTCATGCACTCCATCTATACCACGCCAGGTTTTTGTGATGAGGTGATCCATCTCGTCATGGCCTGCGGGGGGATCGCAGGTCGCCCCCACCCAGAGGAAGACGAGTGGATCGATCCCCCCCTCTTTCTGAACAGGGAGGAGATTCGCTCTCGAGTCGCTGCGGGAGAGATACGGGATGCCAAGACTCTCGTTGCGTTAGGTTTGGCGGGATTCCTCACAATGGTGTGACCCTAAGATTTCAATCAGATCATGCCTTTGTCAATGTTTGGGTTTTGTGTGTTGGGATGATAAAATGAAGCCTTTACGGGGAACCGCAGGCTCTTTTGTTTCAGAGGGGGATATCCCCGAAAGGCCGCCCGCCAAGGTGGGGGCGAAGGGGGAGTCTTATGGCATGGCCGTGGCCAGGGGAAACATTCACTGGAACTTCATGGCCTGTCAAGCCACCGGTCCTTGCGGACACTGCGAGGAGATCTGTCCGACGGGAGTCTTGGGACTGCGAGAATTCTCCCGAGAGGGGGTTTCAGGAGCGTTGTGTCTGCGGTGCAGGCTTTGCCTGCAAGTGTGTCCTTCTGGAGCTCTTTCTTTTTTGCCCCCGGACAGGGGGGCTTCCGGTACGGGAGCACTCCAAGATGCTGTTTGTGAATGATTTTTCAGGATATGTGTGAGATGGCCAATAAAAAGACTTCGGTGATCCCCCTTCCCCTCCACCCTTCGTGGGAGGGGGGGGGAGATCCCCCCTCCGAGATGAAGGAGGTTCGGGGAAAGGTTCTCGATGCCCTGGGCCCGGCGAACATCCTCGATTCCCTTGAGGAGGGGGTGATCGCTATCGGCCTTGACAAGAAGGTCCTCTACCTCAATCGAGCCGCTCGGGAAATGCTCGGACTCTCTCAAGGGGAAGTATTTGGCATGGACTGCCAAAAGGCCATGCGAAGCTCGGTCTGCAGTGCCCGTTGCCTCATCGAAAAGACGATCGAAAGCGGAGAGCCGTATCGGAACTATGAGATTTCCCTGACCGACCGCCATCGAAGAACCCGTCTCGTGCGGGTCAATACCGCCCTCCTCAAGGATGCTGATGGTCACGTGGTCGGCGGGGTGGAGATCTTTCATGATGTCACCCAGTTGGCTGAACTGAAGAAAGAGCTCAAGGGCCGCTATGCCTTTGGCAAAATTATTGGCCAGAGCGAGAAGATGCGCGAGCTCTTCGATCTTCTCCCCGTGGTGGCACAGAGCAAGTCCACCGTTTTGATAGAAGGGGAAAGCGGAACGGGAAAGGAGCTCGTTGCCCATGCGATCCATGAAAACAGCCCCAGGAAGGATGGTCCCTTTATCAAGGTGAACTGTGCGGCCCTTTCCGAGGGTGTCCTTGAGTCCGAGCTCTTCGGGCATGTAAGGGGGGCCTTTACTGGGGCTGTGTCGAGCAAGCCAGGACGATTCGAACTCGCCTCCGGAGGCACCCTCTTTCTTGACGAGATCGGAGAAATCTCGGCCTCCATGCAGGTCAAGCTTCTGCGTGTTCTGCAGGAGGAGGAGTTTGAGAGAGTTGGAGGAACGAAGACCCTCAAAGTCGATGTTCGGGTGATTGCTGCAACAAACCGGGACCTTAAGGCCGCGATCGAGGCCGGGACCTTCCGTCGGGATCTTTATTATCGGCTTCGAGTGGTGCCCCTCTTCCTCCCCCCCCTTCGAGAGCGAAGAGAGGACATTCCCCTTCTGATTTCCTCTTTTCTTTCCCGATACAATGCAGAGTTTGGAAAGAATGTCGTGGGACTCTCCCAGGAAGCACAAAATATCCTCATGAACCATTCCTATCCAGGAAATATCCGGGAGCTCCAGAACATCATCGAACATGCGGTTCTTCTCTCCACCGGGCGTACCATTGGAGTCCGAGAGCTTCCGCGGGACCTGGCCCCTATCCCGGAGGAGGGTTCCTTTGCCGATGTGGCCCTGTCCGGCTCAAATGCCCTTCGGACAATGGAGGATGTCATGATCAGAAAGGCCGTTGAGAAGACCCAGGGGAATATGTCCCAGGCCGCCAAGCTCTTGGGAATCGGCCGCTCGACTCTTTGGCGCAAGCTTCGGGAGATGGGAGACATCGTGTGAAGATCCTGACCTCACGAACCGAGACCCTTGATTCCCTGAAGAAACACCGGATTGTTCCTGTCATTGGAGAGGCTCTGTCAGATCTCCTGACTCCTCCCGCCGCCTATGCAGCCCTTTCCCAAGAGCGTCCTCGTTTCCTCTTGGAAAGTGCAACGGGAGGAGAGCGGTGGGGGCGTTACTCTTTTGTCGGTTCAGGCGTCCTGGTTGCCTTCTCCGGATCGGTCGGTGGAGCCCTCAGGATAGAACGCTTTCGAGAGGGGAGCCGAACCGGAGTCACGGAGAGGACGGGCGATCTCTTTTCTGAGTTCTCTCGTGCGATGGCCGAACTTGATGCCGGGATGGATGATCGCATTCCCGTGTTTGCCCAAGGGGTGGTCGGGTATTTCGGCTATGATATTGTGCGTTGTTTTGAACGCCTTCCCGAGGCTCTCCCTGCAGCCGATGACTTTCCGGATCTTTCCTTCTTTCTTCCGGAAGTCATGGTCGTTTTTGACCACGCCATCCAACGCCTCAAGCTTCTCACATGGATCGACCGGGAAGAGGGGAATCCGGACAGTCTCTTCGACGAAGCAACGGTGCGTCTCGCCTCCTTTTGGCAGGCCCTTTCCCTTTCTCGTCCCCCGGAAAAGCCTTCCGGTGCGTCTGGCAAGCTGACGTTGCGGGAGACGACCGATGCGGAGAGCTTCAAGCGCTCCGTCGACCGGGCCAAAGAACATATTCGTGCCGGAGATATCTTTCAGGTTGTCCTCTCCCGCCGTTTCGAGTTTGATTGGGAGGCGTCTCCGCTCACTCTCTATCGCGTTCTGCGTTCCATCAATCCCTCTCCTTATCTTTTCCTGATCGAACATGGGGAGCGGGCTTTGGTCGGATCATCTCCGGAGCTTTTTGTCAGGGTGTCGGGGAAAACGGTTGATCTGCGTCCCATTGCAGGAACCGTTCGCCGTTCAGGGGACGCCCAGGAGGACGAGCGGCGCTCTCAGGCCCTTCTTTCGGACCCGAAGGAACGGGCCGAACACGTCATGCTTGTGGATCTTGGCCGCAATGATGTGGGGCGCGTCGCGGCGAAGGGCGGTGTGGAGGTGAGCGAGATGATGGTTCTGGAGAGATACTCCCATGTGATTCACATCGTCAGCCATGTGAAGGGTCTCCTCGCTCCCGGCAAGACAGGGTACGATGTTATTCGGGCGGCCCACCCGGCCGGGACTCTTTCGGGAGCTCCCAAAGTGCGGGCCATGGAAATCATTGAAGAGCTTGAGACGATCCGGCGTGGCCCCTACGCCGGGTGCGTCGGAGTTGTGGCTTTTTCAGGAGAGGTTGACCTGGCCATTGCCATTCGCTCGGTCTTTCTCTCTGGGAAAAAGGGATTCTTCCAGGCAGGGGCAGGAATTGTTGCTGACAGCGAGCCGGAGAAGGAGAATCAGGAGATCCTCGCCAAGGCGCAGGCGATGGTCCGGGCGCTCGAGATCACTCATGCAAGCGAGGGATCATGGCTTTTCTGATGGTCGACAACTATGACTCCTTCACCTACAACCTCGTCCAGTACTTCTGGGAACTGGGAGTTGAGATGGAGGTCTTTCGCAATGACCGGATATCTCTGTCCGAGATCGAATCAGGGGGATACGAGGCCATTGTGCTCTCTCCAGGGCCAGGGACTCCTGCCGACTCTGGGATTTGCCCTCAGATTGTCCGGGAGCTGGGGGCCCGATTGCCAATCCTCGGAGTCTGTCTTGGCCATCAGACCATTGGGGAAGTCTTTGGCGGAACGGTCGCGCGTGCGCCCCGTCTGATGCATGGAAAGACCTCCCCGGTCTTTCATGACGGATCGGAACTCTTCACGGGGATTCCCAACCCTTTTGAGGCCACCCGTTACCATTCCCTCATCGTCTTGGAGAGCTCCCTTCCTGAGGAGATCCGGGTGACCGCCCGGACTGAAGAAGGCGAGGTTATGGCTCTGGCCCATCAGCACCTGCCGGTGTGGGGTGTTCAGTTTCATCCCGAATCCATTCTGACTCTTCATGGGAAAAAGATTCTGTCCAATTTTGTCGATCTGGCGAAACGGCGCAATGGCAGGAACTCCCTTGGGAGTCCTTTATCGTGACTCCTCGGGAGGCGTTGGCGGCAGTCCTTTCGGGACGCTCGCTTGGGCGTGGAGAAATGGCGGAGGTGATGGGGGCCGTCATGGACGGCAAGGTCTCCGAAAGCCTCTTGGCCGGAATCCTTGTGGCACTGGTCTCCAAGGGGGAGACTGCCGAAGAAATCAGCGGGGCGGTGGACGCACTCCGGGCTCGCTGCCGTCCCTTTCCGCCGGAGGGCTCCGACACTCTCGGAGAGGCCATCGATGTCTGCGGAACGGGAGGGGACCGGGCGGGAACGGTGAACCTTTCCACGGCCGTTTCCTTTGTCCTTGCGGCCGGTGGAGTCGGTGTGGTGAAGCATGGCAATCGTGCCGTTTCGAGTCAGGCAGGATCGGCGGATGTTCTTGAGGCGTTGGGCATTCCCGTGGAGGTCTCTCCCGAAAAGGCCTTCCGAATCTTTCGTAAGACGGGGTTGACCTTTCTCTTTGCCCCCTATTACCATCCGGCCCTTCGGGTGGCGGCGGGGGTTCGTCGCGAGCTGGGAGTCCGGACGCTGTTTAATCTTCTTGGACCATTGGCCAACCCGGCCGGAGTTCGTCGTCAGGTGATCGGTGTCTACGATCCGGCTCGTCTGGAGACGGTGGTCGACGTCCTTGCCAAGACGGGAAGTTCCGAGGTGATGGCGCTTCATGGAGATGGGCTTGACGAGGTCAACCTCGCCTCCACGACCACACTTCTTCACCTGACGAATGGACGGAAAGTATGGAGAGAGCTCCGCGCCTCAGATTTTGGCCTTGCTCCTTCGTCTCTTGATGCGGCCCGGGGAGGTGATCGCATGGAAAATGCCTCCCTGATCCGGGGAGTTCTTGCGGGAGACCGACATCCTCTTCGGGATTGGGTTCTGGCAGGTGCCGCTCCGGGATTTATGGTGGCAGGACAGGCCCGAACCCTTCCTGAGGGTGTCTCCATGGCCCGGGAGGCGATCGATTCAGGGAAGGCCTTGGCCGTGCTCACAAGCATCCAGAAGGAAAGTCTCTTATGAGTCTTCTTGAAGAGATTGTCTCCCGCAAGAAGTCAGAGATCGTCGTCGCCAGAGAAAGGCGCTCTCTTCAGGATCTTGAGAGGGCCATTCCAACGGCTCCTTCGGTTCGCCCGTTGACGGCAATCAGGAGAGAGGGGGCGACCGCTTCTCCCGGAGTCATTGCCGAGATGAAGCGACGGAGTCCGTCTCGCGGCCTGATCCGGGATCCTTACGATCCGGAGGCTCTGGCCGAGTCCTACTGGCGATCCGGAGCCCGAGCCTTGTCGATCCTGACGGACGGTCCCTTTTTCGGAGGGGCCCTTGAGGACCTGTCCCGTGTGCGCAAAACCCCTGCCGGAGAGGCGCTCCCTCTTCTCCGGAAGGATTTTGTGGTTGATCCCTACCAAGTGGTCGAAAGTCGAGTGGCCGGAGCGGACATTCTTCTGCTGATCGTCAGGATACTCCCTGGAGAGCTTCTCTCTGAACTTCTTCATTTGGGCTCATCCCTTGGCCTCACCGTTCTGGTGGAGGCCCATACCGAGGGAGAGGTCGAGCGGGCATTGGCGGCGGGAGCTCGGGTGGTGGGAGTGAACAGCCGGGATCTGGACACTCTCAAGGTCGATCTGGACCGGGGTGCCCGGCTTCTCTCGAAACTTGCTCCGGAGATCGTCAAGGTCGCCGAAAGTGGGCTGAAAACCTCAGCCGACTTTCGGCGAATGGGAGAGCTCGGGGCAGACTTTGTTTTGGTGGGTGAGAGCTTTCTCCTCTCGGAGGATCCGGGTAGGGCTCTGGAGGTCTTTTGTGGGATTGTGGATTAAAATCTGCGGGATAACTCGCCCGGAGGATGCCATCGCGGTGGAACGGTCTGGTGCCGATGCCCTTGGCCTGATTTTTTCCTCTCGCTCTTCCCGGACGGTCTCTCCGGAGCGCGCGGCACTCATCGTTGAGGCCCTGTCGGGGCATCTTGAAAAGGTGGCTGTTTTCACAGAGCCGGATTGGGATCGGATCGAGGAAGTGGTGGAGAGGCTTGGGGTCGATCTGATCCAGTGGCATGGAGGTCCCCTCAGTCGCGATGAAGACGCCAGGATGGGGTCCTTCGGCGTCCCCTGGATGCATGCGGTCAGATGGGACGGCAGAAGTCGCCTCGATACTCCCCACACCGCTCTCCGTGTTTTGGTGGAAGGACGTTCGGCCAAAGGTTTGGGGGGGACGGGGGAGGGGTGGAGCTATGGGGCCTTGAGAGAGGTCGAATGGCCTCTTCCGGTAGTCCTCTCCGGCGGGCTCTCCCCGGAGGGAGTGGCCAATGCGCTGGATTCCGTTTGCCCTCCGGGCACTCCGGACGGGCGGCGCCTCTTTGGGGTGGATGTCAGCTCCGGGGTGGAGTCTCGCCCGGGGGTTAAGGATGAGGTCCGGGTAAGTGCCTTTGTGAAGAACGTTCGCGCGTGGGAGGCATTGTTGTGAGCAGGGAATCGGCCGCTATTGAAAAACATAAGGAGGCCTCCCGAAAGGGCTCTCCTTCTCTTCCCGACTATCGGGGGTATTTCGGGGAGTTCGGAGGCCGCTTTGTCTCGGAGACTCTGATGCCGGCCCTTCTTGAACTCGAAGAAGCCTTTCGCTTGGCGTGGAAGGATTCCTCTTTCAGGAAGGAGTTCTACGGAATGCTTGCCGAGTATTCCGGTCGCCCCACACCTCTTTACCTGGCGGAATCCCTCTCTCGAGAAATGGGGGGAGCGAAAATCTGGCTTAAACGCGAAGATCTCAACCACACCGGAGCCCACAAGATCACCAATGCGGTGGGGCAAGCACTTCTGGCCCGCCGGATGGGAAAGCGTCGTCTGATCGCTGAAACCGGCGCGGGTCAGCATGGGGTGGCGACGGCGACCGTGGCGGCCAAACTGGGGTTCTCCTGTCAGATCTATATGGGATCGGAGGATGTTCGGCGACAGGCACTGAATGTCTTCCGCATGAAGCTCCTGGGAGCGACCGTGAGCCCTGTTGATCTGGGAGGACGAACCCTGAAGGATGCGATCAGCGAAGCCCTGCGGGACTGGTCCCGCACAGTGGGCGAAACGCACTACCTTTTGGGAACGGCCTTCGGTCCGCATCCATTTCCTCTCATGGTGAGAACCTTTCAGTCGGTCATCGGACAGGAGGCTCGCCGCCAGTTCCTCCGGAGAGTCGGAGCCCTTCCGGAGGCGCTTGTTGCCTGTGTCGGAGGCGGAAGCAATGCGATCGGTCTCTTCCATCCCTTCGTGAAGGATGCGGGCGTTCGCATGTATGGCGTGGAGGCCGGAGGAATCTCCATCTCTCCCGGGCTTCATGCCGCCCGATTTGCGGGAGGGTCCGTGGGGGTTCTTCAGGGAACACGAACCTATGTTCTTCAGAATCCGGATGGCCAAATAGAGAACACCCATTCCGTTTCGGCGGGACTCGACTATTCGGCGGTCGGTCCCGAATTGGCCTATTATCGGAATGCCGGACGGATCGTCTTTGATTCTGTCGGAGATGAGGAGGCGCTTGAGGCGTTCCGGACCCTCTCCCGGACGGAAGGGATCATCCCGGCGCTTGAGAGTTCGCATGCGGTGGCCTATGCTCTTCGTCTTGCCCGGACTCTTCCTCGGGATTCCAATATCCTTGTGAATCTTTCCGGACGCGGAGACAAGGATGTGATGGAGGTTTCCCGCATCCTCGAAGAGAAAGGGGAACGCTTATGAGCGCCATCGTCCCCAATCGATCCTCCATGGACAAGAAGCCCTTCCGACGCGGGGTCTCTCCACCGGCACTCATCCCCTATCTTGTGGCGGGAGATCCGGACCTTGAGACCACGCGTCGCTATCTCCGATTGGCGGCCTCTGCAGGAGTCTTTGCCGTCGAGTTGGGGGTCCCCTTTTCCGATCCCACAGCGGACGGACCGGTGATTCAGGAGGCGGCCCGCAGATCTCTTCGCCATGAGACAGCGCTCTCGGAACTTCTCGACTGGCTCGGGACGATTCCTCCCGAAGAGCTTCCCCCCCTTTACCTGATGACCTACTTCAATCTCTTTCACCATATGGGGGTGGAGTCCTTCTGCAAGAAGGCCCGGGCGACAGGTCGGGTGGCAGGGGTGGTGATTCCGGATCTCTCGTTTGAAGACAGTCGGGACTATCGGCCGCTTTTCCGCTCGTTCGGGATCAATCTTGTGGGATTTGTGTCGCCCACGACGCCTGTCGACCGGGCCCGAAGGATTGTCCGGGAGGCCCGTGGCTTTGTCTACTATGTCGGGTTAATGGGGACGACAGGAGCGTCCTTGTCGATCACCCCTGCTGTTCGGGACATGGTCGGCCAACTGAAACAATGGACGGCTCTCCCCGTTTGTTTGGGGTTCGGAGTCAATGAGCCTCGGATGGCCCGGGAAATTCTGGGGTTTGCCGACGGAGTCATCGTCGGAAGCCGATTGGTCAGGGAGGAAGAGGATCCCGGACTCTGGGAGAAAACCTTTCTTGAGTTTGTTGCGGAGTGCCGAAAGGCAGAACCTGAACGGTGAAGGAGAAACAAAGAATGGGCTGGCTTGACAGGCCGGGCAAGGATAAAAAAAGTCCCGGAAAGGGTGACCCTGAAGCGGACTCTGGAAAGAAGGTTCGGATCCCTGAAGGTCTGTGGATCAAATGCAACCATTGCCGCCAGATTGTCTATCGCAAGGAGGTGGATCGGGCGGGAAAGGTCTGTCCAAAGTGCAACTACCACTTTCCCATTACCTTGGAAGAGCGTCTCGAACAGCTCGTCGATCCAGGGAGCTTCACGGAATTTGCCCGGGAGGTTGTCTCGTCCGATCCCCTTTCCTTTACCGACAGTCAACGGTACTCAGATCGGCTTCGGGCCGCCCAGAAAAAAACGGGTCTCGAAGATGCCGTTAAGGTCGGAGAGTGTCGGATCGAAGGAATCCCGACCGTTCTTGGTCTCTTCTCCTTTCATTTCATGGGAGGGTCGATGGGGTCCGTGGTGGGAGAAAAGGTGGTTCGAGCCGCCGACCGGGCATTGGAGGCCCGTCTTCCTCTGATTCTTGTCACCGCTTCCGGAGGAGCGCGGATGCAGGAGGGGATCTTCTCTCTCATGCAGATGGCCCGCACCTCGGCGGCTGTCGGTCGCCTCGGGAAAGAAGGAATCCCCTATCTCACCGTTCTGACCGATCCCACCTTCGGGGGAGTCACCGCGAGTTTTGCCATGCTAGGTGATGTGATCATTGCTGAGCCCCGGGCCCTCATCGGTTTCGCGGGGCCAAGGGTGATTGAGCAAACCATTCGTCAGCAGCTTCCCGAAGGTTTCCAGCGGGCGGAGTTTCTTCTTGAGCATGGCTTTATCGACATGATTGTCGAGCGCAAACATCTGAAGGACACCCTCGCCCGCCTTCTCTGTCACCTGGGTTCTGCCCGAAACCTCGAGGGATCTTCCTCCTGTCGAGGGGAGCAGTAAGGGGTGCCACCACCGGAGGATGTCTCCACCATTCTCTCCAAACTGCTGCGCTTTGGGATCAAGCCGGGGCTTGAGAGAGTCGATGCGGCTCTGTCTGCCCTCGGACACCCGGAACGCGGACCGTTGACCTTCCAGATTGTCGGGACCAACGGAAAGGGATCGACGGCTGCCTTCCTCGACTCCATTCTTCGTCAGGCCGGCTATCGAACCGGTCGCTTTACATCGCCTCACCTGACCGATATACGGGAACGGATTTCGATCTCGGGAGAGATGCTCTCCCCTGAGTCGTTTTCTGCACTTGTCCGGGAGGTGGCTGCCCTCGATGGCTCTCTTCGGATCGGCCTCACATTTTTCGAATTCTTGACCGTCATGGCCCATGTGGCCTTCAGAAGGGCTGAGGTCAGCTGTGTCGTTCTTGAGGCCGGACTGGGAGGCCGTTGGGATGCCACAACTGTCTCCCGCCCCACTGTTACCGTTCTGACAGGGGTTTCACTCGATCATGAAGAGATTTTGGGGCCCGGCATCCCTCGTATCTTTGAAGAAAAGGTGGCCGTTGGAAGGATGGGGCGTCCCTTCGTGGCGAACCTCCACGACCCCTCCCTGAGGGAGCTTTTTCTTGACAGAGCCCGCTCAAAGGGGTTCTTGCCGGTTCTCTCCGGAAGGGATTTTGAGGCCAGATGGGAAGATAAAACGCCACGTCCTTCTTCGGACGGCTTAGAGGGGAAGGGACGGAGACTCCTCTATCAGGGACGCTGGGGAAGGAGAACCTTCTCTTCGGGGATGACCGCCGCCTACCAAGTGGAGAACGTGGGAGCCGCTGTCGCGGCCATTGAGTGGAGCCCGCTCCCGATCTCCCTGAGCGCTTTTCGGGAGGGGGTTTTTCGCGCTGCCCATCCCGGGCGCTTTGAGACGATCTCGCGCCATCCTTCCATTCTTCTCGATGGGGCCCATAATCCGGAGGCCATGGAGAGGCTGCTTGACTCCCTTCTCGATCGATTCGGCACTCAGGCCTCCGTCGGATGGTTCCTGGCGGTTCACTCAGACAAGAACTGGCAACGGATGTTGGAGTTCATGCATGATTCCCCCCTTGTTTCGCAGGCCTTGTTCTTTCCCGAACGGGGGAATCTAGAAAGCGTGAGAGGACAATGGGCAGAGGCCCGCGAGATGGAGTCCTATGCGCGAGCTCTCTGGGAAGAGACGAATGTACGGATAGAACGGGGGGCTCAAGAAAGCCTCCTTGATCAGGCAGTCCGTTGGGCGGAAGCGGCTCCTGCTCGCGTTCTTGTGGTGTCCGGATCGCTCTATCTTGTGGGTGAGGTGCGCCCACGCTTCGTTACCGCCCCCCCACCCGTCCTTTTTTCGGGAAATGAAAGGGATCGGCCCCTTTCGGAGGACGCTTGAATCCTCAGGGGAGGCTGGTCCGGCTCTCAGGGATTATCCTCATCCTGGCATGGCTTTTATCGTCTCTGGGGAGGGACGCCGATGCGGCCTCACCTCCCGCCACTCCCGTCGGAGGAGCCGATACCGACAAGGTCGTCGTGCTGGCCGACCACATCCGCCTTAATCGGAACACATCCCTTCTCCATGCCAATGGACACGCCTATATCTCTCGCCATCCTTGGTCTCTCCGGGCCGACTCCCTGATCCTCAATAAAAAGACCAGTATCGTATGGGGTGCGGGCCATGTGATTTTCAAGGGTCCTCGGACAACCATGAAAGGAGACAGGATTCGGGCGAATCTTTTGACGGGAGAGGCCATCCTTTACCATGGGACGGTGAAAACCCGGCAATATTACTCGATGAACAACTCCCAAGTCCTCTATACCTACCACATCAAGGGGGAGGTGATTCATCGGAAGGACCACAAGCACTACCACGTCAGGAAGGGGTCGGTGACGACCTGCGACTGCGGAGAGAACAGTTCTCCCTCCTGGTCGATCTCGACTCTGTCAGGAGACATGACGTTGGGGGATGCCTTCTCGGGACTTTCGGACTCGCTGGACATCAAAGGGATACCGGCGTTGTACATGCCGTACTTTTCCTTTCCCGTGGCGTCGAAAAAAACGGGCTTCCTTTTTCCTTTCGTTCAATTCAACTCCGTCCAGGGATTGGTATTCTACGACACCTTCTTCTGGAACCTCGATCCATCCTATGACCTGGCCGTCACGATGGATGACATGTCGAACTTCGGGGTGGGGGAGGGCGTCACCTATCGTCAGGCCATTAGCTCCAACCAGAACCTCTTTCTCAATATCACGAACCAGGCGGTCGACTACTCGGCATTGGGGCTTCGGACGAACATCTCCTCCACGACCGACCTTTATAACTACAACACTGACAATGTCTCCATCATGGGAAACATCAACTATGTCAATGCCCAGGACTTCTACCAGCTCATGAGTGTGGGATCCACCATGAGCTTCAATCCTGAGCTGCTCTCCACCTTCTATGTCAGTGCCTATCAGGACAACAGCGAAATCAACCTCATCGCCGACTACAACCAGGATATCTTTCCGGGCCTCAATACGACGGTGAGCAAGCTTCCCCAGGGGAGTGCCAGCCTCTATGATTATTCTCTCGGAGGCTCCGGAATCTATTTTTCGTCCTTTCTTTCGGGGGCGGAAATCGAAAGCGGTCCTCTCATGCTTCAGCGCGGGCTCGTCTATCCCCATGCCACAGGTTCCTACGTGCTGGGCGACGGAGCACTGGTCCTCACGCCGCATGCCGGCGTCCTGACGACAGCCTACAGCCAGAGTTATCAGGGGGCCACTCCGCTCGATCAGGCCGTTCCCAATCTTGGCTTAGGGGCCCAGTCGACGGTGGAGCGGGATTTCTATACGGCCGGCGGGGGGGATCTGACGCACCAGATGCAGATGGATCTCGACTTTGACTATGCTCCCCAGAACAACGAGACCCAGATCATTCAAAGTGGATTTTCCGAT
Organism: Nitrospirota bacterium; assembly: GCA_021828375.1. Taxonomy (GTDB): domain Bacteria; phylum Nitrospirota; class Leptospirillia; order Leptospirillales; family Leptospirillaceae; genus UBA4572. Next base: position 24,472 of record JAKARS010000005.1, read on the forward strand.
AACATTCTAGGGATGAATGCCACAACACTGACAATGACCCAGAGGCTTTTCTGGCAGGGATCTGACGGTCAGTCCAAGGAGCTCGTGTCGCTCAAGCTCGCCGACACCTATCAGTATTCGACCCTTCCGGGAAATGCCCAGACAATGTATTTCGGGGGGCAGAGCCTGCCGGACCCCTTCCTTCCCATTCAGACGCCTTTTTCTCCGGTCTATGGTTCGCTCCATATCTTGAGCGGACAGCCTGTGTCCTTTTTTGCCGAAGGATTCTTTGACATGAGTCAGCGGACAATGCCAACAGAGGATTCCGCGATTATGTTCAATCAGGCCGCCATCGCCCCCGGACCGATCATGCTCAATGCCATCCTCGGGCAGACCGAGGCCCATGCCGGAAATATTCCTCTCATGGGAAATTTCTTTAGCCCGGACGAGATAACCGAGACGTATACCCAGCCTTTCGGGACGAACTTCCTCGTACCCTATCTGGGAATTACTACCAGCAATGGCCTTTATATGGGAGCGGCCTATTACTATGATCTGGGGCAGGGGCCCGGGGCAGGAACACAGATGGAGTCCTTTAACTTTGGCTACAACGGACAGTGCTGGTCGGGGGCCTTCATGTACTATATCGTGAACGAGCCTGCGCCTCTCCCCGTTCAGACAGGGTTCGGTTTCACCATCAGTCTCAATGGGGTGGCGGCCCTTGCGCCGATCATGAACGTGATCATGCCTCCAGTGGTGCCGTAGGCTGTATGATCAGTCAGTGTCGAGAGAATCGAGACGGTTAGGGAACAAATTGCTCCACGACGGTCCGAAGGGCAAGCCGCTGCATGGCGACTCGTTCGGAGAGGGGAAGCTTGGGGGGAGATTCAAAGGTCAATGTCCGGCGGGTTCCAAGGCGTTTCATATAGAGGCCTTGAGGCGCACCCTGACGGAAGAATCGCGGTGTGGACCGGGATGTTCGGAGGATCAATCCATCGGTGGCCGCCATTCCCTCAATGATCGGGGATTGATTGATGGGGTGCCCGGCGGACCGGAGAGCGGAAATGATGTGAGGGCCAAAGGCTGTCGCAGTGTCAGGGGAAAGCTCATAGAGGTAGAAGCCGGGGGTGTCGACATCCTCATGCAGATCGATAAAGAGGTCGATTCGTCTTCTTCTGTAGTCGTCCATCAGATACCGGATCTCCTGAGGTGGGGAGGGGGATCCAAAGGCCCTGTTGGGGTCGACGCCGGATGCATCGTGACGTTGCCTCCGGTCAAAACCAGAAGGGTTGATCAAGGGAACGATTTCAAGATGGAATCGACGAAGCTCCTCCCACTTTTCCGTGAAGTCCTGAAGCAGGGAAAGAATCGTGTGGGGACCGGCCGGTTCATCTCCATGAATGCCTGCGGCAATGAGAATCCGGGGTGCGAGGCCCGGAAGCTTCCGGGAAAGCGAGAGGATCGGGACAGTGCCGGTGTCGCCCGTAACGGTCCCAAGAATTCTAGGGCGGAAACCCGCGGCTTCTCCCTTTCTGGTGACCTCCGACAGAAACTCATGGCTGGAGAAAATCTCTTTCATGCATCTCCCCATCGAAGTTTGTCCCGGAGAACTTCAAAGTAATTCCGGTCCGGAGAAACCAGAAGCCGGGTAACATGATCGGATCGGGAGATCCTGAGCACATCGCCTTTTTCCAGAGGAACACTGATCTGACCGTCAAAGATGACCATGACATGGGCATCCGCCGTCTTGAAGAGAGTTTCAAGGCGAACTGACTCAGGAAAGACAATGGGGCGTTGCGTCAATGTATGTGGACAGATCGGCGTCATCACGATCCCTTGGGACTCTGGGTGAAGAATGGGGCCACCCGCTGCCATTGAATAGGCGGTGGAGCCAGTGGCGGAAGAGAAAATGACTCCATCCCCCTTCATCTCCGTGACGAAGTGGTTGTTTGCGTAGATTTCAACTTCGATCATTCGGGCTGTTGTCCCTTTGTTGATGACCACATCATTGAGAACATCATGGGACTCCGTGATCCGTTCGCCGTTTTTCAAGAGGTCCGCATGGATCATCGCCCGTCTTTCGGCGACATAATGGCCGGATATCACCGAATCCAGAACAAGAAAGGTCTCTTCTTTAGGGACTTCTGCCAGAAAGCCCAGCGTTCCAAGGTTGATCCCGAGAATGGGAATTTGGCGCTGGGTGGCAATTCGGGCGGCTGAAAGGATCGTTCCGTCGCCTCCAAGAACGATAAGCAAATCGGCAAATCTGGCAATTTCCTCCCGATCAAAGACCGGAAGGGGAGAGGGTCCCATTGAAAGTATCGCCTCGCGATCCAGCATCACTGACAAGCCTTTGCCAGCAAGCCATGGAAGAAGGGGGGTCAGGAGCTGGCGGACCTCGGTCGAACGGTGAGGCTTTGTGAGAATGCCAATCGTTTTCGGGAGAATCTTTTTCGACATCATCCATCCGTGAAAAGAGGTCCGGGAGGCTCTGTCTGACATCGGCCCAGGGGGCGATTCCCCGATTCCTGCCGCTAGCCCGTTGAGATTGTAGCACAATGGCCATTCGAGGTCATTGGGGAGTCGGCGGCTGTTTGTCGGATGAACCAATGGTTGTCAGGGAATAAAGTCTGTTGACGACATCTTGACTCTCCGGGATGGAAATGTTATAAATTGCGCCACTGCAAATTTAATCCGAAAATCATTCTCATCGTTGGACCGGATAGGGAACCCTGGGGGTTTTGGCTGAACCTTGGCTAGACCTCGCAAGCTTGGTGTCCCTCTTTCCGTATGGGATCTTTGCAACCCGCGGAGGAGGAACGGAATGAAGGGAAAATACAAGCTTCACATACCAGATTATCAGTACTATGCCGATCAGGTGGCCTGCCGGAAAGCCTGTCCGGTAGGCACTGATGCCGGCGGATATGTTCAGGCAATTGCTCAAGGCCGCTATGAGCGCGCCTATGCCATCGCCCGAGGGCCCAACCCGTTTGCCTCGGTATGCGGGTGGGTTTGCAACGCACCCTGTGAGTCGGCGTGTACGCGGGGGAATATTGATGCCCCGGTAACGATTCGGGCCCTCAAGAGATTTGTGACTGAAAAGTTTGGGGCAGAAGCCGTCTCTGATCCGGCCTCAACCTTGCGTTATTCGACAGCGCCCGGGGTTCCTTACGGGAAGGCAACCGGCCCAAAGGTTGCCATAGTCGGCGGCGGCCCTGCCGGTCTTTCTGCAGCCCATGATCTGGCTCGTCTCGGTTATCGTGTCACGATCTTTGAGGCTCAAGATCGATTGGGTGGTCTCTTTTATCTCGTTCCGGAATATCGTCTTCCTCGTCCGCTATTCCAGGCGGAGATCGCGGCGATCCTCAGCATGGGGGTTGAGGCCCGCCTCAATGTCAAGGTCGGCAAGGATGTTACCCTCGCCCAGCTTCGCGAAGAGTATGCCGCGGTTGTTCTTTCGTCTGGTGCATGGGGAAGTCGTCAGGTCCCATTTGAAGGGCGCGAGCTTGAAGGCGTTTATTCAGCCCTTCCCTTCCTCCAGTCGGTCTATCACCGACATGATCCCCTTCCGATCGGCCCTCGCCCTGTCGTTGTCGGGGCAGGAAATGTGGCGATGGATGTGGTAAGAACAGCCATTCGCGTTCCCGGGGTGGAGAAGGTCACGGTTGTGACCCTTGAAACATGGGACGAGATGCCGGCTGATGATCTTGAGATTGAAGATGCGGTCCACGAAGGCGCAGAATTTGCAGTTCGTCTAGGGACAAAGCGTATCCTGGGTTCTGGTGGAAGATTTGAAGGTCTTGAAGTCAAGAAGGTGCTCTCGGTATTCGATGATCAGGGACGATTCTCTCCGTCGTTTGATGAGGAAAAAATCAGTGTGGTCCATGGATCGTCTGTCACCTTCGCAATCGGCCAGGTGATTGATACGACCTATGTTCCGGAAGATCTTGAAGGCATCGTCGGCCGCAATGGGGTCATTCGTGCGAACATGCATACCATGGATACAGGTGTTCCAGGGGTCTTTGCTGCCGGAGATGTTGTTACGGGGCCGAGGATCTTCATAGACGCTATTGCCGGAGGGCAAAAAGCTGCCCAATCGGTTCACTCCTACCTGATGAAGCGGGGAGTGGCAAAGAATCTCAGCGGTATTTCGACGCCGATTCCCCATCGTGCGAATCCATCGCCGATCTGGCCTGAAGATTTTAATAAAAAAGGCTACTATACGATTGAGCGGAAGAATCCGGATTTGCTTCATCCTGATTTCCGTAGGACAAACTTTGATCTTGCAGAACTCTCCATGACCGAAGAGCAGGCGCGTACTCAGGCCTCTCGCTGTTTGACCTGTCATGTGAATCCGATCTTTGAGGGACATAAGTGTGTGCTATGCGGGGGATGTGTCGATGTTTGCCCCGAATATGCCTTGAAGATGGTTCCTCTTGCCGATGTGGATCTTGAGCATGGCAAAATGGAGCCGCTTGTCGAGGCTTTTACCGAAACGGAAATCTCTCCAGACCACATTGAAGAGCCGGTTGTTCAAACTCTTTCGCAGTCAACGGCAATGATATGGGACGGGATGCGCTGCATCCGGTGCGGATTGTGCGCAAAGCGCTGCCCCACCGGGGCCATCGCCATGGAACATCTCGAAATTAAACAGGAGGTTGCGCTCCAATGACAAATCTAACGGCCCAAACGCAACACCCCGGAGACACCGGTGATATGGCAAGTCCCGCCGATAAGGGGCGAAGAAAATTTCTCGTGGCAGCGGGATGGTCCCTCATGGGCGCTTCGATGGCTGGGACGGCATTTGCTGCATACAAGTACCTTTTCCCTCCAGTTCTCTATGAGCCACCGACTGTTTTCAAGATCGGTCATGTCTCGATCTATGGTCTGGGAGTGGACGAGCGCTGGAAGCTGAAGGGGCGTTTCTGGGTTGTCCGAAACATGAGGGGAATCTACAACATGATTTCCATCTGCCGTCATCTCGGCTGTACTCCGAATTGGTTCCCGGACCAGAAGAGATTCCGATGTCCATGTCATGGGTCGATTTACGATGCTCATGGCAATGTTCGTGGGGGACCTGCTCCAAGAACGCTCTGGCGTGGTCAAATCACCCGTGATCCTCTTGACGGGGAGTTGATCGTCAATACGGTGATCCGGCTTGACCCGGATCCGGTTCAGACGCCCCAAGGCCTCTGGGTCAAAGAAAAGGTCAAGGAAGTCACACCTTTCTACATTGATCATTCAGCTCCTGCAGGAGCTTCTTGCGCCTCCAACCGCCTTCTCTGCTGATTGGGGCGGTCAATATAAACTCACGGATTCGTTAGCGGTTAAACGGTGACGCATGATTCATCATGCGTCACCGCACACCCATGCAAGGATCCTTTATCCCTGCACCAGTTCCGAGTCGCCAATGGACATCGGAAAATCTGGCCGATGCTTATCAGGGAATGGTCCTATTAACGGAAGGGACTTAAGGCATGCTCCAGAAAATTAAAAACGAGATCGTCGAATCTCAGATCTTCAAATCTGTTTTTCGGCACGGCTATCCCGACAACGACCTCGACCGGGCCTATGCAATCTTTTCAAGCGTCTTCCTTCATATCCATCCGGTCAAGGTTCGCCGTTCGGCACTCAGAATGCGTTATACCTTTTGCCTCGGGGGAATTACCCTCTTTCTTTTCATCATATTGGCTGTAACAGGAATTTGGCTCATGTTCTACTATACTCCTTATACCGGGTTGGCCTATCGCAATATTAAAGATCTCCAGTTCGTCATCTTCGGCGGAAACCTGATGCGCGATCTTCACCGTTTCGCCGCCCATGGAATGGTTCTCTTCGTATGGCTTCATATGACCCGTGTGTTTCTTACCGGTGCCTACAAAGCGCCTCGTGAATTTAACTGGGTGGTTGGTGTGGTCCTGCTTGTGAATACTCTGGTCCTTTCTTGGACAGGATATCTTCTTCCCTGGGACCAGCTCGCTTACTGGGCAGTGACGGTCGGTGCCAAGATGGCCTCTTATACCCCCCTTATCGGACAAAACGGTCCTTGGGGGCCACAGCTTGGATTCCTTCCGACGAACGACATCATGTTTATGCTTCTCGGTGGAACGGTGGTGGGCCAAAATGCCCTCATCCGATTCTACGTGCTTCATTGTGTCGTCCTTCCGCTCGTCGTCACAGTCTTTCTTGCGGTCCATTTCTGGCGGATCCGGAAAGATGGTTTCTCCGGTCCCCTCTAAGGCTGTTCTTGGGGACCGCCGCACTTATGGCATAAATGGTTATTATATGAGCCGTTGAAAGTGTTATATGGAGAGGTGGGGCAATAATGGATGAAAAGGTGACCCGGGAGATTTTTCCCCGCGACTCGAGAAAGTCTTACGGACTTGTCGAGCTAATGAAAAAGACGGCACCCATCGTCAAGAAGGAGCCAGAAGACACCGTCTATGTCTGGCCGAACCTACTGATGATCGAGATCATTTGTGCCATCCTCGTGACAGTCGGTCTTATGGTTTTGATTCAGTTTGAACATGCTCCCCTTCGTTCCTTGGCCGATCCTTCGACCACGCCGAATCCTATGCGCGCTCCTTGGTACTTCCTTGGCCTTCAGGAGTTGCTCGTTTACTTCGATCCATGGTATGCCGGAGTGGTGTTGCCAGGAATGATTATTGTCGGACTGATGCTCTTCCCATACCTTGATGTGAATCCCAAGGGGGTCGGATACTACACATATTCTGAGCGCAAGTTTGCACTCTTCAACTACTCCTTCGGCTTTGCGATCTGGTGGATCACGATTATTATCGGAACTTACCTTCGTGGTCTGGACTGGCAGTGGTATTGGCCTTGGAGCAACCATCTGGAGCACATGAATCCGGCTCTGGTGACTCTTATTCCCCTCCACCTTATCTTTGTGAATTGGTTTCACGTAAGCGAAGGCGTGGGCAAGCTCTTTGGAGACATCATCTTCATCGGGTACTTTGCGCTCGGGACAATCATCCCGATGATCGTCTGGAAGCCAATGTACAAGGCGATGGGCTTGTGGCGCTATCTGACATTCTCCTTCTTCTTCCTTTCGATGATGGGGGTTGCGCTCAAGATCGTGCTTAGACTTCTCTTTAACGTCAAATATGTACTTGTCACACCTTGGATCAATATCTGACGATATTAACGCACTGACTTGTCACGGAGGGGCAGCCTGCCCGCTAGCCCTGCCTCCGATACGTCAAAATGTCCGGCCTGTTCGGGCAAGGAGGTTCGATGGACCAGTTTCATCAGTTACTCAATGCCCCCTGGGTTGAGGAGTATTTCGGCTATCCCTACCGAATTGGTATCTCTTTGACTCTATTCGTTGGCACTGCCATTTTCTATTACCTTGTCATTTGGTTCCAGAAGTGGCAGGAAGGGTCTTTCTATCCTGAGGGGCACCCCCTTCGTAAGTCGGCCCAAAGCACGGAAAGGGGACGAAAAGAATGAAAATGCGCATTTATGCCCTTTTTTTCCTCTCGACAGTTCTTCTCGGAGGAGTCTTTTTCTATGAGTTATATAAAGATACCCACCCAGAATGGATGACGTATCAACGCTCCTACTATCAGCTCTTGGCCAAAATCACGAAAAAGCCTGAGCTTGCCAACTCCACTCTGACGGTGGTTCAGATCTGGAACCCGATCATGAACAAGCCAGACCGTTGTATGACCTGTCATATGGGGATTTCAGTTCCTGCGTTCAAGACCGCCCCGGAGCCATTTACCACACATCCTGACCTCTCCGGTTACATCGGAAAGCACCCTTTTGAAAAGTTCGGATGCACTATTTGTCATGATGGCCAAGGGGTAGCCACCACAGTTGCAGAAGCCCATGGATTCAATGTGTCACTTAATTACCAGCCAAAGCGGGGAGCGTTTGCCGAAGCCTCCTGTTTAAAGTGCCATACAGACCTTTTCAAACCGGGAATCAATCCCCCGATGACTCCCTTTCTAAACCTTGCAAAGAAGACGATTGTTCAGAAAGGTTGTGGATCCTGCCATACCATGACCCAGTTTAACCTTCATGGAGTCTTGGCTCCTGATCTTTCGGGTTTCGGAAGTCGTACGGAGCTGGGCTTCTATAACGTCCATGACTTTAACCATGTCGGAGGGCTTCACTCAGAGCGAGAATGGGAGTGGGAGCATTTTAAAAACCCACGGAAGATTTCTCCGGGCATTCCTGCATTTAAGGTTCCGCCCACCATCATGCCTAACTTCCACCTGACGGATCTCCAGACCACTGCCCTTACCACATGGGTCTTGGGGCTTGACGATCCTTCGGTCATTACCATTCCGCAGAAATACCTTCCGATCGACCGTGATAATGGTCGCCCGATTCCCATCCCCATCACGAATTATAAGGGCGTCTTCATCCCGGGAGAGCCTAAGGCTGACCAATCAAATTAATCATGGTTAATCTTCACTAAAGGCGGCAGGAGAAATCCTGCCGTTTTTTTTTGAAAAATTCCTCGAATTGAAATCCTTTGTCAGAATAAAATAAGAGGACCAGTAACCCACTCTATGGAAAGAAGCCACAATTAGATGATCGAAGCAATAAATCTCAAGAAGGTCTACAGGTCAAGACGCGGAGATCGAGTAGCCGTCGATGGAATATCATTTTCTGTCCGGGAGGGAGAGTTTTTTTCATTCTTGGGTCCAAACGGGGCCGGTAAAACGACAACCATTCAAATGATGGTGGCGCTCCTTGCACCAACAAGCGGAGAGATCATCATTGACGGCCTGAATGTCGTGACCTATCCACATCAGGTAAGGCAACGAATAGGAATTATTTTCCAAGACCCCAGCCTTGATGACCGGTTGACCGCATGGGAGAACCTCGAATTTCATGGCCGACTCTATGGCATTGATTCGCGAACACGCGATAAAAGGAGCAATTTTCTCCTTGACGTTATGGGGATCTCAGAAAGACGCAATGATCTTGTCCGAACCTTCTCCGGAGGAATGAAAAGACGCCTTGAAATTGCGCGGGGTCTTCTTCATTCACCCCGACTTCTCATCCTCGATGAACCGACGTTGGGACTCGACCCTCATTCCCGACGGTCTGTCTGGGAATACATACACCGTGTACGAAGAGACGTTGGGATGACAGTTTTTCTGACCACACATTATCTTGAAGAGGCAGACTCATCTGACCGGGTTGCAATCATGAGCTCTGGAAAAATCGTGGCGCAAGGGACCCCTGACCGCCTGAAAAAAGACCTCTCATCCGAAATGCTCTCTGTGGAAACAGCAAATCCTGATGCCCTCAATGCTTATCTGATTGCCCATTACCCCTCTTTGCAGAACCAAATTAGAAGAGAAGGCGATGGGATCCTCCTTTTTCCCCTTCCTCCGGGAATCGACCTCTCTCCTTGGGACCTTCTTCGTTCAATTCCTTTGCCGATTCGTGAGGCCTCGGTCAGACGCCCCAACCTTGATGATGTTTTCATTTACCATACGGGAAGTGGTTTGAAAAATGAAAATGCCGACAAAAGGGGGGAACGATGATGATGGAAAAAGATGTCTCCTTTAAGGCAACATTGGGGGGAGCCCCGCCCATATTGGCCTCACCACTCAAGCGAGACCTGATGGGGATTTATACCCTGTGGCAACGGGATGTGATTCGCCTCTGGCGGGACAGGATTCGCCTTGTCGGTTCCTTCATTCAACCCCTTTTATTTCTCTTCATTCTCGGAAGCGGACTGTCCCCGCGAATGGGGGCAATGGGAATCATGCGTTCGGGGGGCCCCCTGGGCTATCAGGGATTCCTTTTTCCCGGAATTGTGGCGATGAGCGTTCTGTTCACCGCCTCCTTTGCAGGGGTGGCCATTGTCTGGGATCGGGAGGTTGGATTTTTGAAGGAGGTCTTGGTGGCCCCCCTTTCCCGGACTGCCGTAGTCCTTGGAAAGATTTTCGGTGGGGCGACAAACTCTGTTGTACAGGGAAGCCTGATTTTACTTCTCTTTCCACTCTTCCACCTCCACATCTCCCCTGAAAGATTGATCCTGGCATTTCTTGTCATGATTCTCATCGGACTGACCCAAACCTCGGTGGGGGTTCTTCTGGGAGTGAGAATGACCTCAAGTCAGGGGTTTATGGTATTGATGAATTTTGTCATACTCCCGCTCTTTTTCCTTTCGGGGGCACTCTATCCCCTCGACCGTCTTCCAGGGTGGCTCTCTGTCGCCTCCCGCGTCGATCCTCTGTCATACGGCGTTGACCTGCTCCGATGGGACTTGGTGGGGGTCCATTATCACTCCCTATGGACAGATCTCAGCAGTCTTTTCGTTTTTATGGGGATCATGGGGGTTCTTTCAGTTGTTCTGTTTAACAAAACGGACTAATCTAGAACTAGTTTTGTTTGTGGAGGTAAAAATGGCTACAGAGGCGTCTTTCGATGTGGTGTCAAAGGTTGATCTTCAGGAGGCAAAAAATGCCGTTGATCAGGCCCTGAAAGAAATTGGGACGCGATTTGATCTCAAGGACAGTGGCTCCCGGATCGAGTGGGAAAAAGAGGAGCTTGTCGTATCGGCCAAAGACGCTCACAAATTAACGGCTGTGATCGATATCCTCGAATCCAAGATGATCCGTCGGGGAATTCCCCTGAAGAACCTTGATAAGAAAAAAATTGAGGAGGCTCTTGGAGGGACCGTGAGGCAAAGGATTGCGATCAAGCAGGGACTTACAGCGGAAATTGCAAAAAAAGTGGCCCAGGAAATCAAAGGGTCGAAGCTAAAGGTTCAGGCACAGATTCAAGGAGACAGCGTCCGGGTCAATGGTAAATCCCGAGACGATCTTCAGGCAGTGATTGCTCGTCTGAAAAACGTCGACTTTGGTATCGACCTTCAGTTCACGAATTACCGGTAGACGAATAAAAAGGAAGGGGAGATAGGTGATGCGTGCCAAGACATTGAGAAACTTTTTCGGCCCCATTTTTGCCGGGACGGCTCTCCTCGCGATGGGAGGATGTATCACAGTCAATCTTTTCCCCCAGGACCGGGGCCTGGAGGAAAAAAAACTACGCCCTCAAGAGGGAGCCACAGAAAAGGTTGTTTTTCTTCCGATTCGTGGCTTCATCGGAGATCAGGAAAAAAAGGGAGGAACGCCTTTACTCGGTGGAAAAACTGATCAGGTGCGCCTATTGGATCGGGAGCTTGAAAAGGCGCGACGGGATCCCCATGTCAGAGCCATCATTCTGGATATTGACAGCCCTGGCGGATCAGTCACTGCTTCAGACCGCCTCTACCACAAGATCCTTCTCTTTCGACAGCGGACGAAGATCCCAGTCATCGCTTTTTTTGGAGATTTGGGAGCGTCGGGAGCCTATTACACGGCGATGGGAACGGATGAAGTCTGGGCTCGGCCGACTAGTGTCGTCGGGAGTATCGGGGTCATGATTGCCAACGTCGGGGTGGAAGGCCTGATGAAAAAAGTTGGGGTGACAGACCGAACTGTCGCCTCGGGGCCTGAAAAGGAAATGGGGTCGCCATTTCGGGAGATGACCCCAGAGGATCGAAGGATATTTGAAGGCCTTGTGGCAGACTTTTACGCAACCTTTCTTAAAGTTGTGGAGCGGGGTCGGCGAATGGACGCCAACCATCTTGGCCCGTTGGCGGATGGGCGTGTCTTTACGGCTCGGCAGGCGTTGGCAGATGGGTTGATTGACCGGGTGGGATATCGATCGGATCTGGTGAGTCATCTCAAGAAAAAGTTGGGTGTGAACAAACTGATGCTGGTGACTTATCGAGAGTCTGACGAAGGGTCGCCCTCTCTTCTTGGAATGGAGGCCGGAGGGTTTGGTTCCGTTTCAGCTCAGGCCCTCGCGGGTCTTATCCGTTCGCTCGGACCGACTCCCCTCTACTTCTGGTCTCCCGGCGGCCTGACCATGAAATAAGGAGCCTCCTGGAGAAGGTGGTGAGTGGGACCCGGGTAGTGACGGCAGAAACTCTGTCGTTTGGGATTCCTGAGAAAATCCTGAAAGCTATCATCGAGGGCCGGGTCGGGGAAGTGACCGATACGGCAGGCGGCTCCGAGTGATTCCCAGGTGGTGTGGCTAAAGATTCCCAGAGCCGCCTTGACATGATTCTGGGCCCACCAGACGACAGGAAATTCCTCGCCGGGGGAGGGTAGCCCTGCGGGTTGAGCCGCGTGGGGTTCGCCGACGAGAAGGATGATGGAGGCGCAAAGCAACAAAAGAATGCGGGAGAGGCATGACCGCGGAATTGTTTTCACGACGGGGTCCTTTGGCTAAATCGCGGAGAGACGACAACCATGAGAAGGTCATTGACGTTTGTTCCCGAAGGCCCTGTCCGTATCTCTAACCCATTTTCCTCGAGAAAACGCCCGGAGTCATGATGACGGAGAGCCAACTGGCCCTCGATCCTCCGTTGGGGGGATGAAAAGAAAGAGGTAGGGACGAGGGCCCCTGCCAGTCCGGAGTTTCCGTCAAAGCCATCGGATGCGAGAGAGAGAACGAGGGCGGGAAGAGGGAAAAGGGAGATGGCCAGGGACAACCCCAGCTCTAGAGTTCTCCCGCCTTTTCCTGTGGGGCCTCCTGTCAGGGACACGGTGGTTTCCCCTGATGCGGCCCAGATGCCCCCCGTCGGGTCCTTTGGAGATGACCTCGCCTCCCAGGCAATGAGAGAGGCAAGGATGCGTCCCGCCTCCCGAGACTCCCCGCATAGCTCATCGGTGAGGAGGTGAAGGGGAAGATCCGAGATCTCCGGGATCCCCATAAAATGCGAGTTCATCGACCGGATCAGGCTTGTTGACGATCCGATGACCCGGAGCGGAGAGTCCGAGAGCGGGTCGGTGAGGAAAGGATCCTGCGATCGACCGAGAAGAATGTTTCGTACTGAAGAGGGGATCTTTTCAAGGGGAAGAAAAAGTCCCAACTCTTCAAGCAGTCGGGGGCCATCCCGATGAACCGGGGTCATGGGAGCAGAGCCAACAAGTGAGACCCCTGCCCCTGGGATATCGGACAGGACGAAGGTCACATGGGGGCGGGGGGAGAGCATCCGGGCGAGACCTCCCCCTTTAAATTGCGAGAGATGAAGCCGCAGGGAATTGAGGGTCTCGATGGGAGCGCCGGCCTCCATAAGCTGTCGGGAGACGAGGGTCTTTTCTTCGAGAGTCACCGGGGGAATCGGGGAGGCAATGAGGCTGGAACTTCCCCCGGAGAGGGCAATCACCACCGGGGACGAGGGAGGAATCCCATGGATGAAGTGCTGGATTCTGTCGAAGGCCTCAAGGCTTCTCCTGTCAGGCAGGGGATGCGCCCCTTCAAAAAAAGGAAAGTCGAGGGAGGGTCTCGGGTAGCCTTCTGGCAGGATTGACAGGGTCTGGGCTGAAGAGAGGGGAAAAATCTCTGCCAGTGCCTCTGTGAGGGGCCCTGCAGCCTTTCCCATCGAAAGAATTCCTCCGGGAAGGAAGGATTCGGGAAGAGGATGATCCTTCAGGTGACGGCGGAGAAGAATGCCCGGAGCAATGTCGGCCATGAACTCCGGAATTTTCTCGATGATCCTTCTTCTAAGACGGTCCTCTTCCACTATTCAGATCTCTGTTTCGGGAGCAAGGGCGGAGGAGAGCTTTCGGGGGAAGGCGGCGCGAGGTATTTATCCCGACACGTCTGGGAGCAAAAGTAGACGGGCTCTCCCGACGGGCTTTTGGCCACCAGCGCCCGGTCCCTGTCAACATAGAGGCCACAAACCGGGTCGTGGACAAGAGGCGTTGGCGAAATGTCCCGGGATTGTGAGGGCCCTTTGCCGAGGAAGGCCCGCACCGTTCGGCCCACAAGTACAAGGATGAATGCGATGAGAAGGAGGCGGATCAGCATGTGTGCCTGCAGGGATAAGGATTAGGAGATGATCACATTTTGTGAGTTCATGAGACAGGCGGCCGCCGGTCCTGACGGAGGGTATTACACCCGCCATGCCGGGATCGGGCGCGAGGGAGGGGATTTCCTCACTGCCCCCGAGACAAGTCCTGCCTTTGCGACTCTTCTGGCACTCCAGATCGGAGAGTTGGATCGGGCACTTGGTTCTCCCGATCCATTCTATCTGATCGAGGCGGGACCGGGCAACGGAACCTTGATGTCAGATTTGCTGTCGATTTTCCGAAGGGCAGATCCGGCTTTTTTCGAGCGGGTCTCCCCCATTCTTTGCGAATTGCCGGGAGTTCTCGAGGCACGCCAGCGGGAGAGGCTTCGGGAGTTCGAGCTCCGACACCCTCCTCGCTGGATTGCCCTTCCGGAAAACTTGGCATGCACCTCCGGGGAGGCCCCGTCAGGTTGGCCCGGGCCGGGCCCAGGGCTTGTCATGGGCAACGAATTTCTTGATGCCCTTCCCGTCCATCGTCTCAGGGTCAAGGGAGGGCGGTGGGAAGAGTGCTATGTCCGGGGGGGGGTGGCGGGAGTGTGGGAGGAGGTCTGGGGAGACCTGTCGGATGGGGAGCTCTCGAGCATCCTTCTTGAAGGATTCGGCTCAGACCTGTCGCGGCGGGAAGGCCAGGAAGCCGAGGTTTGCCAGGATCTTCCCCGAGTGCTCTCTCTGCTGGATCGGTGCCTGTCCGCTGGGTTCATGCTCTGGGTCGACTACGGGGATATCGGCTCCGAAATTCGTTCTGAACGTCGGCGAGGTGGAACTCTTCGGGCCTACCGGGGACATCAGGTCTCCGACCGCCTCACAGAATCTCCCGGACATACCGATCTCACGGCCTTTGTCGATTTTTCTCAGGTGGCCAGGGCTCTGGCAGGGCGCGGATACCGTCTTGAGGGATATACGGACCAGATGTCCTGGTTGATGGGACTTGGCTTCGAAGAGTGGATCCAGGTTAATGCCGATCGCCTGTCTGACGCGGCCATCCAGGAGGCAGCAACACTTGTCCACCCCCTGCGGATGGGGAGAATATTCAAGGTCCTCTTGATGTCAAAAGGGATGGCGCCCATGGCTCCCCTTGGCGGCTTTCGCTTCGGGGGACTTCGTTCTCCCTTGTGACATCCCAGGAGTCATGGTCATTTCTGATTTTTGACGATATAGTCGGTCACCGCCTGGGCTTCGCTGGCGGTCAGGAACACCCGTCCGGTCTGCTGCATGTATCGGTTCATCTTGAGCACGAGAATCCGCCAGTCCTCCGGACTTCGGTGTGTCAACGCCGGAAGGGCATGGCACTGGACGCACCGGCTTCGGAAGAGAGATTCCGCGGCCAGGGGAGTACCGGTTGGCTCCGGGTTCGTCATCGGTGCCATGGGAGGGGAGTGGCGCTCGGGAGAGGGAAGGGCAAGGAGAAGGACGGCAAAAAGAACGGCGGCCCCGGCCGTTATGGCCAGGGCCTTGCCGTTTGAAAGAGGGGTGCTGCGGCTCAATGCGTGGCTCCTGTTTTGGTCTTAATGGTCGGAAGGAGATCCTTCCTGATGCTTTTGGCAAAGAGGTCTCCCATCAGTTCGGGGAGTTTCTCCGGATCGAAGGAGACGGAAGGCTTGGGCAAGAAGTGGCGTTCGATCTTGCGGGTGATTGTCCGGGTGGTTCTCCCTTCGTGAAGAACCAATGTTGCCGTATAGGCGATCCGGACAGTCTGTTTCGCCTCGACAAGGCTTTGGCGGACACGATCCTCAAATGTGCCGATGGAGAGGGAAAGCGTCGTGGCATTCCCGGGAATAGCCCCCTGGGCCAGTGTCGGAGCGAATCCGGCTCCGGAAAGGGTTCGAACGAGAATCGCGTCGAGAGCGGGACCGACGGGATTCTGGGGAACGAGTTGGGAATAGGTTCCGTCCTGGTGGAAGAGGGTTCCGACATCGGCCATCTCCGAAGGGGTCTGGGTCGGGATGACGACGATCGGGATCGTTCCGGCCACATGATCGGATGCGGCCCCTTCGGCGGTCGGAGCAGAGACGACCACCGGAGGCGCCGGTCCGTAGGAGGCACATCCCGGGAAAAGGAAGAGACCTGCGACTGCGGCAAGGGAGAGTATCCCGGCGGGGATTGTCGTGTGAAGCCTTTTTCTCAGGGAATGCCCATGAAGAGGCATGGATGGCATTGGTTTCATAACGCAACTCCTTTCTGGGTGGGAAGGTCCCATTCTTCCTTGGAGGATTCCTGGACTGATCCTATGGAAGAACCGTCAGGACCTTGGTTTGGGTCAGGGATGTCTTTCCGGGAGGATTCTTCCAGACAACTGCCACGGTATGAATTCCTGCCGCCTGGGCCGGGAGTGTGACCCAGATGGCGTCGGCTTCCGAGAGATCCGAAAGGGCCACCGGAGTTTTGTCGACATCGGCTTCAAGACGGTAGAATTCGCCCGGGGGGGGCGGATGCGAAAAATGAACGCGTATCTTGATGGCCTTTCCCTGGTGCGGATTGTCGGGGAAAACCACCGTCATGAGCGGATTCTCTTTGGCAAAGGCCGGAGGGAGTGAGGTTGTTCCCCACAGGAGGCCGCATAGAAAGCCCCATAGAAGGAAGGATCGCCCCAATCCTTCGAGCGTTCTGTGGACCCTCCGGCTTCGGAGAAAATCGCGGGAAGATGATATCCCCGGCTTGGGACCCCTGGCTTCTTCATCCTCTTTTTTTCTATCCATCCAAGCCCCTCATCTGATACAATGGCCCCATGATCATCAACCATCGTTCTCCCCTCTTTTTAAAATACATCATCCTCGAACGTATTGCGAAGGGGGCCGTCGCCTTTCTCATCGGTCTCGGGGGGCTTTCCTTGGGCCCGGTTCGCCTCAATCACCTCCTTTACCATTGGGCGCAAAACTTTAATATTGATACGGACAATGCCTTTACCGGACAGATTTTCCGGAAGACCGGCCTTGTGGGGCCGAACATGCTGATGATCATTTCCGTTGGGGGAATCGTCTACGGGTTGGTCAACTTTACTGTGGCCTGGGGGCTCCACCGTCGTTTCCGCTGGGCAGAGTACATGACCATCATCGAGATCTCGGCCTTGATTCCCCTCGAGGTATACGCCATGCACTCCCACTTTTCTCCATGGAGGCTGGGAGCCTTTATCCTCAATGTGATCATCGTGATCTACCTTCTCCGCAACAGACAGCTGTTCCATGGGATTCACGAGGCGGTCGACGAGGGAGATCCTGCCTGATCTTCCCTCCGTGAGACAAAGAGGAAGTTCATGGCCGTCTTTCTTCCCGTTCTGCTTTTTCTTTCCAATCTGCTCAACTACCTGGACCGTCAGCTTTTCACGGCACTGTTCCCGGTGCTGGCTCCGGCCTATCACCTCTCTGATACGAAAATGGGCCTCCTCGGCTCTTCCTTTACCCTGTCCTATTTGCTGGCGGCTCCTGTGGTCGGGGTCCTCCTCGATCGCGTCTCTCCCCGAATTCTTCTGTCCGCCGGCGTTCTCGTTTTCTCTCTTGGCATGGCCATTGCCAGCACGGCTTCCGGGACGGTCGGGCTTTTTTCGGGCCGGATTCTGACGGGAGTGGGAGAGGCGTCTCTCATTGTTGTGGGACCCCGGATCCTGGGGGGCCGAAAGGGAGGGGGGGTAAGGCTGGGCCTTTTTTTCCTGGCATTGCCCCTCGGTGTCGCCACGGGATTCCTGCTGGCCTCCCGGGCCCTTTCCGATTTTCACCGGATCCTGTTTCTCCCGGTTCTCCCGGGAATTCTCCTGGGTGGGATGTTCCTTCTTCCCTTTGTTAAGGGGGGGCAGACCCCAGAAAAGGTTGACGATTGTTCGCCCCCCTCCCTCCCGGTGATCTCCCGGTTCTCGCTGCTTTTTCTCGATGCGCGTTTGCGGACCTTGGTTTTTCTGCAGAGCGTGACCTTTTTTGTCATGGGAGGGATGGCCGTCTGGCTTTCCGTGTACCTGACACGCGTTCGACATCTGTCGATCAGGGAGGCCGGACAGACGAGTGCCGTTGCCCTGGTGATCGGCGGGGTTGTTGGAATCCTCCTGTCAGGATATTTTTGCGACAAGATTAAGGAGGGAGACCCGGCCGGAATGTTTTTTCTCCTGTCGCGGACACAATTCCTGGCACTGGCAGGAATCTGTCTGGTGCTTGTGGCGGATCGTCGTTCGCTCCTTTTGGTTGGGATGGTTCTCTCAAGTGGTGCTCTTTTCGGCCTGAATGTCAGTCTGGTGGCCGCATTCATGAGGGTGAGCGCTCCCTCGCTTTGGGGGTGTGTTCTGGGCGGAGGTCTCTTCCTCTCTCATCTTGGGGGAGATCTTCCGGCAGGAACCCTGATTGGGATCATCTCCACCCATCTGGGACTCAAGGCCGGAGTTGAGATTCTTCTTCCCGGTCCCCTGCTGGCAGGTCTTCTTGTTGTCAGCTGGCGGGGAATGAGGGAAAGGGCCCAGATTGGGTCTTCCGGACCGCCATTCTTTTCGGGATGAGTCTCCATGCTATACTTTCTAAAAAGAACGATGGCTGTCCCTTCGGATCGAAGGCGAAGGGCTGAAGATGAAACTGTGTCCTGTAGGAGAGGCGCGTGAATAAAACGGTGGCAGATATCATGACGAAAAAGGTAATCACGGTCTCCCCGGAGGATTCCCTCAGAAAGCTTGCCGAGGTGCTGACGGCTGAGAAGATCTCCGGAGCTCCTGTCGTTGACTCCACGGGGCGTTATCTCGGGGTCGTGGGGGAGCATGACCTGATCCGCCATGAAAAGCCCCTTCACATTCCGACGGTGCTGACACTTTTTGATTCGTGGATTCCTCTCGAGCTTCCCTCGACCCTGAAAAAAGAAATCTCTCGCATTGGCGCGACATCGGTGCGGGATATCCTGAACAAGACAGCGCCGACTCTTGCGCTGCAGGATCCTTTACGCAAGGCGGTCGAGCTTTTCGACCGGGAGGATGTGGACATCCTTCCCGTTGTCGATAAGGGGACGCTGGTCGGTGTCGTGGGGCGGGAGGACCTGGTCCGTCTCCTGTTGACGGGTGATGACGTCGTCGACTGATCCTTTCTCAGTGGAGTCCGAGGAGTTTTTTGTTCCTTCCGGGATCGGACTGGGAGCGGTGGGAGAGCTTTTGGGTCATGCGGCCCTCCCGGGTCTCCTCTTTCTTCTGACGGGACCCATGGGATCAGGAAAGACCTCCCTGGCTGCCGGTGTTGCCCGAGGAATGGGCATCACCTCCCGGATCGCCTCTCCGACCTTTCTCTACCTGCAGTCCTATGCGTCTTCCGGAGGCCCCTCCTCCTTGGCCCTTCTGCACGCTGACTGGGACCGGGTCGCTCCCGGATCGGAGGATCTTGAAGAGACTCTGGTCGCTGGAGCGGAAGACCGGGTGACCCTCGTCGAATGGGGAGAAAAGCTTCCAGACTCCCTTGTGGCAAGTTTTTCTCTGAGGGTCCGTCTTTTGTTGTCAATCCCGGAGGACCGGGAGGGCCGTCTGCTTAAGATGTTCTGGGATCCTGCCACAGACAGGCCCGAGGATCTCCGGCTGATGAGGAGAACCGTGCGGACCCTGCTGGATGACAGGCTTCCTTCTCTTCGTCGAAAAACCAAGAACTGAACATAGATCCCCTCTCAGGGAGGAGATGCCGATGAATCACCTCTTTGCCCCTTGGCGAATGCGCTATATCAAGGGAGAATCGCGTACCGCCGATGATGGGAGCTGTCTTCTGTGCGAGATTCCCCGGGATGGTGTGAGTCGTGACCGTCTGGTCCTCTATCGGGGCAACCTTTGCTATGTGGTGATGAATGCCTTTCCTTACACGAGCGGACATCTTATGGTCGTTCCCCTCGACCATGGAGCCAAGATGGGGGATTTTCCTCTCCCGGTCCTTTCCGAAATGACCTCCCTCCTGCGGGAGTGCGAGAGAATCATCGGGGAGATCTACCGGCCGGGGGGATTCAACATGGGAATCAATGTGGGAAGTGCCGCGGGAGCCGGAATTGCCGGCCATCTTCACGCCCATATTCTTCCCCGCTGGGACGGGGACACGAATTTTCTGACGACTGTCGCCGAGGCCCGGGTTGTTCCGGAGGACCTTCGCGAAAGCTACGACCGCCTCCGGCCCTCCTTTACCCGTCTTTCGCCCGTTTCCACCCCCTGAAAAAGAACGGGGGGTGGGGCTTCAGGGATGAGAGGGATCTCCTTCCGGAAGACTTGATTGGCGCAAGGTGCCGGCGTAGGATGAAGAGGTGTCTTCTTCTTCAGTTGCAGGGAGGTTTGAAATGAGACGATTTCGGTATTTGATTGTTCTGCCGGCTGTTCTTGTGGGCTTGACGATTTCTTTGGCGATGAAGCCAGGCACCGCCAGTGCTTGGGTCGTTGATGAGAAGACGAATTATCCTGTGGCCCAAGTCCATGCCCAGCTCGCGACTTTGTATAACCAGTACAAGACGCTTGCGACGGAGATGGATTCGATGCTGGCAGATCCGAAGGTCTCCCCCGCCCGGTATGAGGCATGGAAGAAGGACTGGACGAAGCGAATGTTTGCGGCGGAGGCCAATCTTCGCACCTTTTATCCCTACTTCATGCCCATCAATCAGCATCCCTGGACCCGGGAAGCCGCTGTCTTTACCAATCTTCAGGGCGTCAGGGAGTGGCTCTGGACGGTGGAGCAGGACAAGGAGAGCCTGGTCCTGGGCAAGCCCAATTTCGATATCGACAATGGGGCGATCTATCCCCGCAATATTGATATGTATCGGGGGTTTCTGCAAAAAGCCGGAGGGATCTTGACCGGAGGTCCCTTTTACGGTAATTTCTTCAAGGACACTCAGGCGACCATTCTGGCAAATTATTGCGTCTATCCCGAGGTTCATGGGGACGGTTCCACCCATATGACAAAGCTCGTCAAGCCCTCCTTTCACAAGATGGGCCTCGTCAATGGTCTGAAGGAGCGCCAGGAGGCCAAGAATACACAGGCCGCTCCCGCTTCCGTGGCCCGTTAACCTCCGAAGCTTCCTTTACTCTCCCGTCCTGATGCGGGGGTGATTATCGGGAACATGCCTTGTCATCGACTCCTTTAAGTCTGGGACTGCGAGCCCGGAAAGGGGATCTTACCATGTCATGCGTCAGCCGGATGCCTGATCGGCATCAGCGTTGCGTTTTTTTCCTGCCGAAGAGTCTTCTCTCCTTTTTTTTCCTGAAATCTCAGAACCTCGCTGTATTCTTTCAGCACCAATTCCGGCAGCCCTTCCACGAGATGTGTCGTCCGTGAACCCCTCCGATCCCTCCCGACTTCTTCTGGATTCTCCGAGAATCGACCGGATCCTGCGCCGCATGGCCCATGAAATCCTCGAGAAGAATCAGGGCCCCTCCGGACTCTATCTTGTGGGAATTCTTCAAGGGGGAGAACCCTTGGCAAATAGGCTCGCGGATCTGATCGAATCCTTCGAAGGGATCCGGCCTCCGGCCGGCGCCCTCGATGTCACCCTCTACCGGGATGACCTGTCCGGCCGGGAGGCCCTTCCCCTCCTGAGACAGAGCCACCTGCCTCTTTCGATCGATGGAAAAAAGATCGTTCTCGTGGACGATGTTCTCTTCACGGGACGGACGGTTCGTGCCGCCATGGACTTCCTTGTCGACTTCGGGCGTCCTGCCCGGATCATGCTGGCCGTTCTGGTGGATCGGGGCCATCGGGAACTCCCCATCCGTGCAGATTTTGTCGGGAAAAACATTCCGACCGCCCATGAGGAGAAGGTCTTGGTCGACCTGGCTCCGGGGGCGGAAAGCGTGACCGTTGTTCGTCCTTCCCTGGGAGACCTCCATGCCTGAACGACTCATGCCCTCGCCCTTGCCGGCCTTCGGGCCCCATCTCCTCTCCCTGTCGGGGATGACGCAGGAACGGATTGTCGGGATCCTTGATGCGGCCGAAGCCTTTCTTGATGTCGGCCAGCAGTCGGTGAAGAAGGTTCCGGTTCTCCGAGGAAAAACGCTGGTCAACCTCTTCTATGAATCCTCCACCCGAACCCGATCCTCCTTTGAGATTGCTGCCAAGCGACTCTCGGCGGACGTGATCAACGTGACGCCCTCGCAAAGCAGCGTGACGAAGGGAGAGAGCCTGTCCGATACGGTGAAGACGATTGAAGCCCTCGGAGCCGACGGCATCGTGATTCGCCATGCCTCTTCGGGAGCGGCCGAGTTTGTGGCGGAACGGGTGGAATGCCATGTGGTGAACGGAGGAGACGGATGCCATGAGCATCCGACCCAGGCCCTGCTCGACCTCTTCACGATCCGGAAAAAGAAGGGACGAGTCGCCGGACTCACCGTGGCCATCGTCGGAGACATCCTTCACAGTCGGGTGGCGAGATCGAACATTCTGGGGCTCTCTGCCCTGGGGGCCAACATTCGTCTTGTGGCTCCGCCCACACTCCTGCCGCGGGGGATCGATCGCTGGCCGGTGACGGTCTACGACCGCCTCGACCGGGGGATCGACGGCGCCGATGTGGTCATGGCCCTTCGTCTTCAGCTCGAACGGGCCTCGGGGGGGTATATCCCGTCTCTGGCGGAGTACTCCCGGCTCTACGGCCTCTCGCGGGAGGTTTTGGAGAGACACGCTCCGAAGGCCGTGGTGCTTCATCCGGGGCCGGTGAACCGGGGAGTGGAGATCTCGGGAGAGGAAAGCTGGAGCAACGATGTGGCCATTCTCGATCAGGTTGAATATGGTGTGGCCGTCCGGATGGCGGTTCTGTATCTGTTGATGGGCGGACGGGGGGAGGACACGTCCCTCCCCGCTGCCGGGTCAAGGGGGGAGGGGTTGTGAGGGACGGTTCACCAGGCAATCTTCTGATCACGAACGTGACACTGTTTGATCCCGCCGAGGGGATCCTCGGCGGGGAAGGGGCTCTCCTGGTGAAGGAGGGGCGCATTGCTCCCGCGGGAACACCCATTCCCTCCGGGACTCCCGAGCTTGATGGCCGGGGGGGAGTCCTGTGTCCGGGCTTTGTCGATCTTCATGCCCATTTTCGCGAACCAGGATTCGAATACAAGGAAACGATTGCCAGCGGTTCCCGGGCCGCAGCGGCCGGTGGCTTCACCTCGGTCTGCGTCATGGCCAACACCAGCCCGGTCAATGACAACGACGCCGTCACGAGGGCCATCCTTGACCGTGCGCGTGAGGTCAATCTGGTGCGGGTCTTTCCCATCGGAGCCGTGACCCGGGGACTCGAAGGGCAGGAACTGACTGAAATGGGGGCCTTGGCGGCGGCCGGATGTGTGGCGTTTTCTGACGATGGTCGACCTGTTTCGACGGCCCTCATGATGCGCCGGGCGTTGGAGTACAGTCGCATCTTCGGACGACCGGTGATCGACCATTGCGAAGACCTCGTCCTGTCAAACCGCGGCGTCATGAACGAGGGAAGCGTCTCGGCCGAGCTAGGCCTAGCCGGGATCCCCAACGCCTCGGAGGAGGTCTCCATCGCGCGGGATCTCTCCGTCCTGGAGCTCGCCGGAGGGCGCCTCCATGTGGCCCACCTCTCCACCGCCGGAGGAGTGAGGCTGGTCAGGGAGGCCAAACGACGACACCTTCCCGTGACGGCCGAGACCTGCCCCCACTACTTTGCCCTGACCGACGAGGCGGTCCGCTGCCACGGGACCCATGCCAAAATGAACCCTCCCCTGCGTCGGGAGGAGGACCGGCTGGCGGTCATTGAGGGGCTCAAGGACGGGACAATCGATGTCATCGCCACCGATCATGCCCCTCACGCGCCGCACGAGAAAGAGCAGGAGTTCGACCGGGCCCCGTTCGGAATTATCGGCTTGGAAACGGCCTTTTCCCTCTCCCTCGACCTTGTCCGGGAGGGGGCGCTGACCTTTTCGGAGTTGATCTATCGCCTGTCGACCCGGCCAGCCGAGCTGTTCGGACTTCCCCGGGGAAGCCTGAGGATCGGGGGACTGGCCGATCTCGTTCTTCTTGACCTTTCGGACGAATGGGAGGCGGGCCGCTCAGGATATCGATCAAAGAGCCGGAACTCTCCCTTTACGGGGAGAAGGATGAAGGGCCGGGTGGCCGCCACGATTGTGGGCGGGCGAGTCGTCTTTTCGGGGGAGAAGCCATGAGCGGGCTTTTGGGGAAGCAGAAGATCTCCCTGGCGCTTGAGGACGGGACGGTCCTCTCGGGAATTTCGGCCGGGGTCCCCGGGACGGTCACCGGAGAGTTTGTCTTCAATACGGCCATGTCGGGCTATGAAGAAGTCCTGACAGATCCTTCCTACGCCGGTCAGATCGTGACAATGACCTCTCCCATGATCGGAAACACCGGGATCACTCGGGATGATGCCGAGTCCGCCGGAGTGCATCTCTCCGGCTTTGTTGCCCGGGAAATCGTTGCCCTTCCCTCGAACCACCGATCCCGGCTCTCCTTGCCGGACTACTTTCAGGAGCGGGGGGTTGTGGCGGCTTCCGGGATCGACACCCGCCTTCTGACGCTTCGTCTCCGGGACCGGGGAGTCCTCCGGGGGATTCTGACGACGGAGGAGCACGATCCTGCCGCCCTTCGGAAGGCGGCCAATGAAATTGTGCCCATCTCCGAGGTTGATCTTGTGGGCCGGGTCGCCTCCCGGGAGCGGACGACACTTTTTCCGGAGGGACCCTCCTCCCTCCGCGTCGTCCTCATCGACTACGGGGCCAAGGCCTCCATCGCCCGATCCCTTCTTGGCCTGGGGATCGGAGTCACTGTGGTGCCTCCCCGAACGACGGCCCGCCAGATTCTTGACGACAGCCCTGACGGGGTGATTCTGTCCAATGGTCCGGGCGATCCCGCCAGTCTCGACTCCGAAGTGGAGGCAATCCGTGGGCTGGTCGGACGCCTCCCCCTCTTTGGAATCTGCCTCGGCCACCAGCTTCTCGCCAGAGCTGTCGGCTCCCGAACCTTCAAGTTGCCCTTTGGCCACCACGGGATCAACCATCCGGTCCTTGACCTTCGTGATGGGAGGGTTCTGATCACCTCCCAGAACCATAATTATGCGGTCGATCCCCGCTCTCTGCCTGCGGGTGCGATCCGGACCTTCGAGAGCTTATATGATCATTCCCTTGAGGGACTCTGGTTCCGGGAGGCGAGGATCTATTCGGTCCAGTTTCATCCGGAATCAGCCCCGGGTCCTCATGATGCCCGCTCTGTCTTTTCCAGCTTCCATTCGATTCTCCAAGGAGAAGACCCGTGAGCTTTTCCTGTCTCGAAGATCTCCTCTCTCCGGAGGTCCGGGAAAACATCGCCGAGGCTTACCGGGCCCTTTATTCCTGCTGGGTCTGCCCCCGCCACTGCGGGGTGAACCGTCTGTCGGGGGAGCAGGGGACATGTCGAACGGGGGCCCTGGCAAAAGTGGCTGCCGCGAATCTCCACTTCGGGGAGGAGCCCTGTCTCACCGGAACCCGAGGATCGGGAACCGTCTTCTTTTCCGGGTGCAATCTGGCCTGCGACTTCTGCCAGAACTTTCCCCTGAGCCAATATGGTCAGGGAGTCGAGCGAACCCCCGGAGAGATCGCGGAGATCTACCTCGACCTTCAGCGCCGAGGGGCCCACAACATCAATCTTGTGACCCCCAGCCATGTCGTGCCCCAGGTCCTTCACTCCCTGGCGCTGGCCCGGGCCAGGGGACTTGCGATTCCTGTTGTTTACAACTCCAACGGATATGATGAACCCGCCATGCTCCGCCTCCTGGAGGGCTGGGTCGACGTCTACCTGCCCGACATGAAGTATTCCGCAGAGGCCCCCGCCCTTCGCTACTCCAAGGCGCCGGCCTATGTGCAGCGCAACCGGGCCGCCGTCCGCGAGATGTTTCGGCAGGTGGGGCCGCTCACCCTCGATGGACAGGGGTTGGCCCAACGGGGGGTTCTGGTCCGCCACCTTCTCCTTCCGTCAGGAATCTCGGGATTTGAGGGCGTGGCGCGCTTCATCCGGGAAGAGCTGGGTGATCGTGTGGCCGTCTCCTTCATGGGGCAGTACTTTCCCGCCCATCGCGCCTTGCGGGTTCCCCTCCTGGCCCGGAGGCTGACGGCCGAGGAATACGAAAAAGGATTGGGAATCCTCTTTTCTGAGGGACTTCTCGAGGGATATGTGCAGGAATTTGAAGAGGAGGAGCCGATTTCCTCCTCCCGACCGGAAACAGAGGAGAGCGCGTGCCAAAAAGAGATGACCTTCGCCATATCCTGATCATCGGCAGTGGTCCCATCGTGATCGGACAGGCCGGAGAATTCGACTATTCGGGAACACAGGCGGTGAAGACACTGAAGGAAGAAGGATATCGTGTCAGCCTGGTGAACTCGAATCCTGCCACCATCATGACCGACCCCGATCTCGCCGACGCGACCTACATGGTTCCCCTGACCGTGGAGAAGGTGAGCGAAGTTCTTGAGCGGGAAAGGCCCGATGCCATCCTCCCCACCATGGGAGGTCAGACCGCCCTGAACCTGGCTGTCGCCCTTGCCCGGGACGGAATCCTCGATCGCCTGGGGATCGTTCTTCTGGGGAGCTCGCTTGAGACGATCGAGATGGCCGAGGATCGGGGCAAGTTCAAGGAGGCCATGGCCCGGATCGGCCTCTCCGTTCCCCAAAGCTTTCTCGTGCGCTCCCTTCCGGAGGCCATGGAGACCCTCTCCTCCCTCTCTTTTCCCCTTCTCATCCGACCCTCCTTTACCCTCGGAGGGACGGGGCAATCGGTCGTCTACAACCGTGAGGAGTTTTCCCGGGCGGTTCTCTTCGGGATCGATCAAAGCCCCATCGGCGAGATCCTGGTGGAGGAGTCACTGATCGGATGGAAGGAGTTTGAGCTGGAGGTTGTCCGGGACAAGAAGGACAATGCCATCATCATCTGCAGCATTGAAAATGTCGACCCCATGGGAGTTCATACCGGGGATAGCATCACCGTGGCTCCGGCCATGACCCTGACCGACCAGGAGTACCAGAGGCTTCGGGACGCCGCCATCGACATTCTTCGGGAGGTGGGGGTGGAGACCGGAGGGTCCAACGTCCAGTTTGCGGTGAACCCCGTGGACGGGCGATTTGTGGTCATCGAGATGAATCCCCGGGTGTCCCGGAGCTCGGCCCTGGCCTCCAAGGCCACAGGCTTCCCCATTGCCCGGGTCGCAACCCGGGTGGCCATCGGCTACTCCCTCGACGAGATTGCCAATGA
The DNA here is from genome assembly GCA_021828375.1 of Nitrospirota bacterium. Taxonomy (GTDB): domain Bacteria; phylum Nitrospirota; class Leptospirillia; order Leptospirillales; family Leptospirillaceae; genus UBA4572. Next base: position 51,509 of record JAKARS010000005.1, read on the forward strand.
GATCACCGGGACGACTCCGGCCGCCTTCGAACCCTCTCTCGACTATGTGGTGGTCAAGATCCCCCGGTTTCACTTCGAGAAGTTTCCCCAGTCCGACCGGACGCTGGGGCCCCAGATGAAGTCCGTGGGAGAGGTCATGGGGATTGGACACAACTTTCGGGAGGCCTTCCTCAAGGCTCTTCGCTCGTTGGAGAATGGGACGGATCATTTGATGCCGGTGGCCCTTCCCGAGGATCCCGATGGGCGCGACCGGGTGCTGTCCCAGCCGTCCGACCGTCGGATCCACCAGATCGGCGAAGCCTTGAGACACGGGGTTTCGGTGGAAGATCTCTCCCGGGTTACCGGCTTTGATCCCTGGTTTCTCCGGGAATTTGCCGCCATTGTGGAGCTCGAACGGGAGGTCGGCGAGTTCCGGGGGCAGCCTCTTGACGCCATTCCTTACGAATTCTTCCGGTTCCTCAAGGAAAATGGCTTTTCCGACCGGGCTCTGGCCCGTCTTCTTGGGACCTCGGAAACCGAAGTCCGGGAGCGGAGAAGGGCCACCGGGATCACCATGCGTCTTCGAACAGTCGATACCTGCGCGGGGGAGTTTGCCGCCCGAACCCCCTACCTCTATGGAACCTATCATGGCTCCCCGGAGTGGAATCGCTCCTCCACGAAAGACTCGGTGGTCATCCTGGGATCCGGCCCCAACCGGATCGGGCAGGGAGTGGAGTTTGACTATTGCTGCGTCCATGGGGTCATGGCTCTCCGGGACATGGGCGTCGAGGCGGTCATGATGAATTGCAACCCTGAGACCGTGTCGACCGACTTCAATGTCTCGGACCGTCTCTTCTTTGATCCGCTGACCCTGGAGGATGTTCTGGGGGTTCTGGAGGCAGAGCGCCCGCGGGGCGTGGTGGTTCAATTCGGAGGACAGACTCCGCTTCGCCTCATGAAGGGGCTCTCCGAGGCCGGCATTCCGATCCTGGGAACCTCCTTCGAGATGACCGATCTGGCGGAGGACCGGGAGCGCTTTCGGGAGCTGATCGACCGCCTGGGCCTTCTCCAGCCCCGGAGCGGACTCGTCCATCGGATCGAAGAGGCCCTTCCGGAGATCCTGCGCATCGGATTCCCCGTGCTGGTACGCCCCTCCTATGTTCTGGGGGGAGAGGCCATGGAGATCCTCTACGATCTCGAGGACTGGCAAGAATATGAACGACGGATTGCCTCTCTGGACTTCCGCTTCCCGCTTCTTGTGGACTCCTTCTTCTCCGATGCGACTGAAGTGGATGTGGATGCCTTGGGAGACGGTCGGGAAATCATGGTAGGAGGGATCCTGGAGCATGTGGAGCAGGCGGGAATCCACTCCGGGGATTCCGCCTGCTTTATTCCCCCCCGCTCGCTTTCGGAGACGGTTCTTGCCGAAATCTGCCGGCAGACCCGGATTCTGGGAGAAGCCCTGTCTGTGAAGGGGCTCATGAATATCCAGTTTGCTGTTCAAAATGAAACAGTCTATGTTCTGGAGGTCAACCCCCGGGCCTCGAGAACGGTTCCCTTCACCTCCAAGGCCATCGGACTCTCCCTTCCCAAGCTGGCCATGCGCATTATGATGGGGGAGACACTGGCCTCACTGGGCCTTTCCGGACACCGCCCCCGTCCCCTTCCCTATACCGCGGTCAAGGAGGCCGTCTTCCCCTTTCGCCGTTTCAGGGGAGCCGATATCCTCTTGAGTCCGGAGATGAAGTCCACCGGAGAGGTGATGGGAATCTCCGGAAACTTCGGGGGGGCCTTTCGGGATGCGCAGGAGGCCTCGGGCATGCGACTTCCGCAGCAAGGAACGGTCTTCGTGAGCGTCAGTGACCGGGACAAGCCGGCGGCCGTGGAGGTCTCCCGAAATCTCCACGAGATGGGCTTTCGGATTGTGGCAACCGGAGGAACCTCCCGGGCCTTGGAGTTGGCGAACATTCCCTCTGTGCGCGTCCTCAAGGTCAAGGAAGGACGTCCCCACATCGTCGATCTCATCAAGGACGGCGAGGTTCAGCTGGTGATCAACACCGTCTCCGGAAAACAGGCCCAGAAGGACTCGCTCTCCATCCGGCAGGAGACGCTCCTTCGGAACATTCCCTATTACACAACGATTGAAGGGGCGCGGGCCCTGGTGCTGGCTCTGGAGAAAAACCAGGCTCCGGCCGGTCCCCGCTCCCTTCAGGAGCTCCATCGCCTTCTTTCGGAAGAATCCGGCGCTTGAGTTTCCTCCGAAAATTTGTTTAAGCTCGAAGAGACGACAATTCTCTTATGGAGACAGACAGGACAGAGACAGGGGGATTCATGCAACAGACACCCATGACGAAAGAAGGGTACGCCAAGCTCCAGGAAGAGCTCGAGCGTCTCAAGAAAGTGGATCGCACCAAGAACATCCAGGATATCGCCGAGGCCCGGGCCCACGGAGATCTCTCCGAAAATGCCGAGTACCATGCCGCCAAGGAAAAGCAGTCCTTCATCGAAGGAAGGATCAAGGAGCTCGAGGCGAAGCTCTCGACGGCCATTGTGGTCTCCCCTGCCCATCAGGACCGGGATCGTGTGACCTTCGGGGCCACCGTCAGCCTGAAAAATACCTCGACGGGGGAGGAAAAAACCTATACCCTCGTGGGACAGGAAGAAGTAGACCTCAAGCGTGGCCGCCTCTCCGTGGCCTCCCCTGTCGGGAAGGCGCTTGTGGGCCATCGCGTAGGAGAGAACGTGTTGATCCGGGTTCCTGCCGGAGAGATCGAATACGAAGTCTGTCGGATCGACTACGAGGAGTGATTCTCTCCCGGAAAGGGGAACTTTCATGAAAAAGGCCCTGACGATCCTTCTCTTTGCGTTGACGGTGGCCATTCCGGCCCTGGTCGTCTTCGGAATCTACTTTTTTGGCCCCCAGCTCTCCCGATTCCTGACGGGGGGGTAGTGTTTCAAATTCAAAAAAAAATTCCGATGTGTTTCAATTGAGAACGGATTTTGGATGGGTGCCGGCAGGGTTTGGAAGCGGATTGGGGAGGAATGACCTCTTAAGTCTTCAGTAGTTTAATGTTTTTTGTTCTTTCTCGTTTTTTGGCATCTGAATTGCATCTCTTTTGTGGCAACGGGGAAAGATTCCTGAATGGCTCCCCGTTCCACGAAGGAGGAGTGCAATGGACTGTCAGCGATGTCATGGGAAGATGGTGGAAGAGGAATTCAGCGATCTCAAGGATGATTCGGGTTCGCTGAACTTTCGTGGGTGGCGGTGTCTCCTGTGTGGAGAGATTGTGGACTCGGTCATCCTTTCGAACCGTAGCCACAGGCCTTCTCCCATCGTGAGCCGCAACCGGAAGATCATGGCCTATCATTGAATCCGGCCCAAACGCCGGTTCTGGCCGGTTCCGGGAGTCGTTGCAGGAAGACTTCCCGGACCGGAAGCTCTCATCGGGGAGACCTGCTCCCCGCCCATCATACAATATGGAACCTTCACTGGAAAAGACAGGAGTCAGACAATGATTACAATGAGCGAAAAGGCCGTTGAAAAGGTCAACGAGTATCTGAAGACGGAAAACAAGGAAGGCTATGGACTTCGCGTCTACGTTTCCGGAGGGGGCTGTCATGGATTTCAGTACGGCATGTCCTTCGAGGAGGCTCCTGGGGATATGGATCAGGTGATCGAGGAGTCTGGCGTGAAGCTCTTTATCGACTCCCAGAGCTACCCCCTTCTCTCCGGTGCGACCGTCGACTATGTCGAGAATCTTTATGGTTCGGGATTTGCCATCAAGAACCCGAACGCCAAGAGCTCCTGCGGATGCGGAAGCTCCTTTTCGGTCTGAGACTTCCGGGACAGCTTCCGGAAGGTCAGGGAGGGTCTGTGGCACGGCAGACCCTCTTTTTTTGTGCCTTTTTTCTCCTCCTCTTCATTTTTCCTCTGTCGAAAAAGGCCGGGGCCGACTCCTGCTCACTCCCCTCGGTAGCCCAGTATATTGCCTCGCACAGCCGTCCCGCCGAATCCCTCCCCGTCTCTTTCCGGATCGCCGGGGCCTTGATGGCCGCTTCCCGGAGAACCCATCTCCCGCTCTACCTTTTGGTGGCAGTCGCCCAGCAGGAGTCCTCCTTCAATCCCGGTGCGGTGAACCTTGAGTCGGGGGACTACGGGCTCTTTCAGGTGCACTACCGCTTCTGGCGTTCACGCCTGGCCAAGAGGTCGCCCCAGGGGCTCAGGGAGATCCGTCGGAGCGATCTTTTGGGAATCGATGTCAATGTCCGGGCTGCGTCATTGATTCTGGTCCACGATCTCCGGCTCGCCGGAGGAGATCCCGTCGGGATGCTGGGCCGGTTTTCCGGTCGGGTGGGGCGAGCTCACAGGCAATACGTGGAGAGTGTTCTGGCGAAGGGAATGGGATTTCTTGGAGCGCTCAAGCGGCAGGGAGTCCTCTGCCGTTAGACGCTTGATGAAGGGGCGGCAGCGGCCCGGTTTCGACCGGCCCGCTTCGCTTCATAAAGCATTCGGTCGGCCAGCGCCACAAGCTCCTCTTCCCGAGAGAGGTCCGCCGGGTAGCTTGCGACCCCAATGCTCACGGTAATGTTTCTGGCCTGGGGATGGGCCAGGGACCGGACAGCCCCCAAGATGCGTTCTGCAATCCTGAGCCCCGTTTCCTTGTCGATCTCCGGGAGAACGACAACAAACTCCTCTCCCCCATACCTCCCGAAGCCATCTCTGGCACGAAGCGTTCCCGCGATCTTTTCCGTCACGGAGACAATGACCTCGTCCCCAATCTGGTGGCCCAGTGTGTCGTTGACCTGCTTGAAGTGGTCGATGTCGATCATGAGAAGTGTCAGGGGAGTCTTTCTGAAAAGGGCCTCTTTCCAGGCCTTGTGGATGAAGAGATCAAGCGACTCCCGGTTAAGGATCTTTGTGAGGGGGTCATGCTCGGATTTGCGTTTGAGGAGGCTCCGGTGAGCAAAGAGGGCATGGCTCGTCTCAAGGACCGGAGCCGACAGTTCGAGCGCGTTCTGGAACTCCGACTCAGGAAGGGGATTTTCTTCGGGAAAGGGCGGGGGAAAGATCAGGAGAAAGGGAATGGTGGCATTTGTGTCCTGCTGGAGCTTGAAAACGACGATTCTTCGGGATCCGGTGCGGGGAAGGTGAAGGATTCCCGTCTTATCGGGGTCAAGGTCGTCGAAGTAGCGATCCCGGAGAAGGAGAATTTCCCGGATGGCCTCTGTCAGGGGAAAGGAGGCCTCCAGGGCAAAGAGGCTCTCCGGGTCGCTTGAAAGGACGGTGACCGACCGCTCCTTCAGAGCGGCTTCGCAGTAGGCCGTGGCATTGGCCGAGAGGAGGTGACGCAACGACTGGCAGATGAAGGACTCGTACGAAAAGGTCGTGTCGAGAGGAATCAGGTTTGTGAGGCTTTGGGCAAAGGAACGGTAGCGGTTGAAGATGGCCATGAGACCGTTGCGGGCGGCCACCTGTTCGGCCAAAAGGGCCACCACGGAAAAGGCGATGCGAGGCCAGGCCGTTCCATCGGAATCGAGGATGTCGGGGGCATCATCCGGAAGGACGACATGCGTGAAGGTTCCCGCAGGCAGATCGTTGGCTTGGGCGACGATGGGAAGTCCGTCCATGGAGGCCACAATCTGAAGGTTGGAGGAGGGGTGGGAGTCGACAACGGCCGCAAGGAGCACCCCCGGATCCGACAGCTGCATCAGGGTCTGGACAACAAGATCCCATCGCGACGGAGAGAGATGGCGTGGGCGGACGAGAAGAAGTCGGCAGACGGTCGTCGGGAGGGAAAAAGAGGTCATGGGGCCTTTTCTTGTCAAAGTGCAACGGCGCGGTTATGCCAGAGCTGTGCCTGATCGGGACCTTGTCCGACATCCTACCATAGGGTCATGTCCTTGTGGCAGAAGACGGTGGAAATCGAGAAGGGCTCGTGCCCCCTCAAAGGGCTCCGGTCATCTCATCGATGACATAGCGGACGATCTCGGCCATGGTCGGGTGAATGTGGAGAATCCTCTGGTAGCTGTCGATGGTGGCCCGGAGAGAAAGTGCCACACCCATGAGGTGAATGAGGTCGGCGGCTCCGGCGCCGAACATTTCTGCGCCCAGGATTTCCCGGGTCGTCGCCGAGGCGGTGATCTTCAGGGCTCCGTCAGTCTGTCTGTTGACGATGGCCCGTCCGAGCTCCGTGAAGGGGAGATACCCTGTCAGAACGGGAATGGCCCTCTCCTTGGCCTCGGCTTCGGTCAGCCCCACCCGGGCAAACTCGGGTTCGGTAAAGATCGACACGGGGACGGTGCGCTCCTCCACCAGCAAGGGCTTGTCGAGAACGGCATTTGTCCCGGCCATCTCTCCATGGTAGGTGGCCAGGTTAAGGACCGGGAGCTGTCCTGTCACGTCTCCGGCGGCGAATATCCGGGGATTCGAGGTGCGGAGGTAGGGGTCGACGGAGACGGCTTCGGAGGGGGTGAGTCGGACCTTGGCGGCATCGAGGTCGAGTCCTCGGATGGCGGCCTGGCGGCCTGTGGCAAAGAGAACCCGGTCAGCGTCGAACTGGCGGGAAGTCCCTTCGTGGGTGGTGGCGTGCAGGAGGGCCCGCCCCTGAATCGTTTCAAACTTCTGGACAGTCATTCCCAAATGAATGGGGAGGCCACTCTTTCTGATCGCTTCGAGATAGCCGGCGGCCAAGCGTGGATCGAGGGAGCGATTCCAGGGATGGAGAATTTCCACAACCTCAACCTCCACCCCCAGCATCGCCAGATACTGACCCAGCTCGAGTCCGATCGGTCCGGCTCCCATGACGACGACCGATCGGGGCAGTGAGCGACACTGAAGAACATCGTCGGATGTCCAGAGCCAGTCTTGGGAAATTCCAGGGATCGGGGGGATTCGGGGCAGGGAGCCGGTGGCAATGACGGCCCGGTCAAACAGTAATGTTTCCTCCCCGACCCGGGCGGAATTTTCAGAGAGGAAGCGGGCCTCGACAGGAAGAAAGCGGATGTCGGGATTGTTGGTGACGCTCAGGTGCGCGGATTCGGCCATCTCCCGGATCATGTCGTCCTTCATGGAGACCATGGCAGAGATGTCGGCCCGAAGTGTGGAGGTGTCGAGAGAGAGTGCAAGGTCGGAGAGGCCGGTCCGGATAAAGTGGTACACATGGGCTGACCTGAGCAGGGCCTTGGATGGCATGCAGCCGGACAGAATGCAGAGGCCCCCGAAGGGGGGAGGAGAGGCCAGGGTGACCTCGGCGCCCAGCCGGGCTGCCTGACGGGCGGCATAGCGGCCGGCCGATCCGGCGCCGATGACAAGGACTTTTCTTTTGCTCACGGAGACCTCCGATGAGGGGTGACTGAATCCGGTGATGCTCCCTTCCCGATCATACCGAATCCCTCCGCCCAAAGTCATCCGTTGGCCGTTTTTTCTTGGTTTTCTTGAAACCCGGGCGTCCCGTGTTCATTTCGAGAAAGGATCTTGCCTTTTTTTCTCTCAACGTGTACTATTTTTTTACACGGTATCGCGAAAACGCATCCGTCTCTTCCGGACCGTCGTCAGGTTCCGGCGGAGGATCGTCAGGTTCCCCTCGGAAGCAATTCCAGCCTGCTGGACGTTGACATCTCGATCTTCCAGACAAGTCGAGCCAGGGGGGCCAAGATCAGGAGCGAGAATAAGGGGCGAAGACAAGGGAGTCTTCATGAATTGTCATGGAGTCTCCCTTTTTTTGTGTTTCGCCCCCGTTTGGTGATCGGATGACCGAGAGTTCCGCCGTCTTTCCGGAACGTTGACCCTTCATGACCTTCCTACACAGGAGCCAGACCGCATGACCCCGAAAGAAGTGCTTGATTACGCCAAGAAAAACAACGTTCAGATCATCGACGTGAAGTTTACCGACCTGTTTGGCACCTGGCAGCATTTTTCCATTACTCCCCACCAGCTCACCGAAGAGACCTTCGAGGAAGGGCTGGGATTTGACGGGTCCAGCATTCGCGGCTTCCAGAGCATCAACGAGTCCGACATGCTTCTGGTCCCGGACCCGAAGACGGCCTTTCTCGATCCGTTCACCCAGGTTCCCACACTCTCCCTGATCTGCAACATCAAGGACCCCATTACCGGAGAGTCCTATGGCAAGGATCCCCGCCATATCGCCCAGAAGGCCGAAAACTACGTGAAGAAGGTGGCCGATATTTCCTATTGGGGCCCCGAATGCGAATTCTTCGTCTTCGATGACGTTCGCTACGGTTCGAGCTCGAACTTCTCCCACTATTCCGTGGACTCCATTGAAGGTGCCTGGAACACCGGCCGGGAGGAGGATCCCAACCTCGGATACAAGGTCCGCCACAAGGAAGGCTACTTCCCTGTTCCTCCCACCGACACCCTGCAGGATCTCCGAAGCGAAATGGTCCTGACCATGGAACAGATCGGCATCCGCTGCGAGGTTCACCACCACGAAGTCGCCACCGCCGGACAGTGCGAGATCGACATGCGGTTCGATACCCTGACCAAAATGGCCGACAACGTCATGAAGTACAAGTACGTGGTGAAAAATACCGCGGTCAAGTACGGTAAGACAGCGACCTTCATGCCCAAGCCCCTTTTCCAGGACAATGGCTCCGGAATGCATGTCCACCAGAGCCTCTGGAAGGCCGGCAAGAACCTTTTCTACCAAAAGGGCGGATACGGGGACATCTCCGAGATGGCCCGCCATTACATCGGGGGACTCATTCACCATGCGCCGGCCCTTCTGGCCTTCATCGCCCCCACGACGAACTCCTACCGTCGTCTCGTTCCCGGCTATGAAGCTCCCATCAACCTCATGTACTCGAAGCGGAACCGGTCGGCCTGCGTGCGCATTCCCATGTATTCCAAGAGCGAAAAGTCCAAGCGCATCGAATTTCGGACTCCCGATCCCTCGAGCAATCCCTATATCGTCTTCGCCGCCCTTTTGATGGCGGGACTTGACGGGATTGAGCGCAAGCTTGAGCCGCCGGCTCCCCTCGACAAGGATCTCTACGAGCTGTCCGACCGGGAAAAGAAGAAGATCCGGCAGATGCCCGGAAGCCTTGACCAGGCTCTGGCGGCTCTCGAGAAGGATCACGACTTCCTTCTCAAGGGCGGCGTCTTCACCAAGGAGCTCATCGAGACCTGGATCCATGAAAAGACAAAGAAGGAAGTGGACGCCATTCGGCTTCGTCCTCATCCCCACGAGTTCTTCCTGTATTTCGACATCTAGAAGTCAGGGAGTTTTAAGGGATCATCTTTTCGGCAACGGTGCCGCGGGGAGAGTCAGCCCTGGGCCCGACAATCACGACAGGGCCCGGACAAAGCTATTTGTCCGGGCCTTTTTTTTGCGGGGACTTATGAATCACGAACAGAAGATCATTCAGGAATTGACGGCCTTTTTCGAGATCAGCCGGGAACTTGCAAGCTCCCCTGACCTCGACAGCGCGTTGTCTCACATCCTGGGCATCATGGACTCCCAGCTCAACCTCCACCGGGGAGCCATTCTTCTCCTCGACGCACAGACCGACGAACTCATGACCGAACTGGCCTTTGGCATGTCGGAGGAGGAAAAACGGAAGGGGAGGTTCAAGGCGGGGGAAGGGATCAGCGGAACGGTCCTCTCCACCGGTCAGCCCATTGTGGTTCCGGATATCGATGCGGAGCCCCGCTTCCTCAACCGGACGGGAAGCCGCAAGGGAAAGGGACGGACCAAGACGGCCTTCATCGCCGTTCCTCTCATCTTTCAGGGGAAGAAGATCGGTGTTCTCTCCGCCGACTGCGACATGTCCCAGGGGGAGCGCGATCTCGAGGAAGATACGCGGGTTCTTTCGATCATCGGGTCGACCATTGCCCAGGCCGTTCTTCTTCGTCAGCGCCTGAGCCACGAGAACAAAAAGCTCCTCGAGGAGGCGACGCGGCTTGAGCATGCCCTGAAGGGCCGCTATGCCATCGAAGGATGGATCGGCCGCTCGAAGGTCATGAACCAGATCGCCGAAAGCGTCCATCAGGTCGCAGGAAGCCGAGCCACCGTTCTCATCTTGGGAGAGAGCGGCACGGGCAAGGAGGTCATCGCCAAGGCTCTCCACTTCATGAGCCCCCGGGCGAAGAACCCCTTCGTTCAGATCAACTGCGCCGCGATCCCCGAGACCCTTCTCGAGAGCCAGCTCTTTGGCCATGAAAAGGGGGCTTTTACCGGCGCCCATCTGTCCCGTCCGGGAAAGTTCGAGGCGGCGGCGGGCGGGACAATCTTCCTCGACGAGATCGGGGAGGTCTCGCCTGCGGTCCAGGTGAAGCTCCTGAGGGTCCTTCAGGAGCGTTCGGTGGAGCGTCTGGGGGGACAGCGGGTCATTCCGGTGGATGTGAGGATAGTCGCGGCCACGAATCGCAACCTCGAGGAGCTGATCCGGCGCAATCAGTTCCGGGAGGATCTTTACTACCGCCTCAACGTGGTTCCCCTGGTCCTTCCCCCCCTTCGCGATCGCCGGGAAGACATTCCTTTGCTTGTCAACCATTTCATCGACAAGTTCAACACGGATAACGCCCGCTCGGTGACCCTGGGGGAGGGGGTGATCGATCTTTTGGTGGATTATGAGTGGCCCGGCAATGTGCGGGAGCTTGAGAACATGGTGGAGAGACTGGTGGTCATGGCCCGGGAGGAAAAAATTGCCCTGGAGGACGTTCGCAAGGCGATGACGCTCTACCCCCGTCCCGGACGGACGGAGATGCCGTCGGAACGAGAGCGGGAGGAGCGCCCGGAGATGTCAACCCGGCGGTCCTTCCCCGAGCCGGGAGGAGACAAGGGGCTTTTGGGTGCGGTCGGCTCTCTTGAGCGGGAGCAGATCGAGACGGTCCTCAAACGCTACGGGTATGTGAAGACCCGGGCGGCCCGGGCCCTGGGAGTGACGCCCCGCCAGCTCCGGTACCGGATGATCAAATACCAGATCCCCGATGAGGTCCCGGAGGAGTAATGCCGAACCCTTAAGAGAGGCGGATGCCCAGCTCCTTGAGCTGACCTCCATCCACAGGGGAGGGAGCCTCCGTGAGAAGACAGGATCCTTTCTGGGTCTTGGGGAAGGCCATGACCTCCCGGATGGAATCCCGTCCCAAGAGAATCATTGCCAGCCGGTCGAGTCCGATGGCCATGCCCCCGTGAGGCGGGGCCCCGAAGGAGAGTGCTTCCAGGAGGAAGCCGAACCTGCGGGTGGCCTCCTCTTCGGAGAGTCCGATCAGGTCGAAGATCCGTCGCTGGAGTTCGAGCTCGTGGTTTCTGAGGCTTCCTCCCCCCACTTCCGTTCCGTTCAGCACGAGGTCATACGCCAGGGACCGTGTCTTCTCCGGGGTCTCCGACAGGATCCCCAGATCGTCGGGATGGGGGGCGGTGAAGGGGTGATGGATCGCCTCGTAGCGTTTCTCATCGGGGTTCCATTCCAGAAGCGGAAAGTCGACCACCCAGAACAGGGAGGTCTTGGCCCGGTCGATGAGTCCGGCCCGCTCCGCCACATGCTGCCTGAGGGCTCCCAGGATCCTCAGGGCGGTCTTTCGGGTGTCGGCAATGAAGAGAAGGAGATCTCCGGGCTGAGCCTCCAGTCGCTCCTTCACCCCCTTCTGGACCTCCTCCGGGATAAACTTGAGGATGGGGCTGGCGAGTCCCCCTGTCTCCGACTTGATCCAGGCGAGGCCCTTTGCCCCCTGTCCCATGGCCCAGGCCGTGAGGTCTTCGATCTCCTTCCGGCTGAGGGCGGCCCCCCCCGGATAGCGGATCCCCCGAACCGTTCCCTCCTCCGCCGCCACGGCACTGGTAAAGACTGAAAACTGGGTGTTACGGGCAAGGTCCGTGAGATCGACGATGGGAAGGTCGTAGCGGAGGTCGGGCTTGTCGCTTCCATAGCGGTTCATCGCCTCGTCGTAGGTCAGGCGCATGAAGGGTCGGGAGAGTGTCTCGCCGCGGAATTTCTGGAAGATGTCGCAGAAGAGCTCCTCGATGATTCCCAAAAATTTATCCCGCGTCAGGAAGGAGGCCTCGATGTCCACCTGGGTGAACTCCGGCTGCCGATCGGCGCGCAGGTCCTCGTCCCGGAAGCAGCGGGCGATCTGAAAATATCTCTCAAGACCTCCCACCATCAACAATTGCTTGAAGAGCTGGGGAGACTGGGGCAGCGCATAGAAAGATCCCTTTTCCAGCCGGGAGGGAACCAGAAAGTCCCGGGCCCCTTCAGGGGTGGAACGGGTGAGAAGGGGGGTCTCGATCTCCCAGAACTGGCAGGCGGTCATGTGGTTCCGGATCAGTGCCGTGAGCTCCGATCGGAACCTCAGTGCCTCCAGAAGCCGGGGAGAGCGCATGTCGAGGTACCGGTAGGTCAGTCGGAGGCTCTCCGAGACCTCCTCCGATGTCCCCACCGGGAAGGGCGGGGTTTTTGCGGAGTTCAGGATGGTCAGCTGGGTGACCCTGACCTCGCGGTCCCCTCCGGCCACGGAGGCGTTCACCGTTCCCTCGGGCCGCATCCCCACGGTGCCATGGAGAGAGATCACCCATTCGTCCCGAAGGGTCTTGGCCGCCTCTTCCAGAAGACGATTGTCCTTGGCGTCGACAACGCACTGGATCCGGCCGGAGCGGTCCCGAAGTTCGATGAAGAGAAGGCCGCCGTGGTCTCTGATCGTCTGGACCCATCCGGCGATGGTGACGGGGGTTCCGGGGGGAGAGGTGAAGAGGTCGGAGACAGGGTGCGAACGGTACATGAAAAATCCTCGGGGTTAGGGGGATCCGGGGGGATGTCCAGCCGGATCCCCGGAATGGGCCATGGGGAAAAGGGTCCTGAGCGCTGTCCTTTCGGGACCGCCGGGCTCATTGTAGCACAGGAGAGAGCCTCTTCCATGCTCCTGTCCTGACCGGGTCCGGTCAGATCTCAGGGAAGCGGACGACCTTCATCGAGGTCGATCAGGTCGAAGGGAGAGAGCGCTCCGATGTCGGGCCGGTGGGCAAGGGTGGGATAGGTCCGCTTTCGGTGGGCCGTCCGCTTTTCGTCAGCAGGGGCCTCTTCGATGGCGCGTCGCCACTCCTCCTTTTCCCTCTCGCTCCTCTTGCGCCCGTGGGATTCGACAAAGGCCAGAACGGCCGCATCGTCAGGGGCCCGAAGAATCGCGGCCTCGAGCTCTCCGGGGTCAAGCTCCTTGAAGGCCAGGAAGCGTCCGTCAAGGGGGAAGAGGCCGATTCCCGGGTCCACCGGCCGGAGAAGGTTGGGACGATAGTCCTCCGGAAGCTCTCCCCGAAAGTGGGCACGGACCTTGTCGATAAGGCGGGGAAGAATCACATAACCCCCGAGAGTGTCACGAGGAGAGCGAAGCGGAAGGGTCAACGCCGGCCTCCCCGTTTCGTCGGTCCCGGAGTTCGGGGCCCCCGGGACGCGGGAGCGGATGCCGACGGGGGGCGCCGGCCCGGTTTCGACGATGGCCCACTCCGACGGGAGGAGGGCCCGCCAGCGCTCCGGGAGCGAGATTCCGGCCTTTCGGAGCGCTCATGACGCCCTTGGGGAGATCGGGGTTTTCTCTCATCCCCAAAGGAGTTCTCTCGTCGACCCTCGTCGTTGGCGCGGCTCGGGCGATCCTCGCGACCCCGTTCCCGGGGAGCGGCTGATCTTGGAGCGGAGGGCCGGCCTGTCGGCGAATAGGGTTTTCTGGTCCGATCAAAACGCCCTTCTTCGCGCTCTCCCCGAGAGGCGGGGCGCTCGGGTCTTTCAAAGCGATCGGAACGCGGACGGGAGGGGCGGTCCTGGTCGTTGGCGTATTGCCTCCCAGGGCGCGACGGAGAGGAGGCAGGTTGTCCCTCTCTCCTGACGCTCTCCCGTCGTGGCCGTTCCTGCCTTTCATCGCGGGGGGAATATCCCGAAGATCGCCTTTGGGGGCGCTCCTCCGAACGCGTCTCTCTATCGGCCCGCTCCGGCCGTTCGGACCATTCTCGACGGGCCGGCCGTTCACCACGTTCGGCCCCCGAGAACTTTCGCGTCCGGGGAATCGGACGGTCGTCAATCTCCCCCGGGAATCGACGCCCCAGACGGGGCGTCGAGGACTCTCCGCGGTCTGCCTTTTGGGGGCGTCCCTCTGAACGGGCCGTTCTTTCGCCTCGCTCCGGCCGTTCCGTTCGTTCTGGCCGTTCGGACCATTCGCGACGGGCCGGTCGTTCGGGGCGTGAGCCTCCTTCGAATGTTCGGGGGCGGGAGACCGCCCCCCTTTCCCTGCCGGACTCCTCCCGGTGGGGTCGAACTCCGGCAGGACGCTCGCCCTCTGTCCGAGGGGTCTTCGGGAAGGCACTTCCCCTCGAATCACCCGATCGGGGCCGGGAAGGACGGTCAGCGCCCTCTCCTCTGGGAGGGGCACTCTTTCCCGTCGTCCTGCGAGGCGTGCGAAATCCCTGTCCCTCTTTCTCCTCCCCGCCTCTTCTTCGCCCTTCAGGACGGGGAGGCGCCCCGTCATCGTCGCGTCGGGAAAATCGGGAGTCGAGGTTTTTTGGAAGGATCTGGGGGCGGGTCCCGGCGAGGAGAAGCTCGGTCTCGTGAGGGGTGACCGTGCGGTATTCTCCGGGTTCGAGGCCGGCGAGGGTCAGGGGACCGAAGGCCGTCCGGACAAGTTTTAGAACAAAATAGTTCAGCGTCTCGAAGAGTCGTCGAACCTCGCGATTTCTTCCCTCGGTGAGGGTGATGCGGTACCAGGCATTGGTGGAGGTCTGCCGTTCTGGGACGAGCTCGAGGGGGACCACCGGCCGTCCGTCGAGACGAATTTCCCCCCGGGCCATCCGTTCGAGGTGCGCCGGAGACATCCCTCCCTGGATTTTCACAAGGTAGGTGCGAGGAATTTCGAAACGAGGATGGAGAATGCGTTGGGAGAGATCCCCGTTATTGGTGAGAAGGAGCGCCCCCTCCGTTTGAAAGTCGAGCCGTCCGATGTGGAGAAGGGGATCGATGCCGGGAAAGTAGTCCCGGAGGGTCGGCCGGCCTTCCGGATCGAAGAGGGTGGAGACGACGCCCTTGGGCTTGTAGAAGAGAAAGAGGAAGGTCTCTGGCTCCCGGGGCAGAGGACGTCCATCGACAAGGATCACCTGGTGCTTGGGGTCGACCCGTGTCCCGGGTTCGGTGACAACCTCTCCGTCCACCGTGACCGAGCCCGCCGCAATCAGCTGCTCGGACTTTCTCCGGGAGGCAACTCCCCGATGGGCGAGGATCTTGTGGAGCCTGAGGCGACCATCGGCCTCTTCGGGGGTCTCGGGTTCGTCGGAGGCGGTCTGGTCGGGGTCGGACCCTGGGGTTGTCATGTCGGGATCCTTTACTCCCACTCGATGGTGGAAGGTGGCTTGGGGGAGATATCGAAGACCACCCGGTTGATTCCGGGAACGGTGGCGATAATGCGGTGCGAGATCCGGCCGAGAAGGCCCGGATCAAGATAATGGACATCGGCCGTCATGCCGTCCACAGAGCAGACGGCTCGAATGGCGGCGACGTTTTCATAAGTCCGGGCGTCGCCCATGACTCCGACCGACTTGACCGGAAGAAGAACGGCGAAATACTGCCAGAGCTCGGAGCGGAGGGGGGAGTTTTCCACCTCCTCCCGCACGATGGCGTCGGCCTCCCGGAGGATATGGAGACGTTCCGGGGAGACGGATCCCAGAATGCGGATGGCAAGCCCCGGCCCGGGAAAGGGTTGCCGCGAGACAAAGCGGTCGGAGAGACCCAGCTCGCGACCGAGCCGTCGGACCTCGTCCTTGAAAAGTTCCCGAAGGGGTTCGACAAGCTGGAATGGCATGCGCTTCGGGAGCCCTCCGACATTGTGATGGCTCTTGATGACGGCCGAAGGTCCGCCGAAGGAGGAGACGCTTTCGATGACGTCGGGGTAGAGGGTTCCCTGGGCGAGGTAGCGGTAGGTTCCCCGGCGGCGCGCCTCCCGGACGAAGACATCGATGAAGGTTCTCCCGATGGTCTTTCGCTTCTTTTCCGGGTCGGCCACTCCCTTGAGGCGGTCGAGAAAGAGCTGGCGGGCGTCGATGATCTCCAGGGGGATCCCCAGAGAGGAAAGATCCCTGTCCATCTCGGAAAGTTCGTTCTTGCGGAGAAGGCCGTTGTCCACGAAAAAGGCATGGAAACGCTCGCCCAGGGCCCTGTGGCAGAGGAGGGCGGTCACCGTCGAATCAATGCCTCCCGAGAGGGCGCAGATCAGATGGTCCGTTCCCACTCGGGCGCGGATCTCCTCGACATGCCGGTCGAGATAGCCCTTGAGGGTCCAGTTTTTTGTGATGCCGCAGATATCGCGCAGAAAGTGACGGAGAAAGTCCACCCCCGCCACCGTCTGGGTGACTTCAGGATGAAACTGGACCCCGTAGATGCCTTTTTTGCGGTTTTCCATGGCCGCCACCGGAGTCGTCTCGGTGCGTCCCGCGACGGTGAACCCCGGGGGAGGGGTGATGATGTTGTCTCCGTGGCTCATCAGGACGGGGGAGGCGGGGCGGAAGAGGTCCCAGAGGGGGGAAACATCCTTGGCCGGGGTAAAGGGCTGGACTCCGTATTCGCGGACTTTTGCCCGCTCAACCTTTCCCCCGGCGACATGGGCCAGGATCTGCATGCCATAGCAGATCCCCAGGATCGGCAGCCCCAGGTCGAGCAGGGCGGGATCGAGGGCGGGAGCCCCCGGCTCGTAAACGGACGATGGGCCCCCCGACAGGATCAGGGCAAGCGGTTGGCGTCGGCGGATTTCTGAGAGGGGGGCGGAGGCCGGAAGGATCTCCGAATAGATTTCCATCTCCCGAACCCGGCGGGCGATATTTTGTGTCAGCTGGGAGCCGAAGTCGAGAATGAGGACAGGGGATGGCGTCACGGGCGTGAAATCTTTCTAGAGAGTAAGGACGATGGGATCAGGCGTCGTCCCATTCGCGACGGTAATTGGGGGCTTCCTTGGTAATGATGACGTCGTGGACATGGCTCTCTCTCAAGCCCGCGGGGGAGATCCGGACGAACTTGGCGTTTTCCTGGAGCTCCTTGACGGTCCGGCAGCCGCAATAGCCCATGCCGGAGCGGAGTCCCCCCGAGAGCTGGTAGATCATGTCCGAGAGGCGCCCCTTGTGGGGAACCCGCCCCTCGATGCCTTCGGGAACCCATTTCCGGGAGCCGGACGGCTGGTTGTAGCGGTCGCCGCCCCCCCGCTCCATGGCGCCGATCGATCCCATGCCGCGGTAGGTCTTGTAGGAGCGTCCCTGGAAGAGGACGGTCTCTCCGGGAGACTCCTCCGTGCCGGCGAGCAGGGATCCGAGCATGACGGCGGAGGCGCCGGCGGCGAGGGCCTTGACCATATCCCCCGAAAACTTGATCCCTCCATCGGCGATGACAGGAACTCCGGACTTTTTGGCAACCTGCCACACATCGGAGATGGCCGTCAGCTGCGGCACCCCTGCCCCGGCGATGATGCGGGTGGTGCAGATGGATCCGGGTCCGACGCCGACCTTGAGAAGGTTGGCTCCCGCCTTGATCAGGGCCTCTGCGGCGTCTCCGGTCGCAATGTTGCCGGCCATCACGGGGATGGAGGGATGGTTTTTCCGGATCTCCCGGATCATCTGAAGAACTCCGGTGGAGTGTCCATGGGCGGTGTCGATCACAAGCATGTCGACCTGGGCCTTGGCCAGATGCCGGGCCCGCTCGATGGCCGGCTCGCCCACCCCTATCGCCGCTGCGACGAGAAGACGTCCCCGTGCGTCCTTGGCCGAGTGGGGGTACTTGATCTTCTTCTCGATGTCCTTGATGGTGATCAATCCATCGAGCTCGTTCTTGTCGTTGACCACCGGAAGCTTCTCGATATGGTGCTCCTGAAAGAGCCTCTTGGCGGCGTCGAGAGTCGTTCCCACGGGGGCGGTGATCAGATTTTTCGAGGTCATGACCTCGGAGACCTTGCGGGTATGGATCGTCTCGAAGCGAAGGTCCCGGTTGGTCACGATTCCCTTGAGCTTCTTGTCCTTGACCACAGGGATCCCCGAGATGCGGTAGGTCTGCATGATCTCAAGCGCCCGGCCGACGGTTTCGTCCGGGTCGATGGTGATGGGGTCCGTGATCATCCCGGCTTCGGACTTCTTGACCTTGTCGACCTCGTGAGCCTGGTCTTCGGGAGAGAGCGCCCGGTGAATGACCCCCATCCCCCCCTCTCGGGCCAGGGCGATCGCGAGCCTCGCCTCCGTGACGGTGTCCATGGCCGCGGAAAGGACCGGAATGTTGAGCCGGATCCCCTCCTGAAGAACGATGCTGGTATCGGTGTCGGCAGGAAGAAAGTCGGAAAAACGGGGAACGAGGATGACATCGTCGAAAGTCAGCCCCATGGGAAGGTCGTGAGACAGCATAAATCCCCCTCTGTTCTGGTCGAATAATCTTATTATCTTAACGGAATCTTTTTGCGAGATCAATGGAGGGTTTGGGGAGGTCTTGTTGAGTTTTTGTTCTACGAAGAGGGCTTAAATGAGTTTTTGTCCGGAATGTCCCTGAGGAGGCCGCGGAGGGCGAGATCGACAAATTGCCGGGCCGTCCGTCCGGAGCGGGAGCCCCGTCCCCGGGAGTAGGCGAGGGCGGCGATCAGAAGACGCACCGGAGGATCGGCGGGAACATCGGCGGTCTCCCGGGAGCTTGCCTGCCAGTCCGCCAGTCGGAAGAGAAGGTCTTTCTCGGACGGGTCGGGCGGAAGGAGGCCGGCGAGGCGGGCCTTTCGGAGTACGATCGAGAGGTAGGTCTCCACATCGGGCTCGTCAAAGGAGAGGACGATCCCGAATCGGTCCCGGATGGCATGGGTGTCGTCGGCCTCTTCTTCGGCATGGAGGGAGTCTCCCCGGGCGGATCGGGACTCGGGGAGGAGGTTCCGGATGTTGGTGGTGACGACAAGGCCCAGGTTGTCGGGCGGCGCCATGGCGCCGCCGTCAAGAAAGGCCTTGAACTGGCGAAACTCCGAGTCTCGGGGGGAGAAGGCCAGGTCGTCGAGGAGCAGAAGGTACGGCTCCGAACGAAGCGAAAGAAGGTCGACGAGGGGGGCAATGTAGGGAATCCCGGTGACGTCGGCCTGAACAAGTCGCAGGGGAGGGCGTTCGGGGGTGCGGTTCCATTCATTCCAGAGGGAGAGGACCAGGGAGGTCTTGCCGGTGCCCCGATGGCCGTGAACCAGGGCCGGAAGAGGGGGAAGTCCGTGCAGAAGACCCTCAAGATTTTTTCGGAGGGTCTCTGCCGCGAGCTCCTGTCCCCACAGCTCTTCCGGAAAGATCGCCCGGGGATGGTGGATGGCATGAAGAAAGGGGGGAAGTCCGGGGGGGGAGACGAGGCGGAGAGCCTTGTGGTGTCCCTCCAGAACCCGGCCTTCGTCGATCTTGTCAAACATCGAAGAAGAGGTCGCTCGCCCCGTCGGTGTGGTTTTCCTCCGCCATCTCCGTTTCGAAGGTGATCTTCTTGAAGAGCAGGAGATCGTAAAGCCTCCCGGCCTGGGTCCGGATGTCGGGGGACTCCAGGAGGAACTGCCTCTCGGTGGCGGTCAGGGGAAGGAAGGCGGACCAGTGCTGGAGCAGGGAAATCGGGTCCTTGGCCGATTCGTTGATCCACTTGAGCTCGGAGGTGAGGTCCCACTGCGCCAGCACATCGCCGACGACGGAGCTGATCCTGTCCATGTCGGCCTGGGCCAGGGGCCAGCGCGTCTCCGGGCGGAGAACCGAGACGAGGCCCGTTCGCCACTCCTGCAGGGAGGTCTCCTCTTCGATGTCGAAGGTGGAGATCCCGAGGAGGGTGATATAATATCGACCGTCGGGAAGTCGGTTGCTCTGGACGATCTTGCCCAGGGTTCCCCGCTTTTCCACAGGGGGAGACTGGTCGTACTGCTCCTCCCAGCCCTCTTTGAGAAGGGTCATGCCCACCAGGTGCTCGCCCTCCAGTGCGGCCTCAATCATCTTCCGGTAGCGGGGTTCGAAGATGTGAAGAGGCCGAAGGGTTTTGGGAAAGAGAACGACATTCGGAAGAGGAAAAAGGGGAATCTCTATGGGCATGGCGTCCCTCCCTCCCATGAGAGCCGTGAGTCAAACGGGGGCTGGCAAGGCGATCCCGCCGGGTCGGGTCTCCGGAACTCCGGAGAGGGGGTTCTCAAGACGGGCGGCCGTCGATCCATGACGATCAGTCCTCTTCGTAAAGGGTATATCCCGCAGGCTCTTTTCTGATGATCCCTCTGGCATCGGGAAAGGCCGCCCCGAAGAGGGCGAGCCTCCCGAACCATACTGTCGTATCGGCAGAATAGGGAAATGTCTTGAGCGTGCCGGGAACCCGCCGCTCGAGAGCCCCCAGGGCCTCCTCGAAGGTGGGATAGCGGCCGACGAGAAGAAGGTGGGTGCTTTCGGCGAGCTTGCGGTGGACCTCCGGAGAGGCCAGCTCGTGCATTCCATAGAAGGCTCCTCCGCCGATCATGAGAAGCCCCGCCACGACCATGACGGCCAGCTGTCGGGAAAAGCTCTGGAAGGCGGCGGACCAGCTCGAGCTGTCCCCCCTTGAAAACAATGCCACGAACGTCTCCTTGGTGTCGGAAAGAAAACTTGACTCTCCCTTATCGTTCCGGATTCGGATGGGTGGAGTCAAGTCCCCTGATTTGTTACTGTTTGACGAGGAGCCGGAAGTGGGGTCGGGGGGACTTCTCCCCGCCTCCGGAGGTCTCCGGAGCCATGCTCGTCATGAATTTTCGAGGGAGGTCAATCGATGGACCCAGAATCTTCGCCCGGAAGAGAGGATCGGGAAGAGCTTCGCGTCGTGGAGGCTCAGGTGCGGGATGCTCCGGCCTTGGCGATCCTCTGGGAGAAGCTCATGCTGGAAGAATCTCCTCCTCATTTTCGCGTGGGAGAGGATGGCGTCTCCCGGGCGGAGTCGGCCTTCCGGCGGATGCTGACCCAACCGGGGAGCTACCGGGGGTATCTTCTGGTTCCGGATCCCCCCGATCCTGATCGACGGCTTTCTCCCCCGGCGGGCTTTATCCTGGGGTCGGTCTACGAGCGGCTCTACGGAACGCCCTCCCGGGCGGGGAACATCATGCACTGGTATGTGGCGCCCGAGGTCCGGAGAAAGGGACAGGGGGAGAGGCTTTATCAGGCCCTTCTGCAGTGGTTTCGGGAGGCGAACGTGGAGACGGTGGAGGTGATGGCGCGGACGGAGGTCCCGCGACTCTCCGCCTGGAGACGGCGCGGGTTTTCCGAGGTCTTGAGCCTTTTGGTCATGCCGGCTCCGTGGAGGCAGGAATAGCCCGGATTGCCCTCGATTAGAGGTCGGGGAGGTCGTCCTTTCCGGAAAAGAGCTTCCCTTCCCATCGCGCCAGGAGGTATCCCCGGATGTAGAGGTCGATCTTCCCGTCGAGGACTTCGTCGACCCGGGAGGATTCGATCCCCGTCCTGTGGTCCTTCACGATCTGGTAGGGCTGGAGAACGTAGGACCGGATCTGGCTTCCCCAGGCGTTTTCCTTCTTGCTCTCCGCTCCGGAGATGGCATCGAGCTCGGCCTTCTTTTTCTGCCGCTCCAGTTCGAACAGGCGGGCCTTCAACACCTTGAAGGCCATCTCGCGGTTTTGGATCTGGGAGCGTTCGTTCTGGCTTGAAATCACGATCCCGGTGGGGATGTGGGTGAGCCGGACGGCCGAGGAGGTCTTGTTCACGTGCTGGCCTCCGGCGGAGGAGGCGCGGAAGGTGTCGATGCGGATGTCCTCGTCGCGAATCTCCACCGTGACCGCCCCTTCGATCTCGGGGTAGACGAAGACGGAGGCAAAGGAGGTATGGCGGCGCTTGGCCGCATCGAAGGGGGAGATGCGGACCAGGCGATGGACCCCGCTTTCGGCCTGAAGGTAGCCGAAGGCCGATTCGCCCCGGATCCGGAGGGTCGCGCTCTTGATCCCCGCCTCCTCCCCGGGCTGGAGATCGATGACGGCCGTCTCGTAGCCTTTCGATTCGGCCCAGCGAAGGTACATCCGGACGAGCATCTGGGCCCAGTCCTGGGACTCGGTTCCTCCGGCCCCCGGGTGGATCTCAAGGAGGGCCGGATTGTCGGAATATTCGTCCGAGAGGATCTCCTCGAGCTCCAGCTGGTCGATCCGGGATTCGAAAAGCGGCAGGATTCGGGCCGCCTCTCCGAGGATCTCGGGGTCCTCGCCCATTTCCAGCGCCGCCTCGATTTCAGCCTCCTCCTGGGAAATCTCCTTCAGAAGATCCCGCCTTTTTTCGATCCGCCGCTTTTCCTTGAGAAGCCGTGTGGCCCGTTCCGCATCCTTCCAGAACTGGGGGTCGGCGCTCTGGGCCTCGAACTGTTCGATGGTCAGCGAGAGTCTCTCCGGGTCAAAGATGCCTCCGGAGCTGGGCGAACCTCTCCCGGTTCGTAAAGAATCGGTCTCTGATTTCCTGGATGTCGAGATGGTCGGCGTTCACGGAGCGGTCCTTTCAATCGATGGAAGGGGACAGGGATCCCCTGACGTCTCGCCCTTCCGGGGGAGAATCGCGAGGAGAGGCCTATGTTACTGCAAGAGTGGTTGAAAAATAAAGGTTGGCGGGAGGGCCCGAAGACGTCCTGTCGGCCTCGGGGTGCGAGGAAGGCGGAGTCCTGTGGCTTCCTGGGGCTGTCAGGAGGCCTCCTCGGACGAGGGGGGGGAGGGCTTCCTGAGAAGCGGAAGGAGGGCCGCCGCAAAGAGGAGCGAGGAGAGGCAGAGGCGCAGGACCCACTCTCCGTGCCGACGGTAAAAGGTCTCTCCGGCCTCGAGACGGACATTTCCGGTCACCACGGCCTGCCGGAAGAGGGGGCCAATGGCGGGAACGGTGGTGTCGGGAGCCACGATCCCGCTCAGCCCCGTGTTGGCCGCTCTCACGAGATAGACGCCGTCTTCGGCCGCCCGCATTCCCGACTCCCGGAAGAGTTGCCAGGGAGCGCTGGTGTTTCCGAACCAGGCGTCATCGGAGATCACGGCCAACAGAGTTCCCTGTCCCAGATTCTCTCGGGAGAGAGAGGGATAGAGGGCTTCATAGCAAATCAGGGGGGCCACCTCTCCCGCCCCCTTCGGCAGGGGAAAGAGGACGGGGCGATCGCCCGGGGCCATGTCGCCGGTGATCCCGGTCATGGGACGAAGCCATCCGAAGAGGGAGGGCAGCGGGAGAAACTCTCCGAAGGGAACGAGGTGGCGCTTGTCGTAGGCCGCGACGACCTTTCCCCCGGGGGAATAGAGAACGGCGGAGTTGGTGAAGGAGAGCCCCACGGGCGAGTCGGGATCCGGGCGTTCTCCGATGGCCCCGGTGAGCAGCGGAACGTCGGCGGACCCGGGGGGGGAGAGTGTCGGGGCGAGAAGGGGAGGGAGCCGGGTCCTCGGAGCGTTGTAGACGACGGTGAGGGCCGTTTCCGGCCAGACGAGCAATCGGGCGCCTTCGCCCACACCCTGGCGCGAGAGGGCAAGGTACCGGGAGAGGGTCTCCCGGAGGGTCTCCGGAGACCACTTCCTGTCCGGGGGGATGTTTCCCTGGATGAGGGCGACCGGCAAGGACGGGGAGTGATCGGTCCCGTTCTCCAGGGCCAATCCCCAGAGGAGCCAGAGGGACAAAAGGCCCGCCGGAAGAAGAAGCCAGAGGGCTTTCCGGGGAGTCCCGGCCCGGGGGAGGCGGGAAAGGGCAAAGGCCAGAAGCGCCGTTTCCAGAAGAATGAGAAAGGAGAGCCCGGTGGTCCCGACGATCCGGGCGGGAAGGGCCAGAAGGGGATGGTCGAAGAGGAGGGAGCCCGGGGGATTCCAGGGGAACCCCGTCAGGACTTCGTCCTTTCCCGCATCGCAGACGACCCAGAGGGCCGGGGCCATCCAGAGGCTTCGCGGCCTGAGGGAGCGGGCGGCGGGGTCCCAGAATCCCAGACGGCAGGAAAGGGTTCGGAAGAGGGCGGGGTAAAGGGCCAGGTAGAGGGAGAAGAGCGTGAGTCCTCCGAGGGCCAGAGGGGGAGGAATATGGCCATACTCTTCCATGCTCACGGTGATCCACCGGACGCCGACGAGATTGGCCGAAAGACCGAAGAGGAAGCCCTCCCCGAACCCCTCTCGCCCGGTGCGGGGAGCGATCAGGAAGAAGGGAAAAAGGAGCAGGGCGATCACCGGAAAGAAGGGGACTTTGAGGGAGTGGGTGTCGAAGAGGGCGCCAAACCCTCCCCCCGCTCCCAGGAAGATCAGAAGGCGAAGGCGCCGGGAGGGACCTCCAGCGCTGGCCGGGAATGTGGATTTGAGGGTCGATGTGAGGGAGGTCAGGGTCGTCATGGCGCATCAAATGTACCATGGGCCCTCTCCCGTTGAAAAATTGCCGATCGGGGGCGGGAGCTTTCCTGCGGCGGCTCCCCTGGAATCGTGAAACGACGCTCTTCGGAGCAGTTGTAGATCGGGGGCTTTTGACCGATAATGGAGTCCTGAGTCGATCCGGATGCGACCCTCGGGTGTCGGATGAGGGTCGCGCTCTTCATGGCGAGGGCCGAGGGGGAAATCCGGGACAACGGTCAAACGAGGTCTTTCAGGAGGGTCAAATTGGTGATTGAAAATCGGAGAGGACTCTTTCCCCGGATTCTGGCGGGAGTCAGCCTTGCGGCCGTCCTTTCGGGGGGAGCCATTGCTCTCTCCCCGGCGTCTTCCCGGGCGGGGGATCTGTCGGCCCTCCAGACGAGCGTGGTGTCCACGGATCTCTTCCTCACATGGATCCCCACTGAGGGGCCTGCTCTGGGGCTCACCGCCGGACAGACCTCGGCCCTCCGCGAAATCCAGGGGGACTTCCGGAGCCGAAGCGAAGAGATCGGACGGAGAATTCAGAAGGATGCGGTCATGCTCTCGGGCGAGGTCGGAAAGTACCCCATCGACCTGCAGAAGGTGAAGCCCGTCCTGGAGGAGATCAGCAATCTCCGGGGAGAGCTCACCTACCATGCCATCAAGAGCCTTTACCGGGTCCAGACGACGATGAACCAGGGACAGTGGGACAAGGCCAAGGCCATGTGGAGCCACATCCTGGCGGCGCGCACCGTCACCCCGTCAACCCCTCCCCCTGTGAAGCCCGCCCCTGGGGGGAACAAGCCCTAGCCCCGAGTCCTGGCCGCTGGCCGGGTCCCTGGGGAGGGGATCCCGCTCCCCATCTGAGGCAGGTCAGGGGAGGTGGACCAGGTTGTATCCTCCTCCCTGCCCTTCGATCCACCAGTTGCCGGGCCAGAGGCCTCCGGGAACCCCTCCGGCCGTCGTGGTGCTGTAGGTGGCCGGCGGGAGGTAGGGCGCGGAGATTCTGGGATTGGTTCCCCCGAAGAGATGGTCGAGCATATATCCGAGGGTTCCCTCGTTCATGAGCTGGGAGCGGGGGCTCTGGTCCTGGCCCAGAGGGGCGAGTCCCAGCGGCTCGGTCTTGCCCAGATGCTCTCCCGAGGAGAAGGCGGGGGGGATGGGGCCGGGGGTTGCCGGAGATACGCTATCTCCCGTGTCGGCGGCGGAGGTTCCGGAGGCCTGCGCCTGGCCATCGGAGCCTCCGAAGGTGTGGCCGTTGAAGGTGAAAGCGCTGCAGCCGGAAAGCCCCGCGGCGAGGACAACCCCCGCAAGCAGGAATGCCAGCGGGGATGTCGCCGCTCGGGAAGAGTCCCTGGAAAGATTCCTTGTCATCATCGTCTCCTCGCGTTCAGATCCTCGGTGATTTCTGCGGACCCGATCTTTCTGAGGGTTGCACGTTCTCCTGCATTCTCGCTTCATCATATCCCAAGGTGTTGCCGAAATCGAGACGCGTCCGTCAAGAATGTGGGCGCCACTCAATGAGATCCGGGAGGTTTTTGTGATTTTTGACCGTTTTGCCGTGGGGCTTGAGTCCCTGGAAAAGACCTCCGGACGCATCGATCTGGCGAAGGGCCTCTCCGTTCTCCTGTCGGAGCTCTCTCCCGACGAGACGGCCAAGGCCCTGTACATGGTTCAGGGCCAGCTCATGCCCTCCTTTGCCGGAGAGCCCATGGGGATGGCGGGGAGCCTCCTCCTTCGCGCCATCGGTCGCGCCCTGGAGACCCTGGGGGCTCCCCTGTCCGAGGCCGACCTCAAGAAGCGTCTTGCGGCCATGGGGGACCCGGGGCTGCTCGCCGAGAGCCTCCTCCCTCCCGGCGAGAGGCCTCCGGTCTCTCTTGCCGCGGTCTACGATCGCCTTCTCGGGATCTCCCGTCTCTCGGGGACGGGATCCCAGGACGACAAGATCCTTAAGCTTTCGCGCCTTCTGGCTGACATCTCCCCCCTCTCCGCCCGATTTGTCTGCCGATTTGTCATGGGACGGCTTCGCCTGGGGGTCGGGGACGCCACCATCCTCGACGCCCTGGTCCAGACGGTCCTCCCCCCCTCGGGCGAGGAAGCCGCGTTGAAGGCCGAACGCAAGAGGGTTCGGGAGGCGCTGGAGGGAGCCTACAACCTCTGCTCCGACCTCGGCCGGGTGGGGGCCGTGCTTCGGGAGGAGGGGCTGGAGGGAATCCGGAAGATCGCCCCCATGGTGGGCTACCCCGTACGCATGGCACTGTGCGAGAGGCTGGGTTCGGGAGAGGAAATTGTCGAAAAGATCGGCCGGGCGGCGGTCGAATCCAAGTACGACGGATTTCGCTGTCAGATCCATTGCGCTCCGACGGGGACCCGCCTCTTCTCCCGCAACCTCGAGGAGACGACGGCCATGTTCCCCGAGATCGCCCGGGCGGCGTCGGAGCTCTTTGCCGGGCGGAGTGCCATCTTTGAGGGGGAGGCCCTGGGATACGATGCCGAAAACGACTCCTACCACCCCTTCCAGGTCACCATCACCCGCAAGCGCAAGCACAACATTCTGGAAAAGTCCTCGGAGATCCCCCTGAAGTGCCTCGTCTTCGACATCCTCTATCTCGACGGGGTCTCTCTCATGGATCGCCCCTTCCTGGAACGTCGGAAGATCCTCGAGGGCCTTTTCCCTGTCCGGGTGCGAGGGATTGCCGACCGGGAACTTCCTCCGGAGGGGGTCTTCGGCGCCTCCCGCCTTATCGTGACCGGGGATCCCCACGAAGTCGACCTCTTCTTTGACGAGGTTGTCGAGGAAGGCTTCGAGGGGGTGATTGCCAAGCGCCTCGACGGGGTCTATGCCGCCGGCTCGAGAAACTTCAACTGGATCAAGCTCAAGCGCTCCTACAAGAGCGCCCTCTCCGACACGGTGGATCTGGCCCTCATCGGCTACTATCGGGGAAAGGGACTTCGGACCAAGTTGGGGATCGGCGCCGTGCTTGGTGCCGTCTACGATCCCGATCGGGGGGAGTTCCAGTCGGTGGCCCGCATTGGCTCGGGGCTCACCGAAGAGGGATGGCGGGATCTTCGGGGGCTCCTGGAGGACCTTCGCACCGACGGTCCCCCTCCCGGAGTTGTCTCGGGTCTTGTCCCCGATTTCTGGGTGCGTCCGGAGCTTGTGGTCCCCGTTCTGGCCGACGAGCTCACCCGTTCTCCGACCCACCGGGCAGGACGGCGTGAAGGCGAGGAGGAGGGCTTTGCCCTGCGATTTCCCCGCATGGTCTCCGGCCCCCGGGCCGACAAGCGGGCGGAGGATGCGACAACGGCGGAGGAGCTCCGGAGGCTCTACGAGATCCAGCGCCAGCGCCTCTCCGGAAAGGGGGAGGAGGGAGGATGAGGGATCCGGGGCCGGTCGTCTGTTTTTCCGGCCCTTTGTCCTCGCCGCGGATCCGCGATAGAATGGCTGTGTCAGGCTTGGAACCAACCAACAAACACCTGGAGATCTCCACGTGAAACCTCACGACATGGAACGATTTTTCTGGCAGCTCGAAGGGGCCCTCTCCAAGGGAATGTGGCCCGATATCGTCTTCAAGGCCGCGGGAGACGG
>JAKARS010000021.1 GCA_021828375.1 Nitrospirota bacterium
TCACCACCGTCACCCGGGAGAACAAGACAATGTATACCGTGATCGACCTGTTGCGGGATCAAGGCATTGAACAGGGACTCGAAAAAGGAATTGAGAAAGGCCGCCAGGAGGGCCGTCAGGAGGGTCGTCTGGAGGGCCGCCAGGAGGGCCGTCAGGAGGGTCGCCAGGAGGGCCGCCAGGAGGGCCGTCAGGAGGGCCGCCAAGAGGGCCGTTTGGAGGACATCGAGAAGCTCCTCTTAAAGGGCATTCTCTCCCCCGAGGAAATCGCCTCCGTTCTCGAGGTCGACCGGGCCTGGGTCGAGGAGATTGCCCGGAAGGTTGCCGCGAAGAAATGACCTTGGGATCGTCTCTTCCCTTTTGAGGCCGGGAGAACAAGACAATGTATACCGTGATCGACCTGTTGCGGGATCAAGGCATTGAACAGGGACTCGAAAAAGGGATTGAGAAAGGCCGCCAGGAAGGACGTCAGGAGGACATCGAAAAGCTCCTCTTAAAGGGCATTCTCTCCCCCGAAGAAATCGCCTCTGTTCTCGAGGTCGACCGGGCCTGGGTCGAGGAGATTGCCCGGAAGGTTGCCGGCAAGACCTGATCGATGGATGATCTTCTTGCCTTTGTCTCCTTCATTGCATGAGGGATGGCCGTATTCCGGTCTTGAAGAGATGTTCCGTGTCTTTCCTTTCCCAATCGGCCCTTTCCTGTTTTTTCTATGGCAGCGCGACAGTCACCTTATCTGCAGTCACCTCGTCTCGGGTGAAGTGTCAGGATCCCTTTATCCTGACACGATCAGCCTTTCTTCTCTGCAGAAATTCCAGACGTCCTCCACCAGGGAGCCTCTCCATACTTTACTTCCCAACCTCTCATTGACGAGAAAGTCACCAAGGTGATAGATTCAGGGCATGTGATCATTAATTGACTGATCAGTCAATTAATGGATTCTTAAGTGTGTTCTGATGGCGTACGCCTCCCACGGTCAACGAGCGGCTCAAGGTTCCTGGAAGAATTCCCCGAGGTTCAGACTGAGCTTTTTCCTGGAGAAACGATCCGATTCGTGATGAATTCCTCCCGCACAAATCCATTTTCAGCCGCTTCCCCAGGTGCACTGTTTAGGCGCTCTTTCGCGTCTCGTGCCGTTCGGAAACAGCGGTGGGGCTCCCTCTCCTTTCTTTTCTTCCCGGTTCTGACCCTTTTTCTTGTGGGGATCCTTTCCTCCGGCGCGGCATGGGCCGATCCCCCCAGCTCGTCCGTCAATGATCCTTCCATTTCTTCCGGAGCGACCCAGGACGATCCGCCCTCGGAACCCTATGCCTCCCAGACAGGGAAGTTTGGTCTGTCGGTGATGTTTACCTACGATATTCTTCAGACGCCGGCTCCGGTCACTCTTTATCAAAACAGCATCGGGGCATTGGGGGAGCTTTCCTACGGGATCAGTCGGGGGATTCGCATTCTGGGGGGGGCCGGCTTCGGATTCGGATCCCCTCATGTCTCTCCGCCATTGACTGACCATAATTCCTCCGGCCCCTCGATCAATTATGTCCCGCTCTATCTGGGAGTTCAGCTGGAACTCACCCGGTGGTTCCCGGGCCTGATCCGCTATCAGCCGTGGTTTCCCTACATCCGGGGAGATTCCGGGGGAGTCTTTACAAGCGTCAGCAATGACGGTCCCGCGAGCCTGCATACGAACGGTCTCATGGAGGACATAGGCATCGGGATCGAAGGCCGGCCCCGGGCCGTTCCCATGGCATTTTTTGGAGAGATACGATCCCAGTGGCTTTTTCTGGGTCCCCAAATCATCAACGTCGTTCCGGTCCTGGCCGGGACCACCTTCTATTTCTGACGGATGGCAGGGATGACGCGCATGAGAATCGGGAGAGCAACGAGGTCGTTTTTGGGCGACATTGGAGGGAAAAAGCTTTCTGTCGGGATTTTTTTGGCATCGTCGTTGGTCCTTGGTCCTGTGACCCCCTCCAGGGCGGACAATGTTTCCTCGACGACTCCGATCATCGCCCCCTCGAAAGAGGCGTCGCTGACGATCCCCCATCACCTCTCCCTTCTCCAGGCCATGGAGATCACGATCGAGCGTCATCCCCAATACAAGGAGGCCCTCCATACGGCCCAGGCGAACAAGGAAATCATCGGAGAGGCCTTTTCAAACTATCTGCCCCACCTTTCGGCCGGGGCAGGATACAACTATGAGACGGGGAACTTCGTCATCTCTCCGGGAATTCCGGCCTCCTTTCTTTCGTTTCTGATTCCGAACAGCAACCAGGGGTATGACTTTTATCAGGCCTCCTTCAACCTGACCGAGACAGTCTTTACCTTCGGCCAGAGGATCACCCAGCTCCGTCAGGCCAAGTACGCCTACAAGTCCTCCGTCGACCAGGCCCAGTGGACGCTATACAATCTTCTCTACGGCGTGGAGTCGGCCTACGACACGCTGGCACAAAATATCCTTCTTGTCGATGCCGCCAAAAAGACGGTGGACGACTACAAGGCCCAGCTTCAGGTCGCGGAGGCAGAGTTCCAGATCGGGATGGCCGCGAAGTTCGACGTGTTGAATGCCCGGGTCAACCTCTCCAATGCCAAGCTCAACCTCATCACCGCCGAAAACAATGTGACGACCTCCCGGGTGGCACTGAGCAATGCCATGGGGATCGAGACGAATGTCTCCTATGGCGTCGACACCGATCTGACCTTCGTTCCCTTCGATGCCGACGGGACGAAGCTCATCCACATGGCGCTCGAAAATCGTCCCGACCTCTCCTCCGCGGTGAACCAGAAGCTTGCCGACCTCCAGAACGAACGCTACTATGAGAGCACCTTCATGCCCTCCATCGGAATGACCGGTGGCTATACCTACGCCAGCATGTTTTTTCCCCTGACCTACAACTGGTCCGTCGGGGCCACGATCTCGGTCCCGATCTTTTCCGGATTTCTGACGGTCCATCAGGAGCGGCAGGCCCAGAAAACGACTCTCGCCGCCCGGGATGCCGAAGAGAATGTGCGGGTGGGGATCGTGTCGGCGATCCGTCAGGACATTGCCAACCTGCAGACAGCGATGCAGCGGGTCCGGACCACCCAGGATCTCTTGGCCCAGGCCAAGGAAAGCCTTCGTCTGGCGGCCGGACAGTATCAGGTCGGCGTCGGGAGTGCGGTGGCCCTGACGCAGGCCGAGGCGGATCTGGCGGCGGCGAGGGCCCAGGTGGTCCAGGCGGTGTATGGCTACAAGATCGCCCGGGCCGCGCTGATCAAGGATGTCGGTCTGGATCCTCTGTCCCAGGCCCGGAGTCGCAAGAGCATGAATGAGGAGAGAGTAAAGTGAATCGTCGAGGGATCCGTCTGACTGTCTTTCTGGTCGTCGCCGTCATCCTGGCCGTGGCCGTGGCGCGATTTGTCCACAAGCCTTCGGGCTCTCCCCGGGCCCGGGGAAAGGTGGCCGCCCCGGAGGTGGTGGGCGTGCTGCCTGTCCAGACCCATGACATCTCTCTGGCCATCACTCTCACGGCCGACATCCAGGCGATCAACCAGGCGGCGATCTATGCCCAGGTGAGCGGCTATCTCGACAAGATCACCGTGCGCCGCGGATACCATGTGAAGAAAGGCCAGCTTCTGGCCCACATCAACGACACGACCCTGAAGGCCCAGTATCATCAGGCCCAGGCCAACCGGGATTACGTCTGTCTCAATGCCAAGCGTTACAAGGCCCTTCTCGCGAAGAACCTTGTCTCGAAGGATGCCTACGATCTGGCCAATTCCCAATGCCGACAGTCCCAGGCCACCGTCGACTACTCCCGGAAGATGCTCTCCTACGCGAACATCGTGGCCCCTTTCGATGGGACCATCTTTAACCGCATGGTGGATCCGGGAGCGACCATTCCCGCAACGACGGCCGCCCTTTCCTCCGGCTCCACCCCGCTCTTTACCGTCGTCGACACCCATATCGTCAAGATCGTGGTGAATGTTCCCGAACGCGACATCCGCTACCTTCACCTGGGGCTTCCGGTTCAGGTGCGCGCCGATGCCTATCCCGGAGAAATCTTTCCGGGAAGGATCACCCGCATGAATCCGGCCCTCGATACCGCCACCCGGACCCTGGCGGTGGAGATCGACATGGACAATCCCGACGGCCGGCTCAAGCCGGGAATGTTTGCCAAAGCCACCCTGAATCTTGTGACGCACAAGGATGTTATCCTTGTGCCCAAGATCGCCATTCTTTCCCGACAGGGCAAATCCTGGGTCTATACCCTGGAGCCGGGATCTGTCGTCAAAAAGCGTGAAATCGTCACAGGAATTCTCGGCAAGAAAAATGCCGAGATCGTCTCCGGGCTCGCTCCCGGAGAGAGTGTGGTTGTGGCGGGCCAGGAACATCTCGAGGACGGTGACCACGTTCAGGCGAAGGTCCTCGATGCCGGTCAGGTCGCTCCCTAACCGTCGAACGGAAGGCTTTTTCCGGACATGTGGCTGACCCGAATCGCCCTCAAGAATCCCATTGCCGTTTTCATGGCCTCCCTTCTTCTTGTGATGGTGGGGTCCCAGTCCGTCAGCAAGCTCCCCATCGACCTCTTCCCCAATCTGGCCGTTCCCGTTCTGATTGTGGGGACCCTTTATCCCGGGGCCTCTCCGGTCGACGTCGAGAGAAGCGTCACCTATCCCCTCGAAAAAACTCTCGCCACCATCGACGATGTCAGCCACATCCAGTCGCAATCGCGCATGGGGGTCTCCTCGATTCAGGTGTGGTTCAACTGGGGAAAGGATCTGAACGGCGGCCTGGTTCAGGCAGTCCAGAAGATTTCACAGATTCAGAACCAGCTTCCTCCCGGCATCCAGCAGCCCTTCATCCTGAAGTTCGATATTGCCAACATTCCCGTTGTCTCCCTGACCGTCTCGGATCCGAAGATGAACCAGATCCAGCTCTATGATCTGGCCTACAACACGATCGAGCCCCAGCTTGAGCAGCTGCCCAACGTCTCCCAGGCGACGGTCAACGGCGGCAAGGTCCGCCAGATCAACATCAACGTGGATCCCCGGGAGCTGTTTGGCAGAAACCTCTCGATGATCCAGGTCGTCAATGCCGTCAATCTCGCCAATCTGATCCTGCCTTCGGGGGACATCAAGATCGGGAGCAAGGACTACAATCTTTTTACAAATACGCAGATCAGCCACGACCTGGTGGATGTCCTGCGAAATGTCCCTGTCTCGACCCAGGCGACTCCCGATGGACGGACCGTGCCGATCTTCGTCAAGGACGTTGCCCGGGTGGAGGACTCGGCCGAAACCCAGACCAATGTGGTGCGCGTCAACGGGGAGAACGCCGTCTACCTGGCCGTCAACAAGCAGCCGGGCTCCAACACGGTGGCCGTGGTCGACGCCGTCCGGAAAGCCATTCCCCATCTCCGGGGGATCCCGCCGGGGGTACATCTGGACACATTCTTTGACCAGTCCACCTATATCCGCCAGTCGATCAAGGGGCTCTACCACGAATCGGTTCAGGGAGCGGTTCTGGCCGTCATCGTGATCCTTCTCTTTTTGGGGAGCCTTCGGGCGACCTTCATCATCGGGGTGGCGATTCCTCTCTCCGCTCTGGTGGCTCTCATCTTCCTTTACTTTACCCATGAAACCCTCAACATCTTTACCTTCGGAGGGCTCGCGCTCGGGATCGGCCGACTGGTGGACGACTCCATCGTGGAACTCGAGAACATCTACCGCCATTTCTCGATCCGGGAGGAGAGCCGGCCGGTGGCCCTCCTGACGGCAGCCCGCGAAGTGGCCATGCCCATTCTGGCCTCGACCATCACCACGGTCATCGTCTTCTTTCCCATTGTCTTCATGCAGGGGATTGCCCGTCTCCTTTTCACTCCCATGGCCCTGACCATCACCTTCGCCCTCTTCGCGTCCTTTTTTGTCTCCCGAACGGTGACGCCCCTTCTTTGCTATCGTTTCCTCAAAGGGGGGGGATCTTCCCGGGATGCGGAGATGGGGGGAGGGGTTCGACGCTTCTTCTCGTCGGTGGAGCAGGCCTATGAAAGCCTTCTGGTTTACTCCCTTCGCCACAGGAAAAAGGTCTACATTTCCCTGACGCTCCTTTTCTTTCTGACGCTTCCCCTTCTCAAGGGGATCGGGACCGAGTTCTTTCCCGCTCCCGACGAGAGCCAGTTCACGATCAACATTCAGGAACCTCCGGGAACACGGATAGAAATCACGACCCAGACGGCGAAAGAGATCGAGGATCTCGTGAGGAAGACCCTTCCTCCGGGGGAAATACGACTCATCGCCTCGAACATCGGACTTCGCAGTACCGCCGGCCGGGGAACCAACGGGGCGGCCTCCGTCTTTACCTCGAACACCGGACCCGACACCGGATTTGTTCAGGTCAACCTTGTGGACCCCGAAAAACGCTCCGAAAACTCCGACCAGGCCATGGAGCGGGTTCGAAAGGCCGTCGCCGGCCGCTTCCCCGGGGTGGGGATCTACTTCATGCCGGGGGGATTGATCGAGCGGATCATCAACTTCGGCTATCAGGGGATCATCAACCTCGAGGTCTACGGGTATGACCTGAAGACGGGTGAAGACCTGGCCTACCGGCTGGCCCGGGGGATGGGGAAGATCCCCGGAGTGGGCGATATCCAGGTTCTTCCCAACGACTTTCACTATCCGTCCTACAATGTGAAGATCGACCGTGTGAAGGCCCGTCTCCTGGGACTTTCGGTCTCCGATATTGCCTCGACCGTTCTCTGGAGTTTTGTCGGCAACGAGAACAATCCCTCGATCTTTACCGATCCGAAGACAGGCAACGAGTACAACATCGTCGTTCAGTTCGACCGCCCCTTCCGACATTCGCTGGAGGACCTCGAGAACGTCTTCCTCACCACTCCGTCGGGGAGCCCTGTCCTTCTTCGGAATATCGCCACCATTGAAAAGGGAACCTCTCCCAACGAGATCGACCGCAAATACATGACCCGCCTCATCACCATTACCGCCAACCCGGTGAACCGTCCCCTGGGCGCCATCGCGAAGGATCTCCAGAAGATGGTCGCCAACACGCCCCTTCCCGACGGTTTCAGCATCACCATGGCCGGTCAGATCGCCGAACAGAAGGG
This sequence comes from Nitrospirota bacterium, assembly GCA_021828375.1. Taxonomy (GTDB): domain Bacteria; phylum Nitrospirota; class Leptospirillia; order Leptospirillales; family Leptospirillaceae; genus UBA4572. Next base: position 7,095 of record JAKARS010000021.1, read on the forward strand.
GACATTCCTCTCTCTGGGGCTGGCGCTCCTTTCCTCGCTCTTCCTTGTCTACATGGTCCTCTCGATCCAGTTCCGCTCCTTCCTTGACCCCTTCATCATCATGTTCACGGTTCCCTTGGGGCTGACCGGCGTCATCTGGATGTTCTTTCTCACCGGAACGAATTTTTCCTCCATCGCCTTTATGGGAGTGATCGTGACGGGGGGGATCGCGGTGAGCAATGGCGTCCTTCTGGTCGACTACACGAACCGGCTGATGCGGGAGAAGGGAAAGGATCTGGAGTCTGCCGTGGTTTTGGGGGGGAAGACGCGCCTGCGGCCGGTTCTGATGACGAGCATCGCGACCATTACCGGTCTTTTGCCCATGGCGATCGGTCTGGAGGTGGGGAGCTCGAACAGCATGCCGCTCGCTCGGGCCGTCATCGGGGGATTGACCTTTTCGACTGTCTTTACCCTGGTGCTGATTCCTCTTGTCTATGCCTCGCTCCACACCTGGCGGAGTCGGCGCAAAAAAAATGGCACGGCCTTTCCCACTCCGGAGGAATGGGAAAGTGTCGTGCCGGCAAAAAATGACTGAATCGGCCGAACCGGTCTATTTTTTCTCTTTGAGGGGCGACTCCGACCAGTGGGAGGCGAGGATCTGAAGGGCCACCTGCTTTGTCGTGAGGTGGAGAGAGTCGGTATCGTCGAGCGAATAGGCCGACAGGGTACAGTCGAAAGAGACGTCTTCGATCGAAAGACCGATGAGTTCCCCGCTTTCGATCTCCTTTCGAAAGATGCTGTTGGGGAAGATGCCGACCCCGAACCCGGAAAGAAGGGCCTTCCGAAGAAGCTCGACATCTCCCGTGTCGATGCCGAGCTTGGTTTTCAGTCCGAGCCTGGAGAGACGTTCCTCGATGGGACGGCGGATCAGGCTCTCGTGGGGGGGGAGAAGGACGGGGAAGTTTTCGAGGATCCGAATGTCCCGATGCCAGCGGTCCTTCGGAAGTCCGGGAGATCCGAGGACGAGGGTCTTTGCGCTGTCGACCGTCACTTCGCGGAAGCGGGAGGGCGCCGAGAAGGGGGCGGGGTCCGATGCCAGCCGGTAGAACATGACGATGTCCGCAAGCCCCCCTTCAAGCTCGCTGATCAGAGTCGCCTCATGGGTATGAAAGGATTTGACGGGAATCCTTTTCTGGAAGGTTCCGTGCAGATAGTGCTGGAGAAATTTTTCTCTGTTGGGCGGCACGCCGAATCCCGTTCCGATGCGAAGGGGGTCCGTTTTGGTCATCGGGGTGAAGGAATGGAGGAGTGTCTCCGAGCGATTGACCCGTGCTATGATTTCCAGAGCGAGATCCCGGAAGAGAAATCCTGCCTGGCTCAGATAGACCCGGCGCCCGATCCGGTTGAAGAGGCTCACCCCCAGCTCCCGTTCCAGAAGCTGGATCTGGGTGCTGACGGCCGGCTGGGTGACGGAGAGGCTTCGGGCGGCCTTGGTAAAGTTCAGGGAATCGCTGACGACAAGAAAGGTCTGGATCTGGGACAGGGTCATTATTTTTTATCCTTTGGTATTTCCGTTTCCCGAAAATTCGGGGACGCTGAGGTTTATTGAGGTGCCGGGAGCCGGAATGTTCATTTTTTCTATTATACATTCTTTTCCTGACGGGCTTCAATAACCTTTTGTTTTGATGGTTGAATTGTCTGAAATCGGATAGGAGAGAGATCCTGTTGCGCACCTGCTTCCGACCGATTCTTCTGTTCTTCTTGTCAGCACTATTGTTTTGTTTTTATTCAAAAAACCCTCCCCTTTCCAGCGCAGACTCATCTCCCTCCTCCCTCCCGGCGCCCCCGTCAGAAACCTCCGCGGTGGGCAAGCCCTTTGAGCTGACCCTTCGCTCCGCCCTGGAAATCGCCCTCCGCTCCTATCCGGGGATCGGGGCGGCACAGCAGGGGATCCTGGCCTCAAAGGCCGGAATCGGGGTGGCCCAGAGCCAGTACTATCCGACCCTCACCGGGTCGACGACCTATACCCGGGAGACGGGAAACTTCGGCCCTCAGCCGGGGTTCCCCTTTACCATTCCGGAGTCCCCCGTCTCCTTCGACTTTTATCAGGCCCAGCTGACCCTGTCCGAAACGCTCTTCTCCTTTGGGAGACGACGCTCCCAGGTCAGCCAGAACCGCCATCTCTACAAGGCCGCCAGGAGCCAGCACCGCAGGACGCTTGAGGACACGGTCCTGAACGTCGAGAAGGCCTTTTTCCTGGTCCTGAAGGATCAGAACCTCGTTCAGGTCGATGACCTCACCATCGACGACTATCGCCTTCAGGAGGAGGTGGCCCGAATCCGTTACAAGGACGGGGTGGCCACCTCCTATGACGTCCTGAATGCCCGGGTCAACCTCTCGAATGCCCGTCTCGCGCGGGTGACCGACAAAAATCAGGAGAGGATCGACCGCCTGAACCTCGACCGCGCCATGGGAGTCGTCGCCCACGGATCCTACCGTGTCGTGCCCCCTTCCCCTCGGACCTCTCCCGATCTCAACCCGGACCGGGCGGTCTCCCGGGCGCTCTCTCTGCGGCCCGATCTTCAGACGCTGACAGAGCAGGCCCTGGCCCAGAAGCAGGTGGTCAAGTTCAATCAGGCCCAATTTTTTCCGACCGTCCAGACGGTCGGAGCCTACAGCCTCGACAGCGAGTTCTTTCCCCTGGTCTACAACTGGTCGGTGGGAACGACCCTGACCGTGCCGATCTTCAATGGATTCCAGTTTGTCCACCAGACCCAGCAGGCCCGGGCCCAGATGCGTCAGATGCTTTTTCAGCGGGAGGATCTCCGCCAACAGACCATTGTCGAAGTCCGTTCCGATATTCTGAACATCCGGACCTACCGACAGAAGGTGGCGGCCGACACGGAGATTGTCGACCAGGCCCGGCAGAATCTCTACCTTGCGGAAAATCAGTTTCGCGTGGGAACGGGGACTTCGGTCGCCGTCACCCAGGCCGAAAGGGATCTGGCAAGTGCCCGGGCGAACCTGGTGAGGGACCGGGCGGATCTCTCGATCGCCGTGGCCCAGCTTCGCCATGACCAAGGCGTGAACCTCGACCCCGTGACCCACCAGATTCCCAAGGAGCTTCCGTGAGATCCCGGGCCGTGCCATCGCTTTTTTGGAGGGCGATCGTTCTCCTGCTGCTCCTGGTCGCTTCCCCTTCGGAGAAGTCCTTGGCGGATGAGGGGGCGACGATGCCCGTCCCGTCCTCTCCCGGGCTTCCCAAGGTGATCGGGACGGCAGGAGGGGCCTCCACCGAACGCTGGTCCGTCGCCCCGACCTATTCCTTCTATATGTTGCCGGGAGGGGGGCTCTCCCGTTATCTTGATCAGGGAATGGGGGTCGGGGGCGAGCTTTCCTATCGTCTGGGAGATCTTCCTCCCGAGGGCCACCCGGAGAGCCTCCTCTCCCACTTCCGGGTCCTGGGGGACATCTCCTATTTTCAGATGACCCCCGGCCCCAACCTGGCCCCCCCCTCGACAGGCGGTTTCTTCAATTCCTCATCGCCCAGCACGATTCCCCCGATTCCGGGGTCGGCCTCGGTGACGGGATTTGTCCTGCGGGCGGGGATCGCCTATGACCTCTTCGGGATGATCCCCGACTCCCTCGCCCTCCACCGCATTCTTGTTCCCTACGTGCGACTGGATGTGGGGGGAGCGGATTTTGCCGTGTCGAATGTCCCGAAAATTTCAGGACATCCTTATGGGGAGGTTCTCGATGTCGGCGCGGGGTTGTCTCTCTCCATCCCGGGATATCCCCTGGGCGTATTCGGGGAGGCCGATCCGACGCTCTTTGATTTTTCAAACAATGTCATGACCATCTTGCCGCTTGTCGCCGGCATTATGGTAAGGTTCTGACAACACCTCCGACAGGGAGGACACACTTTGGAGAGATTCCATGAGCGAAAGCCCGAAGGACAGCAATGGCGCCAACGACAATAAGCTTCGTCTTCCCAAGAGTTTCATCATACTCGGGGGAGGCTCCATTCTTGTCATGGCGGCGGGTGTTGTCTATACGATATTTTTCTATCTCTCACTGCCGAACCACCGGGATCTCGACAAGGCCGGGCAGGCCGTTCGCCATGTCCCGCTTCCCGTTCCCCCCAACAGCTTCTTCCCCACGGGCAAGGGGCCAAAGGTTGACAGCTTCGCCTCCAAGGATTTTCTTCTGAGGGTGGCCGCTCTCAAGAAGACCCTGACCGGCTTCGATGTCACCCTGGAGCTGACCGCCCGCTCGAACGGCATGGAGGGCGAGGGACTGTCTCTGGCCGTGGCCGGAACGCCGCGCTGGGTCGACTCGGGAAGAAATTCCGGGGAGGGAGAGGCCAACCTTTCCACAGGGACCCTCTTCAAGGCAGGAGCCCCCGGGGAATTCACGATCCATTTTTCCCGGATGCCCAAGGCCCCGGTCTTCGATCTCTACCTCGGACTCGTCGGGACCCGCGGGATCAAGGGAGACCGTTTCCTGACGCACTTCCGGAACATTCCGACCCCCCGGGCGACCTCCTGATGCCGAATGTCCTCGTCACGGAGACGGTGACGAAATGCTATCTTCCTGGCCAACCCCCGGCAGTCAAAGGCGTCGATCTCAGGCTCGCCCAGGGGGAGATCCTCAGCATCGTGGGACCCAATGGCGCGGGAAAATCGACGCTTGTGCAGATGATGCTCGGACTTCTCCTTCCAGATTCGGGAACGGTCCGTCTCTTTGGCCATGATGTGGCCAAGGAGCGCCGCCGAATCGCCCACCGGATCAATTATGCCTCCACCGATCTCAGCCTTCCCTATTCCCTGACGGTGAGGGAGAATCTCCTGACCTATGCCCTCATCTACAATATGAAGAATCCGAAAGAGAGGGTGGCCCGTCTTCTGTCCACGCTCGATCTCGAGTCCTTTTCCGACCGCAAGGTCGGGGCCCTGTCCACCGGACAGGTGGCCCGCATGGGAATCGCCAAGGCTCTCGTCAACGATCCGGAGATCCTCTTCCTCGATGAGCCGACGGCGACGCTGGACCCCGAAGTCTCCGGGCAGCTCCGGCACCTTCTTGGCACGATGGTGCGGGAGCGGGGAATGGCCCTTCTCTATACCTCCCACAACATGCGGGAGGTGGAGCGCTTCTCGGACCGGATCGTCCTGATGCGGGCCGGGGAGATCGCGGCCGAGGGAACCGCCGCCGATCTTATGGAGAGGTACAAGACAGAAGACCTCGAGGAGCTTTTCCTTCTCCTGGCCGGACGACAGGAGGTGGGCGTTGAGTGACGCTCCACCACCTGTCTCCCTGTTTGCCTGGAGACCGCTCGCAGGCATCCTCTACCGGCAGGTCGTCCTCTATCGACGCTCCCTTCCCCGCTGGATGGAGATCTTTTACTGGCCCCTTCTGGATCTTCTTGTCTGGGGATTTTTGACCCTTTACCTCAAGAAAATTCCCTCGTTCCTTCCCTCGGCGGTGGTCTCCCTGCTGGGAGCCCTTCTTCTCTGGGACATGCTCTATCGGGCCCAACAGGGAATTTCCGTCATGTTTCTCGAAGAAATCTGGTCCCGAAACCTGATTCACCTTCTGGTGGCTCCGGTGACTCCCTACCATATTGTTTTTGGCGCGATCCTCTCGAGCTTCGGCAAGGTTCTTCTCTCCTCCGCCGTGGCAGCCACTCTGGCCTACTTTCTTTTTTCCTTCAAAATCTTTTCTTTGGGCCTTGATCTGATCTTCTTCGTGGGGGCCCTCCTGGCCATGGGGTGGTCGCTGGGCATCATGACGACCGCCGTGATCCTTCGCTTTGGCCAGGAGGCGGAGGTTCTGGCCTGGGGGGTCATCTTCCTCTTCCAGCCTTTTTCGGCGGTCTTCAACCCCGTGGGGGTCTTGCCCCCCATTGCCGCGGCGATTTCCCGGGTGGTCCCGGCCTCGTACGTTTTCGAAGGGATGCGCTCCCTCCTGACAGGGGGGACGCTTCCTGTCCGGGATCTTCTGATGGCCTATCTTCTTGATGGGGTCTACATGGCCGGAGCGATCTTCCTCTACTCCCGGGTCATCGCCCGGGCGCGCAGACGGGGATTTCACCTGAAACTGGGCTCGTGAGCACTTTCCTGTTGTGGATACTTTTTTGAAAGGACTCTTGAATGGCTAAGAAACCCGTTGTCATGGGAACGCTGGCAGAGATCCTTCCGGAGACACCCCGGGTCGCGACCTTTGTGGTCAGGCTTCCCGAAGAAGCAGAGTTCTCCTTTGTGTCCGGCCAGTTCGCCATGCTCTCCCTTCCTGATTTCCTCAACGACAAGGGGCGTCCGGTGCGTCGGGCCTACTCGATCGCCTCTTCCCCCCACGATCTGGCCCGGAAGACCCTTTCCTTTACCATTACCCGAAAAGGGGAGGGAGGGCTCTTCTCCAACCGCATCCATGAGGCCAAGGCGGGAGACGCCGTGAGCGTGGAGGGGCCCTACGGGACCTCCTTTGTTTTGGATCCCGGGGATCCTCGCCCCCATCTCTTCATTGCCGCCGGCAGCGGGATAGCCCCCCTGAGATCGATGATCCGGACCCTTCTCTCGAAGGAGGTGCCGCCTCCGATCGAACTCCTCTACGGTTTTCGGGGCGAGGATGACTTCATCTATGCTCAGGAACTGAAAGGCTACGAGAAGACGATCCCGAATTTTTCCCTCCTGACGGCGCATTCGCGGCCTTCCTCCCATTGGGAGGGGCTTTCCGGGAGGGTTCCGGAACTCCTTCCCGAACTTTATCCCTCCTACAAGGGACAAGTCGTCTATATATGCGGCCATCCGGAAATGGTGACACAAACGGTTGAATGGCTCGGGACGGCCGGTTTTCCAGAGGAAGCCGTGCGCAAGGAGCAGTGGTAATTTCCCCATTTCGGACAGGAGGCCTCACCCCCATGGACAACAATCCCTTCGACTCCCCGGACGTCGCGCCGGCCCCTGCATCTCCCGCACCCCGGCGTTCTGGCTGGAAGAGAACCGTCGGAATCGTCTTTCTCCTGGTGGCGATTGTGCCGGCCCTTGTGCTTTTTGTCTTCTACTACCGTGAAGTCTCCGTCACCTACTATATGACCCGGAACCCATTGGCTCCGGCGGCTGCGCACCTTGCCACACGAATGCAGGCGATCGTCCTTGGAAACATGCGGGCCCTGGGAGCCGTTGCAGGATCCATCGTCTGGACTCCGTCGGCTCCCGATGAAAAAACGCTTCGCCATCTGGTGGGGCGTTATGTGCAGGAAGGCGATCTTGCGGCCTTTTCCGGCATTGCCGTGACCGATGCCAAAGGGGCTGTCCTGGCCATGGTCGACCGGCGGGATGTCTCGCCCCGTCTGGACCTTGTCCGGACATTGTCGCGCGAGCTTGTCTCTCGAGGGGGACGATACCTGGCAACGACGATCGTGACCGACGGGGCCCATCCCGATGTGGTTCTGATGACGGCGGTCCGAAGCGGGGGGGAGTCTCCCGAAAAAGGGGGGGTCCTCGTGGCACTCCAGAACCTCTCGGGGGAGCTGGGTCAGAATCTTCCTGTTCCCCGTTTTCGCGGCGCTCCCGGCCGCTCCTATCTTCTTTCCTCCGATGGCCTTGTTCTGGCCTCCTCCGATCCGGGGGCGGTGGGGCGCAATCTTCGGGGGCTTGGCCGGGGAGCCCTGCTGGACAGGCTCTCCCAGGGAGAAGCGGGAATCTTTGTCGCGAGCGTCAAGGGGCAAAAACGGGTTTACGGCTCCGCTCTCCTCGGAGATGTGACGGGAATCACGCCCACCCCCTGGTTCGCTGTTCTCGAGGCCCCCAAAGCCTCTCTTGATTCTCAGATCGCCCGGACCCGACTGAACATGGATTTGATTGTTTTTCTTCTGGTTCCGGCTTTTTTCCTGATCATTGTCTTTATTCTCTATAAAAGCTTTCGCGCATAGATTGACCCTGACGAGAGGGAAAAATGGGGAAAAAAAGGGGGAGCTGTTCAGGGGAACGGGCATTTTTTTCTCCCGTTTCCTCTGTGATTGTTTGAAATTCTCCATTTTCTCTTCTTGACACTTCGATAAAACGTTGATAGCATTCAGACGTGACTTATGCACTCATGAGAGATGATGTCATTTCTGCCCTCTCCTGAAAGGGCTTTTCCCGAAGAGGTCTTTCGGGAGGGGACGGAAATCTGTTCGCTTCGTGGGTCGGTTTGAGGGATGAAACGATAGGTTTTTCCTGAAGATCGCCCATCCTTATTCTCAGTCTTTTACAAACCAGGAGGTGGTTGAAAAAATGAAAAATGCAAAGTTGACCGTTCTGTCCACCATTGGCGCCGTGATGTCCGGCATTGTCCTGTCTGCCTCGATGATCCTTCTCCCCGTTCAGGGAGCGATGGCGGCTGATGCAGCCAAGGCCCCGGCCACAAAGAAGGCTCCGGCCAAGAAGAAAGCCATGAAGAAGGCCATGAAGAAGGCCGCTCCTTCCGCTTTCTGGAAGAAGGTCCAGACGGCCCTCATCGCCAAGGGTGCCAAGATCAAGGCCGACGGATTTGCCGGACCCGCCACCCGCAAGGCCCTGGTTGCTTTCCAGAAGGCCAACAAGCTCAAGGCGACCGGAAAGGTCGATGCCGCCACAAAGAAGGCGCTTGGCCTCAAGTAGTTTTGGGAATCCATGATTTTGAAAGAGGGACAATTGTCCCTCTTTTTTTTTGCCTGAACCCGGCTGGCTCCGGGGGGACGTTCCCATATTCTCAGGATGGAGCCCCACAATGATCCGCATTCAATCCGGACGGCTCAAAGGACGATCCCTTCCTCTTCCCGATCCGGGGAAGGTTCGTCCGACCTCCGGAAAGATTCGCTCTGCCGTGCTCAATATGGTGCAGAATGACCTTTCCGGGGCCGTTTTCTGGGATCTCTTCGCCGGTTCGGGGGCGGTGGGCCTCGAGGCCTTCTCCCGGGGGGCGGGGGAGGTCCTCTTTCTGGAGAAGGATCCGGGACTTGTTCGGGATCTTTCTGCCTGGATCAGAAAGGAAATCCCCGAGGAGGCGTCCCGCCTTCACCCTGTTTGCGGAGATCTTTCCTTTTTTCATGGCTGGAAGGGCACTCCTCCGGACATTCTCTTTGCCGATCCTCCCTATGGATACACCCAATGGCCCTCTCTCTTGAACGCCCTCTCCGAAAATGGTATCCTTACCCATAATTTCATCATGGTTCTTGAGTATCACCGCAAGGATTCCCTTCCATGGGAGTCCCTCCCTCACTGGGGTTGCCGCATCTTGTCTCATCACATTTATGGGGAAAGTGGCGTGAGCCTCCTTCTTCCGTCGCTCCGATGATACGCAGGGCGGTGTACCCAGGCACATTCGATCCGGTCACCAACGGACACCTCGACATGCTCCACCGTGGCCTCTCCCTTTTCGATGAAATCGTGATCGGGGTGGCCGACAGTCCGCGCAAGGCGCCTCTCTTCTCCCTCGAAGAACGCATTCTTCTTCTCAAGAAAACCATTCCCTACCCGGAGCCCAAGGTCTCAGTCCGCGGATTCTCCCATCTTCTGGTCCACTTCGTCCGGGAAACGGGAGCCCGATGCATCCTGAGGGGCGTGCGGGCCGTGGCCGACTTCGACTACGAACTCCGGATGGCCCTGATCAACCAGAACCTCGACCGGGACATCGAGACGGTCTTTCTCATGCCTTCGGAAAACTATATGTTCATCACCTCCACCGCCATTCGCGAGATCGCCGAGCTTGGCGGAGATCTTTCCCACTTCGTTCCTTTGCCGGTGGAAGATGCCCTTCGGCAAAAATACTCCCGGAGACAGTAAAGAATGCCTCGTCCCCTGACCGACATGCTTGCCTCCCGACTCTCCCTTCTGAAGCCTTCGCCGACCCTGCTCCTCTCTGCGCGTGCCAGGGAGCTGAAGGCCAAAGGAATCGATGTCCTCGACTTTTCCGGAGGAGAGCCGGACTTCGACACCCCCGCGCCCATCAAGGACGCGGCGGTCAAGGCACTGGAAGAAGGCTTTACCAAGTACACGGCCGTCGGCGGCATCCCCGAGCTCAAGGAGGCGATTCGGGAGAAGTTCCGGAGAGACCAGGGGCTCGACTTTTCGCCCCGGGAGATTGTGGCCTCCAATGGCGCCAAGCATACCCTTTTCGAGCTCTTTCAGGTTCTGGTCAACCCGGGGGATCAGGTTCTCCTTCCCTCGCCGGCCTGGGTTTCCTACCCGGACCAGGTTCTCTTGAACCAGGGAGAGCCCGTCTTTATTCCATGTCGGGAAGAGGACGGATTTCGCCTTGAGCCGGAGGCCCTCTCCGCCGTCCTGACGCCCCGCTCCAAGGTCCTGGTCCTCAACTCTCCGAACAACCCCACCGGGGCGATCCTCGACCGCGACCGTCTTGAAAGGATTGCCGAAATCGTCCTGAAGAACGATCTTCTGGTCATCTCCGACGAGATCTACGAAAAAATCAACTATACCTCCGCTCCGGTTCCTTCGATCGCCACTCTCGATCCGGCCCTGCGGGCAAGAACGGTCATCGTCAACGGCGTCTCCAAGACCTATGCGATGACGGGGTGGCGGATCGGGTATGCCGCCGGTCCCCGGGAGATCATGGAGGCGATGGATACCGTCCAGAGCCAGACGGCCTCGAACCCCAACTCCATTGCCCAAAAGGCGGCAGCCTATGCCATTCGCTCGGGAGAGGAGTTCTTTTCTCCGATGCTTGTGAAGTACCGGAGGCGGAGGGACTGGGTCGTGAAGGCCTTCAACGGGATCCCCGGGATTCGCTGTGCCCCGCCGGAAGGAGCCTTTTATGTTTTCCCGAATGTCTCGGGGCTTCTTACGCGAAGCTACAAGGGGGTTCCCATCCATACCGTCTATGAGCTGGCGGAATTCTTTCTCGATGTCGCCCGGGTCGCCATGGTTCCCGGGACCCCCTTCGGCAGCCCCCTCCACATGCGCCTCTCCTATGCGGCGTCTCAGGAATCCCTGGAGGAGGCCTTAAAAAGGATTTCGGAGGCGGTGGCGCTTTTGGATTGAGGATCCTGGCAAGGGAGGGAAAGGGACAGAAGAATCGGACGACCGGGACTGTCGGTAACGATGCCCAAGTGACGATTGTCGTCAGATTCGAGGGTGTTGTATCATGATCTTCAGGAAGAGATCTCGGAAAACGTGACATCCCACACCGTTCCCTTACAAGGAGTCTGCCATGCCGCTCTATGAGTATTCCTGCGAGAAATGCCACTCCGTCGTGGAGAAGATCCAGAAGTTCTCCGATCCCCCCCTGACAGTCTGCGAGAAGTGCGGAGGCCCCTTGGTGCGCCTTATGGGAAAACCCGCCCTTCAGTTCAAGGGGACGGGCTTTTATATCACCGACTATGTGAAGAAGGGGGGCGAGTCCGAAGGGAAGTCCAAGGGCACGGAGTCGAAGTCGACCGAGGGCACCTCGTCGTCCTCCACACCCGCCGCTCCTGCCTCGCCTCCCCCGGCCGCCTCCCCGGCAGCCTCTTCTCCCTCTCCCGGCGCCGCCTCGAACGCCTGATCGGCCCGGGGCCTGAATCGACTGGGCCGTCTCTCCTGAGGGAGAGGGAGCCCAGTCCGACGGCCTTCCAATCGAATGCGTCAGTATTGACAGGTCAGCGGATCTGCCCGTCGTCCATGGCGATGTGGCGATCCGCTTTTTTTGCCAGGGCCTCGTTGTGCGTCGTCACAAGACAGGTCATGTGAAACCGGCTCGACAGGGTTTGCAGGAGGGTAAAAACCTCGAGACCCGTGTGCGAGTCGAGGTTCCCGGTGGGTTCGTCGGCCAGGAGCAGGGCCGGTTTCATGACCAGGGCCCGTGCGACCGCCACCCGTTGCTGTTCTCCCCCCGACAGTTCGGAGGGCTTGTGGTCGAGACGGTC
>JAKARS010000022.1 GCA_021828375.1 Nitrospirota bacterium
ACCTATTGGAATTACGTCTAACCGCTTGAAGGAGGGATCGTGTTTCAACGCCGTATAGTTCGGCCAGGTCGGAGTCGAGCATGACCTTTTGACCACGAACGAGGAAAATTCTGGAGGCGATGGATTCAATGGGAATTGGAGGAAGGGATTCGGCCATAGGCTCCTCGAAGATGGAGGGATATCAATCAGAAAGTATGGATTAAGAATGTAGAGCCAAAATAGAGAAGTCAATCACGAAAATAGAAATTACATTAAAAAACAGGGATGATCAGAAAACAGGAAATCAATCACAGAATTCAGATACCCTATGTTTTTTGATTTATCATCGTAATATGATAATTTTTTGTAATTTTTATTCCGATAAATTTTAATAATTTAGATTCAGGCTTGACGAGTTATTTTTCTCCATAATATTATTTACGATGAATTTTTATTGATGAGTGTTTTTATGATCTTAATTATTTATTCTTTAATGAAAGGAGAAGGACATTCCTCTGGGAATGATCCGAATAATAGGATGAAAGAAGTATTTGTGAATGATCGTAGAGAGGAAGATAACCATACGGCCAGTCGACGGCTTGCGGACAAGCGAAAGAGTGATGTCGAGGTGGAGGGAAAGCGGTTTCGTACCCGGGCCAATGTGATCATCTCGGTTCTCGTGGCCATCACCACCATTGCGGGACTCTTTCTCGTGGTCAAGAGCCTCGGGCGCCTGTCGGCGGCCTCCCGGGAGCTGGCATCTGTCGGGCAGGTCAGAAATGCCTTGATCAGACTTCAGTCCGACGCGGGTTCCTACTATTTGAAGAGTGATTCCTCCCTCTACAGCGACTTTGTCAAAACCAGTGCGAATCTGACAAAGCAGATTGGTACCCTTGACGGGATCACCTCGGCGGAGAAGGCGGAGGTCAAGGTTAACCTCATCCAGATGCGGGCCTTGTCGACGCTCCTCTTCCATACGACGGCCCGGTCGGTTGAAAAGCAGGGATTTGCCAGCGTGCAGAACCTGATCCAGATCCTCGACCAGAATGTGGCCAAGAAGGCGGTGGATCGAGAGGAGAAAAAGTATCAGGAAGAAGAGGTCAAGATCCGTAATATCGTGATTGGAAACAGCCTCTTCATCCTCGTTCTTGCCATTCTCTCAACTCTCATGACGGTCAAGCTGGCCCACAATGTCCAGCGAGGCCTTCTCGAACCCTTGCATGAGCTGGCCGAACAGGCAAGGGAGGCCATGCACTTTCGTCTTTCGGATCGCCATATCGAAAGCCCCTACCTTGAAATCCAGGGGGTCAGTACTACGATCCGCTCGGTTCTCAAGATGGTCTTCACGACCCTCAACCGCCTTCCTGGCCTTGGTGTCGCCATCGCCGAGGCCGAGATGGGTTCGGGCCGTGAGGGCAATACGATCCTGTATGCCAACGACACCATGACCTCACTCTACCAGACGATCCGCCCGGAGCTTGAAAAGTTCATCGGCCATCCGATGCCCTCAGATCTCCGGGGCATGTCGATTCATTCCTTTCACAGAAATCCCGATCAGATCCGGCGGGACATTGCGGCGATCGGTCCCGACGAGATCCGGAAGAATGCGGTCCTGACCATCGGAAAGAAGTTCATTTTTTCCCAGAGCTTTGCCTTGAGCGATGAAGAAGGTCATCCCCAGGCCTATGTCACCGTGTTCTCGGATGTCACCCGTGAAGAAAATCTGAATTCCGGGATCAAGGCCGCCGAAAGCTCCGGGAAGAACCTTACTCAATCGATGTCGCAGATCTCCGGATCCGTCTCGGAAATTGCCCGAAGCCTCGACACCATCTCCCATGAGTTTGGCGGAATCAATGCCGAAGTTCAGAAGGGAGGCGACATTGTGACCAATCTTTCCAAGACGGTGGACAGTCAGACCAACCTTATGACCACCCTGCGCTCCGTGACCGATTCGATGAACTCCAAGTCCTCAGAGATCCAGCAAATCACAGAAGCCATCAGTCAGATTGCCGAGCAGATCAACCTTCTGGCCCTCAACGCCGCCATCGAAGCCGCGCGGGCGGGCGAGCAGGGGCGGGGATTTGCGGTGGTGGCCGACGAAGTGCGCAAGCTTGCCGACATGACCGCCCGGTCGGTGGGAGATATCGGCTCCATTATCGAGTCGACCGTCGAGGAGACCCGGAGAAACAGCTCTCTCCTTGCGGAGCTTGGGACGGCAGTTCTGTCGACGAAAGAGCGCACGGAGGAGACAAAACAGGCCTTTTCGACGATTGAAACCTCATTGGTCCGACTGACGACGCTCTCCGAGGAAATTCGCTCCCAGATGAACCTCTCCTCGGGAGCCGTCGGAAAAATGGATGCCCTCGTGGGAGAAACTCTCCGAAGTTATGAGAGCCTCCTTCGGTAGGGATCTCGACAGAGAAGAGGCTTTTGCCAAGGAGAGAGGGCGAGGCTATAGGGTAAACCACTGGACCGAGACGGGGGTCCCGGTGGACATGTCCAGACTTTCCGTCTTTTCAAGATGAAGATCCGGCATGCTTTCGTCGGTGCCAGGAGGAAGAATGCGTATCAGGGAGGGTCGGAGGGAAAGTGTCGGGGCTTCTCCGGAGTGAAGGGTGACAGCCTTTCGGGCGAGGAGAAGCGCCGATGTCAGAATCGGGAGAATCTTCTGGTCGCTCTTCGACAGGTGCCGAAGGGAGGGATGCGGTTTTTTCTTGGCCCGATTTCTTTCCTCGGAGAGATAAAGAACCAGGCCGGAGAGGAGCCTGTCCTTCTGGGACAGCCCTGGGAGTTCGCCATGCAGGAGAAGGTCCCAGAGGGCCCGCTGGTTAGGTGAGGCAGTGTGTAGGACGGGAAGATGGTCGAGCGTCCCGATGGTTTCGGCGAGGATCTGAATCCTTTGGGGACCGACTGCGGGAGGAAGAAGACCGGAAACAATGGTCGCATAGGTGTCTCTCAGCGGTCGGACATCCCGGGGCCGTCCATAACGTCGGCAGAGGCGGTGAAGGGTTTCAGCGAAAACAGTCTCTTCGGTCTTCTCGATGTTCTGGTGAAAATGCTCCATGAAGAGTCCTTGCCGGAGACCGTAATGGGAAAAGATCAGGGAAGGGGCCTTTGACAGCCGAACGATGGCGGCGATCACGGCGATTCCTGCGGGAAGAATGTCGGCTCGGTCTGCTGCAACTCCCAGCATCCGAGCCTTTTCAGAGGTGAGGTTCCTCCCGATTTTTTTGCAGAGATTCGGAATGTCCCGGGAGAGGACTTCATAGTGGTGAATGTCAGGATAAAAGGGAAATTTTCGAAGCTTCTGCGAGATTCTTGCCAGTCCCCTGGCCGTTCCTCCCACCCCTGTCAGGGTGGGGTAGGATCGATCGAACATGCCTGAGCTCTCGAGGGACTCTGCCACATGGCGCTCGAGTTTTTTCCACTCTGCAGCGGTGGGTCGGGAGCGGTTCGAGAAAAAGGATTCGGAGAGGCGCACGGCACCGAGAGGAAGTGTCAGGATTCGTCGGGGACGGTCCTCTTCAACATCAATGAGCTCTGCCGATCCTCCTCCAATGTCAAAGATCAGCCCGTCATGCAGGTCGAAGCCGTTTTTGACCCCCTGAAAGCTGTACCACCCCTCCCGCTCCCCTTCGAGGAGTTCGATCCTCGTTCCCAAGGCCTTCATCAGTCTCTCGAGAACGACCTCGCGGTTTTTGGCGTCCCTAACGGCCGATGTCGCCACGCACCGGACGACATCTGTCCGGTGAAAGGAGATTCGATCGGCAAAGTCTCTCAGGCTTCGCTCCGCACGCTCGATGGATTCCGGAAGGATCTCGAGTGAGGGGTACATGCCGGCAGCGATTCGAGCTGAGCTCTTGTATCGGGCCACGGTCCAGAAGTCTTCCCCGCGCATGGCGACGATCTCAAGTCTCATGGAGTTGGAGCCGATATCGATGAGGGCGATTTTTTCGAAGCTCATGGGTCAATTGTGACACAGGAGGGTTAGGCTTCCAAGAGTGTCGACAAGAGGATGCTCAGGAGGAAACTCGATTGATCCCGTCCTCTCTTCGGGTATAATAAAAAAAAATAAAAATGCGGAGGATCTCTCCGCCGTCCTCCTGGGACGTTTCTTCCACGCAAAAGACCGAAAGGACACCCATGTCCGAATTCACCCTCCCGGCGAAGGAACGGAAGCAGGAGGTTGTACAGTCGATGTTCACCTCGGCGGCCAATGCCTACGACCTGAACAACTCCGTTCTTTCCCTGGGGCAACATCATCGCTGGAAGAGGTTGACCATCGGTCTTCTGGATATTCTTCCCGGCCATGTGGTTGTTGACCTTTGTGGCGGAACCGCCGACCTGTCGCTGCTTGCGGCAGAAAAGGCCGCCGGGACAGGGCTCGTCATGACGGTTGATCTCAATCTGGCCATGCTTCAGGTCGGGCTTTCCAAGGCCCGGAACCGTCTGATCGACGGACTCAAGGAGAAGGAAAGTCGGGCTCGCCCCATCATGATTCAGGCCAATGCCGAACGGATTCCCCTTCCCGACGCCTCGGTGGACCGCCTTACGGTGGGCTTTGGTCTTCGCAATGTCACCAACCTCGATACGGCACTTTCCGAGATTTACCGGATCTTAAAGCCCGGAGGAAAGTTTGCCTGCCTCGAGTTTTCCCATCCCGTCAATGCCCTTTGGGACGGGCTTTATCGTTTCTATTCCTTTTTCATTCTGCCAAAAATCGGTCAATGGATATCCAGGGACAGTACCGGGATCTACGAATATCTTCCGGCCTCAATTGCGAAGTTCCCCGACCAGGAGAGCTTCAAAAAAACAATCGAGAGGGCCGGCTTCTCCCGCGTAGCTTATCGCAATCTCTCTGGAGGGATCGTAGCGATCCATACAGGAGAAAAATAACGATGGAACAGATCCTCCTTCCGGTCATCGACGATGCCGGACCGGAAGTCAAAGCTCCAAGTCGTTTTCAAAGAATTCTTTTTGTCTGGCTTCCGGTCAGGCAGATCTTTCCGGTGGGAATTGGCTATCTCGTCAACTGGATTCATCGCATCCATCCGGAAATCAGTCTGGAGGTCCTCGACCTCACAAGATTTTCCGAGGGAGAGCAGCTCTCTGAGCTTGCGAAGGCGATCGAACGTTTTTCTCCGGATCTTTTGGCCTACTCCTGGCGGGATGTTCAGATTTTTGCTCCCCATGAAGGAGACAACTCCCTTCGTCGGGCCTTCGAATTCTATTATTCTCCGAATCTTCTGACCCGAGCCTACGCGGCTTGGGACGGTGTCCGGATGGTCTGGAAATACCGGACGGAGTTCCATAAAAAACTCCGCTTTATCCGGGAAGGGATGCGTCGTGCCCCCAAGGCTCAGGTGATGGTGGGGGGCGGGGCCTTCTCTGTCTTTGCGGAGCAGATCATCCGTCTCCTCCCCGAAGGCGTCATTGGAGTGGTGGGTGAGGGAGAGGAGGCGATGATCAAGCTCATCGAGGGGCGCCCCCTCGACGATGAGCGCACGATCATGCGGCGAGGGCGGGAGATTGTTCTTGGAAAAAAAGCCGGAGCCGTCGAAATTCGTCGGGCCCCCTTCGATCTGTCCTACCTCGAATCCATCTTTCCCGGCCACTCTCTCTACCATGGCAAGACTGTCGGCATCCAGACAAAGCGCGGATGCCCTTACGGCTGCTCCTTCTGCCTCTATACCTACATCGAGGGAAAGAGGGTCTATTACCGGGATCCTGAGGACGTGATCGACGAGATCCGCCAGTATCGGGATCTCTGGGGGATCCGAAACTTCTGGTTTGCCGATGCCCAGTTTATCCCTGGGGTCAAGGCTGTTCCCGAGTGTCTCGCACTTCTCCGGGCGATGAAAGAGGCCGATTTGGGGATTACCTGGAGCGGATATATCCGGACAAGCCTGATCTCTCCGGAGATGGCCAGTCTCATGGTCGAGTCCGGAATGGGCGATCTTGAGGTGGCGATCACCTCAGGATCCCAGGAGATCCTTGATTCCCTCAAGATGGGCTTTCGGCTCGAAGGGCTGATGGAAGGATGCCGGAACCTCAAAAATGCCGGTTATCGGGGAAAGATCATCCTCAACTACTCACTGAACGCTCCGGGGGAAACTCCTGAAACGCTGGCTCAGGCAGTTGAAAGCTACGAAGAGATCTGCCGGATATTTGGCCCGGAAAACGTCTATCCCATGGTCTTCTTCCTGGCCGTCCAACCACACACGAGCTTTGAGAAGAGGCTGATGAGGGAGGGGTGGCTGTCTCCTGATTACGACCCCATCTCGCTCAATCCCTGGACGATTCGGAAGCTTCTGTACAACCCGGGACCTCTGGGCGAGCTCATTGCCCGGGCCTGTCTTGTGGCCTGGGACATTGAGCCCATGGCGATGGGACGGGTCGTGATGAGGGAGATCAAAAAGTCACTCGGAGAGGCTCCCTTCTCTCCAAAGGGGTCTGTGGCAGTCGGGGCGTCCTGATGGACGGGATTCTCCCCGGTCCACTTCCCTCAGGATTTCTGGAGCTTCCTGGCCCCTTCAGGATTCTGCTGGGCCAGGATGGAACCCTGACACGGTCTCTGTCCCTCTTGACTGGAGAGCCGGTGATGGTGGAGCCGGTCCGCCTTCCTGAGACGGTGAAGGGAGTGCGAAAGGTCTATCTGCGCGTTCCCACGGCAGGTCGTCTTGTCTTTGCCCGAACGCAGGTGCTCTCCCTTCCCCCTCCCCCAGAGGACCTTCAGATGGATGCCCTGATGAAGGGAGACGCTGCCATCGGCCAGTCGATGGAGGCCCGTTTTGGACCGCTACGGAAGGAGGGGTATTCGATTTATCCCTCCCGGGTTCCCGTCGATCCGGATGCAGAGGAGCGGGAAGGCATTCTCTGGACGCGCTCCTACCGAATGATTTCCGCGTCAGGAGCTGCCTTGCTGATCGAAGAATTTTTCTTGCCGACTCTTTTTTTCCTGGCAGGAGGCGCGAGCCGTTGAAACGCCGCATCCTCGATACCCTCGATCTGATCCGCTTCAACCGTCCGGTGGGAACATTGCTCCTATTCCTCCCCTCCGGGTGGTCCATCCTCCTCGCCCGTCCCGGGGAGACGGCTTGGGGGTGGCTGGCCCTTTTTTTTCTCGGGGCCTTTCTGACCCGTTCAGCCGGTTGTGTGGTGAACGATCTTCTCGATCGTGAGATCGACCGCAAGGTGACCCGAACCCGGGGACGTCCGCTGGCGGATGGCCGGCTTTCCGTTCGGTGGGCCATTGGAGTCTTTGTTTTTCTGACAGGTCTGGCGTCTTCCCTTCTCCCCTTTTTTTCCCGGGAAGCGATTCTCGTCGCCGTTATCGGATACGGAACGGCGATGGTCTATCCTCTGATGAAGAGGTTTTTTCCCCTCCCGCAGCTTTTTATGGGAATTCCCTTTGGGGCGACAGCCCCTCTCATGGCTTGGGTTCAACTGACCGGAGGGGTCGGCAGGGGAGGAATTCTCGTCGCCTTGGCAGGACTTTTCTGGGCCACGGCCTATGACCTGATCTACGCCGTTGCGGATCTCCCCGACGATCGGAAGGCAGGTGTCCGATCGGGAGCCGTGACATTTGGAGATCGTCTCTGGGCCATCTTTCTGGCTTTCTCCCTCCTGACGGCCGCACTTCTCTGGGAGGCGGGACAAAGTCTTCCCCGATCGGGGTGGCTCCTTTGGGCAATCTTGCTCTTTCTTGTTGTGGTGTTCCTCCAGGCGAGAAAAATGAGACAGGGGCTCTCTTCTGATGAGCCGATGGTTCTTTTTCGCTCCCATGTCATTCTCGGAGCGCTTCTCATGGCTGGATTCTGGATGTCCACCCCAATATTGATGTGAATTTTCAATCCGGGAGGTCTTCATGTCTAAAGTTGCAGGACGAATAACAGCGACAATAATGGCCGGTTTGGCGATTTTCTCCTTCGGCCTTCTTCCGGGAGCGATGGCCCGGGAGTCAACGATAAAGGTGACGAGCCCCGACTTCAGGAACGGAGGAAAAATTGCCAATCGTTATGTTTTTTCCGGCTTCGGATGCTCCGGCAAGAATGTATCACCGGAGATCCGGTGGGGGCGCCTTCCCAAAGGGACCCGGTCGGTGGCATTGACGGTCTATGATCCCGATGCTCCGACGGGTTCAGGATGGTGGCACTGGGTGGTCTACAACATTCCCCCAGGAGTGCACAGCCTTAAAGAGGGTGTGGGGACAAAAAATGGGAAGGGACTTCCTGCCGGAGCCATTCAGGCGGTGACCGACTTCGGTGCCCCGGGATATGGCGGTCCCTGTCCGCCAAAGGGCGATCGTCCCCATCATTATATTGTGACGGTCTATGCTCTCAAGACCGCGAAGTTGCCGGTCGGAGCCGGAGCCTCACCGGCCCAGATCGGGTATTTCATTCACTTCTCAACTCTCGCCAAGGGTCGGCTTGTCGGTCGATATGGACGAAAGTAGTCCCGACAGGGCTTATGAACGAAGGATTTTCGTTTTTTGGTTTTGACGGGCGTCGAAGGGGTTGCGAATTTGTTTTTCATGGAGTATTCTTTACGAAACGGCGTTGCCCCATTTGCCGCACGAACTCTTAAATTATCCTGACTGGAGGTTCCAGAATGGCTCCTTCTACGATCCTTACCGTTGGCAACTGGACGGCCCTCGAGTGGGCGATCCCGATCGCACTGGCCTTTGCCGTTGTGGCAGGCTGGTTTATGGTCGTCTCCTCGATCTACTCCAATCCCGACGCAAAGTAGTGCTCTTTTCGTGACATTCGTTTCGGTGAAAATCCTCTGATGCGACTTGTTGCGGAAATCAAGAAGATGTGGACCGATGCCCGCCCAATATTTTTTATATTGGCCGGTGTCATCGGTCTTTTTTTGCTTCTCCTCGGCTCCATGATCTGGGGCCTTTTGGGCAATGACTCCTTTTCCAACTATCCTCACGAAACGGCCTCTCCTCCGGCCTCTTCCTCAAAGTAGTTCCAACGTTCCTCTTCCGAGACTGATCCTGTGCAATATCTTGTCTTATAGACGTCCTGTCCGGAGAGACCCTGCCGGTTGTCCATTCCTGTGAGAGTGTCGACCCCGTTTTGTGGGAGTTTCCCTCTCCAACGGAAACGGCAGTCGAAGGAATGTATTTTGTCGTGACGCTTGAACTGTCAGTGGTTTTCCGGGTAATCTGAAAGGATGTATCCCTCTCCTTTTAGAGGATTTGCCGGGGGTATCGCCGTAAAAACATCTGGAACGTTGAAAGGATCGAGACATGGGAGAGAAGGACGGCATGACCGCGCTTGAAAAGAGAACACTGGCGGGTCTGAGCCTTATATTTGCAATACGGATGTTCGGGCTTTTCATCGTGCTTCCCGTCATCAGCCTTTATGCACGGACACTCCCGGGAGCCGATCCCCTTTGGCTGGGGCTGGCCCTCGGAGGATACGGTCTGTCTCAGGCCATTTTCCAGGTGCCTTTTGGGATGCTCTCCGACCGCTTCGGCCGAAAGCCTGTGATTGTGGCGGGTCTTCTCATTTTTGCCGGAGGGTCGGTGATGGCGGCGACGGCCCATAGCGTCTTCGGCCTTTTTGTGGGACGTCTCATTCAGGGAACCGGAGCCGTTGCCTCTGTGGTCATCGCCCTGATGGCCGATCTGACCCGGGAAGAGTACCGGACACGTGCCATGGCCGGCATCGGTGTTTCCATCGGACTGTCCTTTGCGGTGGGGATGGTGGTCGGTCCGATCGTCGGAGCCGCCTACGGGGTCTCGTCGCTCTTTTGGCTCACCGCCACACTGGCATTGCTGGGTATCGGGATCATTCTGTTTGTGGTTCCCTCACCCAAGGGAGCCGTCCACAAGAATGAAATGGAGCTCTCCTTCTCCCAGCTGGGGTACGTCCTGAAAAACCCGGCACTTCTAAGGATCGACATCTCGGTCTTTTCCCTTCATCTATTCCTGACAGCGGTCTTCGTGAGCTTTCCGGTGCTTCTCAAGCAATATATTGCTCCTTCCGCCATGTGGAAGGTCTATCTTCCGGTCATACTGGGCGGGATGTTTCTCATGGTTCCGGCCATGATCGTGGCCGAGAAGCGAAAGAAACTGAAGACGGCCTTCTTGATCGCCGTGGCCTTCATCGTGGCTAGCTTTGCCATCTTCCTCGGGGGATACAAGAGCGAGACGGGGCTGATCGCCGGCCTGGCCGTTTTTTTCATCGGCTTCAATCTTCTTGAGCCTCTCATGCCCTCCATCATGACCCGATTTGTCAGGACCCGGACCCGGGGAACCTCTTCGGGGGTCTTCAATATGAGCCAGTTCATGGGAGCCTTTCTCGGAGGGGTTCTGGGAGGCGGTCTGGCGACCGTGTCAAACACCGCGCTCTTTTCGGCTCTCCTGGCCATCTCTGCTGTCTGGTTCCTTATCGCCTTGGGGCTCACCGACCCCAACCTCCTCGAGACCTTCGAACGGCCCGTTGGCGACGGACTGCATGATCCCCAGCCGGTGATTCGGCAGATGGGAGAGATGTCGGGCGTTGTGGACTGCCGTTACCGGGAATCTGACCGCATCTTGTGGGTGAAGTACCTGCGGGACAGAACCACCCAGGAAGATCTTGAAAGGAAGCTTTCCGGACTTCTCGAAGCCTAGTCGTCCAAAGGGGCCGCCGTGACTCCCATCCAGAGGTTTCGGCTCTCTCTCCTGCTCATGCTCCTTCTTGTCGGGGGCGGGACTCTTGGCTATATGGAGATCGAGGGATGGGGATGGCTCGATTCCCTTTTCATGACGGTCATCACCCTTTCGACGGTGGGGTATCAGACTGTCCACCCGCTCGATCGGGCGGGTATTTTCTTTACGATGGGGCTGATCGTGGTCGGCGTGGGAACGGTCGGGTATGCCATCGCGACCCTGACCGAGACCATTCTCGAAGGGCACCTGCAGAACTTCTGGGGAGGCCGCAAGATGGAGCGGACGATCGAAAAGATGGAGAAGCACGTCATCGTCTGCGGTTTTGGCCGCATTGGGGCTCTGACTGTTCCGGCCCTCCATGCCCAAGGGATTCCCTTTGTGATCGTCGAGGAAAATCCCGAGACGGTCAAGGAGATCCTCGAGCGAAAATATCCGGCGGTTCTTGGGAATGCAACGGAGGAAGGGGTTTTGAAGAAGGCGGGGATCGATAGGTCCTCCGCCCTTCTGGTGACCCTCTCCACACGCGTGGCCGACGCAGCCTATATTGTGATGAGCACGCGGATTGACCATCCGAACCTCACCATCATCGCGGTGGCCAATGACTCCAGAACGGAAGCCAAGCTGCTTCGGGCAGGGGCCAGCAAGGTTGTCTCCCCCTTCATTTTGGGAAGCCACCGAATGGTCATGGCCCTGACCCAGCCCACACTCCTCGATGTCATGGATGTGGTCAGCGGTCGGGACGGCATGGGGCTCTCGTTCGAAGAACTTGTGATTCCAGAAGCCTCGATCTTCTGTGACCACTCGATTGCCGAGATTGCGATGAAGCACGGGTTCCGTTCCCACATCATTGCGATTCGCCCGGCAGGGGGGAAAAACTTTGTCCTCCCCACGGCCCAGAGTGTCCTGCGTGCCAACGACCAGATTGTGATCATCGGTTCACGAGACGAAATCAAGCGAATCAGGGAGCTGATGGACCGCTCGGGGGAACCCTCGTGAGCTTACCGATTGTCCGGGAAGGAGAAAACGGGTGAAGAGGGATGAGGGGATGGAGCTGGCGGCAAAACCCGTCTCCATGAAGGACTGGGTGGAGCGGGGCCGCCGTGTCCTGATGGGAAACGTCACCCGGGAAGAACTCGCCTTCCGCAAGGGGCGAGGATCCTGGCTCTATACCACCGAGGGAGACGGGTATCTGGACTTTCTGGGAGGGGTCGCCATCCATGTTCTGGGGCACTGCCATCCAAAGGTCACTGTTGCCGTCCAGAAGCAGGCCCAGCGTCTCCTGCACACATCCAACCTTTACTACCACGAACCGCAGGTCCTCCTGGCGGAATTCCTCGTTCGGGAGACCTTTGCCGATCGGGTTTTTTTCGCCAATTCCGGAACCGAGGTCGTCGAGGCGGCCATCAAGCTCTCCCGGCGATTCGGGGCCTCTTCCGAGAGGTTTCACCTCTTGGGAATGGAAGGAAGCTTTCATGGCCGGACCCTGGGGGCCCTCTCCCTGACCGGCCAGAAAAAGATTCGCGACGGGATCGGTCCCATTCCGGAGGGATTCGACTGGGCTCCCTACAATGATTTCGAGGGGGTTGTCCGCAAGGTGACTCCCCGGACGGCCGCGATTTTTGTCGAACCGGTTCTGGGAGAAGGAGGCGTCATTCCGGCCGATCCGGTCTTCCTGAAGAAGCTCCGGACCTTTACCCGGGACAACGGGATCCTGCTTGTATTCGACGAGATTCAGACGGGGATCGCCCGGACGGGCTCTCTTTTTGCCTATCAGGATCTTGATGTCGTTCCCGACGTTCTTTTGTCGGCCAAGGCCCTTGGCGGAGGACTTCCCCTGGGGGCGCTGCTGACCACGGATGAACTTTCGGCCTTTCTTCCTCCCGGGTCCCACGGGTCGACCTTTGGGGGCAACCCCCTGGCTTGTGCCGCCGGGCTTGCCGTACTCGAGGCTCTCTATGAAGAAGGATATCTTCCCTCGGGAGCGGCCCGGATGGCTTCGGTCCTTTGGGAGGAGCTTGAGACGTTGGCGAAACGCCATCCCGAGTGGATTCTCAAGATCCGGGGCAAGGGGATGATGGTTGGCCTCGTCCTTCCCGGTCAGGCCTCCGAGGTCAAGGAGCGCTTTCTTGCCGAGAAGGTTCTGGTGAATGCCGCCTCGGCCGAGGTCATCCGGATCCTTCCACCCGTCAACCTTTCCATTGAGGAGATCGATGTGTTCATTGACCGTGCCGACCGTGTCTTCTCCCTGATGGGGCGACCCTCAGGAGGAGGAAAGTGAGGGGAAAATCCGGGGGCTCTTTTCTGACCCTTCTTGAGCATACAACGGGACGACTTCGCGCGATCCTGAGTCTGGCCGGTCGGGTCGAAAAAAATCCGGAGGACTTCCGGGAGCCACTGGCATGGAAGACAGTCGGACTTCTCTTCGAAAAAAGCTCCACCCGGACCCGTCTCTCTTTCGAGGCGGGGATTCGCCAGCTGGGAGGGGGCAGCCTTTTTCTGGGGGCGGACATCCAACTCGCCCGGGGAGAGTCCATCGAAGATACCGCCCGGGTCATGAGCGGCTATCTCGATATGGTGATCATCCGGACCTTTGGCCATGACAGAATCGAAACCTTCGACCGCTGGGCCTCCATTCCGGTGATCAACGGCCTGACCGACGGGCATCATCCCTGCCAGGCCCTGTCGGACTTCTACTACATGGAGAAGGTGTTCGGCGGTCTTTCCGGGCTCTCCATGGCGTTTGTGGGAGACGGAAACAATATGGCCCGCTCTCTGGCCGAAGGGGCGGCCCTCCTGGGGGTTCACTTTACTCTGGCCGCTCCCGAAGGCTACCGGTTGCCTGAGGACGAGGTGGCCCATCTCGACACCCTGGCCCGGCAACATGGCGGATCGGTCCGGGTCGTCTCGGATCCCCGTGAGGCGGCCCGCAAGGCCCACGTTCTGTATACCGACGTTTGGACGAGCATGGGGCAGGAAGCGGAATCTCGCCAGAGAGAGCAGGCCTTCAAGGGATATGTCATCGACGGGCCGCTCCTCGCGGAAGCCGACCCTTCGGCCATCGTCATGCACTGTCTCCCGGCCTACCGGGGAAAGGAGATTACGGCGGAGGTGATCGATGGGCCCCGCTCGAGGGTGTTCGAGCAGGCGGCCGCGCGTCTTCCGCTTCAGAAAGCCATCATGATTGACTGCATGGAAAGGAAAGGGCAATGACCCAGAAGAAGGAAGTGTCGGGAGGGGAGAATCCGAAGCGGGTCGTTCTGGCCTATTCGGGAGGACTTGATACCTCGGTGGCGATCGTGTGGCTCAAGAAGACCTACGGTTGCGAGGTCATCTGCTACTGTGCCGATCTGGGTCAGGGGGAGGATCTTGATGCCGTGGCCAAAAAGGCTCGGGAGTCAGGAGCTTCCGATGTGGTGGTGGTCGATCTTCGCGAGGCCTTCGTCCGGGAGTTCATCTTTCCGATGATTGCCTCCGGAGCCGTTTACGAGGACGGCTATCTTCTGGGAACCTCCATTGCCCGTCCCCTGATCGCCCGTGCCCAGATGGAGATCGCCCGGGAGAGGGGAGCCGATGCCGTTGCCCACGGGGCCACGGGAAAGGGGAACGACCAGGTTCGCTTCGAGCTGGCCTACTATTATTTCGATCCCAAGATCCGGATCATCGCCCCCTGGCGCCTTTGGAACTTCACCAGCCGCTCCGAGCTCATCAACTACTCCAAGGAAAACGGGATTCCCGTGACGGCCACCCTGGAAAAGCCTTACAGCGTGGACCGGAACCTCTTCCATACAAGCTATGAGGGCGGAATCCTCGAGGATCCCTGGGTGGCGCCTCCCGAGGAGATCTTCCAGATGACCCGGGATCCCCGGACCGGACCGGAGGCGCCCGAAGAGGTGACGATCTCCTTCGAGAAGGGAATTCCCATCGCGATCAACGGAGCACTTCTGACGCCTCTTGAGATCATGGAAAAGGCCAATACTCTCGGAGCCCTTCACGGAATCGGCCGGATCGATCTGGTGGAGAGCCGGTTTGTGGGAATGAAGTCCCGGGGAGTCTATGAGACCCCCGGAGGAACGCTCCTCCACGCGGCCCACCGGGCCCTTGAAACCCTGACTCTGGATCGGGAGGTTCTCTCCCTCAAGGCCCAGATCATGCCCCAGTATGCCCGCCTTATCTACAACGGCTTCTGGTTCTCGCCGGAGCGTCTGGCTCTTCATGACCTCGTGGCCCATACCCAGCACCGGGTCACCGGGGATGTTCGCCTCCTGCTCTACAAGGGCGGGATCCGGGTGGCGGGCCGTCGTTCTCCCTACTCCCTCTACCGCAAGGATCTGGCAACATTCGAGACCGATTCGGTGTACCGCCAGTCGGATGCCGACGGCTTCATCCGGATCCAGGCGCTTCGCCTCAAACTCTATTCCGACCAGGAAGGGACGGCACCTTGAGTCAGGATTCGAAGGAGACTCTCTCTTCCAAACCCTGGGGAGGCCGGTTCGCCGAGTCGACCGATAAGGAGGTCGAACGATTCACGGAATCCATTTCCTTCGATGGCCGTCTCTTTCGTGAGGATATCCGGGGGTCCCGGGCCCATGCCCGGATGCTGGCCCGAGTGGGGCTTCTGACGCCGGAGGAGCTTGAGCAGATCCTCCAGGGTCTCGACCGGGTGGAGGAGGAATTTGCCGCCGGATCGGTGGAGCTTCGTTCCGACTGGGAAGACATCCACATGCATGTGGAAAAGCGCCTCGTCCACCATGCCGGACCGGCCGGTCTCAAGATCCATACCGCCCGGAGCCGGAACGACCAGGTCGCCCTCGACTTGCGCCTCTTTGTCCGGAGAGAGGCCCAGGACCTCATCGATGCCCTCGACCGGCTTCTTCGCGCCACGCTTATGAAGGGGTATGCCTATCGTGATCTGATCCTGCCGGCCTATACCCACACCCAGCAGGCCCAACCCGTCTCGGGGGGCTACTATTTCGGGGCCTACGCCGAACGCCTCCTTCGAGACAGGAAGCGGCTTCGGGGGGTGATCGATTCGGCGGGCTTGTCTCCCCTGGGATCGGGAGCCCTGGCCGGAACGACGCTTCCCATCGACCGGGACTTCGTGGCTTCGGAGCTGGGCTTTTCTGGGGTGACCCAAAACGGGCTCGATACCGTGGGCGACCGGGACTTCGTGGCGGATTTTCTCCATGCACTCTCCCTTCTCATGGTTCACCTCTCCGGATGGTCGGAGGAATGGATCCTCTGGTCGACCCGAGAGTTCGGGATGGTGCGTCTGCCGGATCGCCTTCTCACCGGATCCTCCATGATGCCCCAGAAAAAGAACCCCGATATCCTCGAGCTCATTCGCGGAAAGGCGGGACGGGTCGTCGGCGACTATGCCGGACTTCTGGTGCTCCTTAAGGGACTTCCCCTCTCCTACAACCGGGACCTTCAGGAGGACAAGGAGTCGCTTTTCGATGCCGTTGACACGGTGGCGGGCTCTCTTCTGATGATGAGGCTGGCGGTGGAGGGGATGGCCTTCGAGACCTCCAGGATTGAAGAGATCCTCTCGAAAACGGAGCTTCTGGCCACCGACATTGCCGAGGATCTCGTCCGTCTGGGGGTTCCGTTTCGGGAGGCTCATGCCATCGTGGGGCGAATCGTGGCCCATGCCGCCGCGAAGAACCTGACCCTTGAGTCTCTCCCCGATTCCGATCTGGCCCTGTTCTTTGACCGCTTCCCTCCCGGCTATTCGTCGACCCTTTCGCCGGCCGGGTCGGTTCGCCGGCGCTCCCACACGGGAGGACCGGCGCCGGAGACCGTTCTTCGGAGGCTGGGGGAGATCTGGCAGGAGATCTTCTCTGCCGCTCCCCCCTGGGCCTCCCCTTCCTCCTCTTCATCGGAGGCCCGAGGTGGCCGTTAGCCCTTCGGGAGAAGGGCAAGGGACGCACCGGGGACGTTCTCGCCTGGCCGGGCTGCTTCTTCTCGTCTTTCTGGGCGGATGCGGGATCCAGGGGACTCCGATTCCTCCGGAAAACGTTCCTCCTGAGACCCCTCCCGAGGCCCCGGCGAAGAAGTCTCCTCCGGGCGGAACTCCCTCCGGTCCCCAAAAGGGGGGAGGAGATCTCAATCAGGAGGAGCCCGAAGGGGGCTTCCCCGATCAGTGACGGGGCAGCCAAGAGCGGAAATTTTCAGGATTGTTGACGAAAGCCGGCATCGGGCCGGACTTTGATATGAGGGGAGAGGGGGCGGAAAATTCCCCCCCCCCAAGACAACATCACCATGAGGGAGCACGACACGTGAGTTCATTCGAATACAAAAACGGGCGTCTGTTTGTTGAAAATTTGCCGGTGGAAGAGATTGTGGAGAAGGAAGGGTCTCCTCTCTACATTTACAGCAAGAACGCCCTGGTGGAGAGAATCCGGGCCTATCGGGAGGCCTTTGCCGGCCATCCGACCCTTGTGGCCTACGCCATGAAGGCCAACGGCAACCTGGCCATCCTCTCTCTTTTGGCCAAAGAAGGCGCCGGAATCGATGTCGTGTCGGGCGGGGAGCTTTTCCGGGCCCGCAAGGCGGGGGTTCCCGCCGATAAGATCGTCTTTGCGGGCGTGGGCAAGAGCCGTGAGGAGATCGCCTATGCCCTCAAGGAAAAGATCCTCATGTTCAACGTGGAGAGCCAGGACGAGCTCGACCATATCAGCGAGGTGGCGGTGGCTCTGGGAACTCAGGCTCCGGTCGCCCTTCGGGTCAATCCCGACGTGGACCCCAAGACCCACCCCTACATCTCCACCGGCATGAAAAAATCGAAGTTCGGGATTCCTGTCGAGCGGGCGGTGGCGGAGTATCAGCGGGCCTCGACCCTTCCTGGGATCAAGATCGTGGGGATCCACCAGCACATCGGCTCCCAGCTCACCGAAATCGCTCCCTTCCGGGATGCCTTCGACCGATTGCTGGCCTTCCATGCCGAGCTCTCCCGGGCGGGGATCAAGGTCACCCATCTTGATCTGGGAGGCGGTCTTGGCATCCGCTACCGGAGCGAAGAGCCCCCCTCTCCGGCCGATCTTGCGGCTCTGGTCCTTCCTCGGGTCCGCGATTTGGGGGTCACCCTGGTGCTCGAGCCGGGGCGCTCGATTGTGGGCAACGCCGGGATTCTGGTCACCCGCGTCCTTTACCGGAAGAACACCGCCGTCAAGAGCTTTGTCATCGGTGATGCCGGCATGAACGATCTCCTGCGGCCCTCCCTCTACGGCGCCCACCACGACCTTCTTCCGGTCAGGGAAACAAAAGGCGAGACGATCAAGGGGGATCTCGTGGGGCCCATCTGCGAAACGGGAGATTTCCTGGCCACCGATCGCGAGATGCCCGACTTTGCGGCGGGGGATCTCATTGCGGTGATGAGTGCCGGTGCCTATGGCTTCTCCATGGCGTCGAACTACAATGCCCGTCCCCGTCCGGCCGAGATTCTTGTCGACGGATCGTCCTACCGGGTGGTGCGGGATCGGGAAAGCTTCGAGGACCTCATTCGGGGTGAACGGGTGTGACCTCCGACCCTCATGTTCCCGAAGACGAGGAGGATGAGGAG
>JAKARS010000023.1 GCA_021828375.1 Nitrospirota bacterium
TTTTTCCGCATCAGGGCCATCGGACTCTGCCGGTGATGGATTCGGGTCAGGACGGTCTCTCCGTTTTTGACCTTGTCGACATAGACGGCCTGGACGAGCTTCTTTCCTCCCGCCTTTTCCAGGGCTCCCTTGATTTGCCGGGCAACCCCTTCCCAGGCCGGATTGGGCATCACCAGCCGGACACCGGGTTTTCCAAGGTCGGCCAGACCTTTGATGCCGGCCGGATTCCCTTTGGGAACCATGATGGTCAGGTCATTGGTGGCATAGACCACGGGTTTGCCCACAAGAAGTTTTTTTGCGATCAGGATCCGGACCTTCTTGAGCCCGGCAGCATAGACATCCCCGGGAACGGTCATCGTGGCGTTTCCGATGGTCAGGCGTCCCTTCTTTCCGATCTGTTTCGCCAGGAGTCCGGGAGGAAGGGTCTCATAAAAAAGCCCTCCCCGGATCTGGGGGTACTTTTTTTCAAAGGCCTTGACGAGGGGCGCCATGGCAAAAAAGTAGTTGCCTCCGACATAGAGGACAAGGCGGGGATGGGAGAGGTTCCCGTGGAGATCCGGAAGGTTGTCGACATCGGACACCGTGACATCGATGCCCTTGTCGGGCGAGGGGTTGTTTCGCCCGTGGCTCCAGGGGGGGAAGATCTCCGACGAGGCCGCCAGCGACTCGGCCGGGGAAAGGGGCCCGCCATGAAGGAACAGCATAAGGCTTGCGAGGAATGCGGACGCGAGTCCAGACTTTTTCATGTTCTCTCCCTTGTTTGACAATTCAGCGTCGCCGTGGATCGGTCCCGGCGAAACTCTTCAGGCATGAGCGTACTGATAGCCGGCTTCGACCAGAAGGGGGAGCGTTCCCACAATGCCGGGCGTCAGCACCACGCCGGGGATCAGATGGTTGGTCAGCTCGGCCGCGATCTCTCCGTGGGTCTTGTGGTCGGGGTTGGTTCCTTCCTTTTTCAGCGCTCCGGAAAGCTCCCAGATCATGTTGTGGCAGGCCAGGAAGACGACGCCGCGGGCCTGGAGGACCGGAATGTTGTTGTCCTCGGGAGAAAGGACCCCGTGGGGATCATTCAGGGCCGACAGGGGCTTTGTCGAGGCAGGAGAGAGGCGGATCAGGGGGTTGGTCTTGGATTTGACCCCGGCCTTTTTGTAAAGGCGGTACTTTTCCCACATCGTGTCGTCAAAGAGGCCGAGATGGGCTGTTCCATGGGTGGCGGAGAGAACCAGCGCATCCTTTTTGCCAAAGCTGTAGACTTGGGCATTGAGGGAGTTTCTCATGAGGTTGAGCCAGGGAGAGCCGAAGATGGTGTTGTCCCAGACCTGTTTCGGTTTTGCATGATAGTGGAGAAGGAGGGCCAGGGCCTCGTGGTCCCATTCGTCCTGATGGAGGCTGATCATTGTCAACGAGCGATAGTCCCGTCGTCTTTTGGCCCGGGCCAGCGCCGAAAGGAGCGCGTGGAGGTGGTGATCCCCCCGGGGTTGCAGGTCGAGGTGCTCTGACGCCGAGGCCAGAGGAACCTTTCCTCCGCCAAGACCGAGCGCGACTCCGGCCGTTCCCATCATGGCCAGCATTCCCAGCATTTCCCGACGCGACATGGATCGACTCATCGTTTGCCTCCTTCGTAGATCGTGGGTTGTGAGTTTCCCGGGGTGGTCAAGGCGCACGCTTTCCGCTGTCCGCCTTCAGGGAGCTCCGAGCGCTGCCCGGCCAGTGCGGGAACCGCACCGGGGGGAACGGCAGACGGACGTGTCCCGTCCTTGATTGCCGGATTCCTTTCGTGGCTGAACAGAAGAATAAAGGAAATTGACGACCATTTCCCTTAATAAATTCTTATTGAGGGGATAAGTTTTTTGACGAGGAAGGCGTTTTGAGACCTCCCGACTGCATTCTACCGAAAGTCAGACGGATTTCTCCAATGGATCATTGTCCCTGTCAACGGCCCCAATCCCCGGGGAAGGCTCTATGGACCGGAGTCATGGTAGAGTACGCTCATGTGGGAGCCCCGAAAGCCCCGGCGTGTGTAAAAGGAGAGGGCGGAAAGATTCCGGAGGTCTGCCGAAAGCTGGAACCTGAGGCACCCCCGGGCCCGTCCCCAGGCTAGGGCCTCCCGAAGAAGCCGGGAGCCCAGCCCTCGGGAGCGGACCTCCCTGTGGATGACCAGGTCCTCGATCTGCCCTGAGACGCCGCCGGCCGCCGTCGAGACCAGAAGCTGGAGGCTCACCATGCCGACGACGGTCCCGGTCCTCGCTCTGGCCACGAGGAGGGTCCCCCTTTCGGGCGCGTCGAGGATCATCCGGAGCCCCCGGATCTGTCGGTCGCGGTCCACCGCAAAATCGGTCTCCAGGGAAAAGAGCTCGGCCAGAAGATTGGAAAGGGCGGGAAGATCCTCGGGCCGGGCGGTGTCGATCGCAAATTCTTGCATAGGGCTCTCCAGAGTGAGGGGGATTTCCCGGGGAAGGTCATGGGCCCGGACAGGTCTCGCCAGCAAGAGGGAGGACAAAAATGAACGCCTTATGTGTCATCGCCTGTCCTTTTTGTCCTCTTTTTGTCGTTTTTGGAGGGCCATTCTCCTCGGAGGGCCGTTCAGCGCTGAGGTTGGGAATGGCATCTGCCTTGCATGCAGGGACATGAAAAAGGATCCGATACTTTCACCCCTTGGTCAAGGAGCCCCCGGACATGAATACGCTTCTGAGAAATTACGATCCAGGGAATTTTTATGACGAACTTGTCATCTCTCCCGGCATCCCGCGCCCTTCGGCCAAGCTCTTCTTCGAACTTCTGGACTCCCTTCCGACCGGTGAGCTGGAGCGCCTCCAGAAGGCGGCGGAAACAGCGCTCTACCGGATGGGGGTCACCTTTACGGTTTACAATGATGGCCGCGGACTTGAGAAAATCATGCCCTTCGACATCATTCCCCGTGTGGTCGGGGCCAAGGAGTGGAGGGTCGTGGAGGAAGGGCTGAAACAGCGGATTACCGCCCTCAACCTCTTCATCGATGACGTTTACGGCAAGCAAATGATCCTTCGGGACCGGGTCATTCCGGAGGACTTGGTCCTCTCCTCCACGGCCTATCGCCCCGAATGCCGGGGAATCCGGGTTCCCGGCGGGATCTGGTGCCATGTCACCGGATCGGATCTGATCCGTGACCGGTCGGGAGAGTTTTTTGTGCTGGAAGACAACCTCCGATGTCCTTCGGGGATTTCCTACGTCCTTGAAAATCGTCACGTCCTGAAACGGACCTTTGCCGACTCTTTTGCCACCTCCCGCATCTGCTCCGTCGATGATTATCCTCTCCGGCTTCTCGAATCTCTGGAGTCGCTCGCCCCGCATACGGACTCTCCCACCGTGGTCCTGCTGAGTCCCGGGGTCTACAACTCGGCTTATTTCGAGCACTCCTTCCTTGCCCAGCAGATGGGCATCGAACTGGTGGAGCCGGCCGATCTCCATGTGGTTGACGGCCTTCTGACCATGCGGACCACCCGGGGTCCCCGGCGGGTCGATGTTGTCTACCGGAGGATCGACGATGACTTTCTGGATCCGACGGTCTTTCGGGCCGACTCCCTTCTGGGAGTTCCCGGCATCATGGAGGTCTACCGTGCGGGACGGGTGGCTCTGGCCAACGCCCCCGGGACGGGGATTGCCGACGACAAGGCCATCTATGCCTGGGTTCCGAAGATGATCGACTATTATCTGAAGGAAGATCCCATTCTCAAAAATGTTCCGACCTGGATCTGCTCTGATCCCCGGGAGAGGGAGCACGTCCTCTCCAACCTGTCGACCATGGTGGTCAAAACCACAAACGACTCCGGCGGATACGGCATGATGATCGGACCCAGTGCCTCCCGGGCCGAACAGGAGATGTTCCGGGAGCGGATTCTGGCCAATCCCCGACATTATATCGCCCAGGAGACCCTCTCCCTCTCCCGGGCCCCGGTTCTGATCGGGGACCATCTCGAGGGGCGGCATGTCGATTTGCGACCCTACATCATCTACGGGAAGGAGATCTATGTGACCCCCGGAGGGCTGACCCGGGTCGCCCTCAAGAAGGACTCCCTCGTTGTCAACTCCTCCCAGGGCGGGGGAAGCAAGGATACCTGGGTCCTGAAGGACTGATCGCACTTGCCCAAAGGAGATTCCATGCTGAGTCGCGTTGCCGATTCGATCTACTGGATGAGCCGGAGCCTCGAACGGGCCGAAAATGTGGCCCGCTTCATCGACGTCAATCTGAACCTCATGCTCGACAGCGAGGTTCTGGAAGGGGCCCAGTGGCGACCCCTGATCATTACGAGCGGAGACCTGGCCCTCTTCGAGGCCCGGTACGGAGAGGCCACGAAGGAGTCCGTCATACGATTCCTGACCTTCGACACCGCCAACCCGAACTCCATCCTTTCCTGTGTCTCGTCGGCCCGGGAAAATGCCCGATCGGTCAGGGAAATCATCTCCTCCGAGATGTGGGAACAGGCGAACCGCTTCTACCATCTGATCCGGGAGGCGGCAGAAGGCGAGGCCATTCTCAGAAATCCCCATGCCTTCTACACCTCGGTGAAGATGGAGAGCCACCTGTTCGACGGCATCACCGGGACGACCCTGACCCGGAGCGAACCCTGGCATTTTCTTCGACTCGGAAAAATGCTCGAAAGGGCCGACAAGACCTCACGCATCCTGGATGTGAAGTACTTCTTTCTCCTTCCGTCTCCCGACTGGGTGGGAAGTGCGATCGACGGAGTCCAGTGGGCCGCCCTCCTGCGCTCGGCCAGCGCCTTCGAGATGTACCGGAAGCGTCACCGGCGCATCACCCCGGAAAAGGTCGCGAACTTCCTGATCCTCGACCGCTTCTTTCCCCGGTCGATCTCCTTTTGTCTGTTCGTGGCCCAGGAGTCCCTCCGGGCGATCACCGGAACCCCTGAAAATCAGTACCGGAATGTCGCGGAACAGCGCCTCGGCCAGCTCGTGGCCCGCTTGAATTATTCGGATATCGAAGAGATAATGAAAGAGGGACTCCACGAATTCATCGACGCACTTCAGCTCCAGCTGAACCGGATCGACGACGCGATCCATGAGACCTTCTTCGCAATCCCGAAAGTGTCCGGGAGCGCTTTCCCCCCACAAAAAAACCTGGGTCAGTAAGCCGGAGGGATCTCGATGACTTTTTGCGTCTCCATGAAGATCAGGGAAGGGCTGGTAGGCATTGCGGACACGCGGATCACCGCCGGCCTCGAGCATACCACCGCCCGGAAGGTGACCCTCCACCGGATCGGAGACCGCCCCCTGTTTCTCATGACCTCGGGACTTCGGTCTGTCAGGGACAAGGCCATGACCTATTTCGAGGAGGTGCTGGAGGAAAGCACGGTTGGCTACGACAAGCTCTATCAGGTCGTCAACCTGTTCGCGACCCAGGTCCGCCGGGTCTCCTCTGAAGACAAGTCCGCCCTTCGGGAGGCCGGCCTCGACTTCAACCTCTTCACCATCGTGGGTGGCCAGCTCGAGAAGGACAGGGAGCACAAGCTGTACCTTCTCTATCCCGAAGGGAACTGGGTGGAGGTCAGCGAGTCGACCCCCTATTTCCTGATCGGGGAGAGCTCCTACGGCAAGCCCATCCTCGACCGTGTCCTCCGATATACCTCCTCCATGGAGTCGGCGCTCAAGCTCGCCTACCTCTCCTTCGACTCGACCCGGATCAGTGCGGTGGATGTCGATTTTCCCATCGACGTGGTCCTCTATCTCCACCGGACCCGAGAGCTTGTCCACCACCGGTATAACCGCAAGGATCTCCAGCACCTGCCTCATTGGTGGCAGGAACGGCTGCGGGCGTCGGTGGAGGCCCTTCCCGACGAATGGATTCAGGAGGCCCTCTCCAAGCTCTCCCGGCATGGCTGACCCATGCTCTTTTCCCTGGTCCACGAAATCGGGTTCCATTTCGAGGACCCGGTCCATTTCGAACCGCTCTTTCTCCGGATGCGCCCCCGCACCGATGCGATGCAATCCCTCTTGTCCTTCAGCCTCGAGAGCGCACCCGCTCCCGGGCGGATCGACCGCATTGCCGAGCTCGATGGAAACGATCTCGACCGTCTCTGGTTCCGGGAGCCGCAAAAATCCCTCGTTCTGAAGGCGACCTCACACGTCAGGACCCTTCGCTCCAATCCCTTTGACTTCCTTTTCCACGATTTCCGGGCGGGAACCCTTCCCCTTTCTTATCCCGTGCGCGTTCGCCCTCTTCTTTCCCCCTATCTCGCCCCTGGACCCTCCCCGGGGCGGGGACCCCTCTTTGAGAGATTCCTGGCACATCTCACGGAGCTCTCCCGGATGGAGACCCTTCCCTTCCTGACGGCCCTGGCCCGCTCCATTCCCGAGATGCTCAAGTCCGAGGTCCGGGAGGAGGGGCACCCCCGCTCCCCGGAGGAGACCCTGGAGGAGGGCTCCGGATCCTGCCGGGATTTTGCCCTTCTGGCCATGGAGGCCTGTCGCTCCCTGAACATCGCGGCCAGATTCACGAGCGGGTACCATCTCCCGGTCGACCCGACGTCGGCGACCCTCCATGGCTGGGCCGAGGTCTATCTCCCGGAGGTCGGCTGGCGGGGAATCGACCCGAGCGAGGGAATTCTGACGGCCGATCGCCATATCGCCCTCGTCTCCTCCGCGGATCCCGTCCTCACCCTTCCCACGGAGGGGTCCTACCGCGGGGAGGGATCCTCGATCCTCACCACATCGGTCCAGGTCAGCCTCCTGGAAGAGGACCCGCCGGAGGGGAATTCGGAGACCACCCCACCTCCCAAAGCGGGAGAGCGGACTTGACCCGCTCCAGGAGATCCTTCGCCCTCCCTTGAGTGACCCCCTCGACTTTCTCCCTGGGCATTGAACCGGAGAGGGGAATCCTGTCTTGCCCGCGGAGACGTTTCCTCTCGGGCATTCGTCCCGATCCCTCTGGCGTCCTTTTTCGAGTCTTTTGCGAGTGATTTTGCACGCATTTTCCAAAATCGTGCGAATTCGCCCTGAAACTCCGTGCGATACCGCTCTCGAGAGATTTTTTATATTCCTTTAATCTATTTATTCATGGATATTTGAGCAAATAAATCCGTTTGGCATTCCTCTTGCTAAAGAGGAGTCGCCCGCCCTTTCAATGAGGAAAGGGCGGAAACACACCGGACTCAAAGTCTGACGAATGGAGGTTTCAACCGATGGGAAAACATGTCATCACGATGCTTCCCGGCGAGGGAACAGGGCCGGAAATCTGCGAAGCGGTCCGAAGGGTCATCGACCACAGCGGCGTGGAAATTGTCTGGGAGTATGAAGATATCGGTCTCGACTGCCTGGACAAGTATGGAACCCTTCTCCCTGAGAAGACCATCAAGTCGATTGCGAAGAACAAGATTGCCATCAAGGGCCCCACGACCACCCCGGTCGGGACAGGCCACAAAAGCGCGAACGTGACGCTCCGGAAGCTCTTTGATCTCTATGCCAACGTTCGTCCGGCCAAGCTGATCCCCGTGTTGAAGCGCCCCTGGGACCAGATCGACATCCTGACATTCCGGGAAAACACCGAGGATTCCTATGCGGCCATCGAACACATGGTCTCCGACGAGGTGGCCCAGTGCCTCAAGGTGATCACCTGGCCGGGATCGGTCCGGATCGCCGAGTTTGCCTTCAAGTGGGCCAAGGCCAATGGACGCAAGAAGATCCAGTGCGTTCACAAGGCGAACATCATGAAGATGACCGATGGTCTCTTCCTGGAAGCCTTCCGCGAGGTGGCAAAGAAGTATCCCGAGATCGAAGCCGGTGACATCATCGTCGACAACTGCTGCATGCAGCTCGTGAGAAATCCCGCGCAGTTCGATTGCCTCGTGCTTCCGAACCTCTACGGGGATATCCTCTCCGACCTCTGCGCCGGACTTGTGGGCGGACTGGGATTTGCTCCCGGTGCCAACATCGGCGACAACTGCTCCATCTTCGAGGCGGTTCACGGATCGGCTCCAAAATACGCCGGAATGAAGAAGGTCAACCCCTCCGCCGTCCTCCTCTCGGGAGTGATGATGCTCCGCTGGATCGGTGAAAATGCCGCCGCGGAAAAGATCGAGAAGGGCATGAACAAGGTTCTGGCCGAGGCCAAGACCCTGACCTACGATGCCGGCGGGACGGCCTCCACCGACGAATATGCCGATGCCATCATCCGTGCCATGGACACCGTCTAAGACCCCTACGAACGAAGGAGCACTGTCATGTTGACGAAAGCGACGACCGGCCGCGCCAAGCGGCCAGCAAAACCCATTACCCTTGTGGGCGTGGATGTTTATATCATCACCGAAAACGGCATTCCCCAGTTTGACGACTACGGCGCCTTCAAGATCGAGTTCGTCTCCAACCGCGGAACGAAGGTCTGGCCGGGGTATGTGAGCGAAGACCTCATGCTGGTCAACTGGTATCGCTGCCGTTTCATGGCCACCAAGACCGTGACCGATGCGGATGTGGACACCTTCCTCGCGGCCCTGAGCAAGAAGTGGAAGTGGTCGGCGGCCCAGAAGCTGTGGAACTACGGAGACGAGGCGGGATTCAGCAAGGCCTACTAGAGAAACACCGGTTATTGTGCTTCGGGAAGGGAGGGGAGAGATCCCCTCCCTTTTTTTTGCCGTTTTCCGGAAGGCAGAAAAGGTCAGAAACGCTCAGGGCCGGGAGAAAACGGAGCTCAGGACGGGTCTTCTCCGGCCGATTCCGCCCCTTCCTGATCGCCCTTCAGGCGCCGGTCCAGGGCCCAGCGGCTGATTCCCAGAGCCTGGGCCGCCCGGGTCTTGTTTCCTCCCGAGCGGGCGAGAATGTCGGCGATCAGGCGGCGCTCCACCGCATCGAGCGTGTCCTCTCCCATGCGGAAGGGCAGGAGAAGGGTCCGGGGATCGGGGTCGTCCGGCACGGCGACGGGAAGGGGCTCGTGGCCGGGCGCGCGGAGATCCGAGGGGAAGTGGCCCGGCTCGAGCTGGGTTCCCGCGCAAAAGAGAACGGCCCGTTCCACCAGGTTCGAGAGCTCCCGGATGTTCCCGGGAAAGGAATAGCCCTTCAGAAGCTTCTGGGCGCCGGGAGAGAGGCGAAGGATCTTCTTGCGGAAGGTCTGGGCCGAGAGGTGCAGGAAGCGTTCGGCCAGGGGGACGATGTCTCCCACCCGCTCCCGCAGCGGCGGGATGGTGAGGGTCACGACATTGAGGCGATAGAACAGATCCTCCCGGAAGCGCCCTTCCTTCACCGCAACGCGAAGGTCCCGGTGGGTGGCCGCCATGAATCGGACATTCACCGGGAAGGGGGCTCCCCCTCCCACCCGCCGTATGGTGCGCTCCTCGATGACCCGGAGAAGCTTGGCCTGAAGGGGCAGGGGAAGATCGCCAATCTCGTCGAGGAGGACCGTTCCTCCTTCGGCGAGTTCGACCAGGCCGATGCGGCGCCCGGTCGCTCCGGTGAAGGAGCCCTTTTCATAGCCGAAGAGCTCGCTCTCGAAGAGTTCGGAGGGGATGGCGGGGCAGTCCACCTCGATGAAGGGGCGGTCCCCGGAGGGGCCGTTGTAGTGGAGCACCTTGGCGACATACTCCTTGCCGGTTCCGGTCTCGCCTTGGAGAAGAACCGTCACCCGGTCGTTTTCCACAAGGCCCGCCACCTGATCGCGCAGGGACGCTCCGGCGGAGCTCTCCGCAATCATCCGGTCGAGGGAGTAGCGGCCGGACTCCCGGCTCGTCCAGTAGCGGGCCTCCCGGGACAGGGAGAGAAAGCGCACGGCATTCGAGACCGAAAGAAAAAGCTCGTCCATGTCGATGTTCTTGGCCACGAAGTCGAAGGCCCCGAGGCGCATGGCCTCCACCGCGTCCTTGACGGTTCCCCGGGCGGTGAGCAGGATGACCGGGATGTCGAGGTCCGAGGCCCGGATCTCCCGGAGAAGATCGAGTCCCGACATCCCCGGCATGACGATGTCCAGCAGAAGAATGTCCGGCGGGGCGGTCCGAAGGGCCACAAGCCCCTCTTCGGCGG
The DNA here is from genome assembly GCA_021828375.1 of Nitrospirota bacterium. Lineage (GTDB taxonomy): Bacteria > Nitrospirota > Leptospirillia > Leptospirillales > Leptospirillaceae > UBA4572. The sequence continues at coordinate 10,000 of JAKARS010000023.1, forward strand.
AGGCCGCGGTGGCGACCTGGTAGCCCCGCTCCGAGAGGCGGAGGGCAAAGGCCTCCCGAATCAGCGGTTCGTCTTCCACCAAAAGGATGCTGGAACTCATGGCGACTCCTGTTCCTGTCTGAGGGGAAGCCAGACCGTGGCCCGAACCCCTCCCTCTCCGGGGCTGTCGATGAGCAGGTGGCCCCGGTGGCGGTCGACGATGTCACGGCAGATGGTGAGGCCCAGCCCCACTCCCTTGGCCTTGCCATGGGTGAAGAAGGGCTCGTTGATGCGTTTGAGAAGGGCCGGGGAGATCCCGGGTCCCGTATCCTTGAGGCAGACCGAGACGCCCTCCCCGGCCGGCCGGTCCTCCCGGGAGAGGTGGATTTCGAGGCTTCCCCCTCCCGAGGACATGGCATCGAGGGCATTCATGGCCAGATTGAGAAACACCTGCTGGAGGGGCCCCCGGGCCCCTTCCACGGGAGGAACCTCCCCGGCGTGGGTGATCCGGACCGTGACCTGGCGCTTTTTGAAGGTCTCCGACAGGAGGGATTGGGCATCCCGGATGAGCTCGTCGAGAGAGATCTCCGAGAGGTCGAAGCTTCGCGGGCGGAGCTGGGAGAGGTGGCTCTCGAGGAGCTCGTCGATCCGTCGGGCCTCCCGGGTGATGAGCGAGGCCTGGCGACGAAGGGTCTCGGGAAGCTCCCGGCTTTGCCCCATGTGGTCGGCAAGGCTTCCGATGCCGATGAGGGGATTGCGGATTTCATGGAGAAGGCCGCCGGCGAGCTGCCCCACCAGGCGGATCTGCTCGGTGTGCCGGAGGGCCTCGAGAAGGCGCTCCCGTTCCGAGAGGTCGGTCAGGATGGCCAGAAAATACCGGATGGTGCCGTCGGGATCCATCACCGGGCTGATGTTCTCCCAGACGAGAAATTCCGTCTTGTCCCGCCGCCGGTTGATGAATCGTCCGGTGAAGGGCTTGCCGGAGAGGAGGTTCTGCCAGAGGGTGTCGTAGAATTCGGGGGGCTGGCGTCCCGAAGACAGGATCCGGGGGGTTCGGCCGATGGCCTCCTGCCGGACAATTCCCGACATCCGTTCCATGGCGGGATTCCATTCGAGGATCATCCCCCGGGTATCGGTCAGGATCACCCCGTCCTGCAGCTGGGCAAAGAGTCTTTTGTAGAGGGAGAGCTGGGTTTCCTCCCGCTTCCAGCGCTCAAGGAGCGTGGCAAAGGTATTGGCCACCGTTTCGAGGAAGGCGATCTCCGTCGGGTCGAAGCGCCGGACGCTTGTGGTGTGGGCGCTCATGGCCCCGAGCACCTGGTCCTGGAACATCATGGGAACGCTCACCCCCGAGCGAACGCCATGTTCCGAGAGGAGCTTGGAGGGGGAAAAGCGCGTTTCGGTGTGGAGGTCCTCCACGACGACCGCCCTCTTTTGCCGGATGGAAAAACCGGCCTGGGAGTGGATCCCCCCCTCCTGAACATAGCTTCCCACAAGGCCCGGCCTCCATCCCACGCCGGCCATCAGGTGGAGAAGGGGGTCGGAGTCTCCGGGAATCAGAATCTTGCAGAACTCCACATCGAGCGCCCGGGCGGTCTCCCGGGCGGCCACCTCGGCGATCTCCGTGATTTCGGCGCCCTTGACGGCCAGATGGGCGATGCGGCCCAGAACCTCCTGGTAGCGCCCGAAGGCCAGGGTCTCCCGGGCCAGGACCTCGAGGTCGGTCATGTCCTGGACATGGACAAGGGCCCGGTCCTCTCCGGAGATCGCCCCCGGAAGAGATGTCGCCTGGCAGTCGACGATCCGGGGCTCCCCCTCCGGGGTGCGCGCGGCAATCTTGCGGCGAAGGGCGGCGGTGCCGGAAAGGACCTGTCGGGCGAGCTCCCTGAGCAGAGACTCCAGGGAGCGGGAGGTGCCGTCCGGGGAGTCGACATGGAGCTCCCGGACAATCCTTTCGCATCCGGGCGAGGTGAAGTGAATGGCTCCCTGGCGGTCGAAGAGGCAAAATCCTCCCTCACCCTCCTCTTCGGGGTCCCGGGAGAGGATCCGTTCGAGGGGAATGGTAAAGGAAAGCGTTCCGAGAGTGTCTTTCCGGTATGTTTTCATGGGAGTCCTCATCAGTCCCTGCGGGGAGGAGGGGGGGAAGGAGTCAACGCCTCCTTCCCTTCGGATTCGGTTCATTGCAGACGCTCGGGAAGGGATCCCGGAGCCAGCCGATAGAGCAGGATCCACTCCCCCTTCACCAGATTCCCAAGGAGCGCGTGGCGCTCGACGATCTGCAGGATGGCCGCAGCCGGCGCCGCCACCAGAACGTGGAGCCGCAGGGGTTCATGGATGAAGTGCTCTCCGTCGTGAAGGGACTGGAGGGCCAGCCCCGTCCGAAGATCGCCTCCATTTCCCTCCAGCACGCCCACGGCCCCGCCGACCACATTGTGCAGGACCTTGTTTCCGCTGCCGAAGTGGGCGTTGTCCACCACCGATCCGTAGTATTGCATGTTGATCCAGTGTCCGACCACCAGGGGACCGGTCAGGATCAGCTCCAGGGTAGAAAAGTCGGTATCGTCTCGCCAGTCATAGTCATGGAGGAAGGCCCGCCCTCCGAGGTCGACCCCTCGGGTCAGACTGCGGGGGGCCACAATGAAGGAGGCATTTCCGGCCAGGGCCCATTCCGGACGGACCTCTGCCCAGTTTTTCGACCGTTCCGAAAAAAGATCGAGAAGCTCCGAGGAACCCTCCTTCTCTCTTCCCCCCATGTTAAATCGAAGGGCCCGCTCTTGTCTTGCCACCTCCCCCGCCCTCCTGAGATCCCGGTCCAACAGGGCCAGATCCTCCCGGTGGGTGGCCGGGAGACGGTCGGTCTCGAAAAAGGTGACCCGATCGGTGACGGTGTCGTGGAGGGCCGGAAGAAAGTGGGTCGTCTCCGGGATCTCAATCCCCAGGGCCGCCAAGCCCCCGCGGGTCAGCGGGTCGTTCAGGAGCGCCGCCGCAATGCGGGCACTGGCCTCTCCGCTTTGCCCGGCACAGGCCCCGCAGTCCAGGGCACTGGCCTGGGGGTTGTTGACGGTGGTCGCCCCATGGCCGACGAGCAGGACGATGCGGGGAAATCGGTCGGTGATCCCCATGTTTTTGAGGACCGACAGGGCGACGCGCGGGCGATCTTCCCGAGGAATCCCTTTGCCGTCTTCGAAAAAGTCGAGATCGGGAGAGAGAAGGGCGCTCTCCTCCCGGTCGAGGCCGCGATGGCGGGGCGGCGCATTCTCCGTTCCCAGGCCCAGGGCTCCGGCAAGAAGCTTGCCCGCCGAAAGAATCCCCGCCGCCTCCACAAAGGAGAAGGTGGAGGAGGCGGAGCCCTTGAAGATCTTCCAGGTCTTGTCGAGGCCGAGCCGGCGCTCCCGCCTGCGCTCGAGCTCCTCCGACGAGGTCGAGGCCCGGGAGTTTGGCCGCTCCTCGATCTCATAGGCCGGGGAGAAAAGAACCGGAAGATGGGACAGCGACCCATGCGTTCCGATGGAGCTCACCGCCGCGGGAATCCCGAAGAACCCGGCAAATCCTCCGGTCTCGACGTCGGGGGCCACAGACTCCAGGGCCCTTCGGAGGACCTCGGAGCGCACGTCGATGCAGAAGACCGCCCGGACGCGGGGAAGGGGAGCGGGATCCGGGGAGGGGGGCGGGGCCTTGGCAAGACGGGCAAAGAGGGGAGCCCGGTATCCCGTCTCAAAGGCCTGGCGGAGGATCCGGTCGATCTCCCGCTCCCGGTCGAGCCTCTCCTCTCGGGCCTTTCGGTTTTTCAGGTCCTCCTCGATGGCCTCCTCCCAACGTTCCTTGAGGGCCTCTCCCGGGAAGGAGGCATAAAGAATCGTCTCCCAGGCCAGTCGGATCGCCAGAAGATCCTCCATGGTCCGGTCGCTCTCGCCGCGAAGCTCGGCCTGCCAGAGGCGGTAGCGGGACCAGGCCGCCCAGCCGCCCACGGAGAGGAGCGCCGCATGGAGGCGATCCTCCTCGAGTTCCGCAGGAAGAGGGAGGAGCTCGACCGTCTGCCGGATCGTGTCGGCGGGATTGTCCGGAAGATTGGCAATGATCCGGTCGGCCTTCTGGAGGCCCAGAAAAAGAGGGGATCGGTCGATCAGGGCCTGGGAGTGCCAGGCCTGATAGAGCGAGAGGGATTTCCAGGGGTTTTTCCACAGCGCCTGCCCCATGTCGAACCACGAGGCCAGCACCGGGGTGATCCGGTCGATGACAAGGCTTTCCCAGGGAGCCCCGTCGATCCGGCTGCGGATCGGGGGAATGAGAAGGGGGGCCGGGGGAGGCGCGGGCGCCGGGTGCTCGAGCTCCATGAGGACGTCGGTGGCTGTGAGGGAGCTGTCGAGATCGGAAAGCGCCATTTCGATATGGTCCCGGGTGAGCCGGCCGGAGCGGAGCTGCTCCCGAAGATAGTCCCTCGGGATTGCCAGACCCGAGCCAAGGATCCGTCGGAGGCGCCGGTCGGCGGCCTCCATCGTTTCGTCCACCATCCCGAAATAGGGGCTGACGGCGACAAAGTGCTTGAGGGGCCAGAGGGGGGCGATCCTTCGGCAGGCGCGCCCGATCTGCTCGGAAAGGGAGGTCCGGGGTGTCTCGGTCATCGTCATGGCAGGGCCTTTCTCGTGGGAGGAACCGGGGTTGTCACCAGAGGTCCGTGGAGGGGGCGGCGTTCTTCGGAGGATGCTGGAAGTGGAGACACCCTGTCTGCGAGGGCCCGGTCCAGAAGCAGATCGAGATAGAAGCCCGTTCCCGCATGAACGTAGAGCCGTCTCAGCAGCGAGTTCTCCGGGGATTGGGGCACGCTCTCCTCGATCCAGAGCAGTCCAAGAAAGCACAGCCCGCTGAAGATCAGGAGCGCCGATTGCGCCGGCGTTCCGGGAAGGGGAGAGGAAGGAAGGTCCTGCCCCAGGAAGAGCTCGAAGAGGCGATGAAGGGCGGCCGTGGCCAGTGCCACCGCCAGAACGAGTCCGGCCGTGGGAGCCAGCAGCGGAAGTCCGCGACGCCCTTCGGCGGAGAGTCCCGACAAGAGGAGGCGGGCCAGTGCCACCGAGAGAATCATCCCCAGAAGAAAGAGGGCCGGCTGGTGCAGAATGTCGATGCCCATGATTTTCGAGGCGGCGAGGGTGATGGCGATCCCCGTCCCCAGAGCCAGAAACATCCGTCCCGGAGCTCCTCCCAGCCGGAGGGAGAGCGAGGGTGCGGGGCCCCGATAGGACTCCACCACGCTTCCCGACGAAAGAAAGGCATGGGCCTTGTAAAGGGAGTGTGCGATGATATGCATGACGGCCACGCTGACCATTCCCAGACCGCACTCGAGAAGCATGAATCCGATTTGGGCGCTGGTGGACCAGGCCAGGGATCCCTTGATGTCGCTGGCGATCATCATGGCCAGGGCCGAGACGGTGATCGTGGCCAGGGCATTGAGGATGAGCATGTCCCGGAAGACCGTCTCCCCGGACAAGAACGGCCAGCTTCGCAGAAAGAGAATCGTTCCGGAGTAGATGAGTCCGGCATGCATGAGGGCCGAGACCGGAGTCGGGGCCTCCATCACCTGGATCAGCCATCCCTGCAGGGGGAACTGGGCACTCTTGAGGACGACCGCCAGAGAGAGAAGTCCCGCGGCCAGGACAAGGGAGGGATCCGCAAGGGCCACTCCCTGGCTCATGGCATGCCGGAGCCCCGAGAAGCTGTCCACATGAAGCGCCCGGGCCAGCAGCGCAAAGCCGCCAAAGAGGGCAACATCGGCCACCCGGTGCAGGACGAACTTTTTGCGGGCCGCAAGCCGGGCCTTGGCCCGGTCCGGATAAAAGACCAGCAGGCGGTGAAGGGTCAGACCCTTGGCGACCCAGGAGAGCAGGAAGGCCCAGAAGTTGTCGACCACAACCATGGTAAAAAAGAAGCCCAGTGTCAGAGCGAGATCTCCCATGAAGCGGCTCTCCCTTTCATCGCCGTCCATATAGCGCGCGGAAAATCGTGCCACGACAAAGCCCACGAAGGCCACAAGAAGCGCCATCAGAAGGCTCAAGGGATTGAGTCCGACAACGATGGAAAAGGATCCCAGCCCCCAGGGCAGGGGGAGGGAGTACCAGGGAAGGGAGCTTTTCATCCCGGCGAGATCGGCAACCAGAGCAAGAACTGCCGACAGGAGGGCAAATCCGGCGGAGAATACGGTGACCTTTTTGACCAGCCGGCGATACTTTTTGTCCCGAAAAAGAAGCGAGAGGAGTCCTGCCGCCAGAAGCGGCCAGGGGAGAACCAAAAGCAGAAGTGATGCCGATATGTTGAGAGACGAAAGGGTCATGGAAGGCTCCTTCTTCTTTGTCCCTCCGAGCGGATGACTCCGGAGGAACGGATGAGCCCTTCCCTTCGCAATTAAAATGCCAGTTTCCTGAATCATTGTCTGATGGTGGCTTGATGTTTTTGGAGTGAAGAGGCCCGGAGAATGAATTGAGGGGTTGAGCGGCCAAATGGTGTGATTTCGCACATGTCGAGCGTTATTGCTCGTCCTCGCGTTGTTTGTCGGGGAAGAGATGTCATTGTTTAGCAGGCGAGAATCATCGTCCCCCATCCTCTGCTGGAATGTTCTCGGAAGGTCTCGCCCCCCCGGAATGGGGAATGGAAATGTCGGCGGGAAGAGCGGATGGCGGGAGAAATGGGTCGATCTTTTGAAAAAGGAGGAGGTGCACAATGAGTGAGTGGAGGATATCAGCCCTGGAGGAGTGGGATCTCCCGGTCTTTTTGGCGGGGCAGGCCCGGGCCTTTTCTTCCCATGACAAACTCTTTAAGGTCTCGGTCTGGACCGAGGAGAGCGTGGAGGAGTGCCGATCAGAGATGTCTCACGCCCGGATCCTTGTGGCCAAGGGGCCCGACGGGGAGATCCTGGGCGGGATCCGGGGCCGGGATGTGGAGGGGGTGTGGGTGATCCGGAAGCTCTTCGTTGTCCCGGAGGCCAGAAAAAAGGGATTGGGAAAGGCCCTCATGGAAAGAATTGAGGGGGAGGCTCCTTCATCCTGCCACAAGCTCTCTGTCTGCACCATGCTCATTCTGGGCGAGAATGTCCGTCTCTTTTTGGGGCTCGGGTATTTTCCCGACTTTTTGATGCCCGATCACTACAACCACCTTCATCTGATCTGCTTTCGGAAGGATCCCTCCCAGAGGCCATCACCTGCACCATGAAGTGCACGCTGGGACTTGTCCGGCTTCGAGTGCGGAGACTTTGTTGTCGCGCCCCTTCTTCTGAGGGTCCATCCCAATTGGAGCTTGACCTGTCGGGGAAATTTTCGTATCTTATCTAAGCCTCAATCATACCGATCGCGGGAATAGCTCAGCGGTAGAGCATCGCCTTGCCAAGGCGAGGGTCGCGGGTTCGAATCCCGTTTCCCGCTCCAGT
>JAKARS010000024.1 GCA_021828375.1 Nitrospirota bacterium
CGGGCAAGGGAGAACTCTCCGGATTGGCTCCCGTCAGCCTTTAGTCCGAAGGACGGGAGAGGTCGGGAGAGGGCTCCTGTGGCACCTGGATCTCCTGGTGGTACCGGGAGTGGTAGAGGGTTTCGATCTTTTCGAAGGGAATTCGGGTCACGCAGACCTTCGAAAGGACCGGAGATCTCCTTTTGCAGGTGAGCGACAGGCGGAAAAGGGCATCCTGGTCGTCGACGGTCATCCAGAGGTCGTTATGACCCCCCGGGGAGAGGGCCGAAGGCGTTCCTCCGGGAAGGGGGAAGAGGCGGAGATCAAAGCCTCCCGCGCTCCCTTGCGGGCGGGAAAAGAAGCCGCCATGGGGGTGGGTCTCTCCCGGCGGACGTCCGCTCACGAGCCCGGTCACCAGATAGACCCCTCCGGAAGGGAGAGGGACGAGATGGGAGATCATTCCCGAGGTGGTCTCAAGAGAGGCCAAGCGGAGCTTTGGGGGATTTTCAGCGAGATTGACCCAGCCGATGGCGTCTCCCTTCTTTGCCGCCAGATAGAGTGCATCGTCCTTGTCCGACACAACCGGCGAGGTGAGGGTCAGACCCGTTTTCCCCGGTGGATAGGTCGTCTCGCAGGAGAGGCGGCGACAGACAGGGGAAATACGGACAAGCGTCCCTTGCCGATAGCTGACCCACAGATCCTTCCGGCGGGAATCATAGGCCAGCCCCGAGGGGATTCCGGACTTGGGGGGAAGGGGAAGAAAGGAGAGACAATGACGCCCCTGGCACCCGGAGGAGATCAAGACGATCTTGTTGGAGAGACGATCCAGGACGGCCAGCCTCTGCCTTCCCCGGTCGTAAACGGCACGGAAGGGATAGGCTGGCCGCTCGGGAAGCGGATGAACCTCGAGACAGCCCGCCGCGAGACACCCCCGGGGAAGATAGTCGACCTTGTCCCCGAGACGCAAAAGGACATAGGCGCCTCCGCGGACCGGGTCGGCCACCACATCGCCCGGATCGGACAGTCCCGGGGTCAGGGGAATCAGGGTCGCGCAATCTTCGCTCCGGCAGGAAGGAGGAAGGACAAAAAGGCCATTTTTCAGCGTGGAAGAGAGGTAGAGGCTTCCGAACCGGTCTCTGGCGACCCCCCGGAACCCGAAGTTCGAGACAGGAAGAGTCAGGGAGGAATATTCGGACTCGGGAGAGGCCGTCGAAGCCCCCGGAGGAGCGCCTTCTCCCGCCAGAGCGGGGAGACTCGACAACGAGAGTATCCCGGGAAGGAGCACCCCCGAGAGAAGTCGACGCACGAAGGCCGACCTGTCAGACTGGCGGATGAATGGCATTTTCTTCTCCGATCGCATGAAACAGGTTCAGAATATCATTCCGGCCGGCCCCCAGATCGGGCAAGCCTGATGACGAGGTCGCCTCCGCATTGAGACGAACCCCTCCCGCCACCGGAGAGACGGTCAGAAAAAGGTGGGTGGCATGGTGCCAGAATGAGGGCTCCACCCGAATGACAATCTTTTCCGGAGACTGTTGCTCGATATGCCATCCGGAAAAGCCCTTGATGGAACGGGTGATGTTGACGGCCAGCTTGGCGGGATCCCCATAGAAGGTCCGGGGGGCGACCTCGGGAAGGGGATAGCCACCGGTCGTCCAGGCCCGGTTGAGGGTGAAATAGACGGCGATCCGACGAACCGGCCCCGGGGGATTGATGAAGGCCGCGTTGTTGGCGATCAGATCCCCCCCGAGGTAAACAAAAACGGCAAAAATGACGAGTCCGGCAATCTTGAAGGCCTTCAACGGATCACGTCCTTTCGACGCCGGATTTTTCCACGCCGGAGGCCTCAAGGTAGCGTTCGGCGTCAATGGCGGCCATGCATCCCGATCCCGCGGCGGAGATGGCCTGACGGTACACCGGATCGGCCACGTCTCCTGCCGCAAAGAGCCCCGGAACAGAGGTCTTTGTCCCGGAATGCGTCTTCAGATATCCCGTCGGATCGGTTTCGGCCAGCCCTCCGAGAAAATCGGTATTGGGGCGGTGGCCGATGGCCACGAAAAATCCCGAGCAGGGAATGATCGAGTCGGCCCCGGTGGTGACGTCCCGGACACGCACTCCCGTCACCATCCCCTGGGAAACATCGAGAACCTCGAGAATCTCCTTGTTCCAGGCAAAGGCGATCTTGGGATTCTCGAAGGCCTTTTCCTGCATGATCTTGGAGGCCCGGAGAGTGTCCCGCCGGTGGATGACCGTCACCTTGCTGGCAAATCGGGTAAGAAAGAGGGCCTCCTCCAGAGCGGTGTCCCCTCCTCCCGCCACCACGATCTCTCGCCCCTTGAAGAAGAATCCGTCACAGGTGGCGCAGGCCGACACGCCGGCTCCCATGAGGGCCTTTTCCGAGGAAAGCCCGAGGAATTTGGCCGAGGCTCCCGTGGCCACGATCACCGTCCAGGAACGGATCTCCCGACCGTCGTCGGTCATGATCAAAAAGTCCCCCTCGGACGACCTCTCGATCTTTTCCACGATGGCCGTTTCAATGCGGGCACCGAAGCGGGTGACCTGGGCCCGCATCTTCTCGATGAGCTCGGGGCCCGTGATCCCCTCGGGAAATCCCGGGAAGTTCTCGACCTCCGTCGTGATCGTCAGCTGTCCTCCGGCCTGAGGGCCTTCGATCACCAGAGGAGACAAAAAGGCCCGCGCCGTATAGAGAGCGGCTGTCAGCCCTGCCGGGCCCGTTCCCAGAATCACCACCTTTTCCAAACCACCCACCCCTTCAGAGAGCCTCATGGCTCTCAATACGGAAAGATTGACCCACGTCCCTCTGGCAAGATTGCCGCCGAGGACCTCCCTTCTAACAATACCAAGGAGCGAAAAAGTGGGTCAACCGGAGCCCGACCGGCTCAATCTCCTGTCTGTTTTGACGAAAGCCTTCCCTCTACCTTTTTCTTCACCTCCGGCAAATACCCCAGATAGTCGACTCCTTCCGCAAAGCGAAGTGTTGCCAGGTCGGCCTGTTCCCGATACTGCCAGGTCGCAAGGGCGGCCTCGGTATCGAGGAGGTACACTTCCGCCAGGGTCAGGTCCACAATGGAGACAAGGTTGGCGGTATAGCGTTTGGTGGCAAGGACAAGGGCAAGGTCCGCCTCTTTCACAGCCTCCACATAGGCCCGGACAGAGGCCTGATCCGCGAGAACATGGGCACGGGCCTGCACGACCTGATCCCGAATGTTGTGGGACCAGTCGGAGATTCCGTATTTTCGTTCCCGGGACTTTTCCCGGGCGGCTTCCGTCAGGCCCCGGATCATTCCGCCGGTGTAGATCGGAATGGTGAGCGATCCTCCTCCCGACCACCATCCGCCTCCCGGAGCGTAGCTTTGCCCGGTCGTCATATTCCCCATGAATCCATAACTCCCGAACGCCGAAATCAGAGGATAGTGCTGGGCCTTTTCAAAGCTCGTCTTTTCCCGTTCCTGTCGAAAGAGCATGCGATAGGCGTTGATTTCCGGCCGGTAAGTCAGTCCCCGCGTAATGGCCAGATCCCTGGAAACCGGCTCCATGGAAGTCTCCGATGGAAGCGGGGTTGTCAACGTGTAGTCTGAGCGTCCCGCTTGCCCAAGACCCATCACATCGTTCAGGTGAGAGATCCGGGCTTCAAGGTCCTCCTTCTCGAACTCAAGGAGTGCCCTGGCCTTTTCATAATCGACTCGAGCCAGATCGAAGTCGAGTCGGGAACGGTAGTCCGCCTTGTAAAGCGATCGTGTCAGATCCATGACAAGCTTTCGCTGGTCGAGGTTCTTCTGATAGACCTCGATGAGCTTCTTGTCGAGGAGAACCCGGTAGTAGGCCTCCTTGACCTGAAGGATCACCCAGGCATCCTTGCTGTAAAGCCAGTATTCGGAAGCTTTTTTTCCGGCCAGGCGCTCTTTCACCCGATGCTCGAACTTTCCGAAGTCGAGAAGAAGCTGGTTGACTCCGATCGAGGCCACACCCAACGGCTCGTTGGAGGATGAAACAGACCCCATCTTGGCGTAGTCCATCGGAAAGATCGGGGTCATGAAATTCATGTTGTTGAACGACTGGTTGCCCAGACCCGGATTGCTTTCGCCATAGAGAGCCCCCACTCCGACATGAGGAAAAAAGTGGGACTGGGAGACCTTCACATGGGCATTCTTGCGTCCTACCCGATGGCGGAACCAGCCGAGCTTCGGATGGTGCTTCAGGGCAAAGTCGACCGCCTGGTCGACAGAGAGAATCTCCGGCGGGATGCCGTTGTCGGAGATGGCTGTCATATTCCCGGCCCAGGCGCTTTGCGTCCCTCCCGGATGAAGGGTCCCCGCCAGGGCTCCAACGAAGGCAATCGCCTTCATCAATCCTGAACGCCTGGCCGGGAGATTTTCCCGGCCGCATATTGTCTGCTTCATGAATCGTCCTTCCTTGACGCGTGTCACTCCTGACCCGGTCACAGCTGGCGCGCCGGGCGGAAGGGCACGGGTTTCAGCGGAACGGCGTGGACAAGCTCACCGCTGTGAACATGCCATTTTCCTGCGATAACAAGTCGGTCGCCGGCATTCAGCCCGGAAAGGACCTGGACCCATTTCGCATTGTCGATTCCAATGGTTATCGGAACTTCGAGGGCCTTCCCGTCTTTAACCACCATGACAGAGTAAGGCTTGTCCCGGCGGGCCATGACGGCGGCCCCGGGAATCAGGATCGAATTCCTGTACTTTTCGAGATAGAAGGTAAACTTCCCGTACATGCCCGGATGGATCACGAGGTCGGGGTTCTCCATGTCGACTTCGGTCCGCATCGTCCGGGTCGTCGGGTTTTCCGCCGTGGCAAAACGAGTGACCCGTCCCCAGAAGGTTCGATTGGGAAGCCCCGCAAGGTGGACCTCCACCTTCTGACCTCTCCGGATCAGGGGGGAGACATCGGCAGGCATCCAGACATAGGCCCGAAGGGTGTCGACCTTCTCGATCGTCACGATGGGCTGAGCCGTCGAGGTGGCCTCGGTGGCTTGAGACAGGAGCTTGCCGGGATCGACGAAACGTTGTGTGATCATGCCGTCAAAGGGGGCCGCTATTGTCTTGTAGGCAAGGAGCGCTTCCTCGTGGCGCATCTGGGCCACCGTCTTGAGGTAAATCGCAAATTTCTGCTGGACGCGCTCCTTCGAGATAAGGGACGGATGGTCGAGCCAGACGCGCTTGATCCGGTGGTAGGTGAGATCGGCAATACGAACCTCTGCCACGGTGCGCTGATAGGTCTGGAAGAGTTCAGGATCCTGGATGTAGGCCAAAACCTGTCCCTTGTGGACATAGTCTCCCTTGTCCACATTGAGATATTTCAGATAGCCCGGAACGTGGGCATAGAGAATGGCCTTCCGGAAGGACTCCACGGCCGCGGGAATGGTCACCTTGTGGTGGAGTGTCCTCAGGCGAACCGGCATCACCTGAACCGTCGGAAGGGGGATCGTCGGAGGTTTCGGGGGGTTGAGCCACTTGTAGGCAAAGAGAATGACCGGCCCCCCGATCAGAAAGGCAAAGACAAGAAGGACCGAAAGACGGACGCCTTTTGGCAGGTGGACATCGTTGAGATCGATCTCGTGTTTCCATTCGGGGCGGAAGGACTCATGGTCTTCAAATTCCGCGTGGGACGCCCCGCCCGGGGGGGCTCCGGAGGATCCTCCAGATTCGCTCATTGTCGTTCCTCATATTCCGGACAATATTCTTCCGGATTTGTTGACACCATTCTCAATCTCTCCCTACCATCAATGGATAGCCAGCTGCCCCTGCCGGCTTGGTCCGGCTGAAAGAACGAACCTCATGACCCTTAAAGGAGCCTTTCTCCATGATGACCTCATTCGATACCCGCCCGTCTCACACTCGAGCCGGCCTTCACATGGCGACCCGAACCCGCGTCCTGGTGTCGGTCTCCGGCGACGACCGGGCCTCTTTCCTTCAGGGGCTCCTCTGCCAGGATGTCGCCGGACAAACACCCGGAACACTACGATATGGATTTTTCCTGAGCCCCAAAGCCCGGATCCTCTTCGACAGCTGGATCGGGGTGCTTCCCGACCGAATTCTCCTCTCCCCCTCGCTCTTCTCGAAGGAGGATGAAGAGGCCTTTCTGGCCCATCTCAAGAAATATCTCTTTTTCAGGACCAAGGCGACCCTTGCCTCCGAGACAGGGGCCTTCATCTCCGCCGCCCTCGTCGGGCCGGAGGCCCTGGCCTTGGCCACCCCCCTCTTTGACCCTGGGGCCGAGGAGGAAGGGGTCAGACGCCTCTCCGAAGGAGGGTTTGCCTTCCTTCGTCCCGGGATCGGGGCCTTCGATGCCGACACCGGAGGCTGGATCGACCTCTGGCTTCCCGCCGAGGGGGCCGGAGAGCGTCTCAAGGGACTTGAGGACCGGGTCCTTTCCCGGGGCGGACAGCGCCTCGACGATACCGGCCTCGAAGTCTACCGGGTCGAGCGCGGAGTCCCCGCCGTCCCCGCCGAGCTCAACGAGGGCCATTTTCCGGCCGAAGCCGGCCTCGATACCTTGGCCGTCTCCTACAACAAAGGGTGCTATGTGGGCCAGGAGCCGGTCACCCGCCTCAAGTTCCAGGGCCAACTCTCCCGGAAGCTTGTCGGCATTCGACTTGACGGGCCCATCGTGTCGGAGATGACTCTCCCCCGACACCTTCTGGCCTCAAACGACAACACGGAGGCAGGAACCCTCACAAGCCTTGTCTCTTCGGTCGTCTGCGGGGGTCCCGTGGGGCTCGCCTATGTCAAGCGGGGACACTGGGATTCCGGCGAGCCCCTTGTCGACGGGGAGGGGAACCGCTTTGAGGTGTCGGAGCTTCCGCTCCTCCCCCGGGAGTAGTCCTTAGCTCGTCCGGGCGAGCTTTCTGGCCTTCCATTTCTCCTCCCATGTGTGGAGGATGGCATAGAAGATCGGAACCTGCACAAGGGTCAGGACTGTCATGACGATGAGTCCGCCGATCACCGCCCGGGCGAGAGGCTCCTCTGCCCCCGACCCCACCCCCATGCCAACGGCCGTCGGGATCATGGCGAGGATCGTTCCGATTGCGGTCATGAGGATCGGCCGCAGGCGCGTGGAGCCGGCTTCAACCACTGCCCGGTAAAGGGGAGCCCCCTGTTCTCTCAGCCGGATGGCGAACTCCACCAGAAGCACGGAATTGGAGACACCAATCCCGATGTCCATGATCACCCCGATGAGGCTCTCCACATTGATCCCGGTGTGGGTGGCGTAGAGCATGGCAAAGACCCCGATGAGCCCGAACGGAACCGACATCATGATGATGAAGGGGTCGAGAAAGCTCTGGAACTGGGCCACAAGGGCCAGATAAACGAGAGCCATGGCCAGAAGCACGGCCATCCCCATCGACCCGAAGGAGCGGTGCATGGAGGCGAGCATCCCCGATTCTCGCCAGGCATACCCTTCCGGAAGCTTGTAATGGGCCATGTAGTCGTCGATCTTGTCCCCCACGCCTCCCAATGAGACCCCGGGCTCATGGGAAACATTCACAAGAACATCCACCACCCTCTCAACGTTGTAGTGGAAGATGGCCGGAGGAATGGTGATCCGGCGGATGTCGGCGATGTCCCGAAGGTAGATGGGCGGGTTCTTCGACCCGGAATGGGCGGTGTCCGTTCCCATATTCTGCCGCACCAGGATATTCGACAGGGCGTCCATGGAATTGATCTTGTCCTCGGGATACTGGGCGGTCAGAAAGTAGGGGTTCCCTGTTCTCTGGTCGACCCAGAAGTTCTCTCCGATGGCCACGTTCGTCACCAGGCTCGTGATCACATCCTTTTCAACGTCGAGCTCCGAAACCCCCAGAAACTGGGCCTTGCTTCTGTCGACATCGATGAACATTGACGGATAGTGGATGTTCTGCTTGACCCGGACGTCGGTGGCTCCGGGAAAGGTCCGGATATGGTCGGCAATCTCATGGGCGATCTGTCCGAGCTGGCGATAGGAGGCCCCCAGAAGCTGGATATCGATGGGCGCCTCACCGGATCCGGCCAGAATCTGGGTGATGATGGACGAGGATTCGTAGTAGAACTCGACGTTCGGAAAATGGGCCGCCAGATAGGGACGCAGTTCATCCTCAAAGTCCCACATCGATCGCTTGCGCTCGTTGGAGGGGTTGAGCTGGACAAGAATGAAGGCCATGTGGCTCCACAGGTTGGTGGTGTACATGGCATCCCATCCGGGACGGACCCCCTCGTTGATCACGATGTGGACAATGTCCTTGGCCGGGATGATCCGACGGATGGCGGCGTCGACCCGGGCGCTGATCGCATCGGTCTTTTCGATCCGGCTCCCGTCGGGCAGGCGCATCTGGATGATGAAGGCCCCGGTGTCATCGGGAGGAAAGTACTGGGTTCCGATCTGGGAGAAGAGAAAGAAGGAGCCGACGAAGGCCAGGAAGATGAGGATCGAAACCGGGCCCCGGTGGCGCAGGGCGATCTTCAGATATCCCCGATAGAAGGTCTTCATCCGGTTGAAGTACTCGTTGAATCTCTCGATTCCCCGGCGAAAGAGGGAGCGGTTGTTCTTGTAGGCCGACTCGGGCTTCAGAAACCAGGCCGAAAGAACCGGCACAAGGGTCATCGACACGAAGTAGGAGGCCAACATGGAGTAGGCCACCGCAGCAGCCAGGGGGGTAAAGAGGAACTTTCCCTTGCCGAGCAGAAAGAGGACCGGAGAGAAGACGATCATGGTCGCGATGGTGGAGGCCATGACGGGCATGGCCACCTCCCCGGCTCCATCGAGGGCCGCCTGTGCCGGGGCTTTCCCCATCTCAAGATGCCGGTTGGTGTTTTCCAGGACGACAATGGCATCGTCCACCAGCCGCCCGATGGCCAGCGCCAGTCCCCCCAGAGTCATGATGTTGATGGTCTGCCCGGTGGCGTTGAGCATGACGAAGCCCACCAGAAGGGAAAGGGGGATGGAGGTCGTAATGATGAGGGTGGAGCGGACATTCCCCAAAAAGAGCAGGATCATGGCGGCCGTCAGGAGGATTCCGACGATCCCTTCCCGCTCGAGAGAGGCCACCGAGTCGCGGATATAGACCGACTGGTCAAAGACCAGGGAAATGTCGAGGCTCTTGGGAAGACCGTAGAAGGTGTTGATCGCATCCCTCGTGGCATCGATCACCTTGACGGTGTTCGCCCCTTCCTGCTTGAGCACGGGGATATAGACCGATTTTCGTCCATCCACGCGCACCGGGTTGGTCTGGATACGATAGGAGTCCTTGGCCTGGGCCACATCCCTGATATAGACGGGCTGCCCGTGCTCGACCTTGACCGGAACATCCCCGATGGTCTTGACCGGTCCCAACAGGGCATTGACGAAGACGTTGTAGCTCATGTCGCCGATCTTGGCAAAACCGGCGGGCCAGACGATGTTCTGGCGGTTGAGGGCATTGACCACATCCCAGATGGTGAGGCCTCGGGCCAGGAGGGCGGTGTTGTTCGTATAAACCTGGATCTGGCGGGAAAGTCCCCCGAAGACGGGAGGAGCGGCCACCCCGGGGACCGTTCCCATCTGGGAACGCACGTTGAAGTACCCGATGTCGAACATCTGCATCTGGGTCAACTCTTTGGAGGAGAGGACCAGATCGGCGATGGGGATGGCGGAGATCCCGAATGGGATGATGATCGGGGGAAAAATTCCTGGCGGCAGATATTTCAGGGAGGAGTAGACCAGGGAAGTCACCATGGAGACGCCGGAGGAGAGCGGGTAGTTCGAACGAAAGCGGATCTGGATCATGCTGATCCCGACCAGGCTTTCCGACTTGACAGACCGGATATAGGGAGCCTGGAGAATGATGCGCTCCATCTGCTCGGTGATGTCCATCTCGGTGTTGTAGACGTTCATCCCCGGGAAGACGGTCAACACCTCGACCACCGGCAGGGGAATCCGCGGAAGGATGGAGACGTTCATGGAGGTAAGGCTCTGGGCACCGAGAAGCACGATCGCAAGGGCCATGGCCACGATCGTATAGGGGCTTTTAAGCGACATATTGACAAGAAACATGAACTCCCCCTGGCGTGGCCGTCATCCTGTCGTCCCCCTTCATGACTTTAGGGGAGGTCAGGGTGGACGGCCTCTAGAATACGGTCTTGTGGAGCTTGACGAGAACAGTCTCGGATCCGTCAAGCCCCTGAAGTATTTCGGTGTAGTCTCCGTTGCGGTAGCCCGCAACAATGGGGCGCTTCTTCGTCACCCCATGCTCCAGGACATAGATGAAATTTCCGTGGCGCTCCTCAATCACCGCCATGTGGTGGACGGAGAGCACATGGGGGTAGACATGGAGGCGAATTTTTGCCTGAACATACATCCCGGGCATGAGAAGGTGATCGGGGTTATCGACGTCGATCTCGGTGCGCATCGTCCGCGTCTCGGGGTCGAGGCGAAAGGCATAGCGGGTGACACGGGCCTTGAAAATCTTCCCGGGAAGTCCCTGAGCGGAAAGCTCCGCCGGAATCCCCCGGAGCACAAAACGAACAAAGTGTTCGGGAACGCCCACATAGAGGCGCATCTCGTCGACATCCTCGATCTTGACGATGGGAAGGGCCGGAGTCGTCCCTCCCGTCCCCGTCGAGACGAGGTTCCACGGATCGACATAGCGGTGGGTGATGATTCCGGTGAAGGGAGCCACGATGGTCTTGTAACGGACGAGAGAACGATAGTATCGCGCCCGGGCTTCCCGTTCCTTCCAGAGGGCTTCGGCCATCTGGACCCGCTGAAGGGAAATCACCCGATGGTCCCCTTCCCAGACATGGAGCTTGCGGAGAAAAGTGATGTGAGCGATGGCCGCCTCGGCCAAGGCCTTCTGCCAGCTCTGATAGAGCTCCGGGTCATAGATGTATCCCAGGACCTGACCCCGGGTAACCCAGTCTCCCTTGTCGACGTTCAGGAACTTGAGATAGCCGGGAACATGGCCATAGACGATGGCCTTGCGAAAGCCATGAATGACGCCGGGGATGGTCGTCCAGAGTTCGAAATGGCGATATTTGACATGGCCGATGCGAAAACGGGTGGGATTGAATGCGGCAGGGGGCTGCGAAGACGAGACATTTTCGGAAGGAACGGGGCCTGATCCTTTTCCGGAAAAGTGACGAGAAAGAAGAAGAGCAATCAGGAGAACGGTGACGAGCCCCAGAAGACCGACAATTTTTTTGCGACGCGTCGAATTTGGTCCCACAGCTCGCTTTCAGAAGCTTTCATAGCCTATGAAACGTTTCATTCTCCATGAAAGCTTTCATACCCTATGAAAGAAAAATGTTTTAGAGTCTCCGGTCGTTCCTTGCGAGAGAATTTCCCCCATATCTCCCCGAACAGGAGATGTCTCCCCGCCACAAAGATTCCCACAACCGGATGACAGTCCTCTCAAGGAGAACCAGAGCCTGAGATCTTTTTAGAAAAGGCTCCCGTCCGATCTGAAGATTGACAAGGAGCGTATCACACGAATGACTTTTGTTTCAAGACAATCAGGGAGAGAGGGCAAACAGATTTTCTTATGGCCAGAATTAGTTTTCTTCGCCCCCCACAACTTCCACCCGATAATCCTCCCCCTCCCATCGGTCCTCGTCGATCCAGTAGAAGGTGAAGACGATCGACTGTCCTCGGGAGAGCTCCCGAACGGGAAGCGCCGTCCCCCAGAACCCCATTCCCAGCGGTCTCGATTCCGTATTTTTGGGATCTTTCCAGCCGTCGACACCCCAATGGACCATGGCCCGCTTCGACCAGAGAAATCGCAGCTCCCGTCCCTCTTCCAGGGTCCGGATCCTGTGGCGGTGGCGCCAGAGCCGCCATCCCACCTCCGGGCGAACCCCGCCATAACGGATCCAGGTTGCCTCCGGACGGTCCACGGGCTTCTTTTTCCATTCGCTGTGGGCCAGCTTGATGAACTCGGCGTGGGCCCAGACCAGGGGCATGGCCGATCCCGTGGGCCCTCCGGGATAGAGACCTCTCTCCGGAAGGGGCGGAGCGTCCCACACCTGCTCCGGAATGAGCCCCAGAGGACTGGCCATAGCCGCCATGTCCCGAAGATATCCCCGGGCACTCTCTCCCGCCACAACCGCCACATGGCCCCGTTCCCCGGCCAGGAGGGGCCAGGGACGCCCTCTCCCGGTCCCATCGAACGGCGCTCCGTCCTCGTGTTCCCCATAGCCGTCGCCGTTGTAGCGGTACCAGGCGGTCCCTGCCGGAGTTTCGGCCCGAAGGAGACGATCGACGGCCTTGCGGGACTCCCGGATGCAGGGATCCTCGGGGGAGCGGAGGCCGAACCGGACCAGCTGGAAAAAATCGGTGCTGATCTGGTCGCAGGCGGGAAGGCCCGGGTCGTGGCAGCGGTTCTTGATCAAAAGCGGGAGGCCCTTGGCGGCAAGATCTTCCAGGATGGCCGCCGGAACGGCCCGAAGATAGTATCCCGACACCCCAATCTTTCTGGCAAGGTGGGTCTCTCCGGACCAGCACCATCGTTCAAGGCTGGCATTCCAGGTATCGGCCACCCACAGGGCCGCCTCCCTCTCCTCGGCATCGAGAAGGGCGGATCCGTCCACCAGCGCGGAAATGGCCACCGCCAACGTGAAGAGATTGATCCCCGGATCCTCCTCCCATCGGTCCTGACCTGTCACGGGGCCCTCCCGGATGATGAAGGTGAGCGCCCGCACGATCATCGGCCGGATCCCCTGGAGGTCGAAGGAGCCCTCCCGGGCGAGCCAGGCGGCGAGAAGGACGGGAAAGGCGGCCTCGTCGAGCTGCAGTCCTTGCCAATAAGGCTTGCCGCCCAGCCATTGGTTCTGAAGCCAATGGCCGTCCTCCTGCTGGGTCGCCAGAAGATAGGAGAGGATCCTTCGGCCCAGTGCGCGGTCACCCATGGCGATGGCGGCTCCGGCACTTTCCGAGAGGTCCCGGCTCCAGACGAGATGGTAGCCTCCCCGACTGTCCGAGGCTTCGCCCCAGGGGATGGAGAGGCTGGCGATCAGGGCCCCGGGAAAGGTCTTGTCCTCGTGGACCTTCAGCACCATGGCCGAGGTTCGGTAAACCGTCCTCTGGGCCGCTGTCAATCGCGGAGGAAGGCGAAGTCCCTCCTGCCACTTTTTCCAGAGGTCCACCTGCTCCTCCCATTGGGGCTCGAAGCCGTCCGCCAGCGCGGAAATCGCAAGCGTCGAGGCGGCCTCGGGGCTTGAGGCAAAGGCCAGGGCCAGCGTCCCGGTGGGCCCCCCTTCCCCCATCAGGGCCACCTGACCCGGACCCGCCTCCTCCCATGTCCAGACCATTCGGCCGTGGCGGGAGAAATCCTGCCAACCGTCGCTCTCCTCCGTCTCGCCACAGGAGAGCCGGGAGAAGAGCTCCTCTCCGCCGGAGCCCATTCCTCCCAGAGAGAGAGAAAAAGGACCCTGGCTGGCGGTCAGAAATCGTCGTCCGTGCCACTCGAGAACCTGTGCCGTATTCCCGAAGGCCTGGCCTCCGAGCCGGGAGGAGAGGAGGGGATAGACCCGAAGCGGATCATCGGAGACGAGGTGGTAGTCGACAAGAAGCACTTCCCGGGCCGGCGAGGCCACCACCCGGCAAGTGAAGAGGAAGCGGTCATGGGTATGGCGGAGGGTTACGGCCGGGATTCCCTCCCCGGCCGTCTCGATCTGGACGTTTTTTCCGCCTTTGAGCTCAACCCAGAAGCCCCGGTCGTCGGCAACGATAAACCCCAAGTCCTTGATACCGGGGATATCGACCCGGGGAGAGTAGACCTCGGAGATGATTCCCTGAGAGAGGGTGAACCAAAGGCGGGAGGGTCCAAGGGATCCCCCCACCATCTCCTTGGCGGCCGGACTCCAGACCGCCCGGGTTCCCCGGGCTTCAGGAGCCTTCATGAAAGACACTCCCCCTCTTCTCGTGGAGCCAAGGATCCCAACATCTGCCTCATCGGCTCATCTCCGACAAGATTAACTGCATCAGGAAGCTCCGCGTCGGTTCGGGAGCCGTCCCCCTTCCTCCGGAACTCCCTTAAAGAGCAAATCGGAAAAAAAGGTGTATAATGAAAGACGCAAGTTGTGCGATTTCAGAAAGATCCTACAAGACAATTTCTTGTAAGGAAAATCCTTAAAGACAATCAATTGTGTCGATCAAAAAGGAGACGAGAATGGATTCAGGAAAGAGCCCCAACTCCCTCGACCGATTCTCCTCGTTCATGACAGAGGTCGAAGCCCTCCGTCCCTCCCTCTTGGGACTCGACAGCTTCCGGGGTCTCAAGGTCGAGATCGAACGCTTCCGGAGTTTTATGGCCGAACTCGACAAGTTCAAGCTGCTTCTGGCCGAGATGGATCGCTTCCGGACCTTCTTCCTCTCCGAGCAGGACCGGATGAAATCCCTCATGGCGGAAATGGAGCGATTTTCCGGGGTGATCGCCGAGGTCGAACGGCTCCGCCCCTTCATGGGAGAGCTCGACAGCTTCCGGGCCTCTCTCGACGAGCTGGAGCGATTCAAGAGCTTCATGGCCGAACGAAAGCCCTAGAGTTTTCCAAGAGCCGGAGGACGCTCCGGCCCCGAGGGCAAGGTATCAGGGAAGAAAGACGGAGAAGTCGATCTCGGGAAAGAGGGCGTCCTTGTCCCGGATTTCCCGAAAGACATCCTCCCGGTAACGTCCTCCCACGACCATCTCCCGCAGGACCCAGAACCGGTAGAGATGGTTCTTGATCCGGTCGACGGCATAGTCGATCATGGTCCCCGTTGTCATGATGAAGGGCCAGTCGGAGCTTTGTGCCAGAAGAAGCTCGCGGGCCATCTGATTGAGGATTTCCCGGTCCTGCCCCGACACGCGACCCGAATGCGTGGCCAGACGGGCCATCTCCCGCGCCGCCTCAAAAAGGGGCGGATAGATCCAGTCGTTCGTGGAATTCATCCAAAACTCGTAGTAGCCATTCTCTCCCCAGGAGGAGGGCTCGGGATCTCCCCCCGAAGCCGGGATTCCCTGTCGCACCAGCTCCACCGGGGTATGGACGGACAGGCTCCGGCGCCGTGCCACCTCCCGGTAGACCTCCTCGAGGAAGTCCACCCCCTCAAACCACCAGTGGCCAAAGAGCTCCGCATCATAGGGACAGACGATGGTCGGATCGATCCCCAGGGCGGTGGTGAGATCGCTGACCTGGGCCTCCCGTCGGGCAACAAAGTCCCGGGCATGAATCTTGACCCTCTCCCGGGCCAGCTCGGGATCGTAAATCTCCTTATGGTCTGTCGCCCCTGTGATCCGATGGTATTTCAGCCCGGTCATTCCCCGGGGACCATCGGTATGGAGATAGGGACGGATATAGTCGTAATCGAGATCGTAGCCGATGTCCCGATAGAAGTCCCGGTAGAGAGGATCCCCGGGGTACCCTTCCTTGGCGCTCCAGACCTGCCGGGAGCTGTCGGGATCCCTGCCGAAGGCCCAGACGCCCGCCGGAGTGACGAGGGGGGCATAGACCCCGGCCGGGGGACGGGGATCGGCATAAAGAAGCCCGTGGGACTCCATGAAGAAAAAGCGGATTCCTTCCTTGCGAAGGATGCGGTCGACTCCCTCATAGTAGGCACATTCGGGAATCCAGATCCCTTGGGGATCCCGGCCAAAGACGCGGCGGAAGGTGGAGACACCCACCCGTACCTGGGCCTCCACCGACCCGGGAACCTCCTGGAGGAAGGGGAAGTAGCCGTGAGTCGCTCCGCAGGTGATGCCTTCCAGGCTCCCCCGGTCCATGTGCCGCCGAAAACCCCCGAGGATATTCCTCCCGAGCCCTTCCCGGTAAACCCCTTCAAGATAGGCCAGATGGCCCTCGTAGAATCTTGCGATCCTCTCGTAGGGTCCCCCCCGGGTCCTCGCCACCTCCCGTCCGGCCAGCTCGCGAAGCAGGGAGAGACGGGCCTCGAACCGGCCCATGAGGAGGGGATCCTCCAGCATGGAGACCAGCGTGGGGGAAAGGGTCATGGTGATCCGGAATCCGATGCCTTCGCGATCGAGCCGGTCGAACATGGCAAGAAGGGGGAGATAGGTCTCGATCAGTCCCTCGAAGAACCAATTTTCCTCAAGAAAGATCGGGTGATCCGGGTGGCGCACGTAAGGAAGATGGGCATGGAGCACAAAGACGAGATTCCCTCGGGGGGTTGCCATAATCGATCCTTTCTCTCCGGGTGGAGTCAGACATATGGACCGGAAGATTGACACAGTGAGGACAAGGTGCCTGCCACCGGCCCCGGAAGGGGGACGGGAAACTTGTCAGAGGCCAGAGATTGGCAAAATCCTTCCCCTTCTTGACGAGGCAAGGTCCCGGGACCGGTGAGCGATCCTTTTCGGGAACGTCCCCCGAATCCCCTCAGGAGATCGGGGAAGGCCCTTCGGGCCAACGGTTAAAGATCCTCCGGCCTCGAAGGAATTTCCGTCTCCCGACCCCTAGGGGGCTCCGGATCAATTCCAGTAAAGCCCCTTCTGGCCCTTCCTCACCCTGGGAAATGAGGCGTGGAGGGAACAATCGAGATCCCGGTTAGCGGGCTCCTCCCACATGCCTCCCCACCACAGACGAGGTCTTCTCAAGACCCAGCTTTCTGAAGAGGGAGACGAAGGTGGCCTCGAGGTCGTCCATGATCTTGTCGGTCACGGACGTGGGGAGATCGAGCAGGGCCTTCTTGAAGGGGCCATAGACCCGCTTCCGGTTCTTGTAGAAGAACTGCTCCTCCGTCTCTCCGGCCTTGCGCTCCGACGCAAACTCCTTTGTCATGTAGGCCTCCATCTCCTTTTTGAGCGCGGCAGGGAAGGAGGGGTGATCGAAGACGGCGTTCTGGAAGCCGGTGGCCAGATGGATCTCGAGAGTCCGTACCTTGGGGAAATGGTCGAAGAGATCCGGCGGGAGGGTTGAGGCCCCATGCTGAACGGCTCCCCCCATGTGGTAGCGGCTCCGGGCCCGTTCCCCCAGGGCTTCGAGGGTCGCAAAGTCGAGTTTGACCGGAGCGATCCGGCCATCGGGAAGGGGCACCCCTCCGTGGGAGGTTCCCGTCTGGACGCTGATCTTGCTGATCCCTGTGGCCCGGGCATCGTGCCTTGCCAGCTCTTCCCGGTAGACTTCCATGAAGGCATCGAGCTCCGCCGGTGTCGAGTTTTCCTTTCCGACTTCCCCGATCTCGCCGCCGACGGAGACGGGCTCATGGGAGCCTTCGGGGGTGATCTGCCGGATAAAGTGGGTCAGAAGGGCAGTCATCCGACCATTTTCCCTCTGCTGGTCCCGCAGGTCGCTCGGTTCGAGGGTCACCAGGGTCGAGGCGTCGATGTCGATGTTTCGGTAACCGGCGTCGATCGACTCCTGGATCAGCTTTTTGAGGCCCAGAATCTCGGCCTCGGGA
>JAKARS010000051.1 GCA_021828375.1 Nitrospirota bacterium
GGCCCGGAATGAAAAGGATCTTCTCCGGGCCCAAAGACTCAGGGCTCTGGCCTTTGGATTTTCTCCTCCCGAGACCCCTGAGCATCTTGTGGTCCCCGAGCAGGACCGATTCGATGCTTTTGCACGCCACCTGATCGTCACCGACAGCGCCCGGGAGATTTGCGTCGGGACGTACAGGATCCTCGACCATCGGGGAGCCCAAAGGGCGGGGGGATTCTATACCGCCACCGAGTTCGATATCAGTCCCCTCTCTCCCTTTCTTGAACATACGGCCGAACTCGGACGATCGGCCGTTCATCCCGACTACCGAAGCGGAGGCGTCATTGCCCTTCTCTGGGCCGCCCTGGCCCGGATCCTCATGAAGGAAGAGATCCGTTACTTGATGGGATGCGCCAGTTGCGACCTGACTGACCCTTCGCTCAACCTTGACCGCATCTATACCTACCTCCGGACACAGGCCTGGGGAAAGGACTCCCAGAAGGTTGTCCCATACCGTCACCACCCCTGTCTTTTCCGGCGCGACCAGAATGCTAATCCTCCCGTCCTGCCACCGCTTCTCAAAGGCTACGTAAGACTCGGGGCAAAGATTCTGGGAGAGGCCTCCCACGACCCCGTCTTTCAGACCGCCGACTTTCCCGTCTGGCTGTCGGTTAAAGAGACCTCGGGACGTTATGCCCGACACTTTTTCAGATCGGGCCGGACTCATCGAAACCCGATTCTCTCATGAGGACGGCACTGCCACCTCCTCGACACGACCGTCCCCTTCCTGGAGGGGTTCGGGGTCTTCGGGCCCTTCGGGTGGGAACCCACATTGCCGGATTTTTCCTATTTCCTCCAAAAGAACGGAAGCGCTCCCCTGAAACCTTGGATCCCCTCTCTCGCTGGTGTCAGGGTCTTCTGTCAAAATTCAAGGTGGAGGTAACCGTCGAGGGGCCCTCTCCTGGTCCCGGCCCCTTCCTGATTGTCGCCAACCATACTTCCTGGATGGACATTCTTCTCATCCGCCAGCTCGTCCCCGGACAATTTATCGCCAAGGAGGAAATTGCCCTCTGGCCGGTCATTGGTCCCGGAGCCCGAAGGGTTGGGACACTTTTCATTTCAAGAAACAAGCTCTCCTCCCTCCACGCCATCTTCAGGCAAGTCTGCCGAAGCCTTGAGAGAGGGCAGTCCGTCGTTCTCTTTCCCGAAGGAACAACGACAACCGGGGAACAGCTTCTTCCCTTTCGAAGCGGACTCTTCGAGAGCGCTCTCCGGACCGGGGTTCCGATCCTTCCCCTGGCTCTCCGTTACGAGAGCCTCACAGGGCCCCCCAACCATGCGACCTCCTATACCGGAGGCGAAAGTTTCGGTCGCTCCCTTTGGCGAACTCTGGGCGAAGATCGCATTATGGCGCGCCTCGTCCTCCACCCTCCAATCTTCCCGGAGAAAAAATCAAGAAAGGACCTGGCAGCAGAGACCCGGCTCTCCATCCTGTCGACGCTCTCGGACACCACTCCCTCGCGGGGGAGGCTCCCGTCGCCCCAAGCGATATCGAGTCGGTCCGGAAGACCCCCTTTGGCATGACCCTTTTCTCATTTCATCTTTTCTCCAATCGCCTTGAACTGACAAAAAATCACAGGAGACAAAAGATTTGACGATAGGTGATGGATTTCACCTAAGCTGACCCACCCGATTTCACGAAACTGACCCACCTCAGATCACATCATTCTGACCCCCCCAATTTCACGCAAACTGACCCACCAAATGCAGTCTTGAACATTTGCGTCCGAACCGATCTCCTGAATAGGTTTCATCACAAAAACCTATTCACAAGGAGGACGGAATGGCAGGAAGGAAAAAGGGAGGACGAATGATTGCAGAAATTCAACGATTGAAGTCGATGGGGCTGGGCAAGAGAGCCATCGCCAGGACCCTGAAGATCTCCCGCAACACCCTTCGAAAGTATTGGGATCCGGTCCCGGAAAAGGCCTCGGGGGAGGACCGTCGCACCTACCGCCCCGAGTGGTCTGAGCAGATCGACTGGTCCTCGGTCAAGCAGGCCGTGGAAAATGGGCAGGCCCTGGCCCATTACTGGGAGGATTTTATCGCCGCTCTGCCTGCGGAGGATCCCCTCAGGCAGATTCCCTATATCACCTTCTGGCGGGAGTTTCGACGACGCTTTCCGACGGCCCCGCTCCGGTTCGGACAGGACTTCGAGCCGGGGAGCTGTTGCGAGATCGACTACAAGGGATCGCGGCCCGGATTTGGCTTTACCGATCCGATCACGCAGCAGTTTGTCCCATGCGAGCTCTTTGGTGCCATGTTGCGATTTAGCCGCTTCCTGTCGGTCGATGCCTCGCTGACACAAAAGAAAGAGGACTTCCTTCGCTCGATCGATCAGGCCTACCGGGACTTTGGAGGGGTTCCCACACTGTCCGTCACGGACAATCTCAAGCCGGCGGTGACGACGGCCAGCCTCACGGGGGATGCCGACCTCAATCCGGACTACACCCTCTTTTGTCGGCACTACGGGACAGTGGCCATTCCTACCCGGTCGGGGGAGGCCACAGAAAAAGACGGGATCGAGAAGGAAATGCACCTCTTCTGGCGCTGGTTCAGGCCCCGACTGACAAAGCAGAGCTTTTCCTCGCTGGCTTCCTTGAGGAGCTTCATGCGGGAGGCCAGCATCGAGTACAACCTTCGGGTCCAGAGGCGGGTGGGAGAGTCGCGCCGACAACGCCTTGACGTCGAGCGCGCCGTCATGGGCCCGGTCCCCGAGACGCCGTATGAGATCTGCGTTTGGAAGCGGGTGCGTCCTCATCCGGATTGCCATGTTCAGGTGCTGAAGAACTTCTACTCGGTTCCCCATACCTTGCGGGGGAAGACGCTGGAGGCCCGGATCCTGACCTCCTCGATCGAGATCTTCGAGGGACTGGATCGAGTCGCCGTCCACGCCTTGCTCCCGAGCAACATCCAGGGACGGTATCAGACCCACATGTCCCATCTGCCTCCTGGCAATGTCTTCTTGCTGGAAGACCTTCCGCGCCTCTTGCAGGGAAAGGCCCAAAAAGCCGGTCCGCACACCCTCGATCTGGTCACCCGGCTCTTCTCCATCGGGAACCATCCCCTGCGTTTTCTACGCCGGGTGCAGGGGATCCTGGGATTGTTGAAGGAGGTTCAAGCCCCGGAGCTCGAGGCGGCCATCGAGACCACCGGCCGCCTGGGAGATCTCTTCCCCCGACCCACGGATCTTCTGGAGATCATTCGGAATACACGCTCCCAAGTGGAGGCGCCCCCTCCGGTCATCCGCCAACCCAACCGCTTCCTTCGAAACCCGACCTCCGCGGCCCCCGCGCCCGCTCCCCGTTATCCGGAGAAGGAAGAAGAGAAATGCGAAGAATGAAAGTGACTTCAATAATAGATCGAGGCCCGTGGATAACGATAACCGGGTGATAACGATAACCG
>JAKARS010000052.1 GCA_021828375.1 Nitrospirota bacterium
TTCTTCATCAATAATGTGGGCCTCTTTTCCGTTTGCGGCACAAAAGACATGGGTGAAAGGTCATCGATGAATGCTATCGCACTGCATGATCGTTTCTTCAAGGCGACGCTGGGTCGGCCGGACCGATTGGGGAAGGTCCTCAAGGCCCTCCTTCCCGAAAAGTTCTCTGGCCCCCTCGATCCCGGGTCACTCGCCCCGCTGGCCACGGAGTCCGTGGGGGAGGCGCTGGGCGCCTCCTTCATGGATCTTGCCTTCTCGGCCCGGTTTGGAGATCAGGAAGCCTGGATCCACGTCATTGTGGAGCACAAAAGCACTCCCGATCCCCGGGCGCATTTTCAGATCATCCATTACCTGAGTGGCCTCTGGATCCGGGAGCTGAAGGAGGGTCGCGAGCCCTGTCCCACTCTCCCGATCCTCGTTTATCACGGGCTGGTTCCCTGGCGATTCCCGTCGCGCCTCTCCGATCTCCTCCGGCCGCCGGTGGAGCTTCTTGAGGTGACCCCCGACTTTGTCCTCCCCGTCCTCGACCTCCGCCGGGTCGAGGACGAGGAGATCCGCCGTCGGGTGGACGATGTCGAAGCCGTACTGGCGCTTCTGTCCCTCAAGCACATCTTCGATGGCCCCGAGACACTCCTCCGGCTTCTTCTGAAGGAGGTTGTGGAACGTCAAGCCCCCCATGTTATACTGAAACCGGAGATGAACTACATGGCCGGTGTGTACGGGATCACCGATTCCCAAGAGATGAAACAAATTGTCGATCCCCTCGTCAGGGAGGTAGGAATGGCTCAAGACATCGTCGATACCTGGCTGGAAGAATATCTCCAGATGGGACTCCAGCAGGGACTCCAACAGGGACTCCAGCAGGGCATCACGCAGGGTATCCGGCAAGGAGTCGAGCAAAACCAATCGCGCATTATCCAGCGGCTCCTCGATCGGGGAGGATTCTCCTTCGAGGAGATCGCCTCGCTCGTCAATGCGGATGAGGCCCGTGTTCGGGAGATTGCCGCGAGCATGGGAAAGGGTTCCTGATTCCGTGAACCTCTCCCTGGTTCGTCATCACTGACGCCTTTCCGACCTTCTTTCCGAGGGTGTCGTCGGCCGGACGTCCGGTCCCTTCGCGTCGCTGCCGTGACATCCCGGGGAGAGGGCAGAACGGACGTCCCTTCGTTCACGGAGGGAAACATGTCACGATCCCGCCCGTTCCTCTTTGGAGTGATACGGGTTCCGATGAGGTCTTTCAGCCTTCTTTGGTGACAAATTCTCAGGGGAGAGACTGAAGTCGCCGCTCGGGCTTCCGGATCGGGTTGTCCTCTTCCCGGAAACTCCCGATCTTGTCCCTTCCTTTGTCAATTCTTCTCCCGGGAGAAGATCTGTCCGATCCCTGACACAATCGACATCCCGCACCCGTTGTTCCCGGGAGGCTTTTCCATGGGGCGCTCCTTTCGTGCAGCGCCATGGCTCAAGGTCGAATGCCAAGACGTGCCACTTCCTCCGGCCCCGGAGATCCCGACGGTTTTCCTTGGGCCTTGTCCGCCATGACGACCGGGGGCTTGCGCGCAACGTCGGACGGGAAATCTTCGGTTCACATCACCTCCTCGACTCTGTCGCCCCATGTCGGAGCGGGCGCCCTCCTCACGGGAGATCCTCCATGGTAGAATCGGCCAATGTCCGACTCCCCCTCTCCCCTTCCTCCCTCTCGTCTTCGCCTGGGGGTTCTCCTTGTCCTCCTCTCCGCCATCGGCTTTGCCGCCAAGGGGATCCTGGCGAAGCTGGCCTATGCGGAGGGGGTCGGAGCCTCCACGGTTCTGGATCTGCGGATGCTCTCCGTGCTCCCGGTCTATCTGGCGGGGCTGATCTGGTTCGGGCGCAAGGGGCCGCTTGAACGTCCCGGTCCCCGGGACGCCGACTTCTGGAAGATCGTTCTTCTGGGGCTTCTGGGATTTGACTTCTCCGCCCTCCTGGACTTCGAGGGACTTCTCAGGGTGGGGGCGGGCCTGGAACGTCTGGTCCTCTTCCTTTACCCCACCTTTGTCGTCTTCCTCTCGGGGCTTCTGGGCCGGCGCGGGATCCACCTTCGGGAGATCCTGGCCTCGCTTCTGGCCTACGGGGGGCTGGCCCTCGTGGCGGGGGGCAAGGTTACCGCCGATCCGGATCTGCGCACGGGCATGCTCCTGGTGCT
The DNA here is from genome assembly GCA_021828375.1 of Nitrospirota bacterium. GTDB lineage: Bacteria > Nitrospirota > Leptospirillia > Leptospirillales > Leptospirillaceae > UBA4572. Next base: position 2,180 of record JAKARS010000052.1, read on the forward strand.
GGGAAGCGCCATCTTTTACGCCGTCTATCTCGTCGGCGTGGAGCGTCTCGTTCGCCGCGCCGACCCTCTCTACCTGACCTCGCTTGTCATGGTCGTCGCCACCGCCGCCCTCCTCCTGCAATCGCTTGCGTCCGGACACTTCCATCCGGAGACGGCCGACCGGAAGGCCCTTCTCCTGATCGGGGCCATGGGGATCTTTTCCACGGCCCTTCCCACCTTTTTTATGACCGTGGGGATCTCGATCATCGGATCGAGCCGGGCGGCCCTTCTCTCATTTTTCGGTCCGGTGGTCACGCTGGCAATGGCGGGGCTCTTTCTCGGGGAACGGGTGACTTTCGTCGAGGGGGGCGGGGCACTGTTGATCATGGCGGGAGTGGGGTGGATTGCGGCCGAGGGAAAGAAAGGGGCTGTCAGGGGGGGACGATAGGGACAGTGCCGGATCCTTTGGAGAAGGTCCATATTCCCTCTCTCGTGGGCCCCACGAGAGAGGCCGTTCGTCTGTGTTAACGGAGACGTTGGATGTTCGAAGGGAAAAGCCTCCGATCACCCGGCTCCCTTTCCCTCTTCACTGAACAGGCTGAAGGGCTTGGGGAGATTCCTCCTCCATGATCGAGAGGGGGTGCGGACGATAAATCGTCTGCGTCAGTCAATTTATCAGGAGAGAGCCAACCTCAAGGTCATTTCTTCCGGGTGACCTGTCTGGCAATCTCCTCGACCCAGGCCCGGTCGACCTCGAGAACGGAGGCGATTTCGTCGGGGGAGAGGATGCCCTTCAAGAGGAGCTTTTCGATGTCCTCCTGGCGTCCTTCCTGGCGGCCCTCCTGACGTCCTTCCTGGCGGCCTTTCTCAATTCCTTTTTCGAGCCCCTGTTCAATGCCTTGATCCCGCAACAGGTCGATCACGGTATACATTGTCTTGTTCTCCCGGCCTCAAAAGGGAAAAGCCAACCTCAAGGTCATTTCTTCCGGGTGACCTGTCTGGCAATCTCCTCGACCCAGGCCCGGTCGACCTCGAGAACGGAGGTGATTTCCTCGGGGGAGAGGATGCCCTTTAAGAGGAGCTTTTCGATGTCCTCCTGGCGACCCTCCTGACGACCTTTCTCAATTCCTTTTTCGAGTCCCAGTTCAATGCCTTGATCCCGCAACAGATCGATCACGGTATACATTGTCTTGTTCTCCCGGCCTCAAAAGGGAAGAGACGATCCCAAGGTCATTTCTT
>JAKARS010000006.1:0-50194 GCA_021828375.1 Nitrospirota bacterium
GGAGGGTCGGGGGAGGGGAACGGAATGGTCTTGACAATGGATCCGTTGCCGCCTATATTGGGTAGGCATCGACGTTCTCATCATAAACTATTTTCCTTGAATTGAGCAAGGGGGCCAACATGTACGATGTTCACAAGATGGTCGGAACGAATCCGAGCTTTATGGGGTGGATGGGCTTCTTGGCAATCGTTGCCATCATCTTTGCTTGGGGATACGCCACCTCCGTCAAGCAGTAAGGCACCTTTTCCTTCACCGGTCGAGTCGTTGTGACTTGATGGGTCTCGGGCGTCTCCTCTCCCTCCCACAGGGGGACCGGTCGCTCCAAAAATGCATAAGGCTTTTTGGCCCGGTTCGGAAGAACATTCCGTTCCGGGTTTTTTTGTTTTCTGAGCGACGTCTCCTCATCTTCCCGGGTTTTGACGGGGATCTCCCTTCCTCAAGGGGCCAGCCTCCTTGACCACAAATGTTGCCAGCAGTCACTTCGCTCCGCATCTGCGCCCCCCTGCCTGGAAAAATACTCTCGACTTGCCTTGTCTCGGTTCGCCTGGCGTTTCTCCTTGTCATTCCGCTCGCCCATGCTCTGGGTCCTTGTTCACATTTGAGTCTCGGCGCGTAGGGAAGAGATGCTTTCGGAGCCTGTCCTGATCGACGCCGTATTGGGGGGGGAAGGAGGGGTGAGGGGGAGCCGTCTTGACAGACGCCTGGTTTTTATTTATGTTATTTAATTAGTAATGTAATAAATTTAAACCGGAGGTCCTCATGCCCACCCCGAACGCTTTTGCCGTTTACGACACTGACCTTCTTGTTATCGGAGGGGGAACGGCCGGATGTTATGCGGCGATCATTGCCCGTCGAGAAAACCCCGATCTGAAAGTTTTAGTGGTTGATAAGGCCCATATTGACCGCTCAGGATGTCTGGCAGGGGGGATGAATGCCATCAATGCCTACATCAACCCCGGAGAGACGGTCGACAGCTTTGTCGAGTACGTTCGGGAAGACGCCATGGGGATCCTTCGGGAGGATCTGGTGCGGACACAGGCGGCGCTCTTTTCCGAGGTGGTGTCGACGGTCGAGGCGATGGGGCTTCCCATCGTCAAGGATCCCGACGGGAAGTATTCACCTCGTGGTCGCTGGAACATCAAGATCCACGGAGAGTCTCTCAAGCCGATCCTGGCCCGTGAGGTCAGAAAAAGCGGGGCGGAGGTCCTCGACAGGGTTGTGGTGACCGACCTTGTCACCATCGAGGGGGGCGTCCATGGGGCCGTGGGCTTTTCCCTCAAAAGTGGACAGCCCATCCGGGTCTCCGCCAAAAAGACCATTGTGGCCACCGGAGGAGCCTCGGGGCTCTATCGGCCCAACAACGAAGGTCTCTCTCGCCACAAGATGTGGTATTCCCCCTTCAATACGGGGGCGGGGTATGCCATCGGGATCAGGGCGGGAGCCGAGATGACCAGCTTTGAGCACCGCTTCATTGCCCTGCGGACCAAGGATACCATCGCCCCCACCGGGACCCTGGCGTTAGGATTCGGGGCTCCCCAGGTCAACTCCAAAGGCGAGGAGTTCATGAAGCTCCGCTGGGCGGATAAGGGCGGAGAGGGGGCACCGACGCCTCTTCGCCTCGAGGCCCCGCTCCGGGAAATCGAGGCCGGGAACGGTCCCTGCTTCATGGACACGCGGCATTTGGGAGCGGCCGATCTCAAGAGGCTCTATGAGGCCTATCTCGACATGTATCCCAATACGGTCCTCTACTGGGCGGCCAACAATGACGATCTGACGCGAACGCCGGTGGAAATCTGCGGAACGGAGCCCTATCTCGTGGGGGGACATTGTCAGGCCGGATACTGGGTTGATGTCAACCGGCGGACCACTCTCCCGAATCTTTTTGCCGCAGGAGATGTGGCGGGAGGGGCCCCTTACAAATTCGTGAGCGGCTGCTTCGCTGAAGGGGCCATTGCCGCCCGGGCCGCCTCTCGGGAGATTCGGGAAGAAAAAACGGGTCTTGCCCGCCCGGAAAAGTCCGTGGAAGGGGAGCTTCTCCACCGAACCGTTTCCTTTCTGTCGAAAAACGGAAAGGGAAACGCTGGCTCAATTCGCCCGGACGAGGCCGAAAGTCGCCTGCAAAAGATTATGGACGAGTATGCCGGAGGGCTGAGGACCTCCTACCGCATGAATGAGGCCGGCCTTCTCATGGCAAAGAAGAAGCTGGATTCGCTCCGCCAGGACCTCGGCCGGATACAGGCTCAGGATGCCTACGGCCTGATGGGAGCCCATGAGGTGGCGGACCGCCTCGATGTGGCCCAAGTTCTGGTTGAACACCTTCTGGCTCGGCGCGAAACCCGGTGGCCGGGATTTCAGAGCCGTCAGGACTGGCCGAATGCCGATCGCCGTTACGAACACTTTATCAATTCGATTCGGGAGGACGACGGAACGGTCCGGGTCATCCACCGAAGCCTCTCCGGGGAGATCCTTCCCTGGGAGGACGTGAGCGGACAGGAATCTCTCCGGGAGGAGTCGATCGTGACCTCAGGGAGCTCTGTGGGGAAGTCCTGAAAAAGGTGCATAACGAAGGAGACTGTGATGGGAATTGCCATATCTGAGACGCTGTGCCATGGATGCAAAAAATTGCCGGAGGCTCGTTGCGTCATTGCCTGTCCGGGGAATCTCATCCGGATGGACGAGGATCGGGGCCTCGCTGTGATGCGCGAGCAGGCTGACTGCTGGGATTGCTATGCCTGCGTGAAGATGTGTCCCGTGGGAGCGGTGGATGTGGTTCTTCCCTATGAACTGGCGGGGAGGGGGGCGCGTCTTTTCCCCCGCCTGAGACGGGAGTCCATTCGCTGGACCCTGCAGGTGGACGGGAAAGAAGATCAGACCTTTGAGCTTGCCACGCGTGTTCCGGAGGAACTTCTCGAAGGCTAGACAGTGAAGAAATGAAGAGGGTGGTCATGCGTTGAGGCTTGAGTTCCCAAAAGGGAAGGGTCTTCATGGCCACTGTTGGCGAAACCGGTGATCCTTGTTAAAGGAGTTCAAGATGTTCCTCTCTGTCCCTCATGGGGGTCGGCTCATTACGGCACTCTCCCCGGCCTCCGCCCGTGCCGAAATGGCAAGATCCTATGCGACTCGCCCGGCCATCCGGCTTTCTCCCCGCGAGATCTCGGACCTCGGCCTCATTGCCATTGGGGCCGTGAGCCCGCTCGATGGTTTCATGGATGAGAAAACCTATCATTCGGTCGTCGAGCGCATGAGGCTCCCGGATGGTCTGGTCTTCCCTCTTCCCATCGTCTTGCCGGTTCGGGAGGAGGAGGCTCGGGGGCTCCGGATCGGAGAGGTTGTGCGTCTTTTGGACACAAGCGATCGTCTTTTGGGGCTCATGACCGTCTCGGACATCTTTCGGAGGGATCTTGAGTGGGAAGCCCAGGAGGTCTATCGGACCAATGACCCCGCCCATCCCGGGGTTGCGGCGCTCGGTCGCCTTCCCGGACCCTTTGCCATCGGGGGAAAGGTCACCGTCTTCGACGACTGGTCGGAGGGCCCCTTTGCCCCTCTTGCCCTCACGCCGACCGAATCCCGGGCTCGCTTCGAGACTCTGGGGTGGCAGACGGTCGTGGGGTTTCAGACAAGAAATCCCATTCACCGGGCGCACGAATATATCCAGAAGTGTTCGCTTGAGATTGTCGATGGCCTCTTCCTTCATCCCCTTGTGGGCGAGACCAAAGAAGATGACGTTCCTGCCAGTGTTCGGATGGATTGCTACAACGTTCTTCTCGAGCGGTATTACCCCCGGACGAGAGTTGTCCTGGGGGTCTTTCCCGGAGCCATGCGCTATGCGGGTCCCAGGGAGGCCCTCTTCCATGCATTGGTCAGAAAAAACTATGGTTGCACCCATTTTATCGTGGGTCGGGATCATGCCGGAGTGGGGAACTACTACGGTCCCTTTGAGGCCCATGCCCTTCTGCGCCAGTTCTCCTTTGATGAGCTGGGGATCATTCCGATCTTCTTCGATACCGCCTATTACTGCCGAACCTGCGAAGGAATGGTCTCCCACAAGACCTGCGGACATGACGAGAGCTCCCATGTCCTTCTGTCCGGAACAAAGGTCCGCCAGATGCTTCGAGATGGGTTGCCACCCCCTCCCGAGATGACCCGCCCGGAGGTGGCGGCGGTGTTGATCGGCCACTACAGGAAGCGTGAAGAGAGCATACCGGCTGTCTCCTCATCTTGAGATCGAGCGTTCTTGCTTCAAGCCGAAGCCGGATGATCGGCGGGGTGCTGGGGAATCAGGAGGCAGAACGCGAAGAAAGAAGGCGGGCCAACTGCCGGATGGCCCGTTTTGAGGGAGAGTCGAGATTGCCGATGAAGAGGAGCTCATAGGAGTTTCCGTAGACGGGAGAGGCTTCAGCGGCGACACCGTCTTGGGCTCCGGTGAGGAGGTAGTCGACGCTGACGGAGAAGGAGAGGGCCAGAGCCAGAAGAAGCTCAATGGACGGGGGCCGGATCCCCCGTTCGGCCCGGGAGATGTCCACCTGATTGCACCCGATGCGTTTTGCCAATTCGGACTGGGTCAACGGCCCCCGGAGGTTCCGGATGCGCTGTCCGGTGGCCTTCGGGTCCCATTTGACCTTTATTCCATTTTGGTTTATAGTCAACCTTAAGATACCTTTTTGGTATAAGGAATAGCTTTTCGAACAATAAAAAACCCTTTTGCGGATTATAGTTTTTGGATAAGGACACGGTCAAGGAAGTTCGAATTGCGCTGATACAACGGGAATGGACCCAGAGCGATTTGGCCAAGCAGATCGGGATCTCTGCGGCTTATCTGAGCCTGGTGATGAAGGGACACCGATGTGTACCCGATCTGGAAGTTCGGATTCTTGAGGTGTTGGGATTGTCCCGAAGGACTGAAGATTCGCCTGGGACTCATCGGATGCAAGAGTCCCAAGGGGGGTCATAAGATCGCACCGGCGAGAAGGAGTTGATGCCGGGGCCGGGTGCAGGCGACGTAGAGGCCCCGGAGGAAGGTCCGATCATCCCGAAAGTAGGTCATGTCGCGCCAATCGACAATGACCGAGTCGAAGGTACTTCCCTGCGCCTTGAAGACCGTTGTGGCATAACTGTGCCGAAGGGGCGCAAAGGCGCGCTTAAGTTTCCACGCCGCTCGTGACATCTGGGCGGATTCCTGCTTTGCCAATAATCCCTTTTCCTCTCTGATCCGTCTCACCTCCCGAAAAATCCTGTCGATCTCGGCCTGATGGGACGACGAGTCTTCCGGAACCAAAAAAGAGAACTCCTCTCCCGAATCATCTTCAAGATAGACACGAAAGGCGGGAATCTCGGGATAGTCGGGATGGCGCTCCGGGAAGATTTCAAGGACCCTCACCTCCTCTCCCGCGGCCACCACGCCGGTCAGCTCTCCTGCCATGGATCGAATTCCCGTCGTTTCGTTGACCAGGACCCGCTCGTTGGGGGCAAAGGGGGTCGGGCAATCGCCATAGTGGCTTTTGAAGAGAAGGCGGTTGTAGCGTTCGACCTGGCGGTTTGTGTAGGCCAGAATCCGGAGGTTGTCCCCCTGGGACTCAATGCGCCGCGACCAGAACAGGATGTCCTGGTCGCGGCCGCCGATCCGGAAGAGGGCTTCCCGGGAAGAAGGGGAAACGTCGAGCTCCCCGAGGGAGTCTTCGCATTCCGCCAAAAGATCCCGAAGGGTCGGACGACCTCGTGTCGGATCCCACGCCAGAATTCGCCGCGTCAGGGTATGAAGGGGGTGATCCTTGTCCTGTCTGTGGATGCGGGTCAGGGCAATCCGCGGAAGCGGGAGGTCAAAGACCGGAGGAGTCTCCAGAAGTGTGGCGCTCACCGGGGGCAGCTGGTGGGGGTCTCCCACGAAGAGGATCCGGGAGCCCTTTTTCTGCCGCTCAAGTGTTGCCAAGAGTTCTGGGCCGACAAGGGAGCATTCGTCGACGACGATCCAGTCGAAGACGGAGAGATCGGGCGAGGCTCCCGGTGCGAGATCGTAGGTGCCGTCTTCCTTTTCGCTGAGGCGAAGTCCCAGAAGGGAGTGGAGGGTGGCAAAGGTGGCGCCGCTCCCGGAGGAGCGAAGACTCTCCCGAAGGACCCGGAGGGCCTTGTGGGTCGGCGCCGTGACGGCCACCTGTCCCCCTCGGACCATGACCTCCACAAGAAACTTTGCCGTCAGTGTGGTCTTTCCCGAGCCGGCGGGCCCCGAAAGGATCACGGAGGGAACCTCCGGGTGGTCGAGAAGATCCCGGAGGGTTCGTTCTGGGTCGGAGGGGTCGGGATGCCAATGTCCTTTTCCGCGTCGAGGACGTCCAAATAGGGTCACGGAAGAGGACCCTTGCGGCTCTCCCGTCGGAAAAGGGTGCGGGAATGTCGGCGGCTCATCGGCGCAACGGTTTGTAGCGGATGCGGTGGGGCCGGGCTCCCTCTGCGCCAAGGCGACGTTTCTTGTCGGCCTCATATTCCTGATAGTTTCCAGAGAAGAAGGTGACCTGGGATTCACCTTCGAAGGACAGGATATGGGTGGCAATCCTGTCGAGAAACCACCGGTCATGGGAGATGACCAGGATGGATCCCGCAAACTCGAGCAACGCATCCTCCAACGCCCGGAGGGTTTCCACATCAAGATCGTTGGAGGGTTCGTCGAGAAGGAGGACGTTGCCGCCGGAGATCAAGGTCTTGGCCAGGTGAAGACGCCCCCGCTCCCCTCCGGAAAGGGTTCCGACCATCTTTTGCTGATCGGGGCCCTTGAAGTTGAAACGGCCGAGGTACGCGCGGGAGGGGGTTTCGAAGCGACCGACCGTCAGGACTTCTGAGCCGCCGGAGATCTCTTCGAAGACGGTTTTGTTTCCGGAGAGAGCGTCCCGAGACTGGTCCACATAGGACAGTTTCACCGATTGTCCGATCTTTACCTGCCCCGAGTCGGGGGACTCCTGTCCGGTGATCATGCGAAAAAGGGTCGACTTTCCGGCGCCGTTGGGACCGATAATGCCGACAATCGCCCCCGGAGGGACGATGAAGGAGAGGTCCTCCATGAGTAGCCGGTCGCCATAACCCTTGGAGACTCCGGAGAACTCGATCACGCTGTCTCCCAGGCGGTCCGCCACGGGAATGAAGATTTCCTGGGTTTCGTTCCTCTTTTGGTATTCCTGGGAGGAGAGCTCGTCGAACCGGGCCATGCGGGCCTTGGACTTGGCCTGCCGTCCCTTGGGGTTCTGGCGGACCCATTCGAGCTCCTGCTTCATCGTCTTGATCCGTGCCGACTCCTGTCGTGATTCCAGTTCAAGGCGGGCTTCCTTTTGTTCGAGCCAGGAGCTGTAGTTCCCCTTCCAGGGAATTCCCATTCCCCGGTCGAGTTCGAGGATCCACTCCGCCGCGTTGTCGAGGAAGTAGCGGTCATGGGTGACGGCCACCACCGTTCCGGGGAAGCCCTGGAGAAACTGCTCCAGCCACTCCACCGATTCGGCGTCAAGGTGGTTCGTGGGTTCGTCGAGGAGAAGCATGTCAGGGTTTGAGAGCAAGAGACGACAAAGGGCAACCCGCCGCTTCTCTCCGCCGGAAAGGGTCTTGACCACCGCCTCCCAGGGAGGCAGGCGAAGGGCATCGGCGGCGATTTCCATCTGCTGGCCTGTGTTGTGGCCATCCTGGGTGGCAATGATGGCTTCAAGTCGCGCCTGCTCTTTGGCCAGGGCATCAAAATCGGCGTCAGGTTCCGCATAGGCTGCATAAACGGCATCGAGTTTTTTCTGGGCCTCGAAGACTTCTCCCAGACCCTCTTCGACGCAGGCCCGGACAGTGGCTGAAGGATCGAGTTGCGGCTCCTGGGGAAGATGCCCAATGCGAATGCCCGGCATGGGGATGGCCTCCCCGAGTATGTCGGTGTCGATTCCCGCCATGATGCGCAGGAGGGTCGACTTTCCCGAACCATTGAGTCCCAGGACTCCGATCTTGGCGCCTGGGAGGAAGGAAAGGGAAATGTCCTTGAGGATCTGCTTCTTGGGGGGAACGATCTTCCCCACCCGGTTCATGGTAAAGACATACTGTGCCATGGGGCTCCTGTAGGTTTATGGTGAAAGGGACTCCGCAAGATGTTGACCGGAGAGGCGAGTCGTTTGAGGGTCGGAGGGGCTGATTGTTGAATCCCGAGGGGAAAAGGCGTCAAGAAAGTGCCGGAATGTGCGGGTGGCTCCCCTGAGAAGCTCTTGGGAAAAATCGCCGGAGGCAGGAGCTGACGGAAAAATCATGAGGAATTTTTCCCACAGGGAGGGGGACTCTCTTTCCCCAAGTGAAAAGAAGGAAAATGCGTGGCGGGGGATTCGCGGGAGGCTTCGCTCAAGTCTGCCGGCAATCACGGTGCCCCCCAGGGTGGATCCTTCCGTGACATAGAGAATTCCCAGGGTCTCAGGCAGGGTTCCGGGGGATGAAAACGTCACCGGCTCGTGCTTTCGGCTCGGTTGTCCCAGGGCCGCAAGATCGGCAGTCAGAAGTGGCGTCCGGGGGGGGGTGCGACAGGTGGGAAGAAATTGTGAGAGCGCGTCCTCAAGGGCCCTGTCGATCGGGCGGTAGGCCCAGAGAAAGCGGTCGAGGACTTCGCTGACCTCTTCGAGGGAGATGCTGTCGCCGAGAAGCTTTGAGAGCAACGGCGTGGTCTCGAGCTGTCGGTGCATCTCCGCCGTTTCCCGGGAGAGCCATGAAAGAAGAGGCGATCTCTTCATGAAGGAGAGGCCGGAGGGGGAGAGGAGCTTCGGAGGAGGTGAAGGGCGGCAAGGGTGTCGAGCTTGTCCCAGGGCAGGCTCTGCCCCACTCTTTTCTCGACCCATCGCTCGAATGATTGTCGGGGGGAGATCCCGGCTCCCGAGGCGTCACTCTCAACGGGCTTCTGGGGATTTCCCCCCCAGACGACCTCTTGCAGGGTTTCGGGGCGAAAGATCCAGAGCTCGGAGTTCTTCGGGAGTTTGAGAGCCATCAGCCCTGCGACCGGGAGAGGCCCGATTCCAGGAAGGGACTGGGTAAGCGACACGGTATGCCAGAGGGGGTCGGATCTTCGGGGGCCCAATAGCTCATGGAGCTTGTCAAGGCTTTGAAGGGACGGGGTGGTCCCCCAGGAGGTGAAGGCATGGTTGTGGAAGAAGACAAGTCCGCAGGCGTTAAAGAGGGTGGCAAGGGAGGTGGCGCAGACAGAGAGAATGTCGTCAGGATTCTCCGTTTTCGAGAAAATCTCCCGAAAGGGGGCGAGCCGATGATCGAGGCTGTCAATGGTCCGGATGCGCTCTTCTGCATGGGATTGGAGAAGTGCCATGTTGTAGTGCTTGACGATAGAGCGTGCGGCAGAAAGAGTCTCCAGTCCAAGTGTCCGGGGGGATCGGCTGTGGCAGGCCACCAGCCCCCAGAGGGACTTGGTTTCGATCACAGGAAAAGAGAGGGAAGCCACGACCCCCATATTGGCAAGATAGGCCACGTGGACCGGAGAGACGCTCCTCAAATCTGAAAAGGAAAGGTCGGGGGGACGTCCTGTCAGGGAGCGAATGGGGAGAGAGGGCGCCGGGGCATGGGGAATCAGCCGCCAGGGATTCTTGAGGTAGAGCTCCCTCGCAATCTTGGGAATGTCGCTCCCTGGAAAGCGAAGTCCCAGATAGGTGCCGTAAATGTCAGGATTGCGATTTTCCGCCAGAACCTCCCCGTCCCCGTCGTCCCGAAAGGCGTAAAGCATGACTCTGTCGAATCCCGTGAGGGCCCGGATACGGGAGACAAGTTCCTGGTTCAAGTCTTCCGGAGAAAGGCTCCTGGAAAAAGGAGTGGTGAGCGTCGGGGGGAGGGGGGATTGGGAATGGCGCGACAAGAAGAGTTCGATCAGGAAGCCCTCACTGTTGCGGATGAAGACGGCATCAAGCGAAGGGAATCCGGCAGTCAGGCCCATGGACGCACTCTCTTTCCTGTCTCCGGGGGAGGAGGAAAGTATCTGGTCGAGGGTTGTTCCCATTCGCTTTAGAAGGTCGGAGGGGAACCTTTTGCCAAAATGTTCCGTAAGTTCCGGAATCAGATCCCCGATATTGGTGCTTGCGTGAGTGATTCTTCCCGTGAGGTCGACCTGGAGCAAGGCTCCGTGGGGCTGGATCATCCCGGAAAAAGACAACGGTTCCGATTCGCAGATGGTTGCCCAGTTCTCCGGAAGAGGAGGTAAACGACCGGCTGAATCTTTTGGAGGAAGAGAAGACATCGACAAATCCCTCGGTCAGTCTTTTGTCTCGGTATGACGGGGTCAATGGGGGATTCTGGACGGGGGCCGATTTCGGCTTTTTTAAATCATAGAGAAGAGGGACAGGGATTTTCAAGGATCCGCTGACTGATTGACGGGAAAAGGCGCGGGAGAAAAGGAGCGTCAGTGGTGGCCGAGAAGGGCGTTCCCCAAAACGACGAGAAGCGCAGTCACAATGAAAATGATGGCCACAATGGACACAAGGATGACCGAGGCTCCCAATGTGGGGTATTTGTCGAGAAATCGCTTCATGAAGCCACGCATGGACATATCTCCTGAGAGGGGTGGAAACTACATGCCACGGTACCCGAAGGGGCCATTAAAGTAAAGGGTGACGGTTCCCATGGGGGTATAGGTGTGGGGGTAGTTTGACTGATAGACGGGAAGGGCCACTCCAGCACCCCAAGTGGCGGCAAACTTCTGGGTGTGAGGCCATGTCACCTCAAGTTCGGGCGCCAGCCAGAAGAAGGACCAGGCCGGCGCATTCGCGGCGCCGAAAAAGAGGTTGGTCCCGCTCTGGGTTTCGCCATAAAACTCAAGGAGCCAGCCGGCGCCCCATTCAGTATTGAGGACATCCTCAAGGGCTCCCGCGTAGTAAGTGATATTTCCGTCGACCATGTGGAGGTCTCCCGCAGTCCAGGGGAGCTGGGTGAGGCCATTGTTGAAGGTGTAGCCGGCCCCGACGGTGGAGGGATTCTCCACGATATCCCCGACTTGGAGGTAGACCATGAAGGGTTTGACGTGTTTTCGGAGGAGGAACATGACTCCTTCGTTGTAGGTGCCGTTTCCCAGCTGGTCGGCCCCGTAGTCTTGAGGATTCAGATTCTGGTACTGGCCGGAGGGAATCCAGAAGTCAAAGGTGAGGGCCATGGCGGGAAGGGCAAGGGGAAGATAGACGTTGGCGTCGCTGGTGAGCTGCCACTTGATTTCAAAATGAGTGTTCCCCACGCCGAAGTGGCTGGCGGAATGGTCGATCCCTTGGGAGGGATCCACTCCCTGCCAGTTTTGTATAAGTGGAAGATAGGAGTCGAGTTCGATGTTGTGCCCAAGTCCCACCGCCAGGCGCATCGGCATATACAGGGAAGAGGCGGAGACACCGGGGGTGATGTAATCGTAGGCGAACGGCTCGAGATACCAGGAGCCAATGGGCTCAACCTCGGCGGTTCCCGTAAAGAAGGGTCCACTTGTATTGGGTCCCCAGGGGAGAAAAGGGGGAGCCAGAGCCTGAAAGTCCTTGGCCATCTCTTCATCATCGGACATCGGGAGAAAAAAGTCACCTGTGCCGGTCCCGGAGGAGCTGGCGCTCGCCAGTGGGGGAGTGATGAGACATAGACTCAAAAGTCCAAGAAGGACAAAAAAAGACTGTCTTTTTTGAAAGAGAAAGGTCATGGAAAATCTCCGGGACGGAAAAGAGGGCTTAGTGAGTGGTCGGCTGGGTCATCATTCCGGCTTCATCATGCTTCTCAAGGAGAATCGCCAGGGCTTTGGCATTTTTCCCGTTGTGAATCAGGGCCTTGGCCAGCATTTTTCGATAGCCGTGAGGCCACTTGGTGCGGGGCTCGATGAGCGACAGAAGCGTGAGGGCCTTGCGGTAGTGGTGGGAGGAAATGAGGATTCGGGCTTCGTTGAGAATGTAGGGCTCGTCGTTGTCGTTGCTTCGCAGGGCCCGGGCCTGCTCAAGATAGCCGATGGCCTTCTGGGACTCTCCTTCCTTGAACTGGATGAAGGCCAAGTTGTTGAGAATGGTCGGATCGGTGGGGTTGTCCCGAAGCGCCTTTTTCAGGTCGGCTTCCGCCTGCTCAAGATGGCCTTGCTTGATTTCCGCATAGGCCTTCTGTTCGGAGAGCCAGGCACGGACTGGTGGCTCCGTGGTGGCGGCGCATCCTGACAGGACAAGGGCGACGAGAGGAATGAGAGAGAGTCTTTTCAGCATTGGAATATCCTTATCTTCTTTGACAGTCTATTTTTTAAGCCTGGCAGATGGTCGTTGTGATGCCGATATGTTGCTTTGTTGCGATCCTTCCCTAAAAGAATGATCTTGAGGACCCTCTGCTTCTACTTGCGGCAACTTCATGTAGTAGGCTGCCGCAAATCCCAGGATGGCAAAGTCGTCAAAAAATCCTAGAAAAGGGATGTTGTCCGGGATGAAGTCGATGGGTGTCAAGAGATAAAAAAGCGCCCCATAAGCGATGAATTTATCGGTCAGGCTCATCTTTCGGGACCGGATCACCGAGACGAGCGTCGAAATGCGTTCGGTCCACTCCGCTCCCATGGCCTTGAATCGTGAAATTTTCTCCGGGTTGCTCTCAACTTCAGACTGTTTCTTTTCCTGGGCTCCGATGACGACAAGGCTTGTCAGAATCCGATCCTCACTCATGGCGGGGTTGGTCTCAAAATCTGAGGGAAGTCCCAGATTGACGATCGCCGCATGATGCTCCCCCTTTGAGAGCCCGGAGAGAAGAATCGCCTTCACATGCGGGCTTTCGGGATCGAGGAGACCCTGGGAGACCAGCCGATAGCAGGTATCACGGATTGCCGGAACATAGACCGGAGGAATCGGGAAGTCAAGCGGCTTTTTCGTCCAGCGCCGCAATGTCATCCCCGATAGCCCAATCATTCTCCCGAGCTCTTCGGGAGAGTGGCCTGTCGTCTCGAGTATTTTTAACAAATGTGAATTCGTCATATTCAAATGTTATACCGGGTGAGACAGGGTGTCAAGAGTGTCAGTCAACGGGGAATGTGAGGGTGATGAAAGGAATGGAAAAGAGGATAAAAAATATGGCAAGGAGAAAGCTTTAGAAACGTAAACGCGGGATTTTTTGGATTTGATGTTTGATTTTGATGGTGGTCAAGGAAAGATTTGCAGAATGGTTGCGGGGACAGGATTTGAACCTGTGACCTTCGGGTTATGAGCCCGACGAGCTACCGAGCTGCTCCACCCCGCAGCTACATATTAGGTCAGCGGGATGAGATTTGTCAACAAGTCTCAATCGAAAAATTCCTAAATGCACCGGGATTTCGCTTCAAAATATTGATATCAGGGGGAACTTCTTTAGAGAGTGGGTCACTGTCGCCTTTCGGAGTTCGTGGGGTTCTGATAATATCTATATCAAAAACTCAGCGAATCTTCTTTGTCTTATGAATGAGGTCATATAAAATTGATTATTGAAAATGATGAAGAGTGGGATCTCGTTGTCATTGGGGCGGGTTCGGCCGGGTATGTTGGGGCGATCCGGGCGGCAGAAATCGGAATGAAGGTTCTTGTTCTTGATCCCGGTGAGCTTGGCGGAACCTGCTTGCATCAGGGGTGCATTCCGACAAAGGTCTTGCTCGAGGCTGGTGGTCGTCTCCGGATGGGAGACGAGGGACAGGAAACGGGCATTGCCTACCCCCGCCCGACTCTTGATGCTGTCCGGTTGAGTGCCTTTCGAAAGACGACGGTAGACCGGCTCTTTCGTGGCATTGGCTTTCTTTTCAAGAAGCATGGGGTGACCTATCGAAAAAGTCGGGGACGCCTCGATGGACCTGGATATGTTCTCGAGGAAGGAGAATCCCCGGTTCGCCACCGAGCCAAGAATGTCCTTCTGGCGACTGGTTCGAGACCCCGGAGCCTTCCCTCCCTCCCGTTTGACGGGACACTCGTTCTTTCCAGCACGGACCTTCTTCGACGTGAGGTCTTTGAAGGTCGATTCGCTATTGTGGGAGGCGGAGCGATCGGATGCGAGTTTGCAGAAATCCTTTCGGCGTTCGGTTGCGAGACCACGATATTGGAGCGAGAATCGCGGTTGCTTCCGACGGAGGACCCTGAACTCGGAGTCGCCCTGGAAAAGGAACTGTCGCAGAAGTCCGTGGCGATCAGGACAGGGGTCGAGGATCTTTCTTTGGTTCGTCAGCCGGGGGAGGGCCAGGGAAAGGCCAGTCTTTCCGGTCGGAGTGGCAACGATGCCTTTTCGCTGAATGTCGATGCGGTTCTTGTTGCCGTGGGTCGGTCCCCTGTGACGGAGAATTTGGGACTTGATTCGGTCGGTCTCTCTCCGGGTCCGGGAGGTTTTCTGGATGTGGACCCTCTGGGGAAAACGAAAGTTCCAGGGATTTATGCCGCCGGAGATTTGGTCGGAGGTCTCCTCTTGGCCCACAAGGCGAGCCGTCAAGCTGTGATTGCAGTGGACGCCATGGCGGGGCGGGCCCCTTCATCCTATGATCCAATGCTGATCCCTCGTGTGGTCTACACACACCCGGAGGTTGTCTCGATCGGTCTGACTCGGGAGGAAGCGGAAAAGAAAGGCTATTCTCCCCGGGAGGGAAAGTTTCCGCTTCTGGCCAATGGGCGATCTCTCTCAATGGGGCAACGGCGGGGGTTCATCAAGGTTGTTGTGGAGGAGCGGTCGACGAGGGTTCTCGGTATGCATGGGATCGGTCCTCATCTGTCGGAGATGATGGCCGGTGTGGCTCTTGCCATGGGTCTTCCCGATGGCCTCTTCCGCCTCTCCGAAACCGTTTTCCCTCACCCCACAGTGAGCGAGGCTCTTCACGAGGCGGTCCTTGACGGACTTATCGCCATAGAACCTCCGTCCAGCTCTTCTTCAGAAAAAAGAGGCGGATGATGGGATTTGTCTCCCTTATTGCCTCAATCCGGGATCTTTCCCCCTGGAAAAAGATCCTTGACTATGGGGTCAACTCCAATGTTGTCACGAGTTTTGCGACCGATGCTGCAGGCAAGATCGTCCTGTTCGACGATGGGCTCGTCCACCTGACAAAACTTCCGGCTCGAACTTTGTCCCGAATGCCTGTACGGTCATTGCGGGACCATCTTGCGAGCCGTGGAGGGCCGAAGGCCGGTCCGGAGAGTGACGAGGAAGACCTGTTCCGCCGTAAGGACTACAGGGGAACCAATGATCAGGGCACACTGATCTGGTGGGGGTTTCCCATCGGAACCCTTTCCCAACCTGCGGGTCTTTATTTTCTTGCCTTTTTCGACAGGATGCCTCCGGAAAAGCAGATCGAAACGGTGGAATATCCCGAAGTTCTTAAGATGAGGGAAAAGATTCAGGTCCCGGTGGCGAGACATCTCCTTGACGAAGCCGACCAGAACGTTCTGATGACGGAGATTCCCCGTCTCATGGAGTGGGAAGACCGTCCGTTCAAGCATCACCGGGTTTTTCTTGTCGACGGAGTGACCCTCGATGACGGTCCTCGTCCAATCTATCTCCAATTCGATGGTCCCGAAGAGAAGCTCCGCATGTTTCAGGAGAATGTCTCCATGGGAGATGTTCAGTTTTTTAAAAAAATTTCAGAGTCAGGTCCCCGGCCTGCCCTGATCGAGCATACGGATAAGAACTTCCGTTATGAGATCATGCTTCCCCTCACCTGGTACATCCATGTTTTTGGATGGATCGGGATTGCCCTGCCGACGCTTGATACCTGGATGAAACCAGTGCGTCTCAACTTTGAGGAAATTGTCCGAAACATTGGTGATGCCTTGGGGGAGGAGCGGATGTCCCTGGGCCTTCTTCCTCACTACGACGTTCATCGGGGGCTTTTCGAGGAGGAAAGCTTCATGACGCTGATGGAGGAGATGATTACACGACATCCTCCCCGGCCCTTTGTGCTGCTCGGGGTTCGGGTGGATCCTGCCCACCGGGATCTTCTCCAGACAGTTCTTGATCGTGCCAAGAGGCCATCGGATATTTTGGCCCAAGTTGGGTCCAATCTTGTGATCCTCTTCCCCGACCAGGATGTGGGGCGGGCAAAGGCGGTCGAAAATCGCTATCGGGAGGTCTTGGGGAGATTTGTGGTGACCCGTCCTGATGTGGTTCTCTCCATTAGTGTCTTTTGGTTTCCCTCTCAGGCGTGGTCCGGTCGGGAGCTCATGGCGGTTCTCGAGGAAAGGCCCAAGATCGACATTGTTCCCACCCAGGGAGAACAATCATCTGGGGAGGGCTTTGACGACTGGTTCAAACGCTTTCTTGTCCTTAAGGACTGGGAGTGAGACCTGTGAAGGGGCGAAATCGTATGATCCGCAAAGGACAAGAAATCTTCTTCTGGACCCTGCCCTTTTTTCTTTTTTTCGGTGTCGAGACGGGAACGCTCCATGCTGCCTCGTTTCCCCCCGCCGATCATGTCGTCGTCATCGTGATGGAGAACAAAAACTTTGGGGAGGTCTATAAGAATCCTGCCCTTCCCTTCTTCAACGCCGCCTCAGGGGAGCTCCTGCTGAACTACTGGAGCGTTGCCCACCCGAGCCTTCCCAATTACCTTGCCCTTTTGGGAGCCCCGCCTCCGCTTCCCCAAACGGATAGTCCGAGGGTTCGCGTGTCTGGTGATAGCCTCCCAGAGGAAATGGTCCGACATGGATTGAGCGTGGCCGCCTATATGCAGGGACTCCCTCATGATGGCTTTGGCGGAGGGCGATATCCCCGGCTGTTTGGCCGCTATGTCGAAAAGCATGATCCCTTTCTCCTTTTTTCTCGCCTCCGCAATGGTCCGGAGAGACAGAATGTCCATCCGCTCTCTCGTCTGAGAGCGGACCTCGAATCCAACCGCCTTCCCGCTTTTTCCTTTGTGGCGCCAGATCTTTGTCACGACATGCATGGAGCCTTCTCCTGCCACATGAACAGACAGGAACTTCTCAGGGAGGGAGACAGGTTTTTGGGAAAATGGATCCCCCTTATTGAGGAATCCCGATCATTCCGTCAAAGCCGTTTCTGGATTTTTGTTCTTTGGGATGAGTCCGGATCACGTTCCTCCTGGGGAGGCTCTCCGCTCCCGGCCGCCGTACCCTCTCCTTCCCGCATGCATGGAGGGGGGCGAGTGGCCCTTCTCTGGATCGATTCGAAGCGACCAGGGCACTCCCGCGTCTCCTGTTTTGCCAATCATTACGCTCTTCTGGAGACGGTCACGGAAAACTTTCACCTCCCCTCTCTGGCCCCTCAAGGAGAGGGGATTCCCCTGCCCGAAAAGAATGGAGACTGTCTGGACGCTCATGGAAAACATCACTCTGGGCCATCCATAAGATAAGAAAGCCCCCCCCACAGCACCATTATAAAAATAGACCGGACCTTTGTGGAGGGGGTTCCCGGTGATGAGGATGCGCCAGCAATTTTCAGTGCCATGATAGGTATTGCCAATACCATGGGAATGGATATCCTTGCGGAATGAGCCGAAAATCGGAACAGATGAAGTGGCTTGCCGACCAGGAGTGCACGAAGACCCAAGGATTTCTCTTTCATTGTCCGATCCGGGCCGGCGACTTTCGGAAGTTTCTTCTCAATATTTAGTCAGAAAGTCAGTCGCCAACACAGGCTTGTCCCTTTCGAACGGATGGTCTAGGATAAAAAGGTCCCTCCCGAACAGCGGGGGAATCTGGGTTTATTTTTGAGACGGGAAGGAGTCGCGATGGAAAAAGTGTCGTTCGTGCTGGCTTCGGATGCCCTGGAGAAGTTGCATGCAGTAGGCCTCATGGCCTCGGTGGCAGCGATGAGTCAGATGGATGTTCGGGTTTTCGTGACCATGAATGCCGTGACAGCTTTCCGGAAGGAAACGATCGAAAAAAAGTCTTTTCGGGTGGAAGGCGAGGTTGGTCGCAGGCTTCTCTCAAAAAATGCCCCCATGTTCTATGACCTTCTGTCCCAAGGAAAGATGATGGGCTCTTTAAAGGTCTTTGCCTGCGGGATGGCCCTCGACCTTTTGGAGGAGGGGCTCGATCACTTCCATCCTGTCTTCGATGAAGTTCTCGGCGTGGCGGGATTCTTCCAGCATGCCGAGGGCGGGCAGATTTTATTTGTCTAAAGGACCAATTCAAGAATGGGAGAAAATGAGCGATGGCAGATGATGCAGGCATGAAGGTCGACGAGGTTGTTGACGGACGGGGACTCTTTTGTCCGGGTCCTCTGATGGAGCTGATCAAGTCGATCCAGCTCAAACCCGTGGGAACGGTATTGGCTGTTCTGTCGACCGATGAGGGATCGGCGAAGGATATTCCCGCCTGGATTCAGAAAGTGGGACAGGAATACATCAAGACGGACAAGAAGGACGGGTACTGGGAGGTCATTGTCAAAAAGATCAAGTAAGTGATTTTTTTGTTCTTGTTGAAGGGAGAGCCGAAAATTTGAAGGGCTCTCCTTTTTTTTTGAAAAAGATTCGTTCGGCAAGCTCAATAGCCATTGGCTCAGTGTCCATGGTCTCCCGGTGCAAACTCCAGGTATCGGGCGACGTCTGCAGGAGACAGTCCCAGTTCTCTCGGGTGAAAGGTCTGGCGGACATAGCTTCTGTCGATGGTGGGGAGGGTGATGGCTGATGGTTCCGCCAGAGGTTTTTGTGGGGCGGAATAGAGAACGATGAGGTCAACCGTTCCGGAGTTTGTATCAGGGCTTTCGTAGGCCGAGACCATGGCGATCCGTCCATCCATAAGCTCGACGAAGGATCCCACGGGATAGATCCCGACCATTTGGACGAGGTTGGCAATGGCCCGCGGGTCGAGGCGATGAAGCTCCTTCTCTAGCAAATAGGAAAGCGTCTTGGCCGGGGAGAGGGGAGACCGGTAAACCCGTCCGGCGGTCAGTGCTTCGTAAATGTCCAGGACCATGAGCGAGCGGGTGACTGGGTCAAGATCCGGAAGGTCCAGTCCATAAGGATACCCTCCACCCCCCTTTCGTTCGTGGTGCTCCATGGCCACGGTGGTACAAATTCCTCGCACCACATCGTCCTTGGACTTTGAGAGAATTGAGTGACCAAATTTTGGGTGGCGCTTCATGGTGTCCCATTCCTGCGGGTCCAGTCGTCCAGGTTTCTTGAGAATCTCTAGGGGGACGAGGGCCTTGCCGATATCATGCAGAAGGGCAGCCATTCCCCATTTTGGGATGTCTTCTTTGGGGACGCCACTTTGGGCGGCCAGCCCCATCGAAAGAATCATCGTATTCGTGGAGTGCACATAAGACTCGTCGTCGATTTCCGAGAGAGTCACAAGAAAGGAATTTTTTCGAGGATCTTTGACGAGCATTTCGAGGGTCTCGATGACCTGCTGGCGAAGGGGAGTCACATCAAGCGCGCTTCCCATGCGGATATCATCGAAGCTTTTGGAAAGAACGGCGATGGTCTTGTCGTGCAGGGCATTCCATTCCCGAAGGGTGGGAAGGGGGAGGACCTCCATTGCACGAAGCTTGGGAATATCCCGATCATCATCGATAGAGAGGGGGGGCCCCTTTTCTGTCCCGGCGAGGATGGAGTCTTTGATCAGAATCGTCACATTCTTGATTCCATTATCGCGAAGTCGTTGGATATCTTCGAAGCTTCGGACGCGGAACCGATGGAAGAGAATGTTTGTCTCAAGCCAGCTTTTGTCGACGGCGACAACTTCCATGCCGATCTCGAGTTTGTCGACGGGAAGAATCTTGTTCATCAGTGGCTCCATGAGGGTGTGGGGAGTGAGGCCAAGGCCTCTTGAAAATCTGAGGTGACCCCCGCGGCAAAGAGAAAGAGGGCGGCTTGGCGGCGAATGATAGTCGTTTCATCATGTGGGGGAGAGGAGCCTTTCAGTCCTGAGGGGATGGTCACTTGCGCGATGTTTGGAGATGCCTCCCGGTCATAGAGGTAGCAGAGCGTCTCCCGGTGGGGGTGAAGGTCTGTGGAGCCCTCAACGCCTGCCACGAACAGGAGTCGTTTTGGGGGGTCCTTCTGTGCCAAGAGAGCCTCATGAAGCTTGGCAACGATCGGTTCGTGGAAGACCCCAATGATCTGGGAGGGGGCCTGCAAAGGGTTGGCCGCCTTTTCTACCGTATTCCAAAGTGTTCTCAGTCCCAGTTCTTGCCGGATAGGGAGCAGGTCCGCCAATTCCGGAAGAAAAGTTCTCTGGGAAAGGCAAATGACGTTGTCCGTCACCCCCAAAAGGCCCTCCATTCTTTCCAGAGAATTCCACGCCTCCAGAACACCCGGCCCCATCTTGACAGGAACACCCGAGAGACCGTGAAGGCTGATCCGAAGCCCTTCACGCCCAGCTAGGGTCGCGGCGGGAACGGTATGGGATGTCGATCGGCTTCTTCCGTCGTAGGGCTCACCCACATCGAGGCGGGGTGAAAACTCTTTTTCCGGTCGGGCAGAAACTCGGGGGCGTATCCTCTCTCTCAGTCCTGTCAAGAAGCCAGACATTTCTGTCGCCGTTTCTCCCTTGAGGCGCATTCCCAGGAGAAGAGCTCCGACTTGGGCCGGGGTTGCCTGATGAGAGAGGAGAATCCCGGCTGCCTCCCGTGCCTCGTCGTGAGAGAGGTCTCGGTGTCCGGAAGGTCCTGTTCCAATTTTTTTGATGAGCGCCTTGATCATCCGAATTTTCCCTCGATCTTATCGTCAGTCCGTTTTTAGAGCCCTCCCAGGCGCTTCATGACAATATCCCCCGTGACGGCCGCGGGGGAGAGGTCCGTAAGATAGAGAATGGTCTTCAAGATGTCCTCGGGCTGGATCATCTCCTCATGGCTTACGGGTGCCCCGGCGACAAGGGGTGTGGCCACATATCCGGGGCAGATGGCCACGGCTTTGACTCCAAAAGGGGCGCCTTCGGCAAGGAGTGATCCGGTCAGTCCCCGAAGGGCAAACTTTGTCATGGAGTAGAGGGAGGAACCGGACCAGGCATCAATTCCTGCAACGGAAGAGATGTTGACGATCAGTCCATCCTTTTGTGATTTCATCAGTGGAAGGATCGCTCGGGAGAGAAGGTAGGGGGCCCGGAGATTCACAGAGATAATATGATCGAACTCTTCGGGGGAGGTCTCTTCGATCGAGGCAAAGGTCGCAATGCCGGCATTGTTCACAAGGATGTCGACTTTATCCTGAAAGGCAGCGCGAGTGACTTCAATGAGTGTTTCAACATCTTTTTGACGGGAGAGGTCGCAGGCAAGGGTTTCGATCGACCTTCCCTGGGAGCGTGCCCTGGATTTTTCTTTGTCTAGGGCCTCCCCGTTACGGCCCGTCATGAGAACGAAATACCCCCTATCGAGAAGTCCCCGGGCGACAGAGAGTCCGATGCCCGAGGTTGCACCCGTGACAAGGGCGGTCGGATGTCCCATGCTCAATCTCCTTCAGGTGGGTAACGTCTGTTTTTGGCGTTCTCCCAAAGTCTTGCCCATTCTTCGGGAGAGAGCGATGAAAGGGCTCTGCTTTCTCTGGTCGCCTGCTCTTCCATGGAGATGAATCGCCTCTTGAATTTTTTGTTTGCCTCTGCGAGGGCCTCCTCCGGACGAACTCCAGAGAGTCGGGCAAATTGAGCCATGGCGAAAAGCATATCTCCAATTTCTTCGGCGAGTCTGGCCGGACCTTCCGATGTTGCGGCCCGAATTTCAGCGCATTCCTCCTCGACCTTGTCGAGCACGGACTGACTCGACGTCCAGTCAAATCCGACGCGACCTGCCTTTTGACCCAGTCGGGCGGACGCCTGAAGCGCCGGCATGGTCCGGGGAATCCCGTCGAGAACGGACCGGCGATCCTGGTGAACCGCTTCTGCCCGTTTCTTCTCTTCCCATGTCTCCCAGATGGCTTCGAGGCTTTTTTCGGGGTCGGGAGATTCAAAGACGTGGGGATGTCGGGAGACCATCTTCAGGGAGGCGCCATCGAGAATCTCCCCCAGGGATACGGTCGTCTGCTCCCAGAGAATTCGTCGAGCCATAAAAAGGATTAAGAAGACGTCTCCCATTTCGCGGGAAAGGTTGTGGAGATCCCCGTCTTCAAGGGACTCCTCTAACTCGTAAACCTCATCCTTGAGATCAGAGAGCAATCCTTTAAGAGTCTGTTTTCGGTCGAAGGGACACCCGTTGTCTCCCCTGAGATGGTCCACGATTCTCAGAAGCGTCAGAACGGCTGTCGCATCTCTGGGATCGGCGGTGACAGGAACAGCCCGAGGGTCAGCCTCTCGGGCGATATTGGAGAGATACTCCTTCGGATCGAAGGTCATTTAGGCACCTCAATCGTTGTCCGGCAAAGTCAGCAAGTCTCCCCTTTGAGGGAAGAGTCGATTCCCCTTCCCAAAATCCTCGGAGTCCAGGAAGAAAGCATGAAAAACTTTTGTGGCGTATGCTCGCCCTGTGAATTATACGGAGAAAATCTTTGTCGGAAAACCCCTCCTCTCAAATTCACGCGTGATCCGATAGAGTCGAAAGCCCGGAGGGAGTTGATTGACACCCGGTTTTAGCGGGTGATAGAGTCGGAGAGGATTGTTAACAAATGTTAATCTTTCGTGAGGGCAGAGCGATAGAGAAAAGAATGGGGCTTTGTCATCAGCTTGACAGATTCCCGTGAATTCTAAGATGATGAGCTGATGTTTTCTTTTTGATACTTTGTCTCTTTTGGCCCACCTAGGAGTAGAAAGTGCAAAAAATCTTCAGAATTGCCGGGATACTGATGAGTGCCGCCACCATCCTTGGAACCGCTTCCCATTATTCATGGGGGGACGACACTGTTCCGGCATCAGTGGCACAAAGCCACTCCTCTTCCAGCAAGAAGGATCTTTCAGATCCTCCCATGACCGTTGATGACGCTGTCAGAATCGCTCTGGAGAAAAATCCGAATCTGATTTCCTTCAAAAAGACGTGGATGGGAACAAAGGATCTGGAAAAGACGGCTCTGGCTCCGGCCGATCCGCTGCTTCAATGGGAATATGGCGGAGGGGAACAGGGAAACGGCCAGAATGTTTTGGCGAACGGGAGCTCTTTTCAGGGGCTCCAAAATGTGGGGCTTCCCTATCCGAATGGAAGCAACTGGGCCATTGTCCAATCTTTTCTCTTTCCGGGCAAGGCTCTTTATGGATACAAGGTCAATAAAGACAATACCGAGATCGCCTATGATTCCTACCGTGTGCAACGGGTGCAGCTCAGAAATCAGACAGAGATGGCCTGCTACCAATGGCTTCTTTCCCGGGAGACACTTCGGCTCAATGATGAACTCCAAACTTGGCTCAGACGGGTGCTGGAGATCACCAAGGCCAAGCTTTCTGTCGGATCCGTCCAGATTCTTGATGTCGTAAATGCCCGAGTGGCCCTTTCTCAGGCTCGGCTCGACAGGCTGTCGACCCGCTATCAGCTTGAGGTCGCAAAAAAGCAGTTGAATACCCTGCTGGGCTTTTCCATGGACCGCGAGACCCGGATCGCACCGGTTCCGGACCCCGACCCGCTGACGGTTCCGATGTCGGAACTCGAGGCCCGCGCCATCGAAAACCGCCCGGATCTGCTTCAGGCCCGGGCCACTGTCGATCTGAATCGCCACCAGTTGACTCTCGCGAAGCTTGGATTTCTTCCCGACTACCAGTTGACGGGTTCGGAGGGCGGGGAATCCTGTTACGGATTTTCCGGTCTGAACTGCTGGTATGTGGGAGTCCAGATCAATGTGCCGATCTTTGCGCCGATCAAGCAGAATCTTCAATACAATTCTCAGGCCGAGATGTTGCGGGCGGCAGATTGGCAGTATCGCTGGCAATCTGCCCAGGTGCGGCTTGCCGTTGATAACCTTTATTCGCAGGTGGTCTTGGCTTACCGTCAGTACAGAATGAATGCCGACGAGATTCTTCCCCAGTCCCGACTGGCCTTTGAACTGGCTCTGACCGGATACGAAAACCAGAAAAATGACTTTCTTTATCTGATCAATGCGGTCCAGGCGTATCGCCAGGCCCAGTACAACCGGTATCAGAGTCTGGTTGCCTATTACCAGGCGATCTCAAATCTTGAAGCCGCTGTCGGGACACCTTTGGGTCAGATTGCTGGCTCGACATCGCATAAATAGGGCCAAGAACGCAGGATCTGGCTCATCTTTGAAAATCGTGCATGCGGGAATCAAGGGGGATAAATCGAGGTGAAGATGTGTGCGCCTAGGAGTTGGCGTTGGCGTTCGTTTGTGAAGTCCCTTCCATTTTTTCTTTTCGCGGGCATCTTGTCGGGTATGTCGCTGGCCCGCGCCAGCGATCCTGTTCCGATGCCGGCGGGACTTCTTCAAATACGCCTGACACCGGATCAGCAGAAGTCCGGCTTCGTGACGGTGGCTCCTGTGGAAAAACGGCAAATGGAAACCGAACTTCGAAGAACCGGAACGATCAACTTCGACGAGGATAAGGTCTCCGTGGTCTCCGCACGGGTTGGGGGACGGGAGGTGAAGATTCTGGCGTTTGAGGGGCAAAAAGTTCAGAAGGATGATCCTTTGGCCCTCGTTTACAGCCCGGACTATACAACGGCAGAGGTCGAGCTCCTTAATGCGTTTAAGGTCCAGGAGACTCTCCATGATCCCAAAGAGAGTCAGGCTTACATCAAGGCCGCCGAGAGAAAGCTTCGTCTTCTGGGGGCCTCGCAGGCGGATGTCGAGAAGATTGCCTCTTCCAGAAAGATTTCAAAATACTTGACGCTTCATGCTCCTCGCGAAGGAGTGATCCTGAACTCCAGCCTCCGGGCGGGGCTTTTCATGAACCCCGGAGACCAGCTCATGACCGTGGCCGATCTCTCGAGTCTCCTCGTCTACATGGACATCTATGAAGGGGACTACCCCCTTGTCCGTCGAGGGCAAAAGGTTCTTCTCGAATCGGTGGCCTATCCCGACAAGGTCTTTCCCGGGAAAATCGTTTACCTGGGAGGGATGGTCGATCCCAATACCCGAACCTTTCACGTCCGGGCGGAAATTCCCAACCCCGAGAGACTTCTCAAGCCCGGAATGTTTGCCTCCGTGCGCATCCATCTCGACAGGCCCCATCCGGTGGTGGCTGTCCCCGAAAAGGCTGTCCTGAGGGATGAGCACGGCTACCATGTCTTTGTTGAGAGCTCCCCGGGCCTCTTTTATCTTCGGCGGATCATCCCGGGACCCGATGAAAACGGATGGATGCGGATAGAGTCCGGTCTCCTGCCTGGAGAGAGGGTTGCCGTGCGAGGAGCCCTCCTCCTCGAAGGGATTCGCGAGGATAATCTCAGCCGGGGAACCGGAACCTTCACGCTGCCTGCGGGCCGGATCGCAGGAACTCGCCCATGAAACATCTTGTCGCCTTCTCCCTTCGGGAGAGGGTGGTGGTCTTTCTTGCGGCTATCACCCTCTCCATTATTGGCGTCTTCTCTTACAACAATCTTCAGATTGAGCCTTACCCGGATGTCTCCCCCCTGGAGGTCCGCGTTCTGACTCAATGGCCGGGTCGGGGCGCCCAGGAGGTCGAACGCCAAATTACCCTGCCGGTGGAGATCGCCATCAACGGGACTCCGGGAATGAAGACCCAGCGGTCGATCTCCATGTATGGCCTCTCGGTGGTGATTGCCGTTTTCAAGGATGGGATCGACGATTTTGAGGCACGCCACAGGATTTACAACCGGATCTCTCAGGCGAATCTCCCTGGTGGGGTGACTCCGGTGCTCGATATCAATACTCCGGCAACGGGAGAAATCTATCGCTACACCCTCACCGGAGCGCCCCTCGATGAGCTCAAGACTCTTGATGACTGGGTCCTGGAGAGGCGATTCAAGGAGATTCCGGGAGTTGCGGACGAGTCGGGTATGGGCGGATGGATTCGGCAATACCAGATTCTTGTGGATCTGGCTCGCCTTCGTGACTTCAATATCCCGCTTTCCCAAGTTCTATCAGCTGTGGCCGCGGCCAATAATAATGTCGGTGCCTATGTCATGAACTTCGGAGAGACGGCCGCCGTTGTCCGTGGGCTGGGCTTGCTCAAGAACCGCCAGGATATCGATCACATTATGGTTGGAGAGGTCAAGGGAACTCCGGTTCTCCTGCGGGACATCGCTTCGGTCCAGATTGGTCCCCAGCCTCGTCTCGGCAGGGTGGGACGAAACTATGAAAATGACACGGTGGAGGGGGTCGTCCTTCTGTTGCGCGGGGCGAATACCCGTCATGTGATGGCGCGGATCCACAAGAAGGTCCAAGAAATCAGGGCGCATGACCTGCCTCCTGGCGTTCGTATTCTTCCCTTCTACGACCGTACCCAGCTCATGCACTGGACCCTTCATACTGTTCTGGAAAATCTCTCCCTGGGAATCGGCCTGGTTCTTTTGACCCTCTATCTTTTTCTGGGCAACTTCCGGTCGGCTCTTATCGTGGCCGTCACGATTCCCGTGGCCCTCCTGACAGCCTTTTCAATCATGAAGGCCAACGGGGTCTCCGCCAATCTCCTCTCTCTCGGAGCCATCGACTTTGGGATTCTCGTCGATGCTTCTGTCATTGTGGTGGAAAACATCTATCGCCACCTGACCTCCGATCCTCCAGGAGAAAGACGTGTCAGTACCTTTGCGACAGTTTTTAATGCGGTCACAGAGGTTCAGTCTGCTACAGTCTTTTCGACGCTGATTGTTTTCTCCGCCTATGTTCCCCTGCTCTTTATGAGCGGGATCGAGGGAAAGATATTCTTCCCCATGGCCTATACGATGGGGGGTGGTCTCCTGGCCGCCGTCATTCTTTCGATGACGCTGTCTCCCGCCCTTTCCTCGACCTTTCTCTCAAAGGTGGGGGCCCACCCTGACACCCGCCTCATGCGGGTGGTCAAGGAGGTGTATGATCGTCTTCTTTTGTCGGTCCTGTCCCGACCTCGAACCGTCCTGTCGGCTGCCCTCCTTTTTCTTGTCGCCACACTGGGCTTTATCCTTCCTCGTCTGGGAACGGAATTTTTGCCGAAGCTCGAAGAGAACAACCTCTACATCCGGGCCACCTATCCTGCGGCGATCAGCCTTGATTATGGTGCGCACCTCACCGATGGGATCCGCCGTCTTGTCCTGGAGGTTCCTGAGGTCAAGACCGTAGTCTCCGAGGAGGGACGTCCGGATGACGCCTATGATGTGGGAGGTTTCTGGAACGCGGAATTTGCCATTTTTTTCAAGCCACACAAGGAGTGGCGAAAAGGCGTGACAAAGTCCCAGATCCAGGCGGAGGTCCTGGCGAAAATCAAGACCCTTCCTGGTGTTACCTACAACGTCTCCCAGTACATCGAGGATAATGTGGAGGAGGCGGTCTCCGGGGTCAAGGGGCAGAACAGCATCAAAATCTATGGCCCCGACCCGGTGCGTCTCGAGGCCTTGGCTCACCAGGCTCTGGGGATCCTCTCCGGAGTCAAAGGATTCCATGATCTCGGCCTGTTTCGCATTCGTGGAGGGCCGGAGCTTGATATTCGAGTGAATTCTCTGGCCTGTGCCCGTTACGGAATCCATGTGGCGGATGTGGAGGCAGTTATCCAGGCCGCTGTCGGGGGAGTGGCCGTAACACAGGTCTTGAAAGACGAGAAGCGGTTTGATGTGACGGTTCGTCTCTCCCGCCCCTACAGGAAGGATATTGCGGCCATTCGATCAATCCCTGTCGACAGCCCGGACGGATCCCATATTCCTCTTTCTCAGCTGGCCACGATCGACCTGAAAATCGGAAACTCCTACATCTTCCGGGAGGCCAACTCCCGATATATTCCTGTAAAGTTCTCCATTCGCGGTCGGGATATCGGGTCGGCGGTCGATGAGGCCAAACGTATCATGAGCCGTCAGTTAGACCTTCCTTCCGGATACCGGATTCGATGGTACGGGGAGTACAAGGAAATGAAAGAGGCACAGCATCGCCTTGCTCTCTTGCTTCCGATCGCCTTTGGCATGATCTTCCTCCTGCTCTACTGGGCCTATCGTTCGGTCAAGTATGCGCTGGTCCAGATCCTGACCGTTCCTGTGGCCGTCACCGGAGGAGTGTGGGCCCTCTTCCTGACCGGTCATCATCTCAGCATTTCTGCCTCGCTGGGCTTTCTTTCTCTTTTTGGAATTGCGATTCAGGACGGAATGATTCTGATCAATTTTGTGACGAACCTCCGGCGGGAAGGGCTGACGATGCATGAGGCGCTTGTTCAGGGAGGAAATCTTCGGGTTCGTCCCGTGTTGATGACCGCCCTTCTTGCCGGACTGGGACTTCTCCCGGCGGCTCTTTCCTCCGGTATCGGAAACCAGGCCCAAAAACCTCTGGCCATCGTGATTGTCGGAGGAGTCCTCACGACAATTGTCTTTACCTTGTTGGTGCTTCCGGTTGTCTATTCATTGACGGGGTCCCTGCCGCGTGAAGAGAAAGAAGTGTCGTAAGGGGGAGAGGGAATTGAATGAGTTTTGAGGCCTTACTGAAACTAGTTAAAGACTATTTATTTTTCTCGGCGTGAAATCCCCGAGGAGATGTGCCGTGGAAGGAGATCTCTGAGTATTTTTCAACAACATAACGAAGGGCCCACTCGTTTCTGAAGAGTGCGACTGGGGCCCCCTCACGGTCATAGACCCGCAGGGTATCGAGGGTTCCGGCAAGGGCATCGATCTTGGCAGGGTCTCCGGTGATCCACCGGGCCCGGTCGTATCCCACTGGCTCAAGGCGAGTCTTGACGTTATATTCGTGTTCGAGACGAAATTTCAAGACTTCCAGTTGAAGGGCCCCAACAGCGCCGACAATCATGTCTCTCTCCCCGTGGGGATCTTGGGCAAACACCTGAATCGCTCCCTCTTCGGCAAGTTGATCCAGCCCTTTCTTGAGGTGTTTCCTTTTCAGTGGGTCTTCAAGAATGAGTCGGGCAAAGAGCTCCGGCGAAAAGGAGGGGATCCCTTCGAAATGGAAGAGTCCTTTTTCGCAAAGGGTGTCTCCGATACGGAAGACTCCGGGGTCGTGAAGGCCGATAATATCACCAGGCCAGGCCTCTTCCACCCGCTCGCGCTTTTGGCCTAAAAACTGGATGGTTTTCGAGAGGCGAAGCGCCTTTCCCGTCGTTGCATTGGTGACCGACATCTCCCGGACGAATCGCCCCGAGCAGACACGAATAAAGGCGAAACGATCGCGATGCTGAGGATCCATGTTGGCCTGTATTTTGAAGACAAAACCGGAAAAAGAGGGAGAGTCCGGGGGGATGGGGCCCTTGTCGGAGGGGTAGGCCCGGGGAGGGGGGGCGAGGCCGATAAAGGCATCGAGAAAAATTTCAATTCCGAAGTTGTTCAGCGCACTTCCAAAGAAGACGGGTGTGGCTCTTCCGGCGAGAAAGTCCTTCTGATCGAAAGAGTTGTCTTCCAAGGAAAGAAGGGCGACCTCTTCCTCAAAGAGGGTCCTGTCGGGGAGGGTGTCGAGAATGGACTCAAGTGCCGGGTCCCCCCCCGTGAGAATGCGGTCGGTGGCCCGGGCTCCTCCATGATCGACGGCCTCGTAGATGTGGCCCTTGCCGGAAGAGAGATCCCAGACTCCTCGAAAGGCGGATCCTGCTCCGATGGGCCAATCAAAGGGGATGGCCCTGATATCGAGAGTCCGCTCTATCTCGGACAAAAGGGCAAAAGGGTCAACCCCTTCGCGGTCAACTTTGTTGATGAAGGTGACAATCGGAAGCTGTCGCATGCGTGCAACTTCAAAGAGTTTGAGTGTCTGGGGTTCGATCCCCTTGGCACCATCAAGAAGCATGACCACAGAGTCCACGGCCTCAAGGGTGCGAAAGGTGTCTTCACTGAAATCCTTGTGGCCAGGAGTGTCAAGAATATTGAGTGTATGGTCCCGGTAGTCAAAGACCAAGGCACTCGATGTCACGCTGATCCCACGCTGTCGCTCGATTTCCATCCAGTCGCTTGTCGCGTATCGGGCGGCTTTTCGGGCCTTGATGGACCCCGCCAAGTGGATGGCTCCGCCATAAAGAAGAAGCTTCTCCGTCAAGGTTGTCTTTCCAGCATCGGGATGGCTGATGATGGCAAAGGTTCGACGCTTGGCAATTTCGGCAGAAAGCTCTGATGGTGCGATCGGGTCCAAACGTACCTCGCGGGTAAAGTGATGGATCGGAAACGGTTCTAGAAAGGGTGACGCCCCTCAACGGCGCGCATGAGAGTCACCTCATCAACGTACTCAAGCTCAAGTCCGACAGGGATACCGAAGGCAATCCGGCTGACGCGGATGCCGAGAGGCTTGACAAGGCGGGAGAGATAAAGGGCAGTGGCCTCACCATCGGTCGTGGGAGAGGTGGCCAGGACAACCTCACGAATGTCCGGATTTTCAAGACGATGCAAAAGCTCTCTGACGCGAAGCATTTCAGGGTCAATGCCCTCAAGGGGGGAAAGTCTTCCTTCAAGCACATGATATCGGCCCCTGAATTCGCCACTCTTTTCGATGGAATAAAGCGTCTGAATGTCTTCGACAACAATCAGGATCGTCGAGTCTCTGGCCGGATCTGAGCAAATGGCACACCGGGGAGCCGCGGGTGACTCCGGTGGAGGGGAGGCAACGATATTTCGACATTCCGAACAGGGACGAAGGCGTTCTTTCAGGGTCGAAACGGCGGACGACAGTTCCTGCCGCTCCGATTCCGAAGATTGCAGAAGATGGAAGGCTAGACGCGTCGCAGTTTTCGTTCCGATCCCAGGCAGTCTGCGAAAGAGATCGACGAGATCTTGAAAAGGGGCTGGGAAGAGGGAGGATCCCATACGTGGTGGACGCTCCATCAGAACCCCGGTAACCCCAGAGAGGCTAGAGGGTTTCCCGGGCCCATCCCGGTGGCCCTCTCCAGAAGTTTTGCGGCTTCTTCCCGGACTTTTTCCGAGGCACGATTGGTGGTCGAGATGATTTGGCGGGACAGGACACCTTCTCCTTGGGTACAAAGGGAAGGATCGATGGTGAGGGAGAGAACCTCAAACTTTCCGTTCATCTGGATCTGAACCAGCCCGTTGTCTGATTGTTCTGTCACAGTCAGTCGGGCCAGCTCCTCTTTGGCTTTTTCCATGTTTGCCTGAAATTCCTGGGCTTTCTTCAAAATATCAAGTCCAAACATTATTCGCTCTCCTCTGAAGGGGACGGGGGACGATCGATTTGGGGTGACCTAACATCAAGAACCTCGGAGCCAAAGAGGGACACTGCATCGGAAACGAGAGGCGGAAGATTCCGGCCTGCTCGATTGTCTCCCGAGGAAGCAATTTCAGGTGACATTTGTCCGGAAGAGGTTCCCTTGCGGGGGAGTGTCGGGGTTTCAATCCTCAGGGGCTCCGGGGATTTTATGGCAAGGGAAAGTGCCTTCGCAAGGGGGTCCCGGCTGGCCTGTATACGGGTATTGAAGAAAGAATTTCCCGTATCAAGATAGAGCGTGTTTTGTTCAACCTTTCGCGTCCGGACCGACTCGAGGAGTGCGGCCATTTCATGAGGAAGCCGGGAAAGTGCCCGTGGCCAGTCCGCAGGGATTCTTAAGTCCAGCGGTCCGTCATCATGAAGGGCAGGGATTTCCTGGGGCTTCGCTTGCGGGAGAGGTGATTCTTCGGGGGGCGAGGGAAAGACCTCAATGGGGATTTCTGCGGTGGGAGGGGGGGACGGGGGAGGACTGTTGTGTGACTTTGGTCCCAACGACCGAACGGGAGCGGGTGCTGTTCCTGCCGCCACCACGCCGATCTTGGCAAGAATCTCAGGAAGAGGAAGCACCTCACGAAGATGGCAGAGACGGGCCAAAAGAAGTTCAAAGGTGATTGCGGGTTGGGGGGAGCGTCTTAGGTCATCTTCTCCCCTGACGAGGACCGAAAGGGCCTGTTCCAGAAAGAAAATGTTGGGCGGAGGGTCAAGGGGAAGGGATTGGACACTTTCACGAATCCATCCATAAACAGGACTGTCGAGAGGTGTCCCATCGAGAGTGCTATGAAGGATGTCTCGAAAACGACGGGCAAGAGAGCGAACCTGAGCCCGGGGATCAACCCCAGTGTCCAATGCTGTACGCGCCGTTCTCAGCGTGGTAGAAAGGTCACCCAGAAGAATGGCTGCGAGCATCTTTTCTTCCAATGCGTGATCCGTGACGCCCAGAAGGTCTGCGACATCGGCCGGAGTGAGTGACTCTCCCCCTGTCCGGAGAAGCTGGTCGAGAAGGGATAATGCATCCCGCAAGCTTCCTTCAGCAGCTCGTGCCACCATTCCCGTAACGGTGGGGTTGAGAGAGATATTCTCACTTCGGCAAACATGGAGGATTCGATCGCTGATCTGGGAGACTGTCAGAAGGCGGAACCTGAAATGTTGACAGCGGGAGAGGACGGTATCCGGAATCTTGTGGGCCTCTGTTGTGGCAAGAATGAAGACGACATGAGGAGGCGGCTCTTCGAGGGTCTTGAGAAGAGCGTTAAACGCTGAGGTCGAGAGCATGTGGACTTCATCGATGATGACGATGCGTGAACGGCTCGTCAGGGGAGCGTATACAAGGCTTTCCCGAAGAGTGCGGACGTCATCAACTCCTGTGTGGGAAGCGCCATCCATCTCTGTCACATCGGGAGAACGGCCCTCGGCAATTTCAAGGCAGGAAGAGCATTCAAGACATGGGGTGGCAGTCGGCCCGGACTGACAGTTTATGGCCTTGGCAAGGATGCGGGCCACCGTGGTCTTTCCCACACCCCTCTCTCCTGAAAACAGGTAAGCCTGAGTCATGACGCCGGAGGAAAGTCCTTGTGTCAGGGATCGAACGACGGCTTCCTGTCCGATAAGGTCGGAGAATGTTCGTGGACGGTAAAGGCGGGCGAGAGAGGCGAACTTTGCCATGAGATCTCCGTAGGGACAATGCTAACGGGAGAGGGCGAGGAGGTGAAAGAGGACCGAAGGGACCCCAGGGGGATCCGGGGCACACGTGATACACCGCTACCGTTGCTTCCTTCCGGACCTGGCGGGGTTTGCGGGAACCCGTTGCCCGGAGCCTGGAGTCCCATCGGACCGCTCTCGGGGGAACCGCTCCCGTGGGAGGAGTCAGCCTGAAAATGGCGGAGAGAGGGGGATTTGAACCCCCGAGGCGCTTTTTAGGCACCTACACGATTTCCAGTCGTGCTCCTTCGGCCGCTCGGACATCTCTCCATTGACAGGCTCAAATGCAGAACATCGAGAAATCATAGCGGGAAGATGGACAAAAAACAAGAGGAGCAAGCCGATTGTTTCATTGCATCTCCAGAATCACTGGATGTCATCCTTGATGTCATGGGTGAAGAGGTTTTGTAAAGGAGTTTAAGGAAGGACGAGGATTTTGGGATGCGTATGAATCATCCCAAGAAGATCTTTCTGTGTTATTGAAGTCATTCCTGCGGGAGGCTCCGGGTCTAGTGCAAAGGTGTAATCGGGAAGAATCAGGGGGGGGCCAGCCGAGTCGAGCGCTCCTTCGAGGTAAACTAACATGGCCGGGTCTTCGCCGGGGGGGATGGAGGCAATAACCTCTCGGAGACGATCGTCTGGGGATGTGCGCAAGAGAATGAGCATATGGCTCCTAGAAAACGATCGTATGATCAAAGTCGGGAAGAATTCTTCCCAGTTCTTGTAACGCCAGGGGAGAAGCGTTCTTTGGAAGAGCGTCTTCTTTTTCCACGGGTTCGTAGTAGACCTTTTGGGCCATTTGCAAGAGTGTCGGAAGAAATCGTTTGAGGATCTCCCCGTCTGCGAAGTCTTCAAGTTCATCCGTCGTTGCGGTCAGAAGCGGACGGCTCTCCCGGAAAAAGTAGACTGAAAGAGGAATTTCCCCGGCAATCAGACCCAGCGCTGATCGTATGGCCTCCGCCGGCCTTGGATCAATGTCCGGGTTGCTTTTTATGAGAAGAAGGGTTCGATGTGTGGGAAGGGTCACAGGTGTCTCTTTAGGCAAAGGCCAGAAATCGATCACAGCCTTCCATGACCTGCGTCAACACGACGAGGCCACAAAAGGTGGTCTTTCCCGGGTCGGAAAGGCGGCGGTTTTGAGCTGCATAAGCACAGGTATAAACTGTCGCCCCCCGGTCAACAAGGTGATGAATCCAGTCTTCTCTGAGAAATCTAGCTCCCTCGTCGAGGAGATAGAGATAAACCTCATCGGAATTCGCCATCGCCGTCTCAGCCAGATGCCGGACTCGGGGACCGTCATTCTTGTCGGGGTGTGTGGAAAGGAGTATGCCAATCTTCATTCTGTTATTATGCGTCAGTCTTTGGTCCGACGGCAAGGTCGGCGGAGGCTCCCGCAGACTTTTCCGGGAGGAGGACGACCGTATGCGGGTAAGGAAGCTCGATTTCTTCTTGTGCAAATCGACGGGCAATCGCAAAGTTGAGGTCGGAAAGAACATTGTGTCGGCGCGTCCCGTCCTCAATCCAGTAAATCACCTCAAGATTGAAAGAGGAGGCCCCAAATTCTGAAAACCAGACATCGGGGGGAGGATCTTTCAGAACCTCGGGATGAGAACTCGCGATCTCCTTAAGGAGATCGACCGCATGATCAAGCCGGGCGGCATCCATTCCGATTCCGACCTTGAGGTGCATTCGGGTTTTTCTGTCACGATGGCTCCAGTTGATCACCTTATTGGCGATTAGATGGGAGTTGGGAATAATGATGGCGATATTGTCACGACTCATAATGGTCGTTGACCTGGCCTTAATTTCGACGACCGTTCCCAAAACACTATCCACTTCGATGAGATCGTCCACCTGGATGCTTTTTTCCAGCAGGATGACAATGAGCCCGATCATGTTTCCTGCCAAGGTCTGAAGCCCGATTCCGAACCCGATTCCCAAGACCCCCAAGGCTCCACCGAGGAACGAGAGTCTGACTCCCAAGTTGTCGAGGGCAATAATTACCGCAAGCCCCAGGACGAGATTTGAGGCCAAGGTGGAGAGAAGTCCCATAAGGTGGCGAGTCTGAGGGGAGGACTGTGATTGCACTCGGGATTTGAGGGCCTTGTGAATGAGTGATCGGAAGACAAAGCCTAAAAGAATGATGATGGCAAAGTCGATGATTCCTGCCAGAGTGACCGGAGTCTTCCCCAAATGAAAAACTGTTAGATCCCAGATGAACCGTCGGGATTCAGTATGGTTGGAAATGTAGTGCACAAGAGAAATTAAGAAAATTGGAGAACTCCTTATGTCAAAGTATGTGGGGAGTAAGGTAAGTCAGTTGCCCATTTTAACCCGGATAACCACATCCGGCGCAAGATTGTAAGAGGATTCCAGATGCTGGTATGATTCTGCAGGATTTCAGGAATAATTGATTTTTCATTCAGTAAGGATCCCGATGCTCAGATATCTTGAAAGCAAGCCGGCCAGTGCAGAGATCTTCCGTATGGTCATTCAGAAGATGGCGGAATGGGGATGCGCATTTACCCCCGTTCATTATACTGTTGTCTACGAATACGTTTCAGGAATCAACCCTCCCCTAATCGAGGCGGTCAACGGTCTTCTCAAGAAAAGCTCTTCCCTGGTGGGGGAGGATCTTGAAAAAGTCTTTGTGAAGTATGTTGTTCCTGACTATGTTCTTCCTCTCAATGAATACCGGGGATCGTTGTCCAGGCAGCTTCAGTCTATCCTCCAGAATATCTCCTCTTCGACGACTCTCACAGCCCAAGAGGCCGAAAGGGTCAAAAACGGAATGGAGTCTTACAGCCATTCCCTTCAGGAGGAGGGTCTCGATGAGAAGACCTTCCGGACCCTTGTCGATGCAGTTTTAAAGGATACCTTGTCGATTCGGGAGAGCTCATCTTCTCTTAACGCGGAACTGGTTAAAAATCAGAAAAAGATTGATCATCTTCAAGATGAACTCCGGGTTGCCCGGGAAGAGGCGATGATTGATCCCCTCACGGGGATACTGAACCGGAGAGGACTTTCGGCAAAGATCAATGACCTCCTCCGCGAAGGTAAATTTTTCGGAACTCCGTGTGCTCTTCTCATGGTCGATATTGATCATTTTAAGAAAATTAATGATAGTTATGGCCATATTATTGGTGACAAGGCAATCGTCGCAGTGTCGAAAGTCCTTCGTGGATCTGTAGGGGAGAATGTTGCCGTTGGTCGGGTAGGCGGGGAGGAGTTTGCTGTTTTTTCTCCAAAAACCTCACCCGAGGAGGGCGTGGCTCTTGGTGAGAGGCTCCGCCAAAACATTATGAAGATAGAAATCACAAATCCCTCTACCCGTCAGAAGATTTCTACCATGACGGTGTCCATCGGCATTGATTCAGTTCCATTTAGCAGAGAGTGGGAAGGGATGTTCGAACGTGCGGATAAGGCCCTCTATGCTTCTAAATCTTCTGGGCGAAACAAAGTGACACGCTGGACTCCGGAAACTCCTGATATCAAGGATTCAAAAAATCCCTCCAAGACAAATCCCTAAGTCCATTTTCCCCTTCCTCTTTTTTTTCTATAGGATACAGCCCCAAAAAGATTGCTTCCATTTGAGGGAGAGTCTTTTAAGCTAGGAGTGTGTGGACTGCTTTGAGAATTTCGTAAGGAAGAGAAAAGCTTGGGGCCTCACAGGAAAAGCTTCTGAAGTGAAGGGGGGACAATAACCTTGGGGGGGGAATTGATATTGGCGGAGAGACAGGGATTTGAACCCTGGGTAGGACTTTTGATCCTACACCCGCTTAGCAGGCGGGCGCCTTCGACCACTCGGCCATCTCTCCGGGGATATTTAAAAATAACAGACTAAGGGTGGCGGAGGGGGTAGGATTCGAACCCACGGAGCTTTCGCTCTACGGTTTTCAAGACCGCCGCCTTCGGCCACTCGGCCACCCCTCCATGACTCCAAAATTCTAGGAGATTTTCCCGGAAAAGACAAATGAAATTTTAGTGGAGGACAGAAGGCGCCTTGATGGGAGATGGGGACATCTGCTGTGAGCTTGTGGGGGTTGCTGTTGATGTTGCGGGGCCGGGGGTAGGCTGGAGCAAAGGGTTGAACCCCGGGTGATTTTGGGAGGCATGATTCCCTGAGGGGTGAAGGGAGACCGTGATATAGGCGATGGAGCGTTTGATCCCTGCGTCATTGGGCGCCAGTTTTTCAGCAGTGCGCTCCATAATGAGTCCCTCTTCAAGGTATCCCTGATGTGCCAGGGCCAATCCGAGCATCATTCTGGCCTGAGGATCCTTTCCATTGAGGGCCACCGCTTTCTCCTCTGCCATTCTGGCCGACTTCCAATCTCCAAGAGAGGCATAGGCCCAGCCCAAAGCTTCCCATGCAGTTTCAGACTTGGGGTGGCTCTGTAAAACGGAAATCTCTTCCTTGGCCTCTTTTTTAAAGTGTCCGGTGTTGCCAAAGGCAATGCCGAGAGCCGTCCGGGCTGAAACGTTGTGTGGGGATAGGGCCAGAGCGCGGTTTTCCATTTCAATCGCCTTGAGATGGTTTCCGGCTCTTCCATAGGCGATTCCGGCCAGAGTAAAGAGAGCCGTATAATCGGGGTAGGTTTTCATCAGGGGCATCAGGGTTTCAATCGCCTTCGAAGCATTTCCCGCTGCAATCTCATAAGAGGCTTTGGAAAGTCCTTTTCGAAGGGGAAGAGGATAGGTGGGATCGTTCAACGGGACGGCTTGGGCCTCCCCATGGCAAAATAATGTGGAGAGGACAGGAAAAGAGCACTCCTTCCCCGAAAACAACGAAAGAGCCAGAGGAATAGAAAGCGAGAGGAGACTCAGAATAACGGAACGGAGAAGAGATGTCATTTCTTCATTATGCGTTGACAAGACAAGGCAGGCAAGAGGGCAACATCACTATAACTCAATGATTCATTGGCTTGAAGACCTTGAACTATAAGGGAGGAAAGAGTGAGCGAGAGACAAAAGGTTGCTGTTGTCACGGGGGCATCCTCAGGTATTGGAAGCGAGACCGTAAGGGCTCTTGCAGGTGCCGGATATGTTGTCTATGGAGGGGCGAGACGAATGGACCGTCTCGTCGAGCTCTCGTCTGAAACAGGAATGTTCCCTAAACTTCTTGATGTGACGATTTCAGATTCAGTGAAGGGATTTGTTGAAACACTTCCCGAAAAGGTTGATCTCTTGGTCAATAATGCGGGGGGGGCTTTGGGGCTTGATCCTATATCAGAGATGGATGAAGGGGCCTGGCTTTCAATGTATCAGAGCAATGCCATGGGAACGGTACGAATGGTTCAGTCGCTCTTTTCGCGGCTTAAGGGCTCCGGACAGGGTCATGTGGTCAACATCGGGTCGGTTGCCGCGATTGAAACCTATAGTGGTGGCGCGGGCTATACGATGGCAAAGCACGCATTGCGGGCGCTGACGGAAACCCTTAGGATCGAGTGGCTGGGCATGCCCATTCGCATCACCGAGATCGATCCGGGTCTCGTGGAAACGGAGTTTTCCCTGGTGCGATTCAAGGGAGATGCGATTCGGGCAAAAGGTGTTTATGCGGGGATGACTCCCTTGACCGCCAAGGATGTTGCCGATGCGGTTCTCTGGACGGTGACCCGCCCCCCTCATGTCAATGTGGACAGCATTCTTCTCCGGCCCTTGGACCAGGCTCGGGTTGACCGGATTCATCGTCGTGGAGAGGGTGTATGACCCACCGAGAAAAGCCCAACCATCAGGCGGATCTCTGTTTTATGAATAAGGCACTGAACCTTGCCCGAAACGGCATTGGGGATGATGTTCCTGTGGGGGCCATCGTTGTGGTCGGAGGCGAAATCGTCGGGGAGGGGGTCAATCAGGGGCGGGCCAGTCACGATCCCACGGGCCATGCCGAGATCATTGCACTTCGTCAGGCAGCGGCACGCCTCGGAAATTATCGGCTCCCCTTGAGCACGCTTTATGTCACCCTTGAGCCATGCCTCATGTGTCTGGGGGCTATGATGGAGGGGCGGATCCATCGACTTGTCTTTGGGGCTCGAGATCCCAAGCGCGGGGTGGCAGGATCCTTATATGACCTTCATAATGATCCGCGATTCACTCATCGCATCAAGGTTGAGTCAGGCTTGTGCGAAGAGGAGTCGGGAGATCTCCTCCGTCAGTTTTTTGAAAAAAAAAGAGGAAGATGAATGGTCACCAAGCAACCAATCCATCTTCCTCAGTGAAGCCGTTCTAACCGATGGAGGCAAAAAGCTAGAATCCGCCAAGTCCACCCTTAAAGGCGTGGTCAATTTTTTCGAAGACAGCAAGGAGAAGAAACGGAAATGCTGCGAGAATGATGAAGGTAAGATTTCTGGCGCCAGTGTTCATGAGCCGCTCCTTTTGAGGTGAGTTGAGCTTGATAACTGCGTCATCATGAAATCATGAACGACGCAAATAATAAATTGAATGATTGCAGGAAATCTCTTCAGGGAAATCCCTGAAGAACTCGACCAGTCTTTCTCCGTCCAGAAGACGGCTCTCGGTCATGGCCGTTACTCCTTGTGACCGAAAGGTCTCGCTCTCTACTTGTGAACCCTCCGGCTTGAGTGGAAAGGTCCGATACTCTCAACGGCCGAAGAATTTCCTGGAGAGAGAGGGAAATTGGAAAGACCAAACCCCTCACCGGGGACATTATATTCCCCGACTCTGAAAATTACAATGCCTCCAAATGGTTTGGTCGATCATGATTTAGTGAGTCACGTTACCGCGCCTGGGATTTCCAGGAATTCCGGCTTTAGGCCGGGAAGGCGTTATTTCGGTGCATTCCATATTTCTTCATTTTTCGCCACAGGGTGATCCGACTCATATCAAGAGAGCGAGCTGTTTCGGCAACCCGACCCTGATGTTTCGCCAGTGCCCGAATGATCATGTCTCGTTCAATCGCGCTGAAAGCCTCTACAACGCGACCGGAAGTGCTTTGAGAGATTCCTTCATCAAAGTGGAGGGGGAACGTGGTCTTTGCTTTTGATTCAAATATAGAGCGAATTTCGCCCGGAAGATTTTCGGAAGTCAGAACTGAATCTTCGGCAAGGCTCAGGCAAAGCTCGACGATATGTCGAAGCTCGCGAATGTTTCCTGGATAAGGATATCGGCACATCATGTGTATGACTTCGGAAGAGAATTCTGGCGCCGCCTTTTTTTGCCGAGCTGACCAGTTTCCACGAAAGGTTTCCACAAGAAGCGGGATTTCCTCTCGTCGCTCTCTCAAGGGAGGAAGTTCGATGGTCATTCCACGAAGTCTGTAATAGAGATCTTCTCGAAGACGGCCTGTCTGCAGCAGTGTCGCTGGAGAAATGTTTGTGGCAGCTAAAACCCGGACATCCAGTGGGGTCGGACGATTCTGCCCAATTCGTTCGATCACGCCTGTTTCGAGGAAACGTAATAGTTTTGCCTGGACCTGAAGAGGAATGTTTTCAAGTTCGTCGAGAAGAAGTGTACCGCCATCCGCCTGAAGAAGCTTTCCTGGGTTATCTGCCACGGCTCCGGTGAAGGCTCCGCGGGTATGGCCAAAGAGGGCATCATCAATCAGTGTTTCCGGAATGACGGAGAGATCGAGGACGACAAAAGGTTTGTTCTTGCGAGACCCCATCTCATGGATTCGTTTTGCCAGGACCTCCTTTCCTGTTCCTGTCTCCCCCACAATCAGCACTGGGATTGTGGTTGGGGAGATACGTGCCAGTGTCGGCTCCAAAGCCCCGAGCCAAGAGCCACGAACTTCCAGTGAGGTATTTTCGGCGGAGGATTTTCCTGTTGAGGGAAGGATTGTGTTGTCGGCGGTCCGGGAAATCTGTTTCAGAAGCCCGACAGTCTCCCCTTTATCGGTGATCAGGGTATTCTTGACCTGAAGGTTTCCGGCAGCCTCTTCCATGCAAACCGATCCAAAGACCTTTCCGTCGGAATCTTGACCGAAGTCTTCGCTGAGCAGGCAAGCGGCTGAACAGATCTTGTCCTTCAACGCATGGGCGCAGGGAACTCCAACTGTTTCCCCCTCCTTGGCCCCAAGAAGTCTTAAGGCGTTCTCGGAGAGCCATTCGATTCTATAGTCTGACCCTATCAGAAGAAAGGCGGAATCGGTTCCTTCTGCCAATCTGCTTGCGAGAAGTTTATAGATGTTTTGGGGTGATGAAGGCACGGAACCTCCGCAGAAAAGTCCCGAGAGCTTATGTGTGGAGCAAAGTGGCGGAGAGAGAGGGATTTGAACCCCCGCTGGGGTTCCCCCCAGAGTTGATTTCGAGTCAACCGCCTTCAGCCTCTCGGCCATCTCTCCGTAGTGTTGGATTCGGTAGAGAAAAAACTATCACAGTTTCCTCTAAATCTCAAGAATTATGCGATGGGAGAATGTGCTTTTCCGTAATAAATCCTCTATCCGTGGGGGGTCTTTGTCGACAATTCCTGACTTTGGGGGGATAGACTTTGCCGCAAGAGGAGAATTTTTTCTGTGGGCTCTTTCCACAAGGTGCAATCCGTTGCCGGCTTTGTTAAAATCCATAGAATCAGGACATTCTCTCGGACCAGAGTATGGGCCCTGTATAAGGGCTTTTTGAATGAATGGAAGGGTGGAAACATGGCAGGTTACGAAAAGGTCAGGGAGATCTTGGAGCAGCAAAAGCGAGAGATTCTTTCCGGTGTTGAGAGGACTCTCCAGACAGGAGTTGAAAAAGGTGTGGAGCTCTTTCCCGATCCCGCCGATCTCGCCTCTGTCGAAGAAATCCAGGGATTTTCCTACCGACTGAAAGAACGAGAGAAGAAGCTTCTCCGAAAAATTGACGAGGCCCTCGAGCGGATCGAAGAGGGGTCTTTTGGGATCTGTGAACGCTGCGGAGAAGCCATCGAAGAAAAAAGGATGCTAGCCCGTCCTGTCACAACGTATTGCATTGCCTGCAAAACGATCTTGGAAGAAGCGGAGCGGGCCGAACAGATTCGTCGATGAAATCTTCGGTTCTGGTCCTTGGGTCTGGCAGAGGTTTGGGTCGTGAGTTGTGCCGATTCTTTCTGGAGGAGGGCCATTCTGTCATTGGGGTCACTCGTACCCGGGAAAGCCTCACCGCACTTCTGGACGACTTTTCCCCAAGAAACCAATGGTTTAGGGGCGAAGCCATTGATCTTTCCGACCGGGAATCTTCTCTGAAGTTTCTTCAAGGGCTGAGAAAAGAGCTCATTCCTGATCTTGTCGTCTATGCGGCGGGACATCTTTCCGGGCGCAAGCCCCTTTGGGATCTTTCCTGGGAGGAAATTGATCGCGAAATCTCGTCGAACCTTGCAGGTCCACTCTTCTGGTCGGTCGAGATGACTCGTGCTTTCTTGATGGCTAGGCG
Source organism: Nitrospirota bacterium (assembly GCA_021828375.1). Classification (GTDB taxonomy): domain Bacteria; phylum Nitrospirota; class Leptospirillia; order Leptospirillales; family Leptospirillaceae; genus UBA4572. Next base: position 42,136 of record JAKARS010000006.1, read on the forward strand.
AGGAGGGCATTTATTTTTTTCATCCGGTGTTGTTCGGCTTCCCCGTCCCTCATGGGGGAGCTATGGAGTCGGCAAAGCCGCCATCGAGGCTCTGTCGAGACAAATTTCCCTCGACCTGCCACCGCCCCTCTATTCTCTGTCGATGAATCCGGGGCGGATGGCCACCGCCATGCGCAAGGCAGCATTTCCAGATGAAGACCAAGCGACCTTACCTTCTCCCGTATCCATAGCCAAAAAGGTCGGGGCGTTTAGCCTGACGCTCATCGAAGGAGCGGGACGGACCTATAATGGGAAGGCCCTGACCATGGAGGATATTCCTTGAAGTCGGTTGTTTTGACAGGAGAAAAAGGGGTTGAGGGAATCGTGCTGGAAGAACGGCCTGCTCCGACTCCGGGCCCGGGCGAAGTCAGGATACGGATGCGGGCCCACACCCTCAATCACATCGATATCTGGGTCCTTTCTGGCTCCCCTGCCTATAGCGTTCCATGTCCTCACATTATGGGATCGGAGGGGGTCGGAACGGTGGAGTCCCTTGGTGTTGGTGTGGACCCCCTTCTTGGCCTTTCTCCGGGACAGACTGTTGCCATTAGCCCAGGGCAGGGGTGTCTGGTCTGCGAACTGTGCAGGAGCGGATCAGAGTCTCTTTGTCCCTCCTACAGGGTATTGGGGGGCCACCTGCCTGGGATCTTTTCCGAGGTGGTCTGTCTGCCGGCCTCCCGCCTCATTCCTGTTCCTGATGGAGTCGATGCCCTTTCTGCTTCTGCCGTGACCCTTGCCGGAGCGACAGCTCATCAGGCACTTGTTGTTAGAGGGCTTGCAAAGCCGGGAGAAAAATGGCTCGTCGTGGGCGCAAGTGGAGGGGTGGGGCATCTGGCCTGCCTTCTGGGAAAGGCCCTGAAAATCGAGATGGTAGGAACCTATGGGCCCGAAAGGAAACGGGAGCCTTTGAGCAGAGGGTTGGCGATTCCTCTTGTGTCTCATGAGGCGGCTGATTGGACCGATAGGCTCAGGGAGTCGAATGGACAGCCTTTCGATGGAGTTCTCGATACGGTCGGAGGAGCGACGATCCCAAGAGTTCTTCCCCTTCTTCGGAAAGGAGGAAGAGCTGTTGTTGTGGGGGAGACGACAGGAGCTCAGACCCAATTCCCGACCCGAGAGCTTTTTGGGAGGCAGCTTTCCCTACACGGAGTCTATCTGGCCCATAGAATGGATATCGTGGCAATGCTCGGATGGTTGTCCCGGGGCGCACTTCGTCCCATCGTTTCTTCCGTCGGCTCCCTTGAATCTGTGACCCCTCTTCGAGAGGCGTATCAAAGAATGATTGACCGGGATTTCGTTGGAAAGATCGGCTTCGTTTGGGATCCTCAAGGGGGAGAAAAAAAGTGAATCAAAAAAGATTCGCATTAGGTCTGATGCTGACGACGATGCTTGTCATGGTATCGGGTTGCGATCTCCCTTTCATGCAGAAGTTTATGGCGCGTGTTCATAAGGAAAACCCGGATGACACCCGCTTTACCAAAGAGTCGACGGCATTCAATGCTCTGATTCGGAATAACCGATTTCGCCAGGCTCTGGCCTGGACTCAAAAGTGGGAAAGGGTTCGGGATCTGTCAAATGCCAACCGCAAGAAGGTCTTAAAAGATCAGCGGACCGTCCGGATGCTTGGTGCGGCCTATTATCTTGGGGTTGCCAGGGAGCGAAGTCGGAGGGAACGCTTCCATGGGGCACTTGAAGCTCTCCGAATTGCCCGCACATTTACTCCTTCGGATCCAGTCCTTGCAAGGGAGATCCAGGAGGTCAAGGCCAGAATTATCGTTTCGGGGGAGGCGGGGCAGGATTGGGGGGAGGCAGTTCAGAAACTTCTTGCCCTCAAAAGAAGAAATCCTCAGGATCATGCCATTGATCCAACCCTTGGATGGGCTTATTCAAAACTTGCGGAAAGTGAATATACCTCAGGTCGCCTCCCCTTAGCTTTTCAGTTCACCCAGTCTGCCCTCGCTTACGATCCTGGCAATGAAGGGGCTGTCAGACTGAAAGACCGGATCTCACGGAGGGTTAGCCTTTTTGTGGAGAAGGCGGAAGCCGCTTATCGAAGAAAGGACTTTCTGGGGGCCCGGGACAATCTCTCGCGAGCATTGGAGATCGATCCCAAGAACGAGAAGGCAAAGGAAGACTGGAAGATCCTTCAGAAGACCCCCACGGGGTTGCCTTCCAATCCCTAACGTTACAGGACAGGAGATCAGGATTTTATGAAGACGGATTTTGTGAAAGGTCATGGTCTGGGAAACGATTATATTGTCATGGTTGAAGGTGCGTCTCCGAAGATGACGGAGGCTAATGTCAGACTCCTCTGCGACCGGAATTATGGGATCGGTTCCGACGGAATCCTTCTCTTGGGACAGCGGACGCCGCCCTTTGGTCTCCGGATCTTTAATCCTGACGGTTCCGAGGCAGAAAAAAGTGGAAATGGTCTCCGGATTTTTTCCAAGTTTCTTTATGAGTATGGTTATGCCAAGGAAACATCCTTCCCAATCGACACTAAGGGGGGACGTGTGAGTTCAACGGTGACTGTCGGTGCAGACGGTCGGGTGACTGCCGTAAAGGTTGACATGGGGCGATATTCCTTTAACCCCTCCGATGTGGGGATCCTGGGGCGATCAAATCCTATGATTGAGGAAGTCCTGCGTCTTGAGGACGGAACTGAGGTCCGGGGATCGGCAGTTTCCGTGGGAAATCCTCACTTTGTGTTTTTTGTGGAGAAGATCGACGAGAATTTCATTCACGAAAAAGGGCGAATGATCGAGAACAACAAGATGTTCCCGAAGCGGATCAATACCCAAATGGTCCGAGTCATTGGAAGGAATGAGATTGAGATCAGAATCTGGGAACGGGGTGCCGGGTATACCTTGGCTTCGGGGAGCAGTTCTTGTGCTGCGGCAACCATCGCGGTGCATCTCGGTCGCGTTCAGAGTCCTGTCCGGGTCCATATGCCTGGAGGAGTTCTCATGATCGAAGTCGATGAAAATCACGAAATCCGAATGGAGGGACCTGTGGAGGAGGTCATGACAGGTCACCTCTCTCCCGACTTGAAAAAGCGGCTTGAGTAAAGATTATTGTCTGAGAAAGTCGTAATGTTGGAGGTGATAGAGGGTCATTCCGATAATGCCTCCAAATATCAGAAAGATGGGAATCAGGATCCATGGAAGAGGGATCCCGATGTCCCCCTTTCCGTTCTTAGGGTCTTCTGGATCGAATTCGTCAGACATTGTGATACACCTCATGAAATCTTTAATTTAACGTTAAGGGTTGTCTGCTGGCGACTGCAATGGCTGGGATTCTTCCCGGAGAAAGACACTTCTTATTAAATTCATGGGACCTTTTTCTGCCTCAGGGAAGGACAGTGTTCCCATTGTCACAAGATGGGCAAAATCTCTGTCGGCTCCAAGAAGCATGTCTCTCACTCTCTCGATCACTCCCTGCACGCTTGCGGCCTTCATTCCTGGGAGAATGAGGAGATACTCTCGAGGAGTGATATGGGCAATTTCATCATAGTAACGCAGGACCTTTCTGATCTTGATCATGAGAAGCTGATGATTCGCAAGGTCAATCTTTATCCCGATAAGGCCAAATCCCACTCCTGATGATCGAAACTCTTCGATAAGGGACTCAAGGAGCAAAAGGGCCTCCCGCCGATCGAGAAATCCTGACTCTGATTCTCGGGCCACGGGGTCAAGGTCTCCAAGGTCAACTCGGATCTGGAAAAGTCCTCGAGAGAGTTCCTGTGCTTTCATCTGGAAGTTGCTGAGACCGGGAAGTTCTCGCTTCAGAGCCTCTGGCCGGAACAAGCGTATTTTTCCAAAGAAGGACCTGTTGGCTAGAAGGGGAAAGTCTGCCCAATATCCTCCCTGACTGCTGTTTCTGGCGAATTGAATTCTTCTAAAAGGAAAGAGTATCTGGGTCTCTTCTGCCGGGAGAATGGAGGACATGAGCCGTGCAGGGTTCTGCGGAGAGTGGTGAATTCTCCAGAATTGCCCTTCCGGTGACCATGAAGGAGTTTTTGTGAGAATGATTTCAGCTTTGGAAGCTTGTGAATCCTTGGCAATCTCCGTGCGGAAAAACTGGTCGATCAGGATTTCGTCCTGAATATTCCTGATGATGGCTCGGGCTTGGTTTTTGATACGACTGGCCAAGAGAAGCATTCCCTCTTTTTGTCCCTCATTGGCTTGTTCTGTCAAAAGCTCGAGAAAGAACGGGTCATCTCCTGAGGTCTTTTCCGTTGGAACTCGCAGAAGGAGCCGTTCTCCCCCCGTCTCACCGGGCAGGACGATCAAAGAGGGGCCCGGGGAGGATGTGGAAAACCATGTCCAGAATCGTCCCTTTGTCTCTCCGGTCAGGTCAACCGCATTTCTGTTTGCAAAGTCGCTCAGGGAAAATCGGGGAAATGACGCCCTTTCCAGTCCCCACCTCTTGATGAAGGAGTGATTGGCCAGAATCATGTGGTCTCTCGAGAGAAAGAGCGCAAAAGAAAGCCCTGAACCGGAAAGAAGGGCGTCAATTTCCATGAGGGGGTCATTAAGGCTCAGGAGGGCAGGACGTACAAGAAGCTCCATGGGTGCTGTCCTTGTCGAAAAGTCGGTCAAGCCATCCTTAGGGGCAGGAATCCGCCATAAAATCAAGGATGAAGAGCTCGATGCCTGACTCTACCATGAGAGAAACGGTTGAAGGAAGCCTCGAGAAATGTGTATCATCAAAAACAATCAGAAATAAGTTCGGAAATTCGGATGGCCCTAGAGTGAATGTGGGTCTGCCAAGAGTTCCGGTTAGCAGGAACACAGGAGGATCGACGGATGGAGCATCGTCCTATCGCATTTGGATATGACATCGGAGAGACGGTTCTTGTCAAGATTACAAACCAGATCGGACTGGTTGAAAGTCGAACACGCGGTTACTGGAAGTCCAATGAATACGATGTCATCATCCCTCCGGAGAACGCTCGGATGCGCGTCCGGGAGGAGAATCTTTCACATGTTCCTGACGCATATGTTCTAACCCGTCTTCCAACGATGGCAGGGCTCGAGGCTCCTCCAAAGTTTCTGCATGGCCCTGGAAGTGCCCGTGTTGTGAATGCGTCGCTGACGGCAGATTCGACTGAAAATCTCTAAATTTTTCGACGGGAAGTTTTTGGCATCCAAGGGTTGATACAAAAAAGCCCTCCTGATAGGAGGGCTTTTTTATTATTTTTTTAAAACTGTAAGTGATCAGTAACGAGGAAGTGTTTTGTCAACATGGAGAGCATAGGCATCGATACCTCCCGTGAGATTCTTCACCTTTTCGAATCCCATTTTTTTGAGAAAATGGCATGCCTGTAAACTTCGGGCCCCATGGTGGCAGTAGACAACAACATCCTTCTCCTGATCAATTTCAGAGAGCTTCCTGGGAAGCTGTGCCAAGGGAATGTGGATGGCATCGGGAAGTCGCACCCTTGAGTGCTCCCAGTCTTCCCTCACATCAATGATGACCAAGTCGTCGCCTTTTTCAAGTCGCTCCTTCAGCTCCTTGGGGTGGAGCTCCATTTCATTCTTTCCTGAGAAGAGTCCAAACATAGTTGATATTCCTTATTTAAGGGAAGGAGAAGGGGATGCCCTCTTTTCCTTGATGACGGAGCGCTTATAAGACAATTGGGTGATGGTCAGATCTTTATCGGGTTTGAGGTCAGTCACAACAATGGTCGAAAACTCCCTCTGCCTAGCTCGCCCTTCGTCGAAGATGGAATCAACATTTCCTGACTCTCAACAACGGAGATGGACTCCGCCACTCATGATGATTTTAAATCTTACCGCACCTCCTTCGATGGAAACAATGTCTAGAATTGCATGTTTTATAGGAAAAGGAGCAGAATATCTCAGATCAATGGCTGAAGATTGTTCGTCTTATTCTTCTTCCCTTCCTATTGTAACTCCAAAAACAAACCGATAAAGACAGTGTTTCTTATTTAGTGAAAAAGAAAGGCAAATACAATGGACGAGAGCTCAATCGAGAGTGCAATCAGTCGAGGTGGAAAATGAGTATCCCCGGTATGGTGAAAGAATGGCGGAGTGTCACTGCAATCCTTGTTTTCTCTTTTTTAGTTGTCCTCACGGGGGCAATAAAGGCTCATGCTTCTCCCGGAAGTGCCAACACATGGGGAATCTCTGGTGAGGTGGAGGGAATGGACAACATCAATACCCCAGGAGCTGAGGGAACGTTCTTGTATGGGGGTGGTGTAACGTTCCAGTATTGGATCTCTCCAGGCGTTGGAGTTCGCATTGGGGCGGACTATTTTTCCAACAGCAAATCATCGGGACCTCTTCCGCAGAACATTCTTCCATTTTATTCTGGTCTTATGATAAATCTGATTTCAGGGTCAATGGGTTCACTCGATCTTGTAGGTGACTTCGGCCAAGTCCTGAACAATGGAATTGATAACACATATTTTGATGCCGGGCTCCAGCTCAACTCCGTTCTTTCAAGTCGGCGTCAGTTTTTTCTCGATGTTCGCTTCAGGGAGGACGGGGTTGGAACAATGGCCACTCCCTGGCAATTTGTGACAGCTGGTCTGGGAATCAATTTCTTCTGAGTAACATTTCCTTTTCTGTATGATGGAAATCATAGTTGTCTGCCGTGAGGAAGGGTACCCTGAGGGTGGCAAAGGGTTTGGCTCCCTCACTCAAGGGATCCCAATGATCACTGAGCAACAAAAGGAGAATGGCAGATGGCCATCAATACAGAGATGATCAAGGCGCACGGAGCGGCAATCAAGGGGTTGGGCACACAGGTAACAACTTATTTTTACAACTACATGTTCGCTCATTTCCCTGAGGTCCGGAAGATGTTTCCCGAGACGATGACGACCCAACAGGAAAGACTTTTCAACTCCCTTGTCTACATCTCCATGAACATCGATAACCCCACCGCCCTTGTTCCGTACCTTGAGCGTCTTGGGGAGGGGCATATCAAGTATGATACTCGTCCGGAGCATTACGATGCCGTGGGAGTGAGTCTCATGAAGACCCTCGAACATTTCCTCGGGGCAGCGTGGACTCCTGAGGTGGCGGCTACCTGGAGTGAGGCCTATAATCTTGCCGCGAAAGTGATGGCTGAATCTGCCCACAAAGCAATGGATCCCTCCCGCTACAAGCCTCTTGCATCAAACGGTGTTCCCCTTTCCTAATCCAGCACGAAGACATCGGTCCTAAAGAGCTTCGGCCTGTTCTAAAAAAGAACAGGCCGAAACTCTCATTTTGTCGTCTGGAAAATTTCTTCTCCATTCAAATAGCTGGCCTTCCCCGAGTTCCGAGCTAAAAAGATGCACGCACCCCTCGGGCGGTCATTCGAGGGTGTATTTTGATATTCCTTTTACCCTCGAGCGACTCAGATCTTTTTTTCCTCCAAACATTAGAGACGCATGACTCGCGATCCTCCTAAACGGGATCTCCAAAGAGGAGTGTTCGGGAACTCTTAAGGCTAAAAGTCAGACCTGTCATAGAGAAAGAAGAGCCTTCTTTCTCTCTTTCGTCTTATCGCCCCTTTCTGGCTCCTTAGGCCAAGATAGTTTGTTTCGGATGCCGGTCGCCTTCTAATTCAGGCCGAACCAAAGGGCTCATGACATTGACGGAGAATTCTCCAAGACCCAGGGATGTCGCATCAAATGTCAGTATGACCTATGGGAGCGGCCATGCCTCCCGTTCCGTCCTCTCAGGGGAAAACTCCACCATCGGAATGTCCGTAGCGGAATGCCGCGGCAAGGGACCGGAAGCAGATCCCTCATGAACCCGAGACGAAGATTTTAAGCCAACACTCCAATTCAGAAGAAGACGGCGTTGGCATGAAGATCTCCTGTGGACAATCTCCCACCCCACGTCGTTTTGAGTCCCTTGAAGAAGTTCTCGAACTTTTCCCTCAGCGGCATTCGCCTCAGATGGCCCTGCACCCGGGCCCGAAGTTGGTTCGTCGACCCAATACCGCCAAGAGCCCAGAGAGAGGGACAGCGGTGTTGGCGCTCCTTCAACGACTTCACAAT
>JAKARS010000006.1:50294-62475 GCA_021828375.1 Nitrospirota bacterium
AATAATCTTCCTTTTCCGGTCATGGGTTGGAGGGCAGTTTCCCCTTGGTTCCGGAGAGAGCGTTTCCTCTCATGATTCTGGGTCGCATTCTGTTGTGGTTTTATCTCACAGGGGAGATTATTTTCACCGAAAATCCAACAAAAAAAAGGGGTTATTTTTTCCTGAATTCTGTCTTGGAATGGGGAATTCCCTTTTGTTTGAGATCCCCGGGGAAAATGTTCTAAAATGTCTCTTTATATCGATGAGGTGAACATGTTCCATGGAACCTTGATTCCCCCTGAAAGGGAAGCGAGTTCCCCTGGACTCGCAGGAAGGAAGATTCATGCTTGAATGGATCAGGAGAGAAGCTGTCGAACGCCCGAAGGTGATAGGGGTGCTCATACTTTTGACAGGGGGGATTTTTGTTCTGTCTATGGGTTGGTGGGGATTCTCCCAGAGTGGATCTTCGGGGGGGGATGTCGTTGCCAAAGTCGATGGTGTGCCGATCAAGGCCAAGGACTATTCCCGGGATTACCTGATCATGAAGGACAACTACAAGCGCCTTCTTCGCGGGGATCTCGGGGCCAAGATTTTGAAAGACTTGAACTTCCCTGGGCTTGTTCTTCGGAACATGATTTATCGTCAGCTTTGGATCGATGAGGGAAAGTCTCTTGGAATCGCTGTTTCCGATAAAACTGTCGTCGATGAGATCGCTAAAATTCCTTTTTTTCAGGTGGGGAATCCTCCTGTGTTTTCAAAGGATGCCTATGTGACCTTCCTCAAGGAGACCCATCAAAGTGCCCAGAGTTTCGAGCGGTCTGTCCGACTCGATGTGCTTGTCCAGCGCGCCCAACTTTTTGTCAGGGCCTCCCAGACAATCGGTGCAATTCCTTCAGCCCCTTCGGAGGGACAGCCATCATCCGATCTGGCCTCTGAACGCTCCCGGATTCAGAACGAGACGGTGGAAGCCCTTCAGAACCAGCTTGAATCAAAGGCGCATATCGACATCGACCAGAAGGTCTTCAAGGCGCTTTCCCGCCAACTTCTCTGATCAGACCCCACCCACCAGGACGGAAGGATTCTCCCTTGACGCTTCCCCTTGTTCCTGAGCACCTGCGCCACGGTGCTCGCATGACAGATTTTCATGGGTATGAACTTCCCCTCACCTTCAGCTCAATTCTCGAGGAATCTCGAGCTGTTCGAGAGGTTGCCGGACTTTTCGATATTTCCCATATGGGTCATTTTATTGTGAGAGGGCTCGGGGCTCGCCATGCCATCAATGGGTTCATGACCTCTGATCTCGAAGCTGTTCCCTTTGGTAAGAGCCTTTATGGCATTCTTCCCGACAGCAACGGGGGCGCAGTGGATGACCTGATCGCTTGCGCCTTTGATCCCGAAACGGTTCACATCATTGTCAATGCAGGGACCCGTGAAGGCGATTATGCCTATATCCGTGAACGACTGTCCCCGGCAATCCACTTGGAGGATCAGTCTCCGGGACAAGTGGGGCTGGCCCTTCAGGGGCCCAAATCACCTGAAATTGTCTCCCTTCTGGGCCAAGGATTTGAATCAATGCTTCGACGGGAGGTTCGACAGCTCCCTGCAGAAGGAGGCCTCCTGTGGGTGAGTCGGACCGGCTACACTGGCGAAGATGGGTGGGAATTTTTTGGACCTGCTCCATGTGTCCTCGACTTCTACCGAGTCTTTTCCACGAAGGGGATGGCCCATGGCCTGGCCATGGCAGGCTTAGGGGCGAGGGATCTCCTTCGTCTGGAGATGGGATACTCCCTTTATGGGCAGGAACTCACTCGAGAACGGACACCCTTTGACGCAGGTCTCGAATTTGCCGTCAATCTCCGCAAGGGGGATTTTCTCGGACGGGAATCGATGATGGCGGCAAGAAATGACAAAGGGCGGGAGCGTCTGTCTGGATTTGTTCTGCTCGACCGAGGAATTCCCCGGAGTCATTGCCCCGTGCTTGATCCGGAGACCGGCCAACGGGTAGGGGAGGTGACCTCGGGAGGCCATTCTCCTCGGGTAGGGGGAGGCTTTGGCCTTGCCTACCTGTCCGGTCCCTTTTGGGAAAAGTTTCAGCATGGCGCTGAAGCCATGGTGGAAATCCATGGGAAACACCACCGGGCAAAAATGCATCCTCGCCCCTTTATCAAAGTTTCGCCACATTCCAAGACTCCGGGTGTTTGATCGGAGTCGAAAAAATTGTATCTGATCCGGAAGGAGCAAAACCGTGAGTTCCGAACGACGTTATACAACGACACACGAATGGATTTCCCCTGTGGCACAGGAAGGCCGCATGAAAGTGGGGATAACAGATTTTGCACAGAAAGAGATTACGGACGTGGTTTTCGTGGAGCTCCCAAAGATTGGGAAAAAGGTGGAAAAAGGCGGAGAGGTGGCGATCATCGAATCGGTCAAGGCCGCCTTTTCAATCTATGCGCCTTTAGGGGGAGAAGTCGTCTCAGTCAACGAGAAAATTGAGAATAATCCTGGTCTTGTGAATGACGATCCCTATGGTGAGGGCTGGCTTTTTGAGCTGAAGGCCTCTGATCCCAGCCAGTTTTTCACTCTCCCTGACGAGGCCGCCTATCAGAAGCTGATCGTCTCCGGAGGTGGACACTAGGCCATGGCCAGCTTTATTCCCCATACCCCTGAAGAGACGGGAGAAATGCTTGCCCGTATTGGCCTGAAATCAATCGAGGATCTTCTTCTCCAGTTTCCTTCCACAAACCCGCGCCCGGGAGCTCCTGATCTTTCTCTTTTGGGGGAAGGGATGGACGAGCGTGCTCTTCTCCGGTGGTTTGCCGGTCTCGCAGAAAAAAATAAGGACGCCTCACGTGCTGTTGTCTTTCGAGGGGCAGGATCCTACGACCACTTCATACCCTCGGCCACAGGGGCTCTGGTCAGCCGGGGAGAATTCCTGACCTCCTACACTCCGTATCAGCCTGAGGCCTCACAGGGGCTTCTCCAGGCCATCTTCGAATTTCAGACGGCCATTTCTCGCCTCTATGGCATGGATCTCTCCAATGCCTCCCTCTACGACGGGGCGACGGCATTGGCAGAGGCCGTTCTTGTGGCCATCCGAGAAACCGGCCGCAGCCGCATTCTCCTCTCCGAAGGATTGGATCCCATGATTCGAGAGGTGGTGCACACCTATCTCGAAGGGTTATCCATCAAGATTGATCTCCTGCCTTTGGGCCAGGGAGGACAATCGACACCAGAGGCTTTTAAGGCGAGAGTGGATGAGAGCCTGGCCTGTTTTGTGGGAGCCATCCCCACCTTTTTCGGCACAATCGATGATTTTTCCGGAGTCGCGGACCTTCTCCATGGTCAAGGGGCGCTTTTTATTCTGCATGCCAATCCGCATGCACTTGCGCTCCTCCGCACTCCCGGAGAATGGGGCGCAGACATTGCCACAGGAGAAGGCCAGTCCTTGGGTCTGCCACTTTCTTCAGGAGGCCCTTATCTGGGGCTCATGACCGCCCGCAAAAAGTATGTCCGCAGGATTCCCGGTCGTCTGGCCGGCATGACAAAGGATTCCGAGGGGCGTCCCTGTTTCGTCTTGACCCTGCAGGCTCGGGAACAGCATATTCGCAGGGAAAAGGCCAATTCTAACATTTGCAGCAATGAAACTCTGCTGGGAATTGCCGCTCTCGTCAACATGGCCCTTCTGGGTCCTGGCGGTTTGGCAAGGGCCGCAGCCGGATCGTTGAAAAACGCTCACGAGCTGGAGAAACGCCTGACGGCTCTTCCTGGAGTTCGCAATCTTTTCCCGGATGCTCCGTTCTTTCATGAGTTTGTCCTGGAAATGACGCCTCCGGCTCGGAAGATGAGTCAATTTCTCCTCGAAAGAGGCATTTTGGGGGGGCTCCCTCTTGAGCCCGTCCTTGGACCTTCCTGGTCGGGACGCTCCCTTTGGTGTGCCACCGAGGTCCGAACAGAAGAAGAAATCAATCAGGCTGTCGATCTTGTTCGGGAATTTTTGAGCCAACACTGATCCGAAACATTCTAGAGAAGGAATCGATGACGCAGGTGGAAGATATTCGTGATGGTGAGGGACGGGTTGTGGAGCGCCCTCCGATGGAGCCAACTCTTTGGGAAAAGTCTCGCCGGGGAACAAAGGGCGTTTGCGGTCCCGGGGCCGATCCTCTGGCTGTAACAAAAAAAATTCCCGCTCAGCTCCTTCGGAGCGATCCCCCGTCTCTCCCGGAGCTTTCTGAACTCGAAGTGGTGAGGCATTTTACCCGTCTTTCCCATCTTTCCCGCGGAGTGGACACCCATTTTTATCCCTTGGGTTCCTGCACCATGAAATACAACCCAAAGGTCATGGATCGGATTCCTGAAATCCCAGGGTTCAAAGATCTTCACCCCCGCATGGATGCTGAGGGAATGCAAGGGCTTTTGGAGGCCCTTGCGATCTGTGAAGAGAGCTTGGCCTCATTGATGGGAATGGATGAGGTGACCCTTGCTCCAGCCGCAGGAGCCCATGGTGAGCTGTCAGGCATTCTCATTGCTCGTCGATATTTTGAATCAAAGAAAGATCGGACCCGTACAGAGATTCTCATCCCAGACTCCGCGCATGGAACCAATCCCGCAAGTGCCGCAATGGGGGGGTTTTCCGTTCGGGTTGTGGCGTCGGGACCCGACGGAGGCGTTGACCTCGACTCGCTCAGGGACTCCCTCTCAAATCGGACGGCCATGGTCATGATGACCGTTCCCAACACCCTTGGGCTTTTCGAGAAAAATTTGAAAGAAATGATTACCCTTGTCCGCTCGGCAGGGGCTCTTCTTTATATGGATGGTGCAAACTTCAATGCTTTTATGGGAGTTCTTCGGCCGGGAGATCTGGGGTTTGATATTGTTCATATCAATACCCACAAGACCCTTGCGACCCCTCACGGGGGAGGAGGTCCGGGATCGGGACCGGTCGGGGTGACTCGGGAGCTGGCTCCGTTTCTTCCTTCACCACGAATTGTGAAAGAGGAGGGTCGCTATCGTCTGGCAAGCCCCGAAGGGTCGATTGGCCCGCTCCGCTCCTTTGTCGGGTCGACGCTTGTCCTCCTTCGGGCCTTGGGGTACATGAAGATGTTAGGCAAAAATGGGCTTCGGGATGTCTCGTTGTATGCCCTGCTCAATGCCAACTATCTTCGCGTTCTGCTTGACGGGGTGCTGCCCCGAAAAGGCGAGGGCCTCTGTGCTCATGAATTCGTCTTGTCAGCCAGGGAGTTCTCAAGCCACGGCCTTCATGCCTCTGACTTTGCCAAGGAGATCCTTGATGCAGGGTATTACGCTCCGACTGTCTCTTTTCCCTTGATTGTTCCCGAAGCGCTGATGGTCGAGCCCACGGAAACCGAATCAAAAGAGACGCTGGACCGGTTTGCCCGGGATTTTCGGACGATTTGCGAGAAGGCCCGCCGATCCCCCGAGCTCTTAAAGGGAGCGCCCAGACGGACTCCGGTTTCCCGTCCCGACGAAGTCGGTGCAGCCCGGGATCCCGTTCTGACCGACCCCCGATCCCTTTAGGGGGGTGGGATGTCTGCCGGTGTGCCAAACGGTGGGTTTGACCGAAAGGTAATCTTTCTTTCGGATCGGGGAGGATCGGCGCGCGATCAAATGGCGCGAGATCGGGAGATTCTTTCGCGCCCGTCACTTTGGCGCCGGTCTCTTTTGCGCCTCTATCGCATTCATTCGGGAGTGACGGTTGGCCGTTCTTGGGCCGGAACCCTCCCTCCGGACTGGTCTTGCCCCAACGAGGAGATTGTGGTTCGTCCCACTGGGGGAGGGGCCGTACTCCATGGAAAGGATCTCTGCCTTTCACTCTTTGTCCCTTGGGGACAAGGATTTCCTCGGGGACAGGATTGGCCTCATTTTTACGAGCGCCTCCATGGATGGTTGTCGATGGGGCTCGCCTCCTGGGGAGTCCCATCGACGGAAGCGACTTCTTGCCTTTTTCCGTCATCATCGTCTGCCAATACACCGCCTGGGGGGCTCTGTTTTTCTGAGCCTGTCCGAGGAGATCGAATGGCGGAGGGACAAAAAATTCTGGGGGGAGCCTTGGCCCTGGCTCGGGAAGGACTCCTCTATCAGGGCTCTATTTCCCTTCCGACTCCCAATCCACGCTTGTCAGAGCTCTTCGAAGGGTGGTATGGTCTTGTGGGGGAGGACGCTCTCGCAGATCTTCTTTTGAGGGGGAGGGAAGGCTAAGGATGTCTACTGCCTCGCATCTCAAGCGCATTGACCTGACCGGTGACTTCGACGTTCCGGACAACCCTTTGGGCATGGATGTTCGGGACTCCGCCGGGCGCCTGGTGGTGAAGGCCGGACAACCACTGAGTCGTCCTTTACTTGAGCGCCTTCGGAAAATGGGGATTCTCGAGGTCTATGTCCAGTCAGCAGAAGCTTCTTCTCCCGATTATTGGCCGAAATGGGGAGAAGAGTGGCTGGCCGAGGCCCGTTCCCGCCTTGTTCACCTCACGCCAGAAAATGGGGTCATTCCCGAGGAGCTTGATCGCTTCACCCGTGTTCTTTCGGAAGCTGTCGAGTCTTACGTTGGAGACAAAATCCATTCCAAGGCCGAGTGACCATTCAAGGCCTTGCGGGGGAAGGATCCTCTGTTCAGATGAACTCATTGAAGGGTGTGTATGAGCTCTGATCCCTTTCCACCCATTCCAAGAACCTCCGCCCCCCGTCCCCCGACGGACAGGCTTTTTGAGCGCCTCTCTTCCATTGACCATCTTCCCACGCTCCCTGCGATCAGCCAGAAGGCTCTTTCCTATCTTGACGATCCCGATCTTTCGATGGTGCGTCTTGCAAAGATCATCGAAGAGGATCAGTCAATGGCCTCCCGAATTCTTAAGGTTGCCAACACCCCCTTCTATTCCCGGTCTGGAAAGGTCGGCTCAATCAGGGAGGCGGTGCTGCTTCTCGGGATCAACGGGATTCGAGGCCTGATCCTCTCGATGGCGGTCTTTGACCGGATCGAAAGCCGCCGGGGAACCCTGAAGCTCTGGAAGCACTCCTTTGCCGTGTCGGTCCTCTCCCGGATGATCGGTGAATCCCTTGAGATGGGAACTCCGGAAGATCTCGGAACGGCGGGACTTCTTCATGACTTCGGAAAGGTCATCTTCTATCTTGACTTTGAAGAATGGATGTCGGATGTTTTTGACCGGGACCAAAATGTCCCAGACTGGCGCTTCGAAGAGGATTTCTTTGGGGCGAGCCACGCCTTTGTTGGCTTCAGGCTGTCCTACTTTTGGCGCTTTCCCTCCTCAATCCGTATCCCCATCGGGTGGCACAACAATCCGGCTCGGGCGCCGTCCTATCAGCTGGAGGCCGCTATCATCTCTCTGGCCGATGGTCTGGCGACAATGGCCGGGTTTGGTCTGGAAGAAGCCCCGACCCCGGACTTTACGATGATGGATGCGTTGCGAGTGCTCGAGCTTTCCGACGGACGGCTGGAGGAGATCTTTAAGACACTTCTTGAAGGGCTGCCCAAGCTCGAACTCCCGGATCTGTAGGATGGAGCTCCGGATTCCCCCGGAGACTTCTCCGGGGAGCGGAGCCCTGATGGAGGCGCTTTCCCTGGCGATGGACCAGGAGTTCCCTGCCTGGGGAATCCTCTGTGATCCAGCGGCAGCTCCCGAGTGGCCATTTTTCGAGGAATGGCTCAAGGACGGCTTCCATGGGAAGCTCGACTATATGGCCCGAAGCGCTCACCGAAGGCAGCAACTTTCCCGGGGTTATCCTGGCAAAAGGACTCTCGTCATCGGTCTTCTTTTCCATGGCTCCGGCAGCTCGGAAAAGAGCCAGTCCCTCGACACTGCCTCCCATGAGCGTTTTGCCAAAATTGCCCGCTATGCGGTGGGCCCAGATTACCACCGGCTCTTTGAAGAAGCCTTTGGCCGGGTGATCACGGCCATCACCCCCTTCCTTCCCTCCGGGGAGACTCCCCTCATCAAGGTCGATCATGGGGCTCTTCTCGAAAAATCCCTGGCGCGGCGTGCCGGGTTGGGGGCAATCGGGAAAAACACCTTGCTGATTCGCCCGGGCCAGGGCTCTTATTTCACTCTCGGCTCACTTCTTCTCTCCACGCCTCTCCCTTCAAGAATCGATGCCTACGGATCCACCGAAATCTGTGGGGGATGCCGTCGCTGCCTTGATGCCTGTCCCACCGGAGCCCTGGTGGAGCCTTTTCGTCTCGATTCCCGGCGCTGCCTCTCCTATCTGACGATTGAAAGGCCGTCGGATGACCCGCTCGAGCTTCGGAAAAAATTCGGAGGAGAGTGGTTTTTTGGATGCGACATTTGTCAGGAAGTCTGCCCCTATAATGTCACGCCCTCTCTTTCGGAAATTGAAAATGCAGGAAGGCTGTTGTCCGTGACGGCTTCTTCCGAGGAGATCAAGGGATTTCGGGGCAGAAACGGGGCCCTCTCCCGGGTCTCACTCACGCGGCTTGAAAATCGTCTTCGAGAGATCCGGGAGACAGAGAGGCCTGACGGCTAAGGGTAAGATTTGGTGAAACATCGGGAAGTCGGCTATGATCATTGGAGGAATGCTGTCGGTCTCAAGGCGGGCCTGTTGCTGAAAGAGGCCTGTCTGCCCTGACAGGGCCGCTCGGAGTCTTTTTCGGGAAAGAAGGGTTTTCATTGGGTTCAAGGAGGCACCATGGGGAAAACCGCCCCTCCCACAACTAGACCGATTGAAGAGTTTTCCGGGCGGTTTGTCGGGCAATCGAAGAGGGTGCGTGAGCTCCTGTCTCTGGTGGCAAGGGTGGCGAAGAGCGATTCGACGGTTCTGATCACCGGAGAAAGCGGAACGGGAAAGGAGCGGATTGCCCGGATCCTTCACGATGCCAGCCCCCGGGCGCATGCTCCCTTTGTCCCGGTAAACTGCGGTGCGATCCCGGAAGGGCTCATGGAAAGTGAGCTCTTCGGCCATGAAAAAGGAGCCTTCACGGGAGCGGTGACGGGACGTCCCGGCCGCTTCGAGCTGGCCAATGGCGGGACGATCTTCTTCGATGAAATTGGGGAGCTTCCTCTGCCTCTTCAGGTGAAGCTTCTGAGAGTCCTTCAGGAAAAGACCTATGAGAGGGTGGGGGGAATTCGGGTTCAGACGGCCAATGTGCGTGTTTTGGCGGCGACCCATCGGAATCTTGAAGAGATGAGCCGGGAAGGGCGCTTTCGCGAGGACCTCTTCTATCGCCTTTCGGTCATTCCTGTCGAGATCCCTCCCCTCCGGGAGCGAAAAGAGGACATTCCCCTTCTGATGGCGTTCTTTCAGCACCGATGGGAAGAGGAGGGGCGCGGGGATCCCGTGGCCTTGGGCAGGGATGTCCAAAAGGCCTTGTGCGACTATCCTTGGCCAGGAAATGTCCGGGAGCTTGAAAACGTGATGGAGCGGCTCCATGTGCTCCATGGGGGAGAAACCGTGACCGTCGACCTTCTCCCGGAGAAGATCCGTCAACATCTCCCCGCCATTCCCGAGTCCCTGCCCTCCTCTGCGGAGATTCCCTCCACTCCTTTGTCCCCTCAGTCAGACAGCTCTCCTGATGCCGGATTGCCCGTGTTGTTTGAGGGCACCTCTGTCAATGTCCTTCCGGATCCCGCACGACTGGCCGTCCCCATCGACACGGAATCGGATTTCAGCCTGACCGCCTTTATGGGTGACATCGAACGGACGCTGGTCCAGAAGGCGCTTGAGAGGGCGGGGGGCAATCGCTCCAAGGCCGCGGAGCTTCTGGGAATCAACCGGACGACCCTGATCGAGAAGTTGAAACGCTTCGGGATCTCGTGAGATGGACGCCAGCTCGGGTAAAAAAGGCGAGGCTCCCCCGGACTCCCGGAAAGGAATCCGCAGACGGGTGACCCGTTGGCTTTACGGTGAGCCTGAGAGGGTCTTTGTCTTCGGAGCCCTCCTCGTCGGGAGCATTTTCGGAGTCCTGGCAGTCCACTCCTACGATTCCACCCGCCTTGTGCGCAGGGCCCTCGTTCTTGCCGGGAGCTTTGAACGCGAAGAGACCCTCGTGTCGGACTATCTCCTGTCCATGGACGATGCCGAAACGGGACAAAGAGGATATCTTCTGACCGGGAATCCGTCCTATCTTGCCCCGTACATCAAGGGGATCAGCCGGTCGATGGTCCTTGAGCGAAAACTTCGCGACGCGTTCTCCGGTGGATCCCAGGATTCGAAGGATCTCGACGTGCTTTTTGCTCTCGCGGCGGCGAAGCGTTCGGAGCTTTCCCGGACGATCGGTCTCTATGGCCGGGGCGAGCGCTCAGAATCGATGCAGATTCTTAAAGGCAACGAAGGAAAGGACTTAATGGACCGGATCCGGTCGCAGGTCCGGCGACTCGAAGGACGAAAAAAGGGAGAGCTCCTTGGAGTGCGTCAGGCCTTGGTCCGGCGGCTCGAGCATGCGGAGAGGAATCTTGTGGCGGCAGGTGTCTCCCTGGGGCTTTTTCTTTGGCTCCTTTGGCGCCTTTTTGCCCTGTCCATGGAAAAGAAGAGACGGTCGCGGGAGATTCTCGAACAGGAAACCCTGGTGGATCGGCTGACCGGCCTTCCCAACAGGAAGAGGCTCTTCGAGTTTCTGGAGGTGGCCTGCCGTCGTGCCGAGAAGGAGGGACGGGATCTGGCCGTTCTTTTTATCGACCTCGATGGCTTCAAGTCGGTCAATGACAGACACGGACATGCGACGGGAGACCGGATCCTGGTGGAGGTGGCTCACCGGTTCGGCTCCGTCATCCGGGGCGAGGATCTTTTGGCCCGACTCGGAGGAGACGAATTCGTCATCTGCCTCACCGGCACGGGGGAGTCACGAAGTTGGGTGGAGTCGCTGGCCCAGCGCCTGATCGCCACCTTCGATGACCCCTTCTTCCCTCCGGTGGGCAAGGGCGTCCTCTCCTGCTCGGTGGGAGTGGCCTGTTTCCCGAGGGACGGCCGTTCCCCCGCTGAGCTTTTGTCCTCGGCCGATATGGCGATGTATCAGAGCAAAAACGCTGGGAAGCATCGCGTGACCTTTTACAATCCGGGCGACCGGGGGGCCATGTCGGCCTTCCCCCGCTCCTTCTGATCACCCGTTCGGAGAGGGGAGAACCATGGAGAGTTCGATCATCCTGTCCCCTTCGGTCGCGTTTGGCATAAATTCCGGTCACATGGACCAAACAAAGGAACGGAAGGGGGTATCGTCCGTCATGTCAGGAAGAAAGAGATTCCTCTCCCTTCTTCTCCTTGCGTCCCTGATCGTTCTGACCCTTCCCGGAAGAGCCCTTTCGGCATCCCTTCCTTCCGGCGGAGGAAAGCTTCCTGCCGCACTTCACGCCCGAAGCGATGAATTCCTTTTCAGGGCCGCCAGACGCTATTTCAAGGGAGGGCATGATCGTCTGGCACTGCAGGCCGTGACCATGTTGCTGAAAGACCATCCTGGCTCGATTCTCCAGGGGCCCGCCCTCCTGCTCCGTGCGCGAATCGAGGCCAGACGTTCCATCAGGCGGGGAGATCGGGACTTCAGGAGGCCGCTGGCCCTCTTCCGTCAGGCCGAAAAGGTGCCCCCACCCGGCTGGGACAAGGGGGAAGTGCTCTTCAGGATGGGACAGTACCTGGTTAGGAAGCGCTTCGGTGTCGAAGGCCGGGGACTCCTCGAGAGGCTCCGGTCGGAAAATCCCCAGAGCCCCTGGAGCTATCGGGCTCTCCTTTCCATTGCCGATTCCTATCGCGAAAAAGGGGATCTTCCCCGCGCCGAAAAGCGCCTTCTCATGGCCGACCCCGAGAAGTTCCCCGGCCCTGTCACCAAGGACGATCGGCTGCGCTGGCTTTATCTGGCGGGACATCTGAAGCTCGATCGGGGGGATATCCCCGGAGCGGGAGAAGACTTCCTGGCGGCCCTCTCCCTCTCTCACGACTATCCCTATGCCCATCCGGAGGCCTTGTTCCTTCTCGGTCGCTATGCCTACCGTGCCCACCATGATCTTCGGGCCGTCACGCTCTTCCGGAGATTCATCCGATTGTTTCCCAACGACTCCCGACTCTCGTTGGCCATGTACTACCGCGCTCGTCTGTCGGGGCGCCTGGGCCATCCCGATCGGGAGAAGGGCCGTCTGCGCGAGCTGACGATGGACGAGCCAGGAACACCCGGGAGCCATATGGCCAAGATCCGCATGGTGGCGATGACCTTTCCGGAGAAGCATCC
>JAKARS010000006.1:62575-65344 GCA_021828375.1 Nitrospirota bacterium
CCGCTTCGGGAGGGCTGGTTTGATTCGGCGCTCAAGGAGGCCGTGGCGGGGAGGGATGAGGAGGGGGAGAGGCGGGTGTTGGAGGCGTGGGAGGATTCAGGGGTGCCCGAGAAAGACCCTGACCGACAGAGAGCCCGTCTTGGGCTCCTCGAGATCGATGCCGGCAGGGCCGATCGGGGTCGGGAATTGTTGCTCGAGGCCCTTCCGGGTCTTGAAGTCCGTCCCGATGCCAGGACGGAACTTGCCGAGAGCCTGTACCGGCTGGGGGAGATGGCCCGGGAGGAGGGGGATCTGACGACTGCCCGAAAGGACTGGGGAAAGTTTCTTGACTGCTGTCAGGGCAATCCCCAAGGAGGATGGGTCATGTATCAGCTGGGTCAGGCGGCTCTTTCCGAGGGGCGACAGGAGGAGGCTCTGGACTGGTTTAAAAAGACTGTCAAAGGTTATCCGGGGCAGGATGTGGCCAAGCTTGCCGGAATGAAAATCACTGAAATTACCCTGGAAAAACGTCATGAAGGACCCTGATCCCGCAAGGGCGGAAAACGCCCAACCCCTTCCTCCCGAGGAGCGGGAGGAGATTCTTCGTCAGGCCTTTCTCTCCTTCCAGTCGGCCTCCGAATCCCTCGTCTCCTCCTATTCGGGCCTTGAGCGTCGCATTGCCGAGCTTTCCGAGGACCTGACCCGGACCAATCGCGCTCTCGACCGGCAGGGAAGCTTTCTCGAGGCCATCCTTGAAAGCCTGTCCGCAGGAGTGGCGGTTCTCCTCCCTGGAGGCGTTCCTCTTTACCGCAATCCGGCCATGGATGCCTTTGCCGACCCCCACTCGCCGGATTTCCTTGCCCTCCTTTCCGGCAAGGGGCTCTGGCCTCCAGCGGAGGAGAGCTCCCGTGAGGTCTCTGTCGCCCTCGACCATGGGGGACGTTCGTGGGTCGCTGTCCGCCGTCCCGTCAAGGGGCCGGAAGGACAGGAGATTGGTTATGTCTTTGTCTTTTCCGATGCCACCCGCCTCAAGGAAATGGAGGAGGAGGTTTCCCGGGACCGCCGACTGCGGGCCATGGGAGAGATGATTGCCCAGATTGCCCACGAGCTTCGAAGTCCGCTGGGAAGCCTTGAACTCTTCCGCTCCCTTCTTGATCGGGAGGCCGAAACGTCGAAGGTCCGCGAATATCTTGGCCATATGGCCACCTCCATTGCCTCCATGGACCGCCTGGTTAGCAATCTTCTCTACCATACAAGAACTCCTTCCCTGGAAGAGGAGGAGGTCGACGCTCGGGATCTTGTGGCCCGGCTGACCCGGGATCTTTCCCGAATGGCCTCCTCCGCATTCCGCGACCGCCCGCCTCCCGAGATTTTCTGTCTCGTTCCGGAGGGACCCCTGACCTTCTTCGGAGACAGTGACCTCCTCTACCACGCTCTCTTCAACCTCGCCACCAATGCCCTCGAGGCGGTGAGCGCCTTGCCGGAGCCTCCGGGAGAGGAGCCGGCCGGCTCACGTCAGGTCCGCCTTGAAGGGCTCCGAGGACCGCGGGGAGAGATTCTCTTTCGTGTCTCCGATAATGGCACAGGTATTGCTAGTGACATAGCCGAGCGTGTCTTTGATCCGTTCTTTACCACGCGGGCCAAGGGAACGGGGCTCGGGTTGTCCATTGTGCACAACATCGCAGTCGCTCACGGAGGAGATATCAGGCATGGAAGGGAAGACGGCTGGACGGTCTTTGTCCTGACGCTTCCCGCGGCCCGCTCTTCCGGGAATCCGGAAGGGGGCTGAGGAGGTCAAGGTGGGAACACAGGAAGCCGGAAGCATTCTGGTGGTTGACGACGAGCCGGAGATGGCGATCGCTCTGGGAGAAACCCTTCGTCAGGACGGGTTTCGGGTCAGTCTTGCCCAAAACGGGAAAGAGGCGATGGAGAAGCTCTCCCGGGAGGAGTATGGCTGGGTGATCAGCGATGTGAGGATGCCCTCCGTCGACGGGATGGAGCTCCTCTCCCACCTTCGGTCCATCGCACCTCTGACGCGTGTCATTCTCATGACAGGGTACGGAACGGTTCCACAGGCCGTCGCGGCGATGCAACAAGGAGCCGTCAATTTTCTGACAAAGCCCTTCAAGGCGGAGGATCTTCGAAAGATCCTGAAGCCGATGCGTCCCGGAACCGCTCCGGCTCTGCTGGTGGGCCGCACAGGCCCCTGGGAGTCCGTGTCGCGTCCCATCCTGACCCGGGATCCGGGAATGATCCGAATTTTAGGGATGATCGATGCGGTGGCAGCCACTCCGGCAACGGTTCTGATCGAAGGAGAGAGCGGAACCGGCAAGGAGCTCATTGCCCGCTACCTTCATGAACGATCGACCCGGGCGCATCGTCCCTTTGTGGCCGTCAATTGTGCCGCACTTCCCGACAACCTTCTGGAGTCGGAGCTCTTCGGGTATGAGAAAGGCGCCTTTTCGGGAGCGGTTGTCCGGAAGATCGGCAAATTTGAATTGGCCCATACGGGGACGATCCTTCTCGACGAAATCGGTGAGATGGAGATGGCTCTTCAGGCGAAGCTTCTGCGGGTGATCCAGGAGCGGGAGATCGACCGGGTGGGGGGAGCCCGTCCGGTTCCGGTGGATATCCGGATCGTGGCGACGACCAACCGAAACCTGAAGGAAGAAGTTCGGGCCGGACGTTTCCGGGAGGATCTCTACTACCGGCTCCGGGTCTTTCCCGTCATGCTGCCTCCCCTCCGGGATCGCCCGGAGGACATTCCGCTTCTGGCCGAGCGCTTTCGCC